>JPGV01000024.1:0-30419 GCA_000724175.1 [Candidatus Thermochlorobacteriaceae] bacterium GBChlB | reverse complement strand
ATTGAATCGGTTAAGACCGCCGCCCAGTGTACCAATCCAGAGTGTTCCATCTTGTCCGCAGTGTAAGGCTCTGACGAGGCTGTTACTTAGGCTGCCAGATTGTTTCGGGTTATGCTTGAAAACTTTGAACGAATAGCCGTCGTAGCGATTGAGACCGTCTTCCGTGCCGAGCCATATAAAACCGTTTTTATCTTGTGCAAGACACAAGACAGTGGTTTGCGAGAGGCCATTATCAAGTGAAAGACGCTCAAAAGAAAGCGGTAAACTCTGCGCATAGGCTGATGCGTTGTGCAAGAAAAGAGCGGCAACGGTCGCTGAAAGCACAAGAAAAACCTCACGATATGTAAATTTGCAAGCAACCCGTTTGTGAGCCATATTTGAACGCTTTTCCAAAAAACGCGGAAATCGACGCTGGATATTAAGTTAAGAATGTTGAAAACGACTTATGAAAACTCGGCGATGTTAATACCGCGCAACGCAATAATTGTATTGATTTTGGCGATGATGAGCGAGTGGTGTTTCAGCGTTGCCGCTTACGCACAAGGGCGAATCGTCGGGAAAATAACAAATGAACTGGGAAGTCCAATTCCGTCAGTGAAAGTCTTTATCATCAGTGGCAACAAAACCATGATGATTCTGTCGAGTCCGACAGGCGGTTTTGCCGTTGAGAGCATTCCCGCAGGACTATACACGATTGAAGCGCACAAACGCGGACTGCCGCGTGCCTCGGCGCAACTTGCCGTCATTAACAACAACATCCATCAAGTCGATTTGCAACTTGTCTCTCCGTTTCAGCGCGATATTATGTTTGCTGCCGTGAAGAAAACAGCGCAGACACTCTCCGTTCAATCTTCCAAAGAGCAGCTGGTTGTCGCTGAAACCGACCTTGCTGATAACGGTAAGTCGGAGATTATCAAACAACGGTTATTGCAAAACTACAAAGAGCCGTCGGAGGCAATAGACTTGACGGCGGCGGCAGCGAAACAAAACGCGATGCTGCAAGAGGTGCTGCTCTCGGCGCAGCAACAGACCAAAGCTGCGGAGCGTCGAGCCGAAGAAGCCCTGCTTGCCCTTGTCAAAAAAGCACGAGACGAACAAGTCGTCGCTACCGACGCGGTAAAAACGGAAAATGTATTAGCGAGTGCCGAGTGGGTGCGCGAAGTCCGTGCAAAACCCTTGCAAGCGGAACTCTTGCCCGACGATGCGCTGCTCATTGCCATTGAGGCGGCGCTACGAGAACGGGAGCGCCTGATTGACCGATATGCCAGAATTTTAGAGCGGTTGAAATACATCAGCGAACGCATTGAGCAGTTGGCGGAAGCCGAAAAGCAAGCATTTTTTGATGCTGAGCGGCAAGAAGTTCAGAACCAAATCAACGCGGCGGAAGCCGAATTGCGAAACTTGAAAGAAGAAATTAAAGAGTTGGAAATCGCGCTGAAAGAAAAAGAAATTGAATACGAAAAACTGCGTGACGCGCTCAAACAAGATGTGAGTGTAGAAGATAAACAAGCCGAGATTGCTTATCGCGTGTTGCGCGTGGCGGAGTTTCACAACGTTCACGGCGTTATCACAGGCGAAATTATGGTCGACCGATTCGGCGAACTGATGTATGTCTATTTCCCGAGGTTTCCCGACGGCGTCTTGGCAGCGGATATGAAACGCGCCTTGCAGCGCGTCGGCAACTTCAAGCCGCAGCTCAAAAGTGGGTTGCCGATTCTGACCAACGTGATTATCAAAATCAAACTCAACGCGCCGTAATGTGATTGAGGCTACTTCTACTCATCAATTAAGCCAAACACAGCTATGAAAAAACATATTTCTACCCAATTGGCATTGTTAGCGCTCGTTTTTTCCCTGCTCGCGCTCACGGCATGCGGCGGGAAAAAGGACGCGACCAAAGAGTCTGCAAAGGAAATGTCAAAAGCCGACGACGGCAGGTCAAACGCAACCGATGCGGACAAAAAAGAACCATCGACGCCGATAACCACGCAAAGCGGTGGGTTGTTCGTAATCAAAGAAACTGGCAAATACGGCTTTATTGATAAGTCGGGAAAAGTGGTAGCGTCTGCGATGTATGAAGAGGCAGGAGCGCTCTCAGAAGGGTTGGCGCGCTTTAGAGCAAGCGGCAAATACGGCTTCATCAATGAAGCTGGGCAAATCGCCATCAATCCGCAATTTGACGGCGCCAGCGACTTCAAAGAGGAACTGGCGCGAGTGAAACTCGGCTACAAAACTGGCTACGTCAATAAAGACGGCAAATATGAAATCAATCCACAATTCGAAGCGGGACGAGATTTTTCAGAAGGGCTGGCTGCGGTGCGCGATAAAGGCAAATGGGGATTCATTGATAAAACCGGAAAGGTCGTTATTGAACCGAAATTTGAAGCAGCAGGCGATTTCGTCGAGGGAATGGCAAAAGTCAAAGATAAAAAATGGGGATTCATCAATAAGCGCGGCGAACTAATCGGCACGGCGGTATATGATGCGGCAAACGATTTTGCGGAAGGATTGGCGTTGGTGAAATCCGGCACAAAATACGGCTATCTTGACAAAGCCGGCGCGATGGTGATTCCGGCAACGTTTTCATCAGCGCGGAATTTTTCGGAAGGACTTGCTGCGGTGGTCAGCCCGAATCCTGCCGACAAGGGAAAACTGCAGTTCATAGACGCCAAAGGTCAAGTCGCAATTAAGCCAGAGTATTTTCGCGTCAGCAATTTCAAAGACGGCTTGGCATGGATTGGATACTACGCCAAAGAAGGCTATCAATATGGCTTTATCGATAAGTCGGGCAAGTTCGCCATCAATCCACAATTCCAGCGCGCGTTTGAGTTCAACGAAGGCTACGCGCCTGTCAAGTTCGGCGAGAAGTGGGGATTCATTGACAAAAGCGGAAAATACGTCATTCAACCCATGTTTGACACCGTGTATGCGTTTTCGAACGGCTTAGCGCGCGCCAGACAAGATAAAACCATTGGCTTCATCAATTCATCGGGAACATTTGTTTGGAAGAGCGATTTGCCAACAATTGAAGAATCATTTGAGCTCGAGCGCTTTGAAGGGGCGATTGGCGGTAAGTTCAGAATTGTGATGAAATTGACGCGTAACGGCGATGCGTTGTTCGGCAGCTATTTTTATGAATCCGTCGGCTCGGAAATTGCGTTGCGCGGCAAAATTGATAAAGACGGCAATTTCACAATGGAGGTGCTCGACGAGACGGGTGCTGTCAGCGAGACATTCAAAGGCACTTTTGCCACTGCTCAGTTGATTCAAGGAACATGGACAAAAGCAGGAAAATCCTTGCCATTTGAAGCCACGCGCCTCGTGGATTCGTCAGAGGAAGGTGATTAACGCCCATAGAACGCAGTAAAAAAACGTCTCAGGCGAGCAGCGTTTTGAATTGATAACGCATCATGTATTCGCATGGGTGGTGTTGCCTCTTGATAAGAGCCTATGTGTGTTCCTAAGATTCATAAGACCTAACGCTTTAATTTATGTCAGATGTTCAGCGCGACATAGACGCTATTGAACCAGTAGAGATGCGCGAGTCTCAGCACGATGTGCCTGAAAGCTCACTTGGGACGAAGCTCGAGAATCTGCCGACATCGAGTGGTGTGTATCAATTCAAAGACAAGGACGGGCGCGTGATTTACGTCGGCAAGGCGAAGAATCTACGCTCCCGTGTGCAATCCTATTTTCGAAATCTCTCGGAGCATAGCGGTAAAACGCGCCTCTTGGTCAGCAAAATCGCCGATGTGGAACTGATTTTGACAAGCTCCGAAGTCGAGGCGCTGATTTTAGAGAACAATCTCATCAAGCAACTAAAGCCGCGCTACAACATCAACTTGCGCGACGACAAAACCTATCCCTACATCGTCATTACCAATGAACGCTTCCCGCGCATCTTTCCAACACGAACAGTGCGGCGCGACGGCTCGAAGTATTTCGGTCCCTACACTGAATCGAAACAAATGCGCATGTTGCTCGACGCGATCGGAGAAATTTTCCAAGTCCGCAGTTGTTCGCTCAAATTGACGGAGGAGAACATCGAGGCGAAAAAATTTAAAGTCTGTTTGGATTACCACATCAAAAAGTGTCAAGGTCCGTGCGAAGCCCTGCAAACAGAGGGCGATTACGACGCGATGATTGGCGAAATCAAGAAGCTCTTATCGGGAAAAACGCGCGATGTGGCGCGCTCGATTGAAGCCCGTATGAAAGCGTATGCGCGGGAGATGAAGTTCGAGCAGGCCGCACTGCTGAAAAAGCAACTCGATGCACTTGAACGCTACTCTGCCAAACAAAAAGTGATGTCGACCGACGACATCGACCGCGACGTGTTCGCCATTGCCGCGCAAGGCGATGAGGCATGCGGCGTCGCCTTCAACGTGCGCGACGGAAAACTCATCGGCTCACGCCACTATTATTTTTCAAATGTCGAGGACGAACCGCAGGCGGAACTCACATCGCGTTTTCTTGAAAAATACTATCTCGAGACGACCGATGTCCTGCCCGACGAAATCTTCACGCAAGTCGCCCCTGCCAATCAAGATGCTGTCGAAGCCTTATTGCGCAAGCGTGTAGCGGAGCAGGGCGAGACAAAAAAAGTTCAACTCATTGTGCCGCAAATCGGCGACAAGGCGAAACTCGTCTCAATGTGCGAAGCTAACGCAGTGCATTTGCTCAATGAATTTCTGTTGCAAAAACAAAAACGCGGGGAAGCCTTAGCGATTCCGCGCAGCGTTCATTCATTAGAGCGCGACCTGCGCTTGCCGAAGCCGCCACGCCGTATCGAGTGTTTCGACAACTCGCACTTTCAAGGGTCGGAAACCGTGTCGTCAATGGTCTGCTTCGTCGATGGCAAGCCGAAAAAATCCGATTATCGAAAATTTAAAATCAAAACCGTCGAGGGCATCGACGACTTCGCATCGATGGCGGAAGTGATTGAACGGCGATACAGCGGTTCGCTCTCCGAAGAACTGCCGATGCCCGATTTAATCGTCGTCGACGGCGGCAAAGGTCAGCTCTCAGCAGCGCACGACGTGCTCAAAAAACTCGGCATCACCACGCCCGTGATTGGACTTGCCAAGCGGCTGGAAGAAGTTTTTTTCCCGAATGAATCGCTGCCGCATAATTTGCCGAAAACATCGTCGTCGTTGAAACTGCTTCAACAGGTGCGCGACGAAGCGCATCGATTTGCGATTACATTTCACCGGCAACTGCGCGACAAACGCACACTGCAAACCGAGCTGACGGACATCAACGGCGTCGGAAAAACCAAAGCGGAAAAGTTGCTCAAAGAATTTGGGTCGGTCGCGCAAGTGAAGGCAGCTTCAATGGAACAATTGGAAAAAGTCGTGGGGAGAAAAGTCGCCGAAACCGTGCGCCGACACTTCGACCAAGCGCGCAATCTGAACGAGGACGCCGCCGATGCAAATGCTGAAGAACCCAATGATGACAAGGGTGTAGAGACAGCGTAACCGCGCAATTTATACTTTGCCGGAACGAAATTATAAATCACCAAAGTCGATTTGAACGGTTGATGCCGTAAGTATTGAAAAACAAACAACTTACCTCCCCCCTATTTTCATAAAAACCTAAACTTTGCTTTCCAAAAATTCGTCTTTATTTGCACCTTTATCTCATCAATTGTTACCCAAACCAAAACCGCTCGTCCCACGACGAGTGAAGGAGATAAAGATTATGAAAAGATTTAACCTGTTTTTGGGCGTTATTTTACTTATGGCGTTGTTCCAAGGTAAAATATCGGGACAACGACGCCGCAAGCAAGTTTAGATGTAACTTCGCCTGCTTCCTCCGGCATTGAGAAACTTTTGACCTTGAAGGTCAACGATGCGCCGAATGATTTTTTTGTTATCGAGAATAGCACGTCGTCCAACGGACAATTCGTCCCGCATCTCAGAGCCTATAGAGGTAACGACAATCGTCAGGTTCTTTACTTGGGAGGCGATATACCTGCGAGCCAAGATAATGGCACAAATCCAATCGTGAACTTTACGGCAAATCGCGCCGACGGTGTTGCACAAACGCGACCGTTATTTGCGTGGATTAATTATGACCAGACAAAGATGACAATGCTTGCCAACGGCAACGTCGGCATTGGCAATTCAAATCCTGCCTATATTCTCGACATCTCCGGACGCTCGCGCGTACGCTCCGCCAATGGGCTGACAGCGGGCTTTTGGTATACCAACAGCGCAGGCACCGACCGCTCCTTTGTCGGAATGTATGACGATACCCACTTAGGATTCTTTGGCAGCGGCTACGGCTGGGGTATGCGAATGAATGTCGATAACGGCAGAATTACCATGCCGACCTTAGTCGGCGACGGCACACGCATGGTCGTCGCGGACGCAGCAGGCACGCTCTCGACGCAACTCATTCCAAGCGGCGGCGGCACACCTACGCCGAACTACTGGACATTGAGCGGTAACAGTATCTACAATAATGCGGGTGGCAATGTTGGAATTGGAACAACAAATCCAACTCATAAATTGCACATTATTAACTCGATACCGGATGCGTTATTAAAAATAGAAGCTACTGGTTCTACTGTTAGTAATAGAACAATGATGGAGTTATCTCATCCAAAGATCAACTTCTTGATACAAGTTGATGGTGACAATAATCCTCGTTTTATGTTTCATGACAGGGAAGCAGGAGTTTGGAACTATCAAGTTATGGCTTTCGGCAAAGCAAATGGTAACGTTGGCATTGGACTGAATCCGAGAAATGATTACAAACTTGCGGTGAACGGAGTTGTTGGCGCAACCGAAGTCGTCGTTGTTCCGTCGTGGTCTGATTTTGTATTCAAAGATGATTATAAATTGCGCCCGCTCTCGGAAGTGGAAGCGTTTATCAAAGCAAACAAGCATCTGCCCGACATTCCGTCGGAAAAGGAAGTCGCAGAAAAGGGCGTAGCTGTTGGAGAAATGCACGCCAAACTTTTGATGAAAATTGAAGAGCTTACGCTCTATGTGATTGAGTTGAACAGCGAAGTAAACAAACCCAAGCAAGAAAACAAACGACTACGGAAAAAATAAAGCACTGTGGAAAATAAAGAATGGGCGGATAGAATAATTCGTCGAGTTGACCCGACGTTCAAACATCGTTGGGAAGTATTCAACGAGATAATTCTAAGCAAAATGAACGCCGAAACGACTTGGGTTGACGCAGGTTGCGGGAACAACATTATGGTGGAAGGATTTGGCGGCAAAAATAAATACGCCGTTGGTGTCGATGTGGAAACACCCGAACAAACAACCGCGCCGTTTGTGAAGGCGGATTTGAAAAAGTTGCCGTTTGAGGATAACTCCGCCGATTTGGTTACGCTACGTTTCGTCGTGGAGCATTTGCCGAGCATTTCAGAAGATTTCGCCGACATCGTTAGAGTGTTGAAAAAAGGCGGCGAAGTCGTTGTGCTGACGACGAATTTGCGTTGCCCGTTTATTTTCACTGCACGACTGATTCCGTTTGCGATAAAAAACACATTGATTCAAAAGTTGTTCAAAGTATCTGACGACGACGTGTTTAAGACATATCATCAACTTAATTCGCCTGCTCAATTTCAGAGAGGAATAGACGGATTAAAATTGAAACAATTGATATTCATTTCAGATTTGAACAGCACGAGAAAGCCTGTGTTTTTGTTGTTCTTAGCATGGCATATTTTAACGATGCCGAAATTTCTTCACAGTTTCAGAATGAACATTCTTGGAGTCTACGAAAAAACTTAACTCTAAAACCCAAACGACGATGAAAACGATAAAAATGATCACACGGCTCGCGGTTATCGCCGCAATGAGCCGTGTGCTGATGCACAACCAAAGTTTTGGGCAACCGACCGATGTGGTGCTGACACAACGGGTGATATATCCCGAAGACGGTCCGTTGAACGTGTCGGCTCGGAACAGCATTACGGCGTCGGAAGCGGGACCAAGAAATTACTTTCTGATATTACCGAATGCAGAGGCGAATTTTACGGCGGGCAACATCATTCGGCTCAAAGCGGGCTTTCACGCGCAGGCAGGCTCGCGGTTTCGCGCGAAAATTGATGCGGGTTTGCGAAGCGCATCGTCGGAAGATTTACTCTCGATGTCGGCAAACGGCGCAGCTTTGGAGACCGTTAAAAAGATTCCGACGGAATTTGCACTCGCGCAGAACTATCCCAATCCGTTCAACCCCAGCACTGTCATTGGCTACGATTTGCCCCAGAGCGCAGTCGTGAAGTTGCAAATCTACGATATGCTTGGTCGCGTGGTGGAAACATTGGTCAATGAGGCGCGGGCGGCGGGCAGTTACGAGGCGCGGTTCAGTGCCGCGAATTTATCGAGCGGAACATACTTCTATCGGTTACAAGCCGGCACGTTCATACAAACGAAGAAAATGTTTTTGGTGAAGTAATACCAAAATAACTTGAAGAAGGTAACATTGTTCGGTCATTGCGAGGAGCGCAGCGACGCGGCAATCCATCTTTACTTGTATTGACAAGGGTTTATGGATTGCTTCGCTACGCTCGCAATGACATCTTTGTAAAACATACATCTCTTCTAATCATGTTGGTATAATACCAATATCATTTGAAAAGGCGTAGATTTTATTTGAGAACGACCATTGTCATTCCGGCGAAAGCCGGAATCCATGTCTTTACGAGCGTTGACAGATGGATACCGACTTTCGTCCGTATGACACTTCTGAAAACCTGCATCTCTTGAAGTCATATTGGTATAAGATGCCAAACAGCAAACTTCGATGTCGATTTTATGCGGCGAGACTTACGACTTATCTTTGTTTTCGCCTTTGAGCAGCATGGCTTGCGCGGCGCGGAGTTTCAGGCGCATGGTGCTTTCTTCAATGCTCTTTGAACGCGCCGCTTGCATCGCCGTTTCATGAATGTTTAAGCGCGGCGTCGATTTAAAGAGCGAACTTTTCAGAGATGCCTCCTTCAAAATATCGCCGAACTCCGATGTTTCCACAGGTTTAACAAGGTAGCGGAACACATTGAGTTCGTTGATGGAACGAATCGCAAGCTCGGCATCGACAACTTCCGTGAGAATCACGGTAACGATATGCGGGTATTCTGCACGAATCGTATTGAGAAATGAAATCGCGTCTTCATCATCAAAACGAACATCGCTAACAATCACCGAAATTGGCTTTTTGACAATCTCTTTGAGCGCATCATCGGTATTGCCAGCGAGCGAAATGTCGTAACGATTTCCGTATTGCTTGGCTAAGCCCTGAACCTCTGAATTTTCATAGCCGACGAACATCACGCCCAGATGCTTTTCTTCAACTTCAATATGAACGCTTCGAGGGTGCGTTGCGTCGTTTGTTTTGCCCGCGACGGCGAGCGTGGAGATTTCATCGTAAAGTTTAACGCCCAAACGAAACACGCTCAAAATGGTATCAGCTCGCCATGGCTTATTGATATAGCGAAACACCTCGCCGGCATTGACGGAATTCATAATTGCCTCCAAGTCGGAGTAGCCGGTCAGCAAGACCCGAATCGTATTCGGGCTGAGTTTCTTTGCCTCGCGCAAAATTTCATGCCCCAGCATTTCGGGCATGCGTTGGTCGGTCATCAACACCTTAATCGGGTATTCAGAGAGCAACCGCAGCGCCTCGGAGCCTCTCTCGGCGCTATGCACAGTGTATTCAAGCATCAATAAGTTGCGAAGCGAATTAAGTATCATCGGTTCGTCATCGACGACCAAGACATGCGATTTTTCTTTCATTTTGTTTGGTGATTAACAGGCTGTTGTGTGTTGTAATGGTGAATCGGTTATGTAACGAATAAATCGGTTTTCAAGCGGCGTTGAACAGGAATCCGAATAGTGAATTCAGTGCCTTTGCCGAGCGTGCTTTGCACGCTGATAACGCCGTTATGATTCTCAATAATCTTATAGACAATCGAGAGCCCAAGTCCCGTTCCCTGACCGACGGGCTTTGTCGTGAAGAACGGTTCGAAAATCTTGTTCAGATGTTCGGGTGCAATGCCCGCGCCATCGTCGGCAATCGTGATGATAACATGCTCATCAAGTTTCTCTGTCGTAATTGTAATCGTGCCGCGCCGTCCATCGGGAATCGCCTGAGCCGCATTGGTCAGCAAATTAAGAAACACTTGATTAAGCTGCGCGGGATAACACTGCGCCCGCACGCCGTCGCCGTAACGCTTTTGCACGGTTGCTTTGTGTTTGATGACATTATCGGCAATCACGAGTGCCGCGTCAATGCCGTCGTTGATGTCAGCAAATTTTGCGGTTGCTTCATCGAGCCGCGAAAAGTTTTTCAAGTTGATGACCAGTTCTTGAATACGGTCAATGCCCGCGAGCGAATCGGAAACCAGTTGCGACGTTGAGCCGATAAGGTCGTATTCTTCAATCAGGCTCATGGAAGATTTCGCCAGATCGACCTGTGGCTCAAGTTGTTCCAATGAGCCGCGCTCAAGATAGTCGCGCAGCGTATCGTGTTCCCGCAAGGCAGAGGAGAGAATGCCGTAGTTGCGCTGAAATAGCTCAATGTTATTGCGCACGAAGCCCAGCGGCGAATTAACCTCGTGCGCTAAGCCAGCCACCATTTGTCCAAGTGAGGACATTTTCTCCGCCTGTATCAACTGCGATTGTGTGGTTTGCAAATCTTTGACCAGCCGCTCGATGTGGGCTTTTTCCCGCTCTAACATATCGCGCTGTGCGATGAGTTCGTCGGTGCGTTCATCAATGATTTTATCTTGTTTGCGCAACTTATAGACCACCCGAACCACCATTGCAATAAATGTTGCCGCGCTGAGTGCCAGAGAAATGACTTGAAATGTTTGCAGTCGCGCAGTTCGCTCCTGTGAAAGTTCGCCAAGCGCAAGAATGAATGCCTGACTCGCGCTCATTGCGGCAGCGTCTTGCGTCAAGACAAATTCCAACGCGCGATTGAGCCCCTCGCTGATTTCGGCGGGTGCAGAGCGGGAGTCAAAAATGCTGCGCCCTTCAATCAAAATACGATACAATTCGTGAATGGATTTTCGAGTGCGAGCATCTTCGGCGCCGTCGAGCCGATAGACATGTCCGTCCAAACTGACCGTGTCGCCGTTGTAAAACGCCGTGGTAATGCGGTCGAGCATACGAAACGAGTTCGTAAATGCAGCAATAGCAGGCTGAGACGCTGCCGAGATAGATGTGCTGATTTGTGCCTCCTCAACGCCACGCCGCGTGCCGACCCACGCTTTCTGCTGCTGAATCGCACAAAAGACATGCTCCGCGTCGCGCTGACTTTGCGCTGCAAGCACAAGGTTCAGGAGAAAAACGCAAATGATAAGCGCCAGAAAGACGACAGGGTAGATTGCCAACTCGCCGTATCGTCGCTGACGCTCGGCATTGGGCGATGAGAGCGGCGCAAGGTCGGTCGGCATAGTGCTGCGTTTCTTCTGAGATTTAAACAGATGCAACCAATAATGTGCAAAGAAATGCGCAACTTAGAAAGTTAAAAAACTGTAAAGGAAAACAACTGCGTTCCTCTGTCTGAAAAAGCAATACACGCATGAGTTTTTTTCATCAACAAGTTTTGTTATCGTTGGCATCTGTTTTATCAAACAACCCGTGTCCGCTATGGAAACTGCCGTTATTATTGAGCCGCCGGTGACGCGCCGAAAAATCTCGGTCGACGAATACTACGCAATGTACCGTGCCGGTATCTTTGGCGAAAACGAACATCTTGAACTCATTGAGGGAGAACTCATCGCTATGGCAGCAATGGAAGCGCCGCATTTTTCTCATGTGATGCGCATGGCAAGACTGTTTATTGAACAGTTTGGTCGCAGAGCCAATGTCGCTATCCAGAGTCCGTTGCCACTCAATGCGTATTCAGAGCCGGAGCCAGACATCGCGGTTTTGAAGTGGCGCGAGGACGATTACTTTTCAGGCAAACCGACGCCCGCCGATGTATTGCTGGTCGTGGAAGTCGCCGATACATCATTGCTCTACGACCGTCGCACCAAGCTCCCGCTTTACGCACGGCACAACATTCCCGAAGTCTGGATTTTGAACTTACTATCCAAACAACTCGAAGTCTATCGCTCCCCCAAAGAAAACGACTTCGCGGAAAAGCTAATGCTCAACTCGAGCGAACGGGTAGAGGTGCAGGCATTTGCTGACATCTCGTTTGCTGTCTCCGACATGAGAATTCAACCACGATGAAAACCGCCAGGCGGCGTTACGGCGTATTGCGGTAAATCATGCGCGGGTATGGCGACGTTTCGCGGATATGTTCCAGTCCGCAAATCCACTTGACCGTGCGCTCCAAGCCCAAGCCAAAGCCAGAGTGCGGCACGCTGCCGTATCGGCGCAAATCCAAATACCACTCAAACGGCTCTTGGGGCAAGTTGTGTTCGCGCAGTCGTTCCAGCAAGGCTTCGTAACTGTCCTCACGCTGCGAGCCGCCGATGATTTCGCCTGCGCCTTCCGGTGCCAGCATGTCCATTGCCAATGCCAGTTTTGGATTTTCGGGGTCGCGCTTCATGTAAAAGGCTTTGACTTCTGCTGGATAGCGATGAATGATGCATGGCTTATCGAACTGCGCCATCAAGGCTTCTTCCTGCGGCGCACCGAAATCTTCGCCCCATGGAAAATCAATTTCCGTCTCCGAACCGTCCGCCGCTTTCTTGATGAGCTTGACGTTGTGTTTATTGAGCCACTCGACCGCGTCAGTGTAAGATAAGCGATGAAACGGACGCGTGATTTTCTCGAGCTTTGTTAGGTCGCGCTCCAGCACCGTCAATTCTTCCTTGCGCTTTTCCAAGACGCGCTGCACAATATACTCGACGAATTCTTCCGCCAATGCCATGGTCATCTCGAGGTCGTAATATGCCATTTCGGGCTCGACCATCCAGAACTCGGTGAGGTGTCGGCGCGTCTTGGACTTCTCGGCGCGAAAGGTTGGACCGAAAACATAGACTTTTCCAAACGCCATGGCGGAGGCTTCGCCATACAATTGACCCGATTGCGTCAGATAGGCTTTGCCCAAATCAAAATAATCGAGCTCAAAGAGCGTCGTTGTTCCTTCGACGGCGTTAGGCGTGATGATGGGCGAATCGATGAGCGTGAAATCGCGTTGGTTGAAAAAATCCCGAATGGCGTTGATGACCTCGTGCCGCACGCGCATAATCGCCCACTGCCGCTTTGAGCGCAGCCACAAATGACGTTTATCCGCCAGAAATTCAACGCCGTGTTCTTTGGGCGTAATCGGATAGTCGTGCGCGATGTGTATGATGTCCAAATCGCTGACGTGGAGTTCATAGACATTCTCTAACTTCGGGTGTTTGGAAATTGTGCCTGTTACAATGACCGAACTTTCCTGTGTGAGTGTCTCAAATTGCTGCCAAACGCTGTCGCTGACGTCTTTTTTCGAGACGACGCCCTGAACGATGCCCGACCCGTCGCGGAATTCGGGAAACATCAATTTGCCCGACGAGCGAATGTTGTAGACCCAGCCTTTGAGCCTGACTTGCTCGCCAACATGATGCTTGAACTCGGAGATATAGACGTGCGGTAGTGCAGACGACATAACAATTGAAGTTTAAAAATGATTGGCTTACAAGATACATAAAAGAGATGGTTGCGGGAACACTTGACCCAGAGTTGGCTGGAAGCGTTAATCAACGTGCGGGTCGACAGTGATGAGGAGTTTTCGACCGAAGACGCTCTCGAACATATCGCTCATTTGCTCCGCCGCCCAAATTTCAATTTCCGGGTCAGAGACGGCGAAGATTGCAAGTTCAACTTTTTTCGGCGCAAGCTGGACTTTTACACGCTTGACGATTTGTCGATGGCTGCGGTCGAGCGCATTGGCAACGCGCAAAATGCTTGCCAGAACCCTAACGACATGTTTTAGGCGCGGTGAAAGCATCTGAAACAATGTGTGTTCCGCTTTCGGCGGCGACTTCCGATGATACCGCGCCACATTAGCAATCACTTGAATTTCTTCGGGACTAAACCCCTTCATGCCTGCGTTAAGAATGATATACTGGCTGTGCTTGTGATGCGCTGACGGCGAAATGAAATAGCCGATGTTATGCAGAATCGCGGCGTAGTCCAAAAGCTCGCGCTCCGCTTTTTGAAGTTCGTGAAGCGGATGCAAGCCGTCAAAGAGTTGTAACGACAGGTCGGCAATATGCAAGGAACGTGGTTCGTCGTATTGGCATCGTCGCGCAAGTTCAATGACGCTGCGTCGGCGCAGGTCGGGCGCGTCGGTGGGCGAGCGAAAGTGGTCAAAGTGTCGAGAGAGATAATCAAACACAATCCCTTCGCGGAGCGCCCATTCGGAAATGACAAGTTCCTTTAAGCCAAATTGCCGCATTGCCACATCGAACAAAACGAGTCCGGGGACAATGATGTCGGCGCGTTTCGGGTCAATGCCGTCGATAAGGCGGCGCTCGGCGGCTTTCATCGGCAAGAGTTTGTCGTAGAGCCGCAGAAAACTTTTGCGCGAAATTGCGCTGCCGTTGAGCGTCTCAAATTCCTGTCCGCGCTCTTCACGCAGAATCATAGCGGCGATGTTTTCCGCTGTGCCAGACGAGGCGATGGCAAGGTCAAATCCAATGGCTTTGGCTGCGCGGGCAATCGGACGCAATGCTTCGGTAAAGTGGGCTTCCAAGTCGCGCAGTTCTTTGTCGCTTGGCGGATCGGTTGAGATAAACCGCTCGAACATTCGTGCCACGCCGAGCGGCTTACTCTCGACGAAATAGAGCGACTTAGCATCGCCAATCATAAACTCGACCGAGCCGCCGCCGACATCCATCATCAACGCTTTTTGTTTGCCGATGTTGATGGCGCGTCGCACCGCAAGGTAAATCAATCGTCCTTCTTCCTCGCCCGAAATAACACGTGTGCGAATGCCGACTTTTGAAGAGACCATATCCATAAAATCAACGCCGTTGATGGCTTCGCGAATCGCACTGGTAGCGAAGGCGATGATGTGCCTTTGCTCGACGCCGCGCTGTTCAGCGAGTTTGCGGAAACGCAGCAACGTCTCAATGCCTTGCTCCATTGATTCTTTGGAAAGCGTTTTGGTGGTGATGCTGCCGTCGCCAATGCGAATCATATCCTTCGCGCGGTCAATCATCGTGAAACTCATATCGGGCAAGAGTTCGACGATAATCATGTGGAAGGAATTTGTCCCCAAGTCAATCGCGGCAAGCCGCACGGGTTCGCTCTGGCGCATTGAAGTTTCTACGGCGTTCAGGTTGCAAAAATCGCACAACGCGAGCATACAAAAGTAAAATTTTTTTGAAGCGCGCAAAACGATTTGTAAAAAAATTAACGCGCAGAACGGACGAATGCGCCGTATCAGCGAATCTTGGAGCGGAGACAGGGCGGTTCATCAAAGGCAGACAAGACGCTACAACTCAGACGGGGTTTCTAACTTGGGATATGTCGGAGTGGGCAATGCAGGATTCGAACCTGCGACCTTTCGCGTGTGAAGCGAACGCTCTAACCAACTGAGCTAATTGCCCGACGTATGCTGCATTGAAGTGGGAGGCAAAAATACGGTGCGTGGCTCAGTGTTCAAAATGCAACGACGATGTTTTTTTCGTCAGTGCGGCGGCATCCGTTGGCGAGAGCGTAACGCTCGGTAACTGCCATGCGGTTTCAAAGCCGGTTTTTAAGGCGATACATAGCTCGTTATAGCTCGGCGTGCGTCCCAATACCTCGGAGACGGAAATCGTCTTTGCGTCAAGGTCTTGTTGGATGCCTGCAAGGACAGCTGCGTCGGTTGTGGAAAGGTAGCGCGTCAAGTTTCGGTGTTTCGGCGTGAGCATAATCGAGCCGTGCTGCAAAAGCACTGTGCCGAATCGACGCTGCGCCGAGCCAACAAGTTTCTTGCCGTTGATTTCCAACTCGTATCGTGCCGACGCCGTAAAGCAAGGCACACTTGCGACATGAGCATAACGCTCGCGGAAATTCGGCTGCTGTTTTTGAAACGCGGTTACCACGCCGAGCCGTTCTAAGCCTGCGCTAAGCGCGCGGTTGATGTCGGCGTAATGTTCCGCAGGAGATTTCTCAAGGCACAAGATGGCGGCGTAGGTAAGTTCATCAATGTGAAAGACGGCGCGTCCGCCTGTTGGTCGGCGCACCAAGTCAATCCCGTCGGCAGCCAGTTTATCAAGGTCAAATGTGGTTGGCGCTTGATTGAATCCCAACGAAATCGCGGGCGGCGACCAGCCGTAGAACCTTATTAACACGGCGTTTGCGCCGATGAGGTCGCGCAGCGTCGGCAATAAGAACGCGCGCGCAAGTGCTTCATCGAGTTGCATCTGCATCGCGCCGTCGCCGAAGCCCGACTCCACAAAGACAATTTTAGAGACCACTTGAAATTTTGTAAGAAACGGCAGAGTTCGATAAATTGTTCGCTAATTTTTTCGTGCAAAGCATGACGATTCCCGAAATTTTGAACGCATATAAAATAATCGCGGTTGTTGGCATCTCCGACAACCCGACACGACCGAGTTACACGGTTGCGAAGTATATGCTTGCGCAAGGCTACAAAATTATTCCCGTCAATCCCAACATCGAGTCCGTTTTCGGCTTAAAAGCATATCCAAGCCTTTTAGCGTTGCCCGACGAGGTAAAAAAGACTGTCGAGATTGTCGATGTGTTTCGCAAGCCCGACGATGTGCTGCCGGTCGTCGAGGAAGCGATTGAAATCGGCGCTAAGGTTGTTTGGATGCAACTCGGCGTTACAAATCAAACTGCCCGCGAAAAAGCTGTAGCCGCTGGTCTTGCCGTCGTTGAAAACCATTGTATTGCCGTCGACCATCAACTTCATCTTGCTTAACCATTTACCGCTTGCCGCAATGCGCCTAATCATCGCCGTTTGTTTGTTACTGGCGCTTGTCGTTGGAACTGTAAGCCGAGCGACTGCGGAGACAAGATACGCGTATAGTTTCTCGCCCGTCGAGACAGAAAAAGCCGTGGGAACAACCATTGACAAAATCATCATCATCGGCAATTACACAACGCGCGCATTTGTGTTGCTACAGGAAATACCGTTTGTCGAGGGCGATACGCTCACACTCGCCGAATTGCAAACTGCACAGGAGCAGATATACAATTTGCAGTTGTTTAATCTTGTGCTGGTCTCTGCCAAACGATTTGACCCGCAAGACACCGCCGCGCTCGCTCAGGCAACTGCGCTGCCCGAACAAGATTCCACGTTTGCAAAGCTCATTCGCGCAGGCGTCGGTGCGGCAGACGCGTCGGGACGGGCGCAGACCGTCGTGCTTGTGTCGGTGCATGAACGGTGGTATTTGTTTCCGCAACCGCGATTTGATTTACGCGGCGTCAGTTTAACCGAGTGGCTGCGTCGCCCGACCATCGCCAACGTCAATTTTGGCACGATTATCTCGCATCAGAATTTGTCGGGACTAAGCGACCCGCTCTCGTTTTCTGCTGGCGTCGGATTCGACCCATATATTCAAGTGTCGTATTACACGCCGTATTTGTTGGGCACGTCGCGCACTGGGTTTGGTGGCTCGCTCACGCTGCGCGACCTCAATAACCTTGCCTACGACACGCGCACGAACACGGTTCCACGCTACACTCAAAAGACATTCACGGCGGCGATATTTTTCGGACAGCGCATCTCTACCTTTGATTTCTTAAACCTAACGATAGGATATAGCCGTATTTCTGTCTTCGACGACACCTTCGCTGAACAGCCAACGGCAACCGTTTCCGGCGACGGGCGCGATTATTTCCCATTTCTGCTCTTAAACTACACCTACAACCGCGTCGATTTCAATCAATGTCCGACAAAAGGGTTTTACCTTTCCGCCACACTGTTGCAAAACGGAACGCCCTTCGAAGCCAACAAAATCAATGTAACGCGGGCGATTATTGACCTGCGGTGGTATAGAAAGCTCATTGGAGAGCTGTCCATTGGGCTGAGAAATTGGAGTGTGCTGACGCTCGATTCGCCCGTGCCAAACCACTTGCGCTCCTTTCTCGGCTACTCGCGTTTAGCAGTTCGGGGTTATACGAATACGATTTTTGAAGGCGATAACGTGCAACTCAACACAGCGGAACTGCGCTATCCGATTATTCCCGACCAAACCCTGACGTTTGACTTCATGCCATTTGAACAGTTCAAGGTCTTGAAGTGGGCGCTTTACATGACGGCATTTTTTGACGCCGGAACTACTTGGTATAATCCGCGCACTAAGTTGCTATCGGAACGCAGTCGTCGATTTACTCTTGAAAACGTCAACTTCGGATACGGCGCGGGATTCGTTTTGGTTGGCGGCTACCGCTTGGCGGCGCGCGTCGATTTTGCCGTGAGCGACAGAGGAAAATTTGAAATTATTTTCGACAACACCGTCTCGTTCTAAGCCTTTCATTTGGAATGAAACTTTCCATCGTCGTCCCCTCGCTCAACGAAGAGGCATACATCTTCAACACCCTTGCAGCAATTGCGTCGATGGTTGTTCCCAACTCGCTGACGCTTGAGCTGTTGCTCGTCGACGGCGGCAGCACGGACAGAACGCTCTCGGAAGTCGAACGGTTTTTCGAAACCAACGACACGCTGCCTGTGAGAATGTTTCGCAGCGCGCAGGGACGAGCGGCGCAACAAAACTGCGGCGCAGAGTTCGCGACCGGCGACGTGCTTTGGTTTTTACATGCCGATACGCTGCCATCTCCAAACGCTTTAATTGAGTTGCAAAAAACTTTGCAAAATCCCGCCGCACAGTTCGGATACTTTTACATGAAGTTTGATTCGGATAACCCCCTTGCGAAGTTCTACTCGGATTTTACCAAGCTCAATTCCATTCTAACGCACTACGGCGACTGCGGCATTTTCATGCGACGCGATTTTTTCTTTGAGCTTGGAAAATTTCCGGAACAAGACCTCATGGAAGATGTCGAGCTTCTCTTTCGCGCCCGCGCGGTTGCAGAGCCTGCGCTTATCGTCGATGCGTTTGTAACCACGTCGGCTCGGCGCTTCAAGCGTAATGGATTTCTGCGCCAGCAAGTTCTCAACGCATATCTCGTTGGTCGATACATTTTTGGCGCGTCGCCCAACGAATTAAAAAAACGCTACGAGAAAGGCTAATCACTCCCTGAACTTGACGTCACCGTAGGAAATCGTATTTCCAGCAGGGTCGATGAACCGAATGCGAAATAGTCGTCCGCGCAAGTCATTGAAGTTGTTTGTCGGCGAAAGCGAAAGAAGGTTCAAGCGGTAAAACTCAATGCCGATTTGAGGCGGCGGCGCGCTCCACAAAAACACGGGATTGCCAACGGTGTTTATGCCAATCACATCGACGCGCGGAAGCGGCGAGGCAAGGCTATAACGAACTGGCACCGTGATGTTCCCATTGATAGTTGGGTTCGGGAATGCAGGAGAAACGAAAACCTCGTTGCGGTAACGCTCCTGCGTGCGCCAGTCGTCAGGGTCGTTACGAATGACGCTGCCTAAGTTATCGGTCTCCGTAAAGCCATCGACCGTCGTTGAAACAGACTCCGTCGGCAGAACATTGCAACCCAAAAGCCAAACCGCGCAGATGATAAACACGTGTGGTTTCAAGTGCGCGACCCAAAGTTGATTTTTTCTTTGATGAGATACGGTTCAGCATTGTATCCCGTCTTTGTAACCATTTCGCCCAAAAGACCAATGCCGAAAAGCTGCACGCCAAGAATGATGAGCATTACTGCCAGAAAGAGTGCCGGGCGATTGCTTAATGCTTGGTCGTTGATGACTTTTTCAAACGACAAGTAGCCAGCAAGCAAGAAGCCGGATAAAAACGAGAAGATACCCAAGAGTCCGAAAAAGTGCATTGGGCGTTTGAGATATTTCGTGATGAACATGATAGTGAACAAATCAAGAAAGCCGTTGAAAAATCGGCTGATGCCGAACTTGGTAACGCCGTATTTACGCGGTCGATGCTGCACAACGAGTTCGCCGATTCGAAAGCCGTTCCACTTCGCTAACACGGGAATATAGCGATGCATCTCGCCATAGACTTGAACGGTTTTAACGACATCGTGCCGATAGGCTTTTAAGCCGCAATTAAAATCGTGCAGCGCCACGCCCGACATCGTGCTGGTTACGGCATTGAAGAGTTTTGACGGGAGCGTTTTTGAAATGGGGTCATAACGCTTTTTCTTCCAGCCGCTCACAAGGTCATAGCCTTCTTCTAATTTTCGAATGAGCGGCTCGATTTCGTAGGGACTGTCTTGCAGGTCGGCGTCCATTGTGATAACATATTTTCCCGACGCGGCAGCAAAGCCTGCATCGAGTGCGGCGGACTTGCCATAGTTGCGCCGAAACGAAATGAGTTTAATATCGGGCTGTCTCGACAACATCTCTTTAATGACCACGTCGCTGCCGTCGTTGGAGCCGTCATTGACAAATAAAATTTCGAGCGTCGGCGCGTGTCCGAAAAAACTTTCCAAATTGCTTTTCTGAAGCGCGTCGTAAATCTGCGAGACGAGTTCAGACAAAGATTCGGCTTCGTTGTAGAGCGGAATCACGATGGAAATATCGCAAACGGGCGCGACCACAGTCATCTCGGTAGTTGCGCCTTCGGTTGGTTGAACCATATCTATCAGTCGGACAGCGTCCGTAAAAAGGATTCGACGAATGTTATTAAATTTGTAAGATACAGTGTTGACGCGACGTTGCCATACCCAAGAGACCTTGTAAAACGATTCAGCGTCTAATCCGCAAGGGTTGATAAATCGCCCGCGTCTTGTCCGAGCGATTCGGCTTTGAGCAAGCGTCGAACAATTTTTCCGCTTCGAGTTTTCGGTAATGTGGTGCGGAACTCAATCTCGCTTGGCGTGGCGATTGGACCGAGTTCGCGCCGCACATGGTCGCGCAAGACACTTTTCAGATTTTCGGTTGCCTCGTGCCCTGCTTTCACGACGATAAATGCCTTGATGCGCTCGCCTTTGAGGTCATCGGGCAACCCGACAACGGCCGCCTCGGCAACGGCGGCGTGCGTGATGAACGCGCTCTCAACTTCCGCTGTGCCAATGCGATGCCCTGCGACATTCATCACATCATCGGCTCTGCCCAGAACGCAGATATATCCCTCTTCATCATAAAAAGCGACATCGCCCGAAGTATAACAGCCTTCGAAATCTTCCCAGTATTTTTTGTAGCGTTCATCATCGCCCCAAACGGTGCGCATCATGTAGGGCAGAGGTCGGCGAAGAATGAGCAATCCGCCTTGATTTGGCGCGACGGGTTTTCCGTCAGGCGTAACGACATCGGCAATCACGGTCGGCATGGGCTTTCCTGCTTTGCCTAATTTGGCTTTGAAGGCGGGCAATGTGCCGATGACCGGCGAGGCGATTTCGGTTTGCCACCAGTTGTCGACCACAAATCCACGCTCGCCCAAAATGGTTTCTTGCGCCCATTGATGCGCTTCGGGATTGAGCGGCTCGCCGGCGCAGGCGATTAAGCGAAGCGAACTGGTATCGAATTTTTTGACGTGTTCTGCGCCGTATTTCATAAAGAGCCGAACCGCCGTCGGCGCAGTAAACATCAAGTTTACGCCGTGTCGCTCGACCGTTTGCCAAATAATGCCCGGATGCGGGAAATCAATCGCGCCCTCGCGCGCCAGCACGGTCGCGCCGTTGAGGAGCGGACCATAGACGATGTAACTATGCCCGACAATCCAACCAATGTCGGAGGTCGACCAAAAAATGTCGGTTTCTTTGATGTCGTAAAATGCCCGTGAGAGATAGTATGTGCCGACCATATAGCCGCCGTGAACATGAACCACGCCTTTTGGCTTGCCCGTCGTGCCGCTGGTATAGAGAATGAAGAGCGGATGCTCGGCATCGACGATTTCCGCCTCGCACCACTGCGGTTGATGTTCTATAAAGTCAAAGTAATCGACTTCTCGCGCCGATGTCAGTTCTTGCTTCGGCTCTTGGCGGCGCAAGACGATGATTTTTTCAACGAACTCAATATCGCGAACCGCTTCATCGACAATGCTTTTAAGATTGACCGTTTTGCCAGCGCGATACGTGACATCTGCGCAAAAGACGACTTTGGCTCTGCAATCGTCAATGCGCGTTTTGAGCGCGCCGACGCCCATTCCCGCATAAACGACCGAATGAATTGCGCCAATGCGCGCGCACGCCAGCATGGCGTAAATGCCTTCCACCGTAAGCGGCATATAAATAATCACGCGGTCGCCTTTTTTGACGCCCGATTCTCTCAATGCATTGGCGACTTGACAGACGCGGCGGAGCAGGCGGTCGTAAGTAACCACGACTTCTTTTCCGCTTTCCGTCGTCCAAATCAGCGCGACTTTGTTGCGACGGTTGGTATCGACATGGCGGTCGAGCGCGTTGAGCGTGATGTTGGTTTTTCCGCCGATGAACCATTCGTGATGCGGCGGCGTGAAGTTGAGAACAGTGTGCCATTTTTCTTTCCAGACGAGTTCGCTCGCAATGCTCTCCCAAAATTTTTCAGGCGCGGAGATGCTGTAGCGATAGAGCGCGTCGTAATCTTGAATGAGCGCGTTTTGTCGAAGCGATTCGGGCGGCGCAATGATGCGCTGTTCAGCGGTAAGCGTTTCAATGGAAGACATGGTTCAGACTCCTTTGTCGTTTGTTAATTAGAAAAATGTGCGTTGAAATTTAGCGTTTTGTCGCGCTGTTAGACTTGAGCAAAAACATGAGTGGCACGTGAGCGCGTCTCCGCCATGCCCGCTCGGAATGTTCATCTCCGACAAATTTTTTGGTTATCCAATTCTTTTCAGTGAAGCCCTTGTCGCGCATCACAGCATCGGCTTTTTGTTGATACGGCTCGTAGTCTTTATCGAGTGTTTCGGTGCCAAAGTCAAAATAAATGTTGTGTGTGGCAGGGTCGGGCAAATGCGTTTTCATGTAGTCAATCATCACGCCGTCGCCAGCAGGAAAGTGTGTCGAGATGCAGCCTGCGCCGCCAAACACATCAGGATATTCGCAAATGGCGTAAAGCGAAATCAGTCCGCCCATGCTCGACCCCATAATAAACGTATGGTCGCGCTCTGGCAAGGTTCGAAATGTCGAGTCGATAAACGGCTTTACTTCGCGAACGAGAAAATTTAGGTAGCGGTCTGAAAACGCTTCACCGCCATGCTTTGCTGCCAGTGCAGCTCTTGCCGCAGGGGGCAACATGTCGTACGCTTTTTGCGGCATATACTCCGGTCGCCGCTTCGCCGAGTTCCAAATGCCGACGATAATTGCAGGCTGGATTTTTTGTGCCTCAATCAACTGCGTCATGGTTTCATCAATTCCCCAGTCGACGCCGATGAAGGACTGTTGGGGGTCGAAGAGATTCTGCCCGTCGTGCATATACAACACCGCATAACGTGTCGTTTGGTTTTTGTCGTAATCGGGCGGCAGCCATACATCAATATGGCGAGCGTCAACAAACTTCGATGCAAATGTCTCGAAGCGTTTGACAGTGCCTGTAACGCCTGACGACGTGGTATCGTTAAGCGATGGCTTCGCTATCGACGAAGAGCGTTGTTCCTCGCAAGCAGAGAGCACAACGGCGAGCAGTAAAAAATAGCGTTGCATGGATAGTCAGGTTTTCTCGAAAGTAAAACATCGCGCGCAAAAACTCGACGGGCGCAATGCAAGTGACGGCGCAAAAATCGTTTTGTTTGCAGCGTAGATTACGTAACTTTGCATAAAACCGCACATTAGCGGACAACCACAGGGAGAATTTACATTCCGCTTGCCGAAAATGACGGATGCACGCTCGGCGCAGTTCTCGCCGTTGGAGAAGTTCAAGGCGCATATTGAGTTGCTCGATCCAATTACGTGGGTGGGCGTCTTGCAAGGCATTATCTGCGGCGCGATTGCCTCTGGCGGGATGTCCTTTACTACTGAAAGCATTGGCAAGTTCGGCTTGCTCACCTTGCTCTTCGGACCGCTCGGAACAGGCTTTGCCCAATCGCTCAACGACTACTTCGACCGCGACCTCGACCGTGTCAATGAACCAACTCGCCCAATTCCTTCAGGCAGACTCACCGAGCGAGAGGCGCTTTGGAATTGGATAACGGTCGGCGTGATTACCGTTGCCGTCAGTGTCTTGCTCGGCTCACTCTTGGAACAAGAGCGCGGCATGATGCTCATTGCCCTGACGATATTAGGACTTGTAACAGGATACATTTACTCTGCGCCACCGATTAAACTCAAAATGAACGTGCTGCTCTCCGCGCCCAGCGTTGGGCTGACATACAGTTTCATTACTTGGATTGCAGGGAACATTATTTACACAGATTTGCGACCAGAGGTTGTTTGGATGGCGGTTATCAATGCCTTTGTTGCCGTTGGGCTGATTTTCCTCAACGACTTTAAATCAATCGAGGGCGACCGTGCGCAAGGCTTAAAGTCATTGCCCGTGATGATTGGCGTTCGAAATACTTACCTTGTGGCGTTTCTCATTATTGATGCGCCGCTTCTGCTCTTCGTCTATTTGATGCGGGCTTGGGGCTTTGATGTGATGTTTTGGCTATCCCTCCTGTCGCTGTTGCTCATCGTGGTGATGCAAGTAACTTTATACCGCGACCCCGAAGACGGCGCAATGGCGCTTGACGCCGCTGTGCAACAAACAGGCTTGAAAAACGTCGTCGGAAAAAGCAGCGATAAAGCCCATCGAGCGTATTTGCGCTATTTGGTGGTCAACAACGGACTCTATGTTTTGAATGTTGTTGCTGCCGCAATTCACATCGCCCAAAAACCCTTGTAAATACAAGCAGATACGGGCGATTCGGTGTTGCGCACATTTTTATGCTATCAACAAAACTTAGCTAAGGCAATGCTTCTTGCATCTTTTATCGTGGCGCTCTTTGGACTGTCGCCGCTCTGGAACAACGCGCTCATCGCCTTCATCATGATTGTCTATGTCTTCAGTTTGGTGGCGCTGCTCGACTTTTGTGTCGCCAAGTTGGGACTTGCGCCCGACCTCAGCCGAAAAATCACGCACATCGGCGCAGGCTGTTTAGTCTTGTTCCTTGCGCTCTTCGACGATTCGGATTGGACGAAATATCTCAACATCACGATTCTCGTCATTTGGTTCGCGCTCCTCATTCAAAAAGGGTTGTTCGCCGACGCCAACGATGAAGCTGTCAAAACCATGACCCGCACTGGCGACCGCACTGAACTCTTGCGGGGTCCACTCTACTTCGTCATTGTCTCAATTATCTGCGCGACGGTGTTTTACAAGACATTCGCGGGCGTTGCCGCAATGGGATTTTTAACATTCGGCGATGGACTCGCGCCCGTTGTCGGCACGCGCATCGGTAAATTGAAATACCAAATTTTGAGTCCAAAAAGCGTCGAGGGAACACTGACGATGCTTGTGGCAGGCGTTCTCGGCGCAACGCTCTTTGTATGGATGGTCATTCCAGAGGAGTTGAACCTGTCGCGTATTGCGTTGTTGGGAATTGTGGCAGCGATTGCCGAAGGCGCCAGTCCAAAGGAACTTGATAATTTTTTAATCCCAATAGCTGTTATCGGCGCAGTGCAGGTTGTATGAGAGCCGCCCGCGAACGCCTGTAAAATCAAGGCTTGGCGAGAACTAAGCCGATAGTCGTGAGCAGCCCGAAAACCATCAAAGTTCTCGCTGTCCCCGCCAGCGACGCGTTGAGTTCCGCTCCGTTGCGAACGGCAACATTCATACACTCTTTAATCGCAAGCGGCAACGCAAGGAGCGCAAGCAAGACCGTCCACTTGTAGCTCAATAAAAAAACCAATACGGGCATTAAAAATGCAAGCGCGGTTTGTGCATAATACAGCCACCTTGCGCCAGTTTCCCCTAACGCAATTGCTAAGGTGCGTTTCCCTGCTTTCGCGTCGGTTGGAATGTCTCGCAAGTTGTTCACGCCAAGAATGTTCGATGCTAAAAATCCTGTTGCCATGCCGAGCATCAGCGATGCCTGTGAAAATTCAAGCGCATGCGCGTAGTAGGTGCCGCTCGTTGCTGCCACGCCGAAAAATGCAATTACGGTAACATCGCCCAGCGCGTTGTAAGCAAGCGGAAACGGACCGCCTGTGTAGGCGAATGCAAAGAGCATCGAGAGCAACCCGATGGCAAGTATTACCCAGCCGCCAATCCAGACCAGACCAAGACCGATAACAAACGCAGTTACCATGACGAGAATCGTTGCGCGGATAAGCGTTTGTTCGTCAAGCAGTCCGGTGGTCAAGACTTTCTTTGCGCCAAGCCGCTCGTCGTTGTCTGCGCCTTTTCGGAAGTCGTAAATATCGTTGATGAAATTGGACGCAGTTTGCAAGAGCGTTGCGCAAACAAGCGCGAGGAGCGCCGCAAGAACATTAAACTTTCCGTCGGCATACGCCAGCGCACTACCGATTAAAACAGGCGCAATAGCCGCTGGATAAGCGCGCGGGCGCATCGCTATCAGCCAAATTTGCAGGCGCGACAGGGGTTGAGGGGCGGCGACGGTTGTTTCAGACATGAAAAATTATGTTTGGTTTTTTACGCGGCGCTTTTGCCTGCTTGAAGCGTCGGCGATAAGGGCGTTACGGAACTTATCACTACAGGTTTAACGACATAAAGCAACACTGCTGCAAGCACTGCGCACCCTGCCGACCCGATTCCAACCACAAAATAATTTTCCATCGGAGCATTTGGCGTTTTAATGATGACCGCGCCCGCCAGCGAGGCTGCAATGCCCGATGCTAATTGCTCGATAGAGATATTGAGGCTCATAAATCCTGCGCGTTCCGACGGCGCGACACTCGATGTTATCATCGCTAAAGCCGGCGCCCGGCGCGCCCGCGAGAGCGTCATAAATAACACAAAGACCAGCATCAACGCAGCGTAGGTCGATGACGGCATCGTGGTGAAGAGCAAGGTCGACGGCACAAGCAACGCGCTCAAGGCAGCGAACGTATTCCACTTGCCAAATTTATCTGCAATGAGTCCTGTCGGATACGATGCCAAGAATGTCGCGATGCCGCCCGCGATGTAGAAATATCGAATCTCTGCATCGCCAAGTCCAACATTTGCCGCAAGGAACGGGTTGATAAACGGAATCACAGAGTAACTCGCCATTGCAATCAGCGCAGTGACGCCAATCGCTGCAATGCCGTTCCGATGTAGCAACTTCCTTAGGTGTGAGGTAGTCGTCTCGGCTTTCAATCGGCTGAGATGCGCTGTCAAATCTGGCATTTGCAACGAAACGGCAACCAGCACGAGCAATGACGCAGCCGCGTTGATGATGAATATCATATTCCACCCAATCGTTTCAGCGAGCCACAGCCCAAGCGGCACGCCGGCGACGGACGAGACGGCAAAGGAACTGAGCGTCAAGCCAAATGCCGCGCCCTGTTTGTCGGGCTCGATAACATCGCCGATAATCGAGAAAATCGTTGCCACAATCAGCCCGCCGAATGCGCCTGCTAAAACTCGCGCAGTGATGAGTATCTGCAACGACAGCGCAACACCGCACAACAGCATTGAGACCGCGAATCCGCCGTAGAGTGCGACAAGTGCATGCTTCCGATTGAATCGATCGATGAACAGCGCGCCAATGATGCCAAATGCGCTTGCACTGAAATTATACGCCGAGACTAAAATGCCGAGTTCTCGTGGTTCTAACGAAAAAGAGCGCGTAAAAAAAAGCGTTAGGGCTGGCATCAGCATGTAGTCCAAAATGTAGGTGAAATACACCAGCGATAACAGCAAGAGCATGCGGCGCTCGTTTGGCATAATTTGAAAGGTCAATCGCGTTAGAAAGTGTAGCTCATGTTCACGGTCGCATAACGACGCAGCACTGTGCCGCCGAAAATTTCGTAGTAGCGACGGTCAAGCAAGTTAAACACATTAACGCCAATGCGCCAATTGGGCATCAGGTGATATCCGCCGTTCAAATTGACGACAGCAAACGACGGCACAAAGCCTTGCTGCACGCCTGCCAGCCACGGAAATCCATCGACGTAGCGCAGCGTTGCAGCAATGTCGTATTTATTTGGCACAAAATACGTGGCGGCAAGGTTGATGCGATGCCGTGATGTGTTTGGCAGAATCGGCTGCGTTGGCGCGGCGTTTTCAAGCACGCTTGCATCAAGATACGCATAGTTCGCCGAAAGCATAAGTTGTTCCGTTAGGTAATAATTGACGCCGAGTTCCGCGCCGATTTCTTGAATCAAGCCGACGTTGATAGGCGTTTGCGCAAGTGTTGGCACGCCGTTGGCGACGACAAACTCAATCGGATTGACACGCTGATTTTGCAACGCCGTCGTAAGCGTGGAATTGACGAAAGTATTGAGCGCAGCCGACGACCCAGAGTATCGATATGGCTGAAACACAAGCGGTGCATTCGCGCTAAGCGGCGACGAGATGAAATTTCTCCGACGATTGAGATACACGTCCGCCGTAATGAACAGCGACCGCGACACAACGCCTTTGTAACCAACTTCAAACGACAGGCTTTCTTCGGGACGCAAACCTGCATTGCCTAATGAAAATCGATTCACAGTGGAGAAGTTCAGCGTGTCGGCAAAACTTGCGCCGTTGGCAGCTCGAAGCGAATCGTTGATGCGCCGAACAGCTGCTGCCAGATTGACTGCTCCAAGCCGCGACGTGCGAAAGAAATCGGGATAACTCGGACGCAAGAACGCTTGATTGACCGTAAAGCGCAAGGTATGACTGGGTTCAGGCGACCAGACCAGCGCCGCTTTTGGCGAGAAGCGTGTCTCAATAATTGTCGAGAAGTCTAACCGAGCAGCGCCGACAAGTTGCAGATTTGGCAAAAGTTGAAACTCGGCTTGCCCATAAACGCCTGTGAAATTGTTGTGCAAATTCCCTCGGCTTAGAAGCGGCTCTGCACCGGCGACATTCGTCTCAATGCGCTGCCACTGATGCGAAAGTCCAACAATGGTTTTCAAACGGTTCTCAAAAAACGAGTCGTTGTATTGCGCTTCGGCCGTAATGTCGTCGGAATCTTCAGCGGAACTTGATGCAGGCGTGTTCAACACCGGTTGCGGGAAGGGCGTAAAGCGGCGATTCCACACGCCTTGAACATTGAGGCGCGGCGAGCTGTAAGCCACGCGCACAAAGGGCTTATTGACAAGCGGAATCAAAATGCGTCCAATCGTATTCACATACACTTCGTTGCCGCTGTTGGAAATGCCGCCCTCGAGCGTGAGCCGTTCATCGCTATTGAAATCATAATCGCCGCGCACGGTCAACACATTTGTAAAGGTATTGAGCCACTCATCGCGCAAGGGCTGTCGGTCGATACCAAGCCCTGCATATTCCAAGACGCCGCCGCGAGCCGTGTCGCGCGAGACGAGCGTCTCGTTTCGCATTCGCGCAAAGCCCGCGTTGATTTTATAAGAGAAGTTTCCAATCGCGCCTGCATGCCGAACATCACCACGATAGGTTTGAAATTCTCCGAAGGTAAAGGCGGCGCGTGTGCCAATCACATCGCGCGGTGCAAAGGTGGTGATATTGATGACGCCGTTGTAGGCATTTGCACCGAAGAGCGCAGAGCCGGGACCGCGCACGACCTCGAGCTGCTGCACATCGGAAAGCGTGGTTGCGAGCGAGTTCCACTCTTGCAAGTTTAGAAGCGGTGTCGAGGGGTCCCGCCCGTCGATTAAAACCAACACCCGTCGATTGATGGAATTATTGAACCCACGTGTGTTGATGTTGAAATCATTTGCGCCCGATTGAGCCACATCAATGCCCACTTGCGCATCCAACGCCTTCGAGAGCTGTCCGTGCGTCGCGGCGCGCTGCAATTCCGACGGCGTAATGACAGCAATCGAGGCGGGAGCTTCGGTCAGTTTTTGCTTGCGACGTGCCGCGCCGTAGACGACCACATCTTCCGCACGAACCGCATCAATATCAAGCACGACATTCAATACAAGCGGCTCGTCGGAGACCGTAACGCTACGCTCGACGGTTTTATAGCCCACACCCGAAAACACCACTGTTTGCAAGCCCTGCGGGACGCCCTCCACTCGATAGCTCCCATCGAGCTTTGCTGCTGCGCCAAGACTTGTCCCTTTGATTCTGACCGACACGCCGACAGCAGGTTCTTTGTCGTTGGTGATGAGCTTACCTGAAATCACGCCGCTCTGCGCCCAAAGCGTCGCGCTAAAAAAAAGCGTAAGGAGAATGTAGCCGTATTTCATCGTTGGGTTATCGTTTCTTGATTAGTTCAAATGCTTTATTCAGAAATCCGTTCTTGATTTTTTTGTCTGTTTTGGGAGAAATCATTTTTCGAAGCGTGCTGGTCATCAAGCCTGCGCCGATGAGCGATTGTCGGAACTTGTAAGCATCGCGAAGCGAATACGCTTTCCCGTCTAAAATCCATTGAAGGAAAACGCCGTCCGACATTGCCAATTCAAGCCGAGTGAATGATTCCACATCGACAT
>JPGV01000023.1 GCA_000724175.1 [Candidatus Thermochlorobacteriaceae] bacterium GBChlB | reverse complement strand
GAGGAGAAGTTTTTTCAAAAGATAGCGCGAGTCGTGGCGCAAAGCAAGCGGTTGAGGGCGTGCGACACCGCGCTGGTCATAGTGAACGAAGTGCTGCAAAGTGAAAAAGCGATGCAGAAGATGGATTATATCGCTGCACTTGCCATACAAAGCGTTGGGCGATTCAACATTGGCGGTCGCAGAGAGAATCGTTATTTTTAAGAAAATAAGAGACAGCAGTATTTGATAAAAAAATTCGATGACGATGAGCAGAAACGTCGTTTTGGTTCATGGCATTTTCGATACAGCGAAAGTGTTTTCAACGTTGCAAAAAGGGTTGGAACACGAGGGGTTTGCGGTGTATGCGCCGAGTCTCTCGCCCAACGACGGCAGCGCGTCGCTCTCTCTATTGGCAGCGCAGTTGAAAAAGTTTATTGACCGCAGCGTGCCTGAGCGTGAGTTGTTTAGCATTGTCGGATACAGTATGGGCGGTTTGGTGGCGCGGTATTATTTGCAGGAGTTGGGCGGCTCTGAACGCGCAACGCAGCTTATCACGCTGTCCAGTCCGCACCATGGCAGTTTGCTGGCGCATTTGCTCAATGGCGATGGATATCGAGAGATGCGCCGTGGCAGCATGTTTTTGAAGCGCTTGGAGGCGCGCGACGACGTGCTGTCGTCGTTGAAAATCACGTCGCTCAGAACGCCGTTTGATTTGATGGTGGTGCCGTCGAGGAGTTCCGTTTGGCAGCGCGCTGAAAATCTGAGCGTGCCTGTGCCAGCGCATGCGTTGATGACGCGCTCAAAGCTCGTCGAGCGTGAAATCGTTAAGCGATTACGGAGCGACCAGCCGTGCGGCTCGGCAGCCGAAGAAAGCATCGTTAAACTCTAACGCGCACAATGCGCGCCAAAAAACACTATGGATAAACTCAAGGTCGGCGTCATCGGCTTAGGCAATATCTCGCAAGTCGCACATCTGCCAATTCTATCTAAGATGGACACCGTCGAGCTCGTTGCTGTCTGCGATGTTGAACACGCCAGAGCCAAACTCGTTGGCGAGCGTTACAAAATCAAGGGTGTGTTCAAAAGCTATGAAGACCTGTTGGGCTTAAAAGACCTTGACGCTGTGGTCATTGCCACGCCGACGAACACGCACAAAGAAATTGCCATTGCGGCTGCGCACGCCGGAAAGCACTGCCTTATCGAAAAGCCTCTGGCACGCACCGCCAAAGAGACGAAAGAAATCATCGATGCCGTCGGCAAAACGCCCATCAAAATGATGGTGGGCATGAACCAACGGTTCAGACCCGACGCGATGGTTTTAAAGAGCTTCATTCAAGGCGGGGAAATCGGCGATGTGTTTTTCGTTAAAGCAGGCTGGCTGAAAAAAAATCCCGTCGACCGACAGTGGAAGGTGCAGAAAGGCATTTCGGGCGGCGGCGTCTTTTTGGACTTGGGCATTATGGTGCTTGACCTGGCGCTCTGGCTGCTGGGATTCCCGAAAGCCAAAAGCGTGTCCGCCGTCAACTTCGAGCGTCAGCCCAACGAAGCTGCGTCCGCGAATGTGGAAGATTTTTCATCGGTCTTGGTGCGGCTCAAAAACGGTCAAGCAATTGCAATTGAGACCGGTTGGAATTTCGAGGTCGATAACGACCTGCTCTTCTGCAATGTGTATGGCAAAGAAGGCTTTGCGCGGGTGCATCCGCTTAAATTCCACAAGAAAGTTCAAGAGAATTTGGTGAATGTAACGCCAGAGCGCATCGGCACATTGGAAGACATTTACAAACGCTCGTATCAAAATGAGTTGAAGCATTTTATCGGCGCTGCGCAAGGGCTTTTTCCAGTAACATCGACCATTGAAGAAGCGCACGAGCGTATGACCATCGTTGATGCGATTTACAAATCCGCGCGTCAGAAAAAAGAAGTCGCCCTGTAACGCAATCGCCTCAATCACCAAAGACTGTTATGCAAGAGACGGCACACTTCTTTGAGAAAATCATAGCAGCGCAGCAAGCCCTGCTACGCGACGATGAGCATAGCTTACGCGACACCCTTGCTGCTTTCGGCGACGCTGTTCGAGCCGATTGGGCGTTTCTCTACAAAGCCGAACCGATTGCACGCGATACTCAGGTGCTTAACCCTGTGGCGGCGTGGCATGGTCAAACACCAGTGAGCGTATCTGCTGTGCCAGATATTCAGCCAGAGAGCGTGGCGCGGCTCAGAAAAGGTGAAACGTTGCGCGGCTTAGAAGTGAACGCCGTTGCTTACACGGCCGACGGCATTGATGCCGTCAATCAGGGAGAAACGCTGGTGATGCCCGTGCAATACAAAGAGGAGTTTTTAGGCGCGCTGTGGGTAAACTGCGCATTGACAGCCAACGATATTGAGCATCTCAAGCCATTTTTAAATGCACTCGGGTTATACAAAAAGCGCAAGCGTGTCGAGCGCCTTCTGTGGGAACACCAAACGGAACTTGTTACGCTGCGCGAAGCGGCACTCTCCGCCTCGAAGGCAAAGTCGGAGTTTCTGGCCAGCATGAGCCACGAGATTCGCACCCCGATGAACGCGATTTTGGGCGCGACCGACCTTCTGATGGAAACATCGCTCTCTGGCGAACAAAGGCATTATGTCAGCCTGTTGCGCAACGCTGGAAGCGCCTTGCTTGCACTCATTGACGAGATTCTCGACTTCTCAAAAGTGGAAGCCGGACAACTGCGGCTCGAGAAAATCGGTTTCGATGTGCGCGACCTCGTCGAGCGCATCATTGATATGATGAGCATTCGCGCCAACGAAAAAAAACTGACGATTCATTACAGCGTTGCACCCGACGTGCCCGCATTTCTGGTCGGCGACCCAAATCGGCTGCGGCAAATTTTAGTCAACCTCATCGGCAATGCCATCAAGTTCACCCCCGCAGGAAGTATCACGGTGTCGGTGCAAAAAGATGCAGCGCTTGCGCACGGCTTGCAGTTTAGCGTCGCCGATACGGGCATTGGCGTTCCGAAAGAAAAGCAGGCGGAAATCTTCGAGCAGTTTGCTCAAGCCGATTCGTCGAACACGCGGCGGTTCGGCGGCGTTGGGCTTGGGCTTGCCATCTCGAAACGGCTGGTCGAGTTGATGAACGGAAAAATTTGGGTGGAAAGTGAGCCGCAACAGGGCAGCACATTTTCATTCACGGCGCAGCTCGAGCCGTCGACGGCGACAGATGATGTCCTGTCAGCCCAGTCGGTCTTGCTTGAAGGGCGAACAGCCTTGATTATTGACAACGATGAGCAGCAGCGCGAGGCGTTGGCGCAACTATTCCGCGAGTGGAGCGCCGCATCGATTGAAATGGTAAGTCCCGACGCGGAGAAGATTCAGCAGCGGCTCAATGAGCGTGAGCCAGTCAATATCATCGCGTTAAACTGCCGCATGTCCGAGAACGAAAGCGAAAAAATAATTGCCGCAATTCATCTGCATCAACAGCGAAACAGAACCATCGTCATAGTCTTCAACGCACGTCGCCAAAGCGACTTTAAACGCTTGGAACAGCTCGCCGTCGCCGCTTACTTGGTAAAACCCGTGCGACGAAATGAACTGGCCAAAGCGCTTCAACACGCCTTTGCAGAAGAGCGCTTGCAGAGCGCCAGCGTTAAATCTGACGAACAAAAGCGGCTGGCGATTTTATTAGCAGAGGATTCGGTCGACAACCAACTCTTGGTCAAAGCCTATCTCAAAAAAATGCCGCACGAATTGGACATTGCTGAAACTGGCGTCGGCGCTGTCGAGAAATTCAAACATGGCGCTTACGACATTGTGCTGATGGACATGCAAATGCCTGAAATGGATGGCTATATGGCAACCGAGACCATTCGTCGCTTCGAGAAAACATCGGGAAAACCCCCGACGCCGATTATTGCCCTGACGGCGCACGCGCTCAGAGAGGAGGAGCAAAAAGCCTACGACGCAGGCTGCAATGCTTACCTGACAAAGCCTGTAAAACGAGAAGACCTCATCGCCACCATTCAACACTTTTCCAATTCAGCCCGTTTGAAAAACCATGTCGGATAAAATTACCGTGGTAATTGATAAAGAACTTCGAGACCTTGTGCCAGATTTTCTGCAACGGCGCATCGACGATGTTGAAACAATCAAGTCAGCGCTGACGAGCGGAGATTTCAGAACAATCGAGACGCTTGGGCATAATATGAAGGGCAGTGGCGCAGGCTACGGATTTAGAGAAATCAGCCGCATCGGCGCGGAAATCGAAGCGGAAGCCATTGCCCGACGCACCGAAACGATTATGGCTTGCCTTCAAGCCCTCGAGCATTTCGTCAAGCATGTTCATGTCGAGTATGAGTCGCTTTGAGCCGACCGCGCGTCGATACACTTGGTCTGTTCAGCGCGTCTGCGACCTTACTGGAGTTTGACGCCGTAAATGTGTTGCCCGCGCACGGCGACGACAATCATATCGTTGAACACGGCTGGCGACGCCTCGATGTTGATGTTGAGGCTAAGTTTATCGAGCAACTTTCCTGTTTGCGCATCGAGCAGCGTCATATCGCCCGCGCAATCGCACTGCACGAGATACGCCTTGCCCGTTGAATCATAGACCGCCACGGGCGATGACCACGAAAAATTCGGCTGCGTATATTTCCAAATCTCTTTGCCAGTGGATTTATGGAGTGCCAAAATTAAGCCTTGGTTGAAGCCGCCCGCTCGCGCGGCTGTAAAAATGACCCTATCGGAGATGTGATGTTTGCCGATGACACTGGTCGCCAACAGCCCGCCGTTCACCGGACTGGAGCCTAAAACAGATTGGCACTTGTAGGGTTTCTCCCAAACGACTGCGCCCGTCAGCCCGTTGAGTTTTCGGAGGTAAGTAAATCCGCTGGTGCCTTGTTTATCGACTTCGCAGCCAGTGTAGACAAACGGCGTGTCGTTTTCAATATCGATGGTCAGCGAGGCATCGGTATCATCGTTGCCTTTGAAAAGCCAAACGGGCTTCATGGTTTGCAAATCAAGGGCTTGAATTGAGCCGCCATTGTCGGCGAAGTAAGCAAGGTTTCTATAGATAGCCGGAGAATTTTCGATGCCGATGTGCGGGTTGCCGCTCACCTTGTAGCGATAGACGATGGTTTTAGGCGCAAGGGAAATTTTTTTTGCAGTGGTATCAACCTGTGTGTTGAGTTTTATCGAGTAGAAGAGTCCATTTTCGCCGACGATGAAAAACGTGTCTGTGTCGCGGTTGACTAAGCCAGAGGCGTCGAATGCGCCCCATGAGCGAAACGCCGTCGTATCTTTGCCCGCAATGAAGTGCAAGAGTGACTGATCGATGAGGCTGAAAATTCGAAAACCAATCGCGCCGTATTCGGGAATGCCTTGTCCAACATAGAGCAGAGGATAGCCGCGCGGGTCGATGGATAGGCTGCCTTTGACGGGATTTTTAAGGTCAATCGGCTCGCGCGTTTTTTTGCCCGTCTCCAAGTCCAAAAAATAAATGCGTCCATCGAGCGAGGCTTGAACGACCTCGACGAAATTCGGTTTGGTCTTGAACTCTGGTTTTAGGTTCATCAGGTTCTTGATGCTGTCGGGCCATTGCACGAGCGCAGGTTGTCCTGTCCAGCCTGCGCCGCCGCCCCAATTTTTCGAGCGACCTTTGTTGCTCGTGCCAAAAGCGGTCTGGAACGCCCAGACTTTTTGCAATTTTTTCTTCGACGGAGTGCAGGTGCCGAAGGCGGGCGCAGCTCGAAGGTGATTTCCTCTGAACGTCAAGACGCCGTCGATGAGCGCATAGTGGTCGGGAAAGACTTGCAGCACAGGCGAGACAAACGAGTCAGTTTTGACGCCGCCCACAAATACGTCGCTCGCGATGTTTTTGACACTTGCTGTGTCAATTGCAACAATGAGCAATGACTGTTTAGGGGCGTCGCTTTGCAGCGTGTCGTGCAAAACGCTTTTGAGCGAATCAGCGTTTGATAAGGCGCCGCTCTGCAAAAGAATAAACGGAGCACGAAAGACGAACAACGTCGCCAAAAAGAGCGTGGAAAAGGCGAGCCAAAGCCGCATGAGTTTTTTGAATCGAGTTAAAATCGCGCAAAGCTACGGCGCGAACCGCGTTTGTCAAAAAACCCGCAAACGGAATTGAACGGCTTTCGCTATTTTCAAGGCGACAAAAGACAAGCCGTATAAAAATTTGAAACTGACCAATGCCAAAGCCGCTTGAGCCGCCGCGCGATATGGAATTTCTCGATCATCTTGAAGAGTTGCGGTGGCGGCTGCTCCGTGGGCTGATGGGCGTTTTGGTAGTGGCAGCGGTCTCGGGCTACTTTGCCGACTTCATTGTCAACGACATTCTCATCGGGCCGCTCAAACGCGCCAATCCAAACGCGAAGTTGCAAAACCTTGTGCCTTATGGACAAGTTACGCTGTATCTGCAAGCCGTTTTGTTTTCAGCGCTCGTCGGTGCGTTTCCGATACTCGCCTATCAGGTTTGGAAGTTTATTGAGCCGGGCTTGACCGATGCAGAGCGCAAAGCCTCGCGCTTTGTGGTAACATTCATTTCAACGTGTTTCTTTGCAGGCATTGCGTTTGGATATTTTGTGCTTCTGCCAGTGTCGTTAGGATTTTTTGCCTCGTTTGGCACGCCGCTCATCGAGAACAACATTGCCATTGGCGACTATGTCAGTTTCTTCATTGGCACAATGCTGACGACGGCGGTGGTGTTTGAACTGCCTTTCGCCGCGTTTGTCTTATCGAGAATCGGATTGCTTACACCGCCGTTTATGCGGCATTATCGCAAACACGCGATTGTGGCGATTCTCGTGCTTGCCGCAATTGTAACGCCCTCGACCGACATTATCACGCAAGCCGTCATTGCAATTCCAATGATGCTGCTTTACGAAGTCAGCATTTTCATTTCCGCTGCTGTTCAGCGTCAGCGTGAAAAAGAAGAGCGCGCTGCCGAAGAAGCCTATCCGTAATCGTCTGTCGAAGCCCGTCAATACAAGCCAATTCAGCCTAAGCTGCCCATATGCCCGAAGGAACAGTCGTCATCGAAAAATTTGAAAGCGCGGTTCTGAAAAAAAATCCGCTGGGCGATCCACCGACGCGACTGGTGCCGATTTACCTGCCGCCCACATACGACGGACGAAAAGCCTTTCCGACCATCTATATGCTTGCTGGCTTTGCAGGAACAGGTCTAAACTTTCTGAACGTCGCATTCGGCGCTGAAACCTTGCCGCAGCGATTGGACAGGCTTATCGCAACGAAAAAAATGCGCGAGGCAATCGTCGTGATGCCCGATTGCATGACGCGCTTCGGCGGCTCGCAATATCTTGATTCGCCTGCCACTGGACGCTACGAAACGCATTTGATAAAAGAACTCATTCCACACATCGACAAAAAATATGCAACGAAAAATGCGCCAGCACATCGAGCCGTGATGGGAAAATCGTCTGGCGGCTATGGCGCGTTGAGATTGGCAATGACGCACGCAGATATGTTCGGCGCGGTTGCCTGTCATAGCGGCGATATGAACTTCGACCTGTGCTACGGACACGACATTCCCGCCGCGTGCCGCATCTTGGAGCGTTACGACGGCAGCCTAAAAAAATTTTGGAATGCCTATCTCGCTGCGCCAAAAAAACCCAAAGACGTTTTTGCGTTGATAAACCTGATGGGCATGGCTGCAGCCTATTCGCCGAACCCGAAGAGGGCGTTTCCAGAAAACATCGACCTGCCCTTCGACACGCATACGGCTGAAAAAATTCCGTCTGTATGGAAACGCTGGCTGGCGCACGACCCGATTCGCCTGATGGAGCGGAAAGAGGGTCAAGCCGCCTTGAAGCGGCTAACCTTGCTCTTTATCGATTGCGGCGTAAAAGATGAATTTGGGCTGCACTTCGGTGCGAGAATTTTTACGCAGAAACTAAAGCGGCTCGGAATTGCGCATCTCCACGAAGAGTTTTCAGACGGACACTTTGAGACGAGTTATCGCTACGATGTCTCGCTGCCGCGCATCTCCAAAGCGATTGCTTGAACTCTGTGCATCCGTGTTGTCATTGCAAGCGACGCAATCTGGTGTTTGGAGCAGGTTGCGTCGCTCGCTCAGTTCCTTGCAAGGACTGTTTTGACATCGGCTCGCGCATAAAAAGTGTCTCAGTGCTACGGCGTGTTGATGTCGATGGCTTCAGCAGCCGTCCACGATTTATGTTCTTTTGTGTAGTAGAGATATGCCCGCGACGCTGGCGCTTCGAACCGACCCGGAATATCGGCTTTCAAATCAAGGTTGATGTCGCGCACCTCATCGGGCAGCATCTGACGATAGTAAAACACGACCTCGCGTCCTGAAATCTCATAAAAATCAAACGCCTTTTTTTCTTGCAGTTCTTTGAGTTGCCACGGCTGCGCTGAAAGTCCGGCTGGTATGCCGACAATCGCGACGGTCATTGGCAGCCCATCTTTGGTGATGTTCTTGAGGCGTGTGGTGAGGCGAACGGTTTCGCCCATTGTGCAGGTTGTGGCGGCGAGCATTGTTTCCAATCTCACTTTGCACGAATCGGACGAGCGCGGCAGAAGCGTGTTCCACGAAATTAAGACGGCGTGCGGCAACGGATATTTTTCGCCGCCCGCTCTGACGCGAATCTCTTTGGTTTGCGCAGAGACAGCGCTTTCTAAACCGCCGATTTCAATCGCGTCGGTTACACCGGCTTGATAAGCGCGTTTGGCGACGCTCTTGCCATCGACGAACACTTCCACTGCGCCCGACTCTGCGGTTTGACGCGAGAACTTGGCATATTCAGTCAGGCACTTCAATGCCAGAATCGTCGCTTGCGTCGAGCCAAAGTCGCCGTAGCCGCTCCGCGCTTGCGAGATAAACTTCACCGCGTTGTTTAACGCAGGAATTTCGGATTTCGATTTAAGCAGCGCCATCGCTGCCAGCGATGTGGTCTCGACCGTCAAGCCCTGTCCGCCCGAACAGGTGATAGATTGCTTGCCCGACCAACTGCCGTTGGGCTGCTGCAGTTTGACAAGCAATTCAATCGCCTTCATGGCTTTGGCTTTCTCGCCAGCGCTGAACGCGGCGTTAGCGACGAGCGCAAGTTGATAAGCGTCGTTAGACTTCAGCGCGGCATTAAAGGCATGGTCAAGTTCTTTGACAATCTCTGCTTTGTAGCCCGCTTCGGCAAGTGCATACGTGATGTAGGCGTTGGTAACATCTTCGCTGGCTCTGCCAAAACTATCGAGTGCTTTCGGGTCGCGCATAAACCCGCCTTTGCCATCGCGGCGCGACAAAAGCCACTCGCCCGTGCGTTTTACCATGGTGTTATCGAGACCGGCATAGACGGGCTGCATATCGCGGAACTCCATCAGCCCGTAGGCGGTGAGCGCCTCGTGCGCAGGTGTGCCGCCGAACCATTCGTAGCCTTTTTGTTTGGTCTCGAAGCTGACGAGCTTTTTATAGCCAGCGTCCAACAGCTTCGATGCTTTTGTGAAAACGGCGACATCTTTGACGTCAAACTCTCTGAGATAATTCAGCACAATTACATTTGGGTAATTGCTCGACGAGGTTTGCTCAAAACAGCCGTAGGGTTCGCGCAAGAGACCGTCGACGCCCGCCATCAAGGTGCTTTGCACTGAAGGATATGCCGCAACGCGCGCGCGAAGCGTTCCTGCAATCGGTTCGGAGATTTTTACAGCGTAGCTGGCTTCTTTCTCGCCGCTCGAAAATGAGAGCGACTGCGGGAAGCCTTTTGGCTTAATGGTTACTTCCTGCGCGAAGGCGTCGCTGAGTCCCGCACTTGAAAATGAAATTTCAAAATTGCCTTTGCCCGGCTGGTTTTCAATGTCGTAAGCCAAATACTCCGTTGTTGTTGTTGACGCCTCAACGCTTTTGAGAGACCCCGGCGCGCTAAGTGGTTTCCAGCCTTTTGGAGCAGTTACAACTAAATTTCCTGTAACACTTTTATCGGTGTTGTTCGCAATCGTAAGCGGAATCAGAACGCGGTCGCCCATCGAGACTTCTGTCGGAACTTTGACCGCCATTGAGAATGGCAGTTGGGTAAAGAATGTGGATTCATGCCGACCGACAAGTCCCTGTTCCGCGACGCCTTCAACCGTGATTCGGAACGACGTAACATCGTCAGAATTGTAGAACGAGAGTTTGGCTTCACCTGTGGTTGCATCGGTAATGAGATTGCTTTTCCAGAAGACGGTCGAGCGGAAATCGGTGCGTGTTTTCGGCGTCTGGTCTTTGCTGTAATCGGGCGCAGCGAAAACACGGGCGCGATAAAACGGCATTATTTGGTATTGCGCTTCGGGTATGAACGGCTTGGTCGGCATTCTTCCGAACCGCTGCCTTGCCGGTTTTGCCTCCATATCTTTTTCGACGGCTTGCTCTTTCCTTTTTTGGTCAACAATGACTTCCTGCACGGCTTCTTCGCCCAAAATCGGAGCGGTGGCAACGTTGAGCGCAGCGTCAGCGACCTCATTATCTATTTGCGGAGGCATTCCGTTTTTCGCTTCTGCTCTCATAGGCTCGCGCAGCGCTCCGCCGGGCGCGGCAAACCCAATCGCTTCGTCGACCTCACCGCCGCCAAATCCGCGCAAGTTACGAGCCATCGCAGGCACAGGTAATGCCATTTTAGCATAATCAAAATCGGCGCGTGCAACTGCATCGGCGGTAGGCATTGCCTTTACCGAATACTCGCCGTAGGTTTGATGATTGAACTGAACGACGTAGTTTTTGAGCGGAACGCCGACAAATGTGTAAGCGCCGTTGGAATCCGTTACCGCCTCGAAGCGCGTGTCCTTAAGCTGCACCTTGGCGCCGACAATGGGACGACCGTAATAAATTGCCTGCCCGACAATCACGCCGGCGCCCGATTCGCGTTTCCACATCTCGGCTCGAAGCAGTCGCGGTTGTTCTGTCAAGGTTCTTTCGCGTTTATAGTAGCCTTCTTTTTCAAGCCTCACCGTAACTGGCTGCGAGAAATCGACATAGCGAATGGCGAACTGCCCGCTCTCATTGGTGAGCGTTTCAGCGACCGTTTTTTTGGACGTGTCTATGAGCGTGATTTTAATGCCCGACATCGGCTGCTGCGACGCGCCATCGACAACTGTTCCCGCTACAATCAGCCGCTCTGGTTGGAAGGCGTTTTTCATCAACGGCTTCCACTCGAATTTGCGCCAGCCGCGCGTCATCATCAAGTAGTCCAGAGCTTGTTCGGCTTTCTGTTCTTTGGGGTCGAAGTAAAAATTCGGCTCGTCAATGTCGCCTTTCAGGTCGGGTTCAAAAAGTAATTTTGATAAAATGTTGCCTTGCTTGTCGTCGGCAAACGACAAGAGCTTATCATCAACGACGGCAAGTGAGAGCGCCGCTGAAATAGGCTTGCCGTTCTCATCGAGCGTTTTGACGGCGAGTTCAACTTTCTCGCGCGGTAAGTATTTTTCTTTATCTGTTTTAACCGTAACGCTCATCAGCCGCGCCTTGCCTGTAAAGACAAGCCGTTCTGCCTGTTCAACGCCCGCGTTATCGAGCAGCGTGAGTTGAAGAACACCAGCAGGCAGGTCGGCAGTTGGAATATCGACCGTTGTTTCGCCCGCGTTGAGCGCAATCTCTTTTTTGAAATACATCTTGCCGCGCATTGAGCCGATGAGCGTGCCTTCCGATGCTTTCTTGGCTCGAAGCATTGCCTTGACAGCGGATTTTGACGACAGGGCATCGACCGACAGTGCGATGCCATTGCTCTTCGGTTTCGGCAGCGCGTATTTTTTCGTAATGCCTTCGGGCTTCGTGATTTTGACAGATTCCTTTCCCGTTGGCGTTATCAGAAACGCGCCCATGCCTTGATGAAAACTTTTGAACTCGGTAATCACCTTGTCTTGGTCGTCAACCACAGCGCCCTCGATGTCAGCGGGTTTCCCAAATTCGTTTCGCGCTTCAAACGCGACGGCTGTTTTCAAGCCATCGATGAGGTCGCCGCCTTCGGGATAGAACGTCAGCGCGATGTTGTTAAGCACAATTGGAATCGAGCGCGAAATCGATTCTTGCTGACCTTCGTGTGAGATGAGCAGCGTGAGCAGACCGTCGTTGGTCGCAAGGGTTTTTGGCAGGGTAAAGCGCACAAGCGACTTGCCGTCGGCGCCTGTTTTATCGGGCTTGCGCAGGTATTCTTTTCCGCCGAGGCTGGCTTGAACGGTGAAGTCTTTATCGGCGAGCGGTTTATTGTCGAGCGTCGTGGCTTCGAATTTCGCCACCACTTCGTCGCCTGCGCCGAAGGCTTTTCGGTCGAACTCCAATTTCATTTTCAGGCGCGGCAAAACAACGCTTTGAATCTGAATTTCTTTTTCGTAGAGCAGCGAATCAGGCAGGTTTTTTTGCCACAGCGTAAAGGCGCGCAGTTTGTAGATGCCGCCAAGTTGAAATTCTCCCAATTGAATGTCGCCACTTGCAATTCCGTTGGGTGCAATGAGTCGTTGCGCTTTCTCGACATTGCCCTTGGGATTGACAAACTCGACATAGACCACATCGCTTTGCTCTGATGCCTTCAAGTCGGATTCATTGCGCACATAGACTTGATACCAAATTGTTTCGTTTGGTTTATAGAGCGGCTTGTCGTTGTGTATGTAAATGCGGTCGCGCGGCGATGCAGGCTTTGTCGCGTCGGGCGCATTAGGCATGTCAAAAATGGTATTCATTACGAACCTCGATGTTTTGGGTGCTGTCTTGGGTGCGGTTGGAAGCGCCGTGGCGTCTTCAACAATATGGCGACTTTTTCCCGACCACGAAGCGACGGCAGTTGCTGCTAAAAAAATGGCGGCGATGCCAAGCACGGCAAACAGCACGCGGCTATCGTTTTTATGCGACATAATTCAGCGCGGTTAAGTTCAAAAAATTAGCTCAGATAAAAAAGAGCGGGGCAGCGAGGAGAACTTACGCAAAGTCCAGCCAAAGGTGAAGCTGGGAACGTCAAATTATTGTCAAAACTTTATGCAGCTTAGAGATGCAGTCGAACAAAAAAGTCCCGACGATGCGGGACTTGTCGCTGACTGTATCGGGCGTTTATTGTTCTGCCGCTGCTTCTTTCTTCAACTTTTCCTTGAACTGCTTTTTAAACTTCTGCACTTTCGGATTGACAACAAACACGCAGTAGCCTTGCGTCGGATTATTGTTGAAATAATTTTGGTGATACGCTTCGGCTTTGTAGAATTTCTTAAGCGGCGCGATTTCTGTTACAATTGGGTTGTCCCACCATTGCTGCGCGGTTTTTTTCATTTCCTCCGCGATTTTCTGTTGCTCGTCATTGTGATAAAAAATCGCCGAGCGATACTGTGTGCCGACATCATTGCCCTGACGATTAAGCGTAGTTGGGTCGTGCGTTTGGAAAAAGACTTCTAAAATCTCGCGGAAGGAAATTTTCTTCGGGTCGAAGACAATTTGCGCGACTTCAGCGTGGCCAGTGTTGCCGTTGCAGACTTGTTCGTAGGTCGGATTTTCGACGGTGCCGCCAGCGTAGCCAGAGACAACAGATTCTACGCCGTCTAAGCGTTGGTAGATGGCTTCGATGCACCAAAAACAGCCTGCGCCAAGCGTAGCGGTTTCAAGTCCGGCGCCCGATGTGACGGCGTTGGAAAGCGATGCAGTGGTCATAGTTGATGATTGCGGTTTCGGTTGTGGGTCGCTTTGGCATGAAACGAGCAGAAGCAGCACCCAAAAATAATTTTTCATAGAAACAGATGGTCGTGTTATTCGTTTTGTTCTTCGTGCGGTTTGTTGACGCAGAAATTGCATCTTAGTTCTCACGAAACCATCACGGCGACGTGAAAGTTCAACAAGCCAATGACGCTGCTTAAAAATTACGCATTCCCGATTATCCTGCTTTCATCTATCAGTGCGGGCGCGGTGGTCGGGCTCTTTCTCGGCAAGTCCGCCGATGCGGTCAAGCCTGTCGGCGACCTGTTTCTGAATTTACTCTTTACGGCGGTTGTTCCCGTCGTGTTTTTCTCGATTGCCTCGTCAATTGCGGCGATGACGAATTTGCAACGGCTTGGCAAAATTCTCGGCTATATGATGCTCGTCTTTGTCGCAACAGGCGTGATAGCGTCGGTCGTGATGCTCGTGGGCATAACGCTCTTTCCGCCCGCCGCCGGCGTCTCGATACAACTTGCGCCGATGCCGCTTCCCAAACAGGATAATCTACTCGCGCAGATTGTCAGTGCATTTACCGTAAGCGATTTCGGCAATCTCCTTTCTAAAAAAAATATGCTGGCGCTGATTGTCTTTGCCGTTTTGACGGGACTTGCAACGGCGTCTGTCGGTGAATCGGGCAAAGCATTTGCAACGCTCTTACTCGCAGGCAACGAAGTGATGATGAAGCTGATTCGATTCGTGATGTATCTGGCGCCTGTTGGACTGGCGGCGTATTTTGCTTGGCTGACAGGTGCATTCGGGCAAGAGCTTCTGGGGTCAATGGCGCGAGCAATGGCGTTGTATTATCCTGTCTCACTGCTTTACTTTGTTGTTGGGTTTTCGCTTTACGCGCTTTGGGCGGGCGGCAGTAACGCGCTCAAACGGTTTTGGCAAAACATTGTGCCGCCGATGCTGGTCGGACTTGGCACAGGCAGCAGCATCGCGGCGATTCCTGCCAACCTCGACGCCGCAGCCAAATCGGGCGTTCCAAAAGACGTGCGCGATATTGTCATTCCCATCGGCGCGACAATCCACATGGACGGCTCGTGCCTTTCGGCGATTCTAAAAATCGCCCTGCTATACGCCATTTATGAACGCAATCTTTACGACCCTGTTGCCTTGCTTACCGCGATTGGCGTTGCCTTGCTGAGCGGCATGGTGATGAGCGGTGTGCCGGGCGGCGGATATATCGGCGAAGTCCTCATTATCTCGCTCTACGGCTTTCCGCCCGAAACGCTGCCCATCCTGACGCTCATCGGCACCCTCGTCGACCCGATAGCGACAATGGTCAATTCCATTGGCGACAATGTGGCAAGCATGATGGTGGCGAAACTCGTCGGCGGCGGCGACTCCGCAAAAAATTTTCAAGAAACCCCAACGAGCGACGCTGTAAGTGTAGAACAATGAGCTTCGAAAGTGCTAAATTGAACGACGGAATTTTCAAAGAAGCGCAACTCTCTTTGAGATATGATTCAAATCTATACATCTGACAGCGATGCAGGCTATCTGCAAGCCTGTGCCGACGTGGAAAAAGGCTCTTGGATTTCTGTTACCGAACCCTCGCCTGATGACCTTCAAGGGCTTGCGCTGAAATTGGGTCTCGACTACCAATTTCTGCAAGACCTCAACGACGGCGAAGAAAAGGCGCGTCTTGAGTATGAAGACGACTACACGCTTATCATCATCGACGCGCCGATTGTCGAGCTACAGGGCAACAGTCCGATTTTCTATACCGCTCCGCTCGTGATGCTCATCGTCCGCGACGTGATTCTGACAATGTGCGTCAAGAATACCTCTATCATTGAAGAGTTTCGACTCTACAAACAAAAACGCTTTCGAACCGATAAGCCGATTACGTTCATTTTGCAACTCTTGCTCAAAACCTCATCGTATTACATCAAGTTCTTGAAGCATATCGACCGACGCACCAATGAAATCGAAGACGCGGTGCGCCGCTCAACGACTACCGAAGAACTCTTTGATATTTTAAGCCTTGAAAAAACGCTTGTCTATTTCAACATTGGCTTGAAAGGCAATCAAAGCGTGCTGCGCAAGCTCATTAGTTCGCGCGAAATCGCCGAGAACGATGAATACAAAGACCTCATCAGCGATGTTATTATCGAGAACGAACAAGCGCTGGAAATGACACAAACTTACAGCAACATTTTAGCGAACATTTCCAACGCCTTTGCAGCGATTTCCGCCAACCGACTCAACATTGTGATTAAATTCTTGACGTCGCTGACGATTGTCCTGCTCATTCCCTCTATCATTGCAGGGTTCTACGGAATGAACGTCGCGCTGCCACTCGAGAAAGACCCCAATGCGTTTTGGATTATCGTAACGGTTACTATCACGCTGGTTTCCGTTACGCTCTTTATTTTCCAAAAACGTAAGTGGATTTAAGGCGGGAATTTATTAGATTCCGACATGAAGTTTGTGCAGTGCTGTTGTGCCAGTAAATGTCCTTAAATGAACGATAGAGACAAATGGGATTCCTCTTTTACATCACTGATTTTTGGTATTGGCGTTGGAAAGCGCTCTTTGAAAGCGCCCGCATTTATCTGCTCGACCGCAACGCGCTTCGCAGTTACTACGTGAATTTCTTTTTTATGATTGCCTACTTTTCCGCGTCGCGTCGGCTCTCGCAGTTGATTGAGGCGTTGGAATAACACGCCTTGGCGCGCCGTCGCCAATGGTTACTTTCTTTGTCGGCTATGAGTTTTTTATCGACCGCTCGATGCCGCCTTTACTTCGAGGACACAGCCGAAGATGATGGCCGCCTTGCTTCCAAACCAAGCGTTTTATTCATCAACGGGTGGGCGTTGTCGGGACGCTATTGGACGCCGCTTATCGACGCCCTAATGCCGAACTTTCGCTGCATCACGTTCGACCAAAGCGGCACCGGGCGCACCGAGTTTCTCGATGCAAAACCGCCCTTCACGATTTCTGGCTTCGCCGATGAAGCCGAGGCGCTTGCCAGCAGCTTGGAACTTGGAAAAACCGCGCCGCTTCACCTCGTCGGACACTCAATGGGGTCGATGGTCGCCACTGAACTCTATCACCGATTGAAACCACGCGTCTCGTCGGTAACGATTATCGCGTGCGGCATTTTCGACTACAGCCCAACGCAGATGCAACTTTTAGAAGCATTTGTGCGGGCAACAATGCGGCTGAAATGGTTGTTCAAGTTTGAGCCAATGCAGCGCGCCTTCGTCGATAAAGCCACTGCGCAACCGATTGACCCGCGCTACGCCAAACTCATCGTCGAGGATTTTCTGCGCACCGATGCAGATGCCGCCGCCGCCGTCGGCGCGTTCTCGCTCAACAAAGACATTCTCGCTAATTATACCAAACAACTGCTCACAATTGCCGCGCCAATGTTTCTCGCCGTTGGCGACCGCGATAAAACCATTCCCCCCGAAGGCATGACGACGCTCTTCGAGAAACGCTCGGCACTCTGCGACTCGCCCACGCGCTTCGTCCGCTTCCCGATGCTTGGACACTTGCCGATGCTTGAAGATGTAGCAGGCTTCGCCGAAGAATTGCGCTTGTTTTTGAGCGCGCAAAGCGTTGCGGAACATGCACCCCCAGATTCATTGATGCCAAAGTAATTTGAAGAAGACACAGAGGTGGTTATACCAAAATGAACCAAAATGAAGTAAAAACGATACAGCGTTTGTCATGGCGATGCCGACTTATCGGCAGAAGTAAGCCTGCTTTGCGTGATTTGACAAGGGTTTATGAATTGCGCCGTCGCTCTGCTGCTCGCAATGACTTGGTTGGTCTAAACAAATACACTTGCAGGTTTCAAGCGCATTGTCATTGCGAGCATAGCGAAGCAATCTATGGTTCAGCGGCGCTGGCAGTGTGTCGCCGTCAGCACAACTGTGATACACGACCTAGTATTGAAACAGCAACTCGTCGTAGGTCGGCATGGGATAGAGGTCGCGGTCGATTTCGCCTTCCAACTTATCGGCAATGTCGCGCACGGCTTTCATAGCGGGCAGCAATGTTTTCGCGCAGAACTCCGCGTGCGCGTCCAAGTCGCCACCTTTGTGCAACTTTTGAATCGCCGCCTCGAGCGCGTTAGTTTTGGCAATCAGCGCGGCGACGTCGTCGGAGAGTTCGGCCAGTTCCGTTGCTTGCGCGGCTTTGGCGGTCGCCGAGACCTTCGCGGCTTTGGCCACGGCAAGCAAACTGCCATAAGAATCTGCCACTTCGCTTTGGTATCGGATGCACGCGGGCAGAATCAGCGTCTTAATCATCTGATGAAGCGTCTTGGCTTCAATGTCGATTGCTTTGACATATTGCTCCAATCGGATGTGGTAGCGCGAGTCGATTTCTTCTTCGGTGAAGACGCCGTATTTGACAAACACCGCACGGGTAGATTGATCTTGCCATATTTTCATGGCGTCGGGCAGCGTTTTATGATTCGGCAAGCCGCGTTTTTTGGCTTCTTTCACCCACTCGTCGCTGTATCCGTCGCCCTCGAATCGTATGGGCTTGGTGGCTTTAATTTCCTTGCGCAAGACCGTCATGACTGCCGCATTGAGGTCGGTGCCGGAGCCAAGTTCTTTTCGAATCGAGTCAGCAAGTTCGTCAATGGCTTCGGCAACGACAGTGTTAAGTATGGTGTTCGGCACGGCAATTGGCATCGACGCTGGCACAGCGCGGAACTCAAATTTATTTCCTGTGAAAGCAAAAGGCGAGGTGCGGTTACGGTCGGTGTTGTCTTTGCTTAGTTCAGGAATTTGCGGCAAGCCGAGATTGATGTATTGCTGTCCGCCCGATTTAACCTCTTCGCCTTTCTCAATCATGTTCAAGATGCGGTCGAGTTGGTTGCCCAAAAAGACCGACATAATCGCGGGCGGCGCTTCGTTTGCGCCCAAGCGGTGGTCGTTGCCCGGATTGGCAATGGCGGCACGAAGCACGGCGGCGCGCTTGTGAACGGCTTTGAGCGTGGCAACGAGAAAGACCAAAAAGTGCAAATTGGATTCGGGCGTTTCCCCGGGGTCGAGCAAGTTTCCGCCGACATCTGCGCCCATCGACCAGTTGTTGTGCTTTCCACTTCCGTTGATGCCGGCAAACGGTTTTTCGTGCAAAATCAAAGCGAAGCCGTTGCGTTCTGCGACTTTACGGATTATTTCCATCACGAGCAAATTGTGGTCGGCGGCGAGCGGCGTTTCTTCGTGAATCGGCGCGATTTCAAACTGATGCGGCGCAACTTCATTATGGCGCGTTTTCGCAGGCACGCCGAGCACATAAAGTTCGGCTTCAACTTCTTGCATAAAGTCCAGCACACAGTCGGGAATCGAGCCGAAGTAATGGTCCTCGAGCTGCTGATTTTTCGGCGGCAATTTGCCGAGTAACGTGCGATTGCACATCACAAGGTCAGGACGCTGTTCGTAGAGGTCTTTATCAATCAAAAAGTATTCTTGTTCTGCGCCGAGATAGGTGGTTACCTTTGTAGCTGCTTTATTGCCAAGCAGGTGTAGCAGGGCAACGGCAGATTTGCTGAGCGCGTTCATTGAGCGCAGGAGCGGCGTTTTCTCGTCCAGCGCTTCGCCGTGATACGAAATAAACACCGACGGAATACAGAGCGTCGCGCTGCTGGCAGAACGCATCAGGAAGGCGGGCGAACTGGGATCCCAAGCCGTGTAACCGCGCGCTTCAAAAGTCGAGCGAATGCCGCCCGAGGGAAAGCTCGATGCATCAGGTTCGGCTTGAATGAGCTGGCTGCCAGAGAATTTCTCAATTAGATTGCCCTGTTTGTCGAAAGCAATAAAAGCATCATGTTTTTCAGCCGTCGAGCCAGTCATCGGTTGAAACCAGTGGCAGTAGTGCGTTGCGCCGTTCTCGACCGCCCACTGCTTAAGCGTTTCAGCAATGATGCCTGCGTGTTCAGCATTGAGCGTTTCACCTGAATGAATGGTTTGCATCAGAGAATCGAAGACGTGTTTCGGCAGGCGTGCCTCCATCACAGCTTTATTGAACGTGAGCTTGCCAAAATTGGCAGCTGCCGAAGAGAGACCGTTGGTTTGAGACATAGTGAAACGTTGCGGTTTTAGCGTTGATGATTTTTTAGCGTTTGAATTGGCTGGTAACAATTGGCGGCGCAAAGATAACTTCAATCTTTGTGATTGTCGAGATGTTTGATTGCTTTCTGCGAGTTGATTTTAGTTGTCTTTTTAATTTCAGAGAGAACGATGCTCGTCATGGTGCCGCTGACGCCCTGCCACGATTGAATCCGCGCCAAAAGCCGCTCAAGCGATGTCGTATCCTGCGTAATGGCTTTGATAAGATGCGAGCCATCACCTGTAACCGAATAGCACTCCAAAATTTCGTCCTCTTTTTGAATGTGCGCAATAAATGTTTGGTAATGTTTTGAGGTGTCGATATTGACGCGAATGAACGCCATGATGTCGTAGCCTAATTTTTTGGTATCAACGATGGCGGTGTAGCCCTTGATGACGCCTTTTGTCTGCAATTTTTCCAAGCGCTCGCTGACGGAGGGGATCGAGAGTTCAACCGCTTCGGCAAGTTCATTGCGGCGAATGCGTCCGCGCTCGCAGAGCAGTTCCAAAAGCTTGAGGTCGATTTTATCGAGATGCCACGACATAATTTTGTCAGCAAGAAAGTTGAGAAAAGGTGTAATGAACAGCCGTTTTGCCTAAAAAAGTTAAGCGGAACGCCAATTTTTGCATCAAATGTTAGGCGGAAAATTTAGAGAATTTCATCTGAATTGCAAGCGAATTTCGGCGCGAAAGTTTGGCGGCGACCCAACAGACCAATGAAAACGGTCAAATCGTCTTTGAACTAAAAAAAATCTCGCTAATTTAGGCGGTTGTCTTTTTGAAAGGCGCAGACTTCGGCGTAATTTTCTCCAAAGGCAGTTCGCGCCAAAACAAACGACGCGCCGTATTCAAAATTTGGAGTATTCATTCTTGAAAGGAGACCTCTATGGCTGACCAAGTTCCAAAGAAACTTTCGCCAATGATGCAAAAGAAACTGGCGGCGGAGCAAGCAGGAGCCGCGCCCGCGGCTGCGCCAGCCGCGAAAGCCGAACCCGCCGAACCGAAACCCGCGTCTGCGGCTGCACCTGCCGCACCGAAAGCTGCGCCAGCCGCTGCTGCGAAACCCGCTCCAGCTGCCGCTGCGAAACCCGCTCTAGCTGCCGCTGCGAAACCCGCGCCGAAGGCGGCACCCGCCATAGCAGCAACAGGCGACGCTTCGCGCTCTATGATTTCGGCTGAAAATAAAATTCCGAATCCCAACGGCGAGCGCTACGGCTACGGCGATGGGCTTGCATCGGTCTTCGGTCAACCGCCTGCGATTGACGAAGCCTACTTTGCACTCAAAACCGTCTCTGGCATTCCCGCAGCAGTCATTGAAGGCGGCATCAAGTTTCTAAAAACCGTTGCTGGCATGAAGTAACATCACGCCGAAAAATTTTCAAGAAAAGCCCGTTGACCAAACGGGCTTTTGTATGTTGGGCGACTAAGACCGACACTAAGAAAGACGAGAACGATGCTCGACTGGCATCCGTTACCACAGTCAAGTGAGCAAAACAGAAAAACACAATGAAACCCATCGAATTTGTTGAGTTTGATTTAAGCAACGGCTTACATTGCATTGTGCATGAAAACCACGATACGCCGATTGTCGCGCTGAACCTTTGGTATCACGTTGGCTCGAAAAACGAACATCCTGAACGCACAGGCTTTGCGCATCTTTTCGAGCATTTGATGTTTCAAGGGTCGCGCCATGTTGGCAAAACAGAACACTTCTCCTACATTCAGAAAGCGGGCGGAAATCTCAACGGCACAACCAACGAAGACCGCACGAACTACTTCGAGACCTTACCTGCAAGTGAACTCAAACTTGGCTTGTGGCTCGAGTCCGACCGTATGATGAGCCTCGATGTCAGCGCGGAAAATTTCGAGAACCAGCGGCAGGTCGTTAAGGAAGAGCGCCGCCTGCGCTACGACAATGCGCCCTACGGAACGGTCTATGAACACTTGCACAAACACGCCTACATCAAACACCCGTATCGCTGGACGACCATTGGCTCGATGGAACACTTGGACAACGCCACGCTCGACGATGTGCAAAATTTTTACAAAACTTTTTACGCGCCGAATAACGCGACGCTCGTGATTGCCGGAGATGTCAATCCTGACAAGGCGCGAGAGGCAGTCGAGAAATACTTCGGTGAGATTCCGCGCGGTGCGTCGTTTGAACGACCCATAGATGACGACCTGCCGCTCGTTGATGAAATTCGGCAAACGATTTACGACAATGTGCAACTCGGCGGCGTGTTTATGGCGTATCGAATTTGCAATGTCAAAAGTCCCGATGCCGATACGCTCGGTCTCATCAGCCGAGTATTGTCCGACGGGCGTAGTTCGCGCATTTACAAAACGCTGGTGCATGAAAAGCGTCTGGCGCAGTCGGTGAACATTTTTTCCGCGCCAGCGGAGCATCAAGGACTCTTTTTCGTCAACCTGATTGCAGCGCAAGGCGTCTCGCTCGACACCCTTGAAAAAGCCTTCGACGAGGAATTGCACCAATTGATTACCAGCGGCGTTAGCGAGGAGGAACTTCAAAAAGTAAAGAACGCCAACGAAGTCGCACTCTTGCGCGGGTTTTCAACCGTGATGAGCGTGGCGGACAACTTGGCGTATTTCCACACGTTTTTCGGGAACGCAGGCGAAATCAATCAAGAGCTTCAAAAAGCGGAGCGCGTAACGACCGATGAAATTCGGCGCGTCGCAGAGCGGTATTTTACAAGCGGGCGCGTCGTGCTGCATTGGCTGCCGAAGTAACGCCAAAATCGAGCAAGCAGAGAGACAAACAGCCGCGATAAAACGAAGTGTGATATGCCAAACCTGCCAATCCTGATTTACGACGGACAGTGCAAGATGTGCATTCGGCTCGTGAAGTTCTTAGAGCCAATGAACCGCGAGCAAAACGGCTACCGAATGACCTTTGTGCCGTTCCAACAAGCAGGCGAACTTATTACTGCCTATAAACTCAATCCTGACAAGCTTCGACAGGCATTGCATGTCATTGATGCATCAGGCAGCGTCTTTGTGGCAGGCGCGGCGGTCGAGAAACTCAGCGATGTGTTTCCGCTCTTAAAACTCGGCGCGGGATTCTTTGCGACGTCGCTCGGCGAATCGCTTTACAAAACCATTGCCGAAAACCGCTATCGAGTGTTTGGATGTTCAGACGAATGTTACGTTTCAGAAAGCGGCAAGCAGGCGCAATCAACCTCTGAAAAAACAATATGAAAATTTTACACACAGCAGATATTCACATTGGCTACGACACACACGGACGGCTCGATGCAAAAACGGGACTCAACTCGCGGTTGCTCGATTTTGAAAAATGTTTCAAACACATGGTAAGCGTTGCTATTGAGGAAGAAGTGGATTTGTTTCTCTTTTGTGGCGACGCCTATCGGGACTCAACGCCAACGCCGACCGAACAACGCATTTTCGCCCGCGCGCTTCGACCGATTTTAGACAAACAAATTCCCGTCGTGATGCTCGTCGGCAACCATGATAATCCGGGGTCTTTCGGAAAGGCGAACTCGATTCAAATTTTTCCCGATTTGCACGGCATGGTGCGGCTGTTCACGAAACCTGATGCAGAGGACATTCAAACCAAGTCGGGGCGGCTCAGAATCGTCGGGCTGCCTTGGGCAATGCGCAGCAACTTGTTTACGAAAGGAGAACACGCTGATAAAAAACCAGAGGAGTTGAAGCAGCTCATTTACGAAGCCTACTCGAACTTCATTGATGCCGAAGCCGAGCGGATTCGCGAGGAAAGACTGGCGTATCCGGTAATTCTGGCGGCGCACTTGCATGTGCAGGGCGCGGAGGTGTCGGAAAAATCGGAAGTGATTTTCGACACCAAAGACCCGCTGTTCGCCGTCAGCGCGCTCGCCAAAAAAGAGTTTAGCTATGTTGCGCTGGGGCATATTCACAAGCATCAAGATTTGAACTTGGGCGAAACGCCGCCGGTCGTCTATTCGGGCAGCATCGAACGAGTGAGTTTTTCGGAATGGAAGCAGCCCAAAGGCTTTGTCATCGTTGAAATTGACCATGAGAAAAAAGCCTCGTATCGACATATCCAAACGCCTGCGCGCGAGTTCATCTCAATTGAAGTATCGGTGAAGTCAAGCGATGCGCCGTTGGAAAAAGTCAAAGAAGCGATTGCGAAGAAAAACATTCAAGACGCAATTGTGCGCGTGCGCATTGAGTGCACGAGCGACCAGCGAAAAGACTTGTCGCAGAGAGACGTCAAAGAATTGCTTTCAGGCGCGTGGTCAATTGCGGAAATCAATATCATGTCGGACGAGGAAGTTGAGCGACGCCGCGCCACGCAAATCACCCGCGCGATGACGACGCGCGAGGCGTTGGAGAAATACATTTTGGAGCGCCCCGACCTTCAACCGATAAAAGATAAACTGCTCGCCAAAGCCGATGCAATAGAGGGAGAAATAGAAAAAATAAGCTAAAACGTTTGGGAGAACGGTGTTGCTGGCGGCGTTACATATCGGTTGCGAGCAGCATTTGGACTTCGCGAAAGGTGAGACCAGATAAATCGGCAAGCACTTTTTTCGTCAGGTAGCCTTTGTAGGCGTAGGTGCCGTTTCGAAGGCTGGTGCTTTTCCAGAGCGCATCGGAAATGCTGGCGTATTCGCCGATTTTAACGATGAAAGGAATGAGCGCATTGGTAAGTGCGTAAGATGCGGTGCGCGCCACGACCGACGGCATGTTCGGCACGCAGTAATGCGTAACGCCGTATTTCGTAAATGTCGGGTTGCTATGCGTTGTGCGCGAACTGGTCTCGAAACAGCCGCCTTGGTCAATCGAGACATCGATAATCACCGAGCCTTTTTGCATCGTCATAACGGTTTCTTCGCTCACAACGGGCTTCATCGGTTTTGAGCGTGGGTTGAGCGCGCCAATCATCACGTCGGCGACTTTCGCGGCTTTGGAGATGTAATGTTCGTTAGCAATCGCGGTTGTAATGCGTCGGTTAAATATCGTCTCGAAGCGGCGTAGGCGGTTGAGTTCTTTGTCAATGACGATAACCTGCGCGCCTAACCCCAGCGCCGCTTGTGCCGCGTAGTGTCCGACTGTTCCTGCGCCGATAATGACCACGATTGCTGGCGGCACGCCTGCCACGCCGCCGAGCAAGATGCCGCGTCCGCCATTGCCGGTTTCCAGATACTTTGCTGCGGTTTGAACCGCAAGCGCACCAGCGATTTCGCTCATTGAACGCACAATCGGAAGTTCGCCGTCGCGCGTCTCGATAAATTCATACGCAAGTCCCGTTACGCTGCGTTGCAGAACGGTTTGAACATAATCGACCTTCACGCTGCCTAAGTGCAACGCCGAAATAATAACCTGACCACGCTGGAGCAGATCATACTCGAATGGAAGCGGCGCAGCGACTTTAACGATGACATTCGAGCGTTTGTAAAGGTCTTCGACGGAATCAAGGATTTCCGCGCCCGCGTCCGCGTATTCGTCGTTGGTGAAATTGCAATGCTCGCCTGCGTTGCGCTCGACGCAGACTTTATGCCCCTGCTCGGAAAGAATGCGCACGCCCGATGGCGCAATCGCCACTCGGCGTTCGTCGGCGGTGTTCTCTTTCGGAACGCCCAAATCGATGTGCATCTTTCGCTCGGATTTCATGACGAGTTTCTCGAGCGTCTCGACGCCGAAATCAAAGTCCATGTATCCGAAATCGCTGGTGTATGGCATTGGCAAGCATGAGCGTTAAAAAAAATAAACGATGTAAAAGAAAAAGGCTACTCAATGCGTTGTGGCATCGAGTAGCCTCTGGAAATTCTATGACTGTGCCGTTCAAGTGCGCCGTGTCCAAATTAGTATTGTTCGCTGACGACCTTGCGTTTGAGCGCGCTAATGTGTTTGGTGATATCGATTTCCTTCGGGCAGGCTTGCACGCAGTTGAAAATCGTATAGCACTTCCAGAGACCTTTATTGTTATCGATAATTTTCAAGCGGGCGTCGGCGGCTTGGTCGCGCGTGTCAAAAATAAAGCGATACGCTTTGAGCAAGGCGGCAGGACCGAGATACTCTTCGTCGCTCCATGTCGATGGGCAAGAGAACGAACAGGCGCCGCACAAAATGCACCGAGTGGATTCTTCAATGATTTCTTGGTCTTTCGCACTTTGATACCGCTCGATTTCTGGCGCTGGGTCGTCGTTGACCAGATACGGCATAATGGCTTCATACTTGCGCCAAAAGCCGTTCATATCAATCACCAAATCTTTAATCACCGATGCGCCCGGCACAGGTTCAACGGTGATTTTCGTCGTGCGAAGGTCTTTGACAAGTGTAACACAGGCAAGGCGGTTCTCGCCGTTGATCATCATGGCATCACTACCGCAAACGCCGTGGGCGCATGATTTTCGGTAGGTAAGCGTGCCGTCTTGTTCCCACTTAATTTTATTAAGCACATCGAGCACGCGCTCCATGGGTTCGGCTTCCACCTTGAAGGTTTGAGCGTGCGGCGCGGTATCCTTTTCGGGATTGAACCGCTTGATTGTTACTTCCAACTGCATACTGCGAACTCTCTTTCGTTACTGCTAAAATTGAACTGACTGAATTTACACTTTCTCGATTTTAATCGGCGTTGCTTTCACCTCGCTCGAGGCGGCGGGCGACGTGGATTTTGTCAAGTTACTGACCGCATCGGCGATGCCTTTGGTCAGCTCGCCGAGCGCACTTGTAACTGGCGCGACAGCTTCTGGCACGCCGCTCACGGCTTTGCCAACAAAGTCCGAGATTTCTGGCATCCGCTCGTTCCACGCGGCAAAGAGGTCGTTGACCGACGCATCTAATTTCAATCTGCCGTCCGAGAGCCGACCGAGCGCGTTGCCCAGCGCAAGCGGCGCGGCAAGTACGTGCGAGATGGTTTCCATGCCCAAGAATGTGAAAAACTCTCCAACGTGTCCTTGCGGATGGGTCGTCGGCGGAAGTGTTTTTTTATCGGAGACAAACGCGTTGTTGAAATAGCGGCGTGCCATTTCGGCGCGTGTGGTCAGGGTAATCGGTGCGTCTTTGGCAATGTGCGCTTGACAAGCAAGGCGGTGTCCGCGCTGAATTTTGTCGCTGTTCAGCCATGCTTTCTCGACATCGGTCATCGGCGACAGGGCGTCGCCTCCGCTGGTAACTTCTACTTCACAAGTTTGGCAGAGTCCATGCCCGCCGCACGCATAGCCGATGTGTGCCTTGTGTCGGCGCGCCATTCCCAAAAGCGACTCATCCGTGAATCCTTCGACTGTTTGACCGTTAATTTCAATCTTTGGCATTGTTGGATTGCGTTTAAATGTGTTGAAAATGCGCCCGCGAAATCGTCTGTTGGCGCGACTACGCGAAACTGCCGCGGTATGTCTGAAAAAATCGTAACGCAACTTAAAAAAGTTCCGTTACTTTGCCAAAGATTTCCCATCGAACGGTCGCTTATCACGCGCTATGAAAAAAATTTACTTGCGAAAGCATGAAGAAAAACGCCTCTTGGCAGGACATCAATGGGCATTCAGCAACGAGCTCTTGGATGTCCCAAAAAACATCGACGCGGGCGACATTGTCGCGCTATACTCGCACGACCAAGTGTTCATCGGCACAGGATTTTTTAATCCGCACTCGCTCATCGCCTTTCGATTGCTCTCCGTGACAGATGAGCCTATCGATGCAGCGTTTTTTGAACAACGTTTTTTAACTGCACTGCGCTTGCGCGAGAAACTATACCCTGCCTCCGACGCGAACACGTTTCGTTTGGCGCACGCCGAATCAGACGGCTTATCGGGCTTGGTGATTGACAAGTTCGACGACGTGTTCTCGGTTCAAACATTTTCGGCAGGCATGGAAAAACGGCTGGACATCATTTGCGACACTTTGAAAAAACTATTTTCGCCATCAGCGATTGTGCTTCGCAATGAATCGGAACTGCGCACACTCGACGGCTTGGAACCGTATCAACGCATTGCCTACGGTGAGTTAAAAGGCACCGTTGAAATTTACGACGCTGGCGTGCGATACCTTGTCGATGTGCGGCACGGACACAAAACAGGATTTTTTCTCGACCAACGCGAAAATCGCAAACGCATTCGAGCGCTTGCCAAAAACGCCGACGTCTTGGACGTCTTCACAAGCGACGGTGGCTTTGCCCTGAACGCGCTTCATGCAGGAGCAGCAAGCGTCCTTGCACTTGACGCTTCCAAGGACGCGCTGGCGCGTGCAACCGCCAACGCAGCACGCAACGCTTACAAGGGGTTGCAGACACTCCACGGCGACGCCTTTGAACTGCTCGAAAAACTGCAACGCGAGGGCAAAGCCTATGACCTTGTTGTGTTAGACCCGCCGAGTTTAACGAAGTCCAAAAAGACCGTCGCAACTGCACTTCAAGCATATCGCAAGCTAAATCGGCTGGGGCTTTCACTGGTAAAATCGGGCGGATTTTTTGCGACATCGTCATGTTCGCATCATGTCTCGGAAGACGAATTTTTTGCCGTCGTCGATAGAGCCAGTCGCGAACAAAAGCGAAGGATTCAACTTCTTGAGAAAGCCGGTCAAGCGCCTGACCACCCCGTGCTGCTGGCTATGCCCGAAACCCGCTACTTGAAATTTGGACTCTTTGCCGTGCGATGAACAAATCTATCAGTCCTCATCTTCTACCCAGAGCAGCGCGAAGCGTTGGGAAGAAACAGAGAGAACGCCGGTGTCGAAAGTGGCATTGGTGAGCGGTGTCCAACTAGCGTCTCTGGGCTGCTCGAATGTTCCGTTGGTGAAATGCCGATTCGGCGAATCAGTCAGGGCAAGAAAACGTGCTGCCCAAGTTTCGGCGCGGTAAGCGGTCATAATTTCTGTGCTATAAGCCAAATCCCGATGTAAGATGCGCCGCAGCAGTTTGGCGGCAACGGCGCGGGAAATTTCGCGCCAACGGGTGCCCAACGCAAGAAATCCATTTGACACAGCGATGGTATCGAGCGCGGCGTGAATATCGCCGTTAGGCGAAAATTGCGAAAACGGCTTGATGATGACATGCACCTGCCCGCAGGTGCGGTGTCGCCGCACGTCGGCTTGAAACGCGGCGAGGTCGTCGTCGGACAAAGCCATGTGCGTTACACGTTTTCTTCGGCGAGTGCAGCGGCAGGCTGTAAGGTCTTGCTTTGTTGCACGGGTGCTTTTTTGCCGCTTAAAACGCTGTTCAATTGGTCGCGCAGGTTGCGCCGAAAAATCAAACTGGTAACCAAATTGATGAGCTTGTTTGGGTTGAACACCACGCGCTTGAAAATCGTCGAGAGCTTGTAGAAGCCAATAAAATGGCGCATGTAGCGCACTTGATATTCCATTGGGTCGACATTCTCGCATTTGATGACCAAATTGTGCGCGGTGTATTTGTCCCAATCTTCATCGACGATAAGGCCTTTGGCTTTGTATTCCTTATACATCGTCGTTCCCGGATACGGCGTCAGAATCGAGTAAATCGGCATCATGAGGTAATTGTCATCGACGAATTTCTCGACGGCGGCCATATCGGCGTATGTGTCGATGGCGGGGTTAGTCAGGAAATTGCCTTGAATGTTCAGCCCCATCTCGCGGCATTTTTTAATCGTCTTGGCGTAATTGCTGACCGCGTTCATCTTCCATTTGTCATATTGGTCGACCGTTGCTTGGTTGACAGATTCAAAGCCAACGAGCGCCATGACGCAGCCAGCCTTGACGAGTTTCCGAACCGTTTCTTCTTCTTCCAGAAAGTTGATGCTGATGAACGAACTGAACTTGATGTGGCATTCGGCAAGCACGTCCATGATGTCATACATCTTGGATTTATTGACGCCCAAGTTTTCGTCGGTAAACATAAACCACGGCTCGCTGCCGTATTTGGTTTCTTGAAACCAGACGCGCTTGGCGGTCTCGATTTGCTCTTTGATGGTGTCGCGCGATTGCACGCGGTATAAGCGTCCGGTGAAATTCGGCGTAACGCAAAACGTGCAGGTGTATGGACAGCCGCGCGTCATGTAAATCGGAATGGACTTTCGCGCATCGACCTTGCCGCGCTTGCTCGCCTTGAAAATGCGTTCATAGTCGAGCATTGGCACGTCCTTAACGGGCGGAAAGTGTTTAGCATCGTAACGCGGTTGCAAGTCGCCAAGCGCAACATCTTGCAGCACTTTTGCCCACAAGTTTTCCGCTTCGCCGCAGACGACCGAATCGCAATGCGCCTTAGCTTCGTCGTAGTTAAAGGAGACATGGACGCCGCCCATGACCACTTTTCTGCCGCGCCGACGAAACTCGTCGGCAATGTCGTAAGCCCGCGTAACATTCATCGTGCGAGCCGTGATGCCGATTAAGTCGTAATCGCCGTCGAAGTTGATAGGGTCTCCGAACAGTTCATCGACAAGCTCGATGATGTGCTGCTTGGGCGTAAGGCTGACAAGGACGCCGATTGCCATTGAGAACAAGGCTTTCTGGCTGGTGTCCTCTTCTTTCTTGCCTTTGGGCGTAACGAAGAGAATTTTTAGAGGGCGAATCGACTCGGGCGGCAATAAGTGCTCGACAGGCGATTGTGAAATAACGGAAAGTGGCGGCTCATTGTGTGCCGCGCTGGAATGCGCGACGGAATAGCTGCCAAGCAGGTTGGCGTTCTCTGCGTTCATAATGTTTTCCTTTTTCGTCAAGTAGCGTCGTCAGAGTAGCATTCATTTTCCAAAAATTACTCTACGCCGCCAGAGATTCCAAATGTGCAACGCAACCAATGGTCGACGAAAAGTGGTCAGTAGCCGACCGCCGCGTTTTCGCCGCGCGGGTCAGCGCCGCCGTAGAGCAATCCGTCTGCGCCAATCATAATGGCGTTCATGGCGCCAGAGTAAGTACCTCGGTCTAAAATCTTCCACCCGCGCTTTTCCAAGCCAAGTCGCACGTCTTTGGTCAGTAAATTTTTTTCTGTCATCATCACATCAGGCATCCATTGATGATGAATGCGTTTTGCGCCGACCGCTTCTTGCACGTTCATGCCAAAGTCAATGACATTAGTAATGCCTTGAAACACCTGCGTGATAATCGTCGAACCGCCCGGCGTGCCAATGACCATAAAGAGCTTTCCGTCTTTCGTCAAGATGGTCGGCGACATGGAGCTAAGCATGCGCTTTTCGGGCTGAATAGAATTGGCTTCGCTGCCGACGAGACCAAACATATTTGCTGCGCCCGGCTTCGCGCTGAAATCGTCCATTTCGTTGTTGAGCAAAAAGCCAGCACCATCGACGGCGACAAACGACCCATAAATGCCGTTGAGCGTGGTCGTCGCTGCGACAGCGTTGCCATCGGCATCAACGACGGAGTAGTGCGTCGTTTCAGTGGATTCATAGGCAAGATTGCCCGACGCAATCGATTGGCTTGGCGTAACCGTATCGGGCTTCATGGTTTTGATGCGCTCAATCGCGTAGGATTTCTCGAGCATTTTCTTGACGGGAATTTTGACGAAATCGGGGTCACCCAAAATTTGGCGGTCGGCATAGACGCGGCGCATGGCCTCGCCCATCAGGTGCAGTGTTTCCGAACTTTGGAAGCCCATAGCGGCAAGGTTATACGGCTCCATCATTTGGAGCAGTTGCACAAGTCCGATGCCGCCTGCGCTCGGCGGCGGCATAGAAATTAAACCGTAGCCACGGTATGAGCCTGTAATCGGCTCGCGCCAAACGGGTTGATACTTGTCCAAATCCACTTGTGTGATTAAGCCGCCGCCGCGTTTCATTTCGGCAATCAGAAGGTCTGCCGTTTTACCTTTGTAAAACCCGTCGCGCCCGTTTTTCTGAATCCGCTTGAATGTTTCCGCTAACTCTTTTTGAACAAAGCGCTCTCCAACTTCCCATTTTTGGGTCGAGTCGCCTTTGGTGAAATACTTTTTGGTGCTCTCGAATCGGGCGAACTGCGCGTAGAACCGATTGAACCACTCGACTTTTTGATAACTCAACGCGAAGCCTTTTTCGGCAAGTGTAATGGCAGGCTGAACGACGTCCTTAAACGGTAATTTGCCGAAGCGTTTGTGCGCCTCGACCATACCTGCAACGGTGCCGGGCACGCCAACTGCCAAATGCCCAACTTTGCTACGCTCTTGCACAAAATTTCCCGCGCTGTCTAAATACATGGTTCGCGTTGCTGCAAGTGGAGCTTTCTCGCGGTAGTCGAGCGCGTATGACGAGCCGTCTTTGAGGCGAATAACCATAAAACCGCCGCCGCCGATGTTGCCGGCTTCTGGAAAAACCACCGCAAGCGCAAACTCTGTTGCCACGGCCGCGTCAATGGCGTTGCCGCCTCTTTTGAGCATTGCCATGCCTGCTTCGCTTGCCAAATGATGCGCTGAAACGACCATGCCGTTTTTAGAAACTGTTGGGCGCAGTTGTGCGTGCGCACTGATGAAAGAAAACAAAACCGCGAGCGTCAAAAGCGCGACCCGATAAAAAGAATGGTAAATCATTGAAGCCTTTTGTTGATAGAAAATTGGCAAAGTTTAACTTGATGAAACGAAAGCTAATCGCAGAGAGGCAAAATTAAAAACAGTGCGTGCTGCTGCCATTGAAGTGCAAGGCAGCGTATCTTCGAATGGTCTTTTTGAACCTACCAAACGCGCGGATAATGAAGACAGACAAACTTGTGTATGTGTTGTTTAAGCTCGTGCCTCAGGCTTTCTTTATGCTGGTCGGCAGAGCCGCCGCCGACGCAGAAAACTACTTGTTCAAATCCGTTGAACTCAAAGAATTTTCATTTCGCATTGATGGGCTGTTTGTGCCAACCCAGCTCAACGACATCACCTACTTCGTTGAGGCGCAGTTTCAGCGCGACGAGCAGTTCTACGCACGTTTGTTCGCCGAAATTTTTGTCTGGCTCAAACAATACGGCGATGCGAATTGGAAGTCGGTTGTGATTTATCCGAGTCGCAGCACGGAACAGCTGAACTTAGACGCCTACCGCGAACTGCTTGAATCGGGACGGGTTCTGCGCGTATATTTAGATGAACTGCCAAACATTGACGAATTAGACAGTGCCGTTGCGTTGTTCAAACTTATCGTCGAACCGAAAAAGTCAGCCGTAACAAGCGCAAAATTGTTGATGGAACGCGCGCCAGAAAAATTAGAGTTCATTCAACAGATTCTGTTCTACAAATTTTCAAACTTAACGCGAAAGGAGATATTGAAAATGTTGGACATTGAGGAAGAATTCGAGGAAGAATTAAAAAAGACGCGAGCCTACCAAGAAATTCTCCAAGAAGGGCGAGAAGAGGGCATCAAGCAAGGGTTCAAGGAAGGCTTCAAGGAAGGTATGGGAGAAGGGCTAAGGGAGGGCATAAAAGAAGGCAAGTTAGAAGGAAAATTGGAAGGTAGGCTGGAAGGCAAGTTAGAAGGAAAATTGGAGGGAAAACTTGAAACAGTGCCGCTTCTAAGAAAACTGGGGTTGACGGACGAGGCGATTGCGGAAAACTTAAATCTCTCGCTTGACGCCGTGAAAGCCGTGAAAAAATAAACCATCGGCATATTCACAACAGCGAAGGGCGCACGGTCGCCCTTTTGCGTTTATGATTATGCAGCGACGACCCGTTCAAGCTAAAACGAATTGACGTATATTCGAGGTCTCGAATTTTTAATCGTGCAGTTTTGAAATCCTCGTTTCAGCATGTCGGAGCTTGAATCCATTATTGTGCGCGGCGCGAAAGTACACAACCTCAAGAACATCAATGTCGATATTCCGCGCTACAAGTTCGTGGTCATCACGGGCTTATCGGGGTCGGGCAAATCAAGCCTTGCCTTCGACACGATTTACGCCGAAGGACAGCGACGGTTTATGGAGACGCTCTCTGCTTACGCCCGCCAATTCGTCGGCAACATCGAGCGACCTAATGTCGATTTTATTGACGGACTCTCCCCGGTGATTTCAATTGAACAAAAAACTACGTCGCGCAGCCCGCGCTCGACCGTCGGCACGATTACCGAGATTTACGATTTCATGCGGCTCTTGTGGGCGAAAATTGGCATACGCTACGACCCGAAAACGGGACGAAAATTAGAAAAGCAATCCGAAGACGACATCTTCGACGCCCTGATGAAACTGCCGCCAAAAACCAAAGTCCAACTGCTTGCGCCGCTCGTCGTTGGGCGCAAAGGACATTACCGTGAACTCTTCGATGGCTTGCTCAAAAGCGGTTTCACGCGCGCGCGCGTCGACGGCGAAACCGTTGAACTTAAAAAAGGGCTGAAGCTCGATCGTTACAAAACGCACGACATTGAACTCGTCGTCGACCGCGTCGTCCTCTCGCCCGACGTAGCACCCAGACTCAAAAGCGCGATTGACCTTGCGCTCAAACTCTCTGAAAATAAAAGCTCAATGATTTGCGAACTCGTCGATGAAAAAGACAAAGACGGGTCTCCGAAAGATATTTTTTTTAGCAAGAACTATGCGTATTCCGACGGGTCAAGCATTCTTGCCGACCTTGCGCCGAACAATTTCAGTTTCAACTCGCCTTATGGCGCCTGTCCAACCTGCGATGGACTCGGCAGCATTAGCAAACTCTCGCCCGACCTGATTGCGCCCGACTTGTCGCTGTCGGTCAACGAGGGCGGACTTGTGCCGCTCGGACGTGAAGGGCGCGACCAAAACTGGCAACTCATCAAAGCGCTGGCGAAAAAATATAAGGTCTCGCTCGATGCGCCGATGTCAGACCTGCCGAAAGAAGTTCTCGATACGTTCATTTATGGCTCGGATGAACAAATTGAAGTCAACTACGGCTACGGCGGGCGCGATTACGTCTATGCAATCACCTTCGGCGGTGTCATGGGGTATGTGCAGCAAACCTATCTCTCGACACAGTCGCCGAGCGTGCGCGAGTGGGCAGAAAGTTTTATGGTCAAGCAGCCATGTCCTGATTGCAACGGCGCGCGATTGCGTCAGGAAAGTCTGTTCGTCAAAATTGCCGAGAAAAACATCGCTGAAATTGCTGACCTCTCGATAACAGCATGCAAAGCTTTTTTCGAGCAACTGCCATCGCAACTCACTGGCAGAGACGCCGCCGTTGCCCAGCCAATTCTCGTCGAGATTACCAAACGGTTGGGTTTCCTCTTGAATGTCGGGCTGGATTACCTGACCGTCTCGCGTTCCTCCGCCACGCTGTCGGGCGGCGAAGCCCAACGCATTCGATTGGCGTCGCAACTTGGCTCACAGCTCACGGGCGTGCTATACATTCTCGATGAGCCGTCGATTGGACTGCATCAGCGCGATAATGTCAAACTCGTGCAATCACTCTTGCAACTGCGCGATGTTGGTAACACAGTCATCGTCGTCGAACACGACAAAGAGACCATGGAGTATGCGGACTATGTGATTGACTTAGGGCCGGGCGCAGGCGAACACGGTGGCGAAATCGTCGCCGAAGGCACAGCGAAAACGCTCAACGGAAATTCGATTACGGCGAAGTATTTGCAAGGCGCAGTGAAGATTGATGTGCCAAAAATACGGCGTAAGGGCAATGGCAAAGAACTGGTTTTAGAAGGCTGCACGGGGCATAATCTCAAAAATGTAACACTGCGTTTGCCACTTGGCAAATTCGTTACGGTTACGGGCGTAAGCGGGTCAGGCAAATCCAGCCTCATCAACGAAACGCTGTATCCGATTCTCGCTAATCACTTTTACCGCTCGAAAATGTCGGCGCTGCCTCACAAAAAAATATCGGGCATTGAGCATATCGATAAAGTTATTGACATTGACCAATCGCCCATTGGCAGAACGCCGCGCTCAAATCCGGCAACGTACACAGGCGTCTTTACGCTCATCAGAGATTTCTTCGCTACTTTGCCTGAATCGCAAATCCGCGGCTACAAAGCCGGGCGCTTCAGCTTCAATGTCAAAGGCGGACGCTGTGAAGCATGCGAAGGCGACGGCTTAAAAAAAATCGAGATGAACTTTCTGCCCGATGTGTATGTAACCTGCGATACGTGCAAAGGCAAACGCTACAACCGCGAAACGCTCGAGGTGCATTACCGAGGTAAATCCATCGCCGATGTGCTGGACATGCCTGTCGAGGAAGCCTTGAAATTTTTCGAGGATTTTCCGCGCATCAAGCGCATGCTCCAAACGCTCGAGAGCGTCGGGCTGGGTTACGTGCGCTTAGGGCAATCTTCGACGACGCTCTCGGGCGGCGAAGCCCAGCGCGTCAAACTCGCCACCGAACTCGCCAAAATTCAGACGGGCAAAACGCTCTACATTTTAGACGAGCCAACAACGGGATTGCACTTTCAAGACATACAGCATTTGCTCGATGTCTTGCACCGATTAGTCGATAAAGGCAACACGGTCGTGGTGATTGAGCATAATTTGGACGTCATCAAGCAGTCTGACTGGGTGATTGATTTAGGTCCTGAGGGCGGCGGCGCAGGCGGCGAAATTATTGCCGAAGGAACGCCGGAAGACGTTGCAACCTCGGAGCGCTCGGCGACCGCGCAGTTTCTGCGCCGCGAACTCGATTAGTTTAGGTCGTATTGGCGAATCGTGAACTGATGCTTTTCGGAGTGAAAAAGGGCGTCACGGTCAGCACGCGGCATTGGCGCAGGGCGTCTTCTCGGCGTGTCGATGCTGCGGTCGTCCTCGAAAATGCCGAAGAGGAAAAACAACGCCGCCACAAGCGGCAGAAGCGCCAGCAAAAAGAACGGCATGGCAAAAATGAGCATAAATCCTAAAATAACCGTAACGGAAATGGCGGAGACAAAGAAGCCTGTAAGCGTCCAAGCAGGTTTGAACATAATCGAGTCTGTATGTTTATTTTGTGAAAAATGCTGGGAACTGCTGAACTACCATCTTGCTAAACCGTCCAAATCGGCTTTAAGTTCATGACTGAAAAATAAATTTTATGAATTCTCCGAATTATCGAGCTAGGCAAAACGTCCTGCGAAAAGTCGCCAGTGTGGACGCGCAAAAAGTTGAGACCGAACTCAAACGCTATGTGGAGTCTGGCGCAGAGCGGCTTGCGGTCAAAGAAGCGCAACGCGAAATGTCCTGCGTGCCGAACTTCGCCTTTGCCAAATACATCGACCATACCTTGCTCAAGCCAGACGCCACACGCGGAGAAATCATTCAGCTGTGCAACGAGGCAAAAGAGTATCAGTTCGCGTCGGTTTGTGTCAATCCTACCTATGTGAAACTAGGTGCATCGCTTCTGAAAACGACTAACGTAAAAGTTTGCACAGTCATCGGCTTTCCGCTCGGCGCAACGCTCGGAAAAGTCAAAGCCTTTGAGACGCACGCCGCGTGCGACGACGGCGCAACGGAAATTGATATGGTCATCAACATCGGCGAATTGAAATCAAAAAACTATGACCTCGTCGAAGCGGATATTTCGGGTGTCGTCGAGGCAGCGAAACTCTCTTGTGCGCTTGTCAAGGTAATTCTCGAGACCTGCTTGCTCACCGACGAAGAAAAAGTAATTGCCTCTGTGCTTGCCAAAAATGCGGGCGCGGACTTCGTCAAAACCTCGACGGGCTTTTCAAAAGCAGGCGCGACAGTGGAAGATGTCGCCTTGATGCGCAAAGCCGTTGGCGAGGCAATGGGCGTGAAAGCCTCGGGCGGCGTGCGCGATTATGCCTCGGCGAAAAAAATGGTCGAGTTCGGCGCAACCCGCATCGGCGCGTCGGCAAGTGTGAAAATTCTCAGCGAAGCCACCTGTAAAACCGCGCCTGCAACTCCATCGGACGGAAAGTATTGACAATGAAACTCACCGTAGAAAATCTCACCAAAAAATACGGCAACTTCCTGGCGCTCGACGGCGTCTCGTTTGAGTGCGACCACGCGGAGTTTTTTTCCGTCTTGGGAAAATCGGGAAGCGGCAAAACCACGCTCATCCGCATCATCGCTGGGTTAGAGCGACCCGACGGCGGCAGAATTTTATTCGACGGAAAAGACGTGCTGCGACTCCCGCCGCACAGGCGCAACGCCGTCATGGTCTTTCAAAACTATGCACTCTTTCCGCACCTCAACGTGTTCGAAAACGTCGCGTTTGGACTTCGAGAACGGCGACTGCCCGAAGAGGACATTCGGAAAACCGTTGTGCAGACGCTCACCACGCTCGGCATCGACGACAAACTCTATCGACGTGTCTCGGAACTTTCGGGCGGACAGCAACAGCGTGTCGCCATTGCCAGAGCCATCGCGGTCAATGCCGATATTGTGCTTTTCGATGAGCCGCTCTCCAACCTCGATGTAACGCTGCGGCGCGAAATGCAAAAAGAATTGAAGTCCATTCAACGCACGACGAGACGCAATTTTATTTACATCACGCACGACCAAGAAGAAGCCTTGATGCTCTCCGACCGATTGGCGGTCTTGCGCGACGGGAAACTCTTTGAACAAGGAACACCCGAAGACATCTACCACGCGCCAAAAACGTTTTTCGGTGCGGGCTTCATTGGCGCGGCAAATAAACTCTTGATGCAACGCTTGGACAAAACGCTGCTCAAAACCGATACAGGATTCGTCCTGAAAAACGGTGAGGAACTCGTGGGAAAATTTTTCGATGTGGTGATTCGTCCCGAACACCTTGTCCCCGTTGAGAGAGCGGGCGGTGAGAATGTCTTTAAGGCAAGCGTCAAAGAGCGGTATTTCAAAGGCGCGTTCTGCGAATTTCTGCTCGATGTAGAAGGCGCGGAACTCGTGATGCAAACGCCGCTCTCCTTCGGCGCGGAGGGATTCGTTCAGGTCAAAAAGTTTTTTATCTTCCCGCACGAGTAATTCATCAATTCAAACACTGAGGTAGTATGTTTCAGTATTCCCGCCGTAATTTCGCCGCATTAGAAAACTCACAGGTCGAGCAAGTCCTCCCAACACCTAAAGCCGTGTCCGTCGCGCCTCTGTGGGCAGAATCATCCATCGGCGATACAGTCAAGTTGATTGCGCAAACTAACCTTGCATCAGCATGTCCATATTGCGTGAATTACAATCTCGCCGCGCATCACTGCGACCTATATGGCGAGCCGATTCCGCAAAAAGAGGATTCCGCCAATCCGTGCAAAGGCAACACGTTCAGCCGAAAACTCTCGAGCGGAAATCGCTTGGCGCAACTGCGTTCGATGAGAGGGTGAAGGCTTAAAAGAAAAATCCGATTTCGAGGACGATGCCGTTTTGAGATTTCGGGTCGCCGGGAAGATTGGCGATTTTATAGCCAGCAATGATGACCAGCGTTTTCGTGTGGTAGTTGAACCCGGGAATGAAGTAAGCGTTTTCGTGGAGTTGTCCTGCAAACCATTCGCCCAAGATGTTGATATGGTCGGTAATTGGTTGCTCAAACGACGCGGTCATCACGACGGTGTTGATGCCGAAATTTTGCCGTGGTGATTGGCTGATGCCGACCGCCAACCGTGTTTGTAGAACGGGCAAGCGGAAACTCGCAAAACCGTAAGTCCAAACGCCAATGCCAAGTCCCGTCGTTGAAATCGGAAACATTTGTCCAAACGAGAGTTTGAGTTCAAGGTCGGGCAGCGACTCGGCGAAGAGTTGCTTTGTGGCTTTGTAACCGAACCCGATGGCGGAATACGCCTGCGCTGGAAAGCCGAGTTGATATTGCGTGAGGCACGCTTCGATGTCGTCGGTGATGCCGTAGGTCAAAAAGTTTGTCGTTGCCCAGTAGTTGCTGCCTTGCCAGAAACGCGCCTGCGATTCATGCAAATAAAAAAAACGTCCAGCGGGCGTTTGGTCGGCAGATGGCAAGTTGATGATGGTTTGTTGAGCTTGCGCAGAGAAAATAAACGACGAGAAAGTGAACAGAAATAGGGAAAAGTTTTTCAGTGTCATGAAAGCTATGTTTTGAAGTAAAAGAACAAATACCACGCTGGAACTGGCAATCGACATAGAAAATTCCCAAGGCATGAAAAACTCGCATCTGATTTTAGACGGCGGCGGCTCGTCGCTCAAAATTTGGCTTCAAACGGAAGGCGCGCCTGCAAAACTGCAAAAGCGGGTAAAAGGGAACTTCAACTTTCAATCGGGAAATCGAGACAAAATTCTTGACACATTGAAAAGCGCGGTCGAGCGACATCCGTCGAGCCTTGTCAGCATTGGGCTTGCGGGACTGCTGCTCAACGAGGAAAAACAAAAACTCGTCGAGAAACTCCATGTGAAAAATGCGCGCGTGGCAGTGATGAGTGATTTGGAACTCTGTTTTGAAATTTACTTTCCGAACCGTGACGGCATGGTCGTCATTCTTGGCACCGGCTCGGTCTTTGCCGCAAGAATCAACGGGGTCATCACCAAAGTCGGCGGCTATGGCAAACTCATTGGGGACGACGGCAGCGCTGCCTCAATCGGACGCCAAGCCGTGCGTGCCTACTTGAACGTGCTCGATGGATTTTTTCGAGACAGCGAGTTTGCACAAGCAATGAAAAAAATTTTTCCGACACGGCGACTGCTTATTGAAAAAATTTATCGAGAAAACTTCTCGCTGCAATCGCTTGCGCCCGTCGTGCTAAGGTTAGCAACGAAACAAAATCCGACCGCCAAAAAACTGCTCGAGCAAGAATCGGACGACGTTTGCCGATACATCGACGTGCTCGTAAAAAAAATACAAACGCCGCTGCCGCTCAAACTCTCCGGCGGCTTGGTTGAAAAAAACAACGTTTACAGAAAATTACTGATTGAAAAAATAGAACGACTTGGCATTGACATGATGTAGGAGAAAGACAGGCATTGATTAGAGTTCAATTAAGGCTTTGGGCGCAGCAGGAAGCGGCGCAGCGCCTGAGTCGGTTATCAAAACCATATCTTCAATGCGCACGCCGAAGCGATTTGGCAAATACACGCCCGGCTCGATGGTAATCACCGCGCCGACGGGAATTACCATCTCCGTCTTTTTGCCGATAATCGGTTGTTCGTGAACCTGCAAGCCGACGCTATGTCCCAGCGAATGCGAAAATGCCTCGCCGTAGCCTTGCGCCGTAAGAAAATCGCGCACAATGCCGTCGAGTGCTTTGCCCGTCATTCCCGCTTTCGCCGAGGCAATTCCAAGCAGATGCGCGTCAAGCACGGCGTTGTAGGCGCGTCGAGCGTCGCTCGAAATGTTGCCAAGAGCAACTGTGCGCGTTTGGTCGGAACAATAGCCATTGACGACACAGCCCATATCAATCACGACGAGCGAGTTGTGTTCAAGACGCGCATCGGTTGCTCTGGCGTGTGGCAATGCAGCCCGAGAGCCACTGGCAACAATCGGGTCGAAGGAATCTTTTTCCGCGCCGAACTTTTTGTTCCAGTAGGAAATCTCTGCTGCCACATCGCACTCGGTAACATTGGGTGACATCATCTCTAAAAGTTTCTGAAAGACTTTATCGGTAATCGAGACGGCGCGCTTGATATTCTCCAGCTCCTCCAACGCTTTAATAGCGACGAATTCATCGCAAAAGTTCGTTTGTGGAACAAGCGACAGCGTCGGCAATTCTGCTTTCAATTTTTCCAAACTAACGACGGTCAAATTATCCGCTTGAAAGCCAACGCGCGCACCCGTCGGATACCGTTGCGTTTTGAGTTCCGCCAAGTATCCGTCCGATGTGATAATGCATTCGGCAACGGTAACCTCATGTTTGACTTGTTCGGCGTATCGACTGTCGGTGAAGAGCCAGAGTGCGTCGCGTGTCAGCAGCAGCGTTGCGTTTGAGCCGGAAAATTTCGTCAGCCAACGCACGTCGCGCAGGTTAGTGATGAGCATTGAGTCTAATTCAGATGCGACGAGTTTCTCTCGAAGCTGGTCGACATTGGTCTTGACGGGCGAACTGTTATCGAGAAGCGCGGACATAAATAGCAGTTAAAGGTTGGCGGTTAAAATTACGGTTGATGATGTTTTGTCGGCACGACACGCACGAAGCCCGATTGTGACTTCAACTGTGCTGTGCCTTTCGACTCCTCTTGTTTTTTCAACTCTTTCAATCGCTGTTCGAGCTCGGAGACGGCGGACGAGTAACGATACACCGTGCGATACTGCACCTGAAATGTAAAGCCGTTGTAGTCGACTGGCTTCCCGCTGTTCTCGTGCAAGAGGTCGTCGACCAAATCAAACACGGCAGGCTTCAATCGTTCTAATTCCTCTTCGAGTTCTGACATCTTGGACTTCACGTCCAAATAACGCAGAAGCAGCAATTGTTGTTCAGCAGTCATTTCTCTTTTTCTTCCAAAAGTTTTTTCAACCGAGCAATCTCTTCCTCTTTGGCTTGCAATTCTGATTGCGCTTTTTGAAGTTCGAACTGCGCTTCGCTGGCGGTAAGAACTTTCTTGCCATTTCGATACAGCCGAAGCAGCCCGTCTTCGTAAATAATTTCAGCGTCCAATTCTTGACTGTAAATCCGACCGTTTGGATTCGGCTTAATCACATCGTATCGACCGTTCTTGTTCAGGCGATGCCCAATCAGGTCGTCGTATGTCGTATCAAATTCAAAATACTCCGCCGCGCCAAGCATGGTGTAAGTCTCGTATTTTTCATAGCGTTCCGTGAACGGATTGCCTTTGCTCCAAAGTTCAAGCACGAAGCGAATTGAGAAATCAGGCGCTGCGGCTTTTTCTTCCCAGAGTGTGAAACTTGAGCGCGGCGTGTTATCGATGCCACGAATAAGATGTGCGTCAGGCGCAATGCAAAATCGGTCGTCGTCGCTGTTCCAGTAAAACGCTTGGTCGCCGCCGACGTTGATATCGGGAGTGTCTTTAAACAGCGTGGCAAGCATCACGGTAAAGAAGGAAAAAATTTGTTGGTGTTTTTGGTTTTGCGTCTCTTTTATATCCGATGGAAAAAGTTGATGCCGCGCGGCGAGTTCCGCATCGGTAGGCGACAGGGGTTGAACAACCATATCAAGCATAGTCGAACGAATTTTTTTTATTGGCAACACAAAAAGGAAAGTTAATTTCCTGCTTTGAAAAAACAGAGAGACAGTATTTCCAAACTTCAGTTTAACTTCAACGTTGCGCCAATGACGCTTACAGTCGAAACGACCCGCCGCTTGTCAAAAACCGAATCCTATCGCGGTATTTTTCCGCACCTCAATCATCAATTGTATCTCAACCACGCCGCCGTCAGCCCGCTCTCGAGCCGCGTTGTTGCAGCCATCAATAGCTACTTGAAGGAACGAAACGAGACGGATATTGAAAATTATTTTTCAACGCTGATGCCGGTGCTTGATTCGGCTCGAAGTCGCGTTGCCTCGTTCATCAATAGCCCGACCCGAAATCTGGCGTTTGTGCAGAACACGAGCGCCGGCTTGAGCGTGCTGGCGCAGGGATTGAACTGGAAATCGGGCGACCGCATTTTGCTCTACGAAAAAGAGTTCCCGTCCAACGTCTATCCGTTCTTGAACCTCAAAGCCCATGGCGTCGAGGTGGATTTCGTGCCGTGCCGCAACGGAAAAATTTTGTTAGAAGATATTGAGCGGCTCATCACGCCGCGCACACGGCTCGTCTCGGTGAGCTACGTGCAATTTCTGACCGGCTTTCGAATCGATCTTGCCACGCTCGCCGACCTCTGTCATTCCAAAGGCGTGTTGCTCTCCGTGGATGCCATTCAAGCCTTAGGCGCAATGCCGATTGATTGTAAAGCCATGAAGTTCGATTTTCTCGCCGCCGGCGCGCACAAGTGGGCAATGTCGCCAATGGGCAACGCTGTAATGTTCATTTCCGACGACCTCTTGGAACGATTGACCCCCTCGTGCGTCGGCTGGCTGAGTGTCAAAGAGGCGTGGGAACTCTTGAACTATGAGCAAGACTTGCACGACTCGGCGCAGCGCTACGAAGCCGGAACTTACAACTGGATTGGGCTTGTCGGCATGAACGAAGCGTTTGGAATTTTTCACGAACTCGGCAGCGATGTCATTGCGGAAAAACTGCTGGGATTAACAACACACCTTCGCGAGCGCTTAAGCGAAAACGGATTTAAAGTAGCTTTTGAGGGAGAGCGGAAAAACTACTCTGGAATCGTCTCGATTCAGGGCTTGCAAGAGCCGACCGCCGTGATGAAACAACTGTTGGAACGCCATATTGAAGTCTCGACCCGCGAAGGACTGTTACGCATCTCGCCACACTTCTACAACACGACTGACGAACTTGACCGCTTCGTCGATGAACTCAACCGTTTGACCAAATGATGACGCCTCGGGAAGCCGTTGTAACCTTGCTATCGGGCGAAAATCTCTCTGCTGCCCAGATGCGCTATGTCGTCAATCAAGTGATGAAAGGCGATGTCAACGATGCCATTATCGTCGCGTTGCTTGTGCTATTGCGCCAGAAAGGGGAAACGATTGAAGAAGTCTACGGCGCGGTGCAGGCCATACAAGACCACGCCGATAAAATAGCGCTCGATGTCAATGCCATAGACACATGCGGCACTGGCGGCGACGCCACAGGCACGTTCAATATCTCGACGCTCGCCGCTATCATTGCTTGCGGCGCGGGCGCGAAAATCGCTAAGCACGGCAACCGTTCTGTCTCGAGCAAGTGCGGCAGCGCAGATGTCTTGGAAAAACTTGGTCTTAAAATCGAGTTGTCCAAAGAGCAGACCGAGCAGCTGTTTCGAGAAACCAATTTCGCTTTTCTCTTTGCGCCGCTGTATCACAAATCAATGAAGCGCGTGGCATCGATTCGAAAAGAACTTGGCGTGAGAACGATTTTTAATATGTTGGGACCGCTTGTCAATCCAGCAGGCATTGTGCGGCAGGTCGTCGGCGTCTATGACAAAGAACTCACGGCAATGTTCGCTCAGGTTCTGAGGCAACAAGGCGCAGAGCATTGTGTAATTGTTCACGGCGAAACCAAAGAAGGCTTGGCGCTCGATGAACCCAGCGTGTGCGGCGCAACATTCGTCTCTGAACTCAAAAACGGCATGATTACCAACTACACGATTTATCCCGAAGACTTCGGATTCAAACGACGCAGTTTGGAGGAACTCATCGGCGGCGACGTGAGCGAAAATGCGGCTATCATTTGGCGAGTCTTAGATGGCACGGCGGACGCCGCCAAGCGCGAGGCGTCGCTCTTTGCAGCCGGCATTGCAATTTATGTGAGCGGCGCGGCAGAGTCGATTGAAACCGGAATGCGCATGGCGAAGGTGTCGCTCGAGAGCGGCGCGGCAAAACACAAACTCGACCATATTGTTCAATGCCATCAAGCAGTCATGAGCCAAAAGCCAATTTGAACAATGAGAACTACAAAAAAAAGAGTCGGTCGCAGGGCGCGACCGACTCTCTTCCAATTAACTATGACAATGAGAAGTAAAAGAACAGAAAGAACACTATGCAATTAGTAAGGAAAATTTCTATAACTACCAAATTTTTCCAGATTATTTTTGCTTAACCTTAAAAAATTAGTCAAATTCAAAGAAAAGCCTAAAAAAAGTAAAGTTGCGCTATGTCTGAGTTTATCCATTTGCACACCCACACGCACTACTCGATGCTCAGCAGCACAATTTTGCCTGAAGACCTCTTCGAGGCGTGTCAAAAACTTGGCATGAGCGCCGTCGGCGTTACCGACCACGCTACAATGTTCAACATGCCACAACTCTTCGGCGAGGCGAAAAAGTTCGGCATCAAACTCCTCATCGGCGCGGAACTCTTCATCGCGCCAACCTCACGGCACGATAAATCATCGACCGAAGCGCATCACCTTAATGTGCTTATCAAAGACGATGTCGGCTATAAAAATCTCTGCAAGATTCTCTCTGCCTCGGCGCGCGAGGGGTTCTACTACCGACCAAGAGCTGATAAGGAACTCATCACAGCGCATCACGAGGGACTCATTTGCATGACCTCGTGCGACCGAGGAGAACTCGCCAAACTCGTTCTCAAAAACGATGAACAAGGCGCGCGACGGTTTATCGCGTTTCACAAAGAACTCTTCGCCGACGATTTTTACATTGAACTTGAACGCCATAATGCGCCCGAAGATGCACGGCTTAACAAAGAGTTAATCCGTTTGGCAAAAGACTTCGGCGTCAAACTCGTCGCTACCAACGACGTGCATTACCTCGAGCGCAAAGATGCCGACGCGCAGGAAGTCATGCTGGCGATGAAAAGCAAAACGACGCTCTCGAACCCAAAGCGCATGAAATTTCCGACTGACGAGTTCTACTTTAAATCCGCCGACGAAATGGCGCTGCTCTTCGATAACGAGCACCACGAACTTTCCAATACGCTTGAAATTAGCGAGAAGTGCACCTTCAAGTTCAGCGACCAAACGCCGCGCCTGCCACACTTTCCGCTTCCCGACGGCTTCAAGAGCGACTCCGACTACCTGCGACATCTGACTTACAGCGGCGTCGCAAAGAAATACGGCGACCTCGAGTCGCTCGGTGAGCGCGGACAAAAAATTAAAGAGCGCATTGACTATGAACTGGCCACGGTCGACAAGATGGGATTTAGCGCTTACTTTTTGATTGTCAGCGACCTCATCGCCGCGTCGCGCAAACAAGGGTATTCAGTTGGACCCGGACGCGGCTCGGTCGCGGGCAGCATCGTCGCTTACCTGACCGACATTACGCAAGTCGAGCCACTTCAATTCAATTTGCTCTTCGAGCGCTTTCTCAATCCAGAGCGCGTCTCGATGCCTGATATCGACATTGACTTCACGCCCGTTGGCAAACAAAAGGTGTTGGATTACACGATTGAAAAATATCAAAACGAGAGCGTCTCGAAGGTCATCGCAATCTCGACGCTCGGTGCAAAGGCGGTCTTGAAAGATGTGGGGCGCGTCTTGGACGTGCCGCTCGAGACCGTTGCACAAATTACGAAGCTCGTCCCGTCGAAGCCCGTTGGCATTACGCTTGCAGAGGCAATTGAAAACGTCAAGGAACTCAAAGACCTTCGAAAAAGCCCCGATGCGAAGATTCGGAAGATGATTGAGTTTGCGCTCACGCTCGAGGGCAGAGCCAGAAATGTCTCGGTTCATGCGGCGGGCGTGGTGATTACCAACGGCGCAGTCGATGAGTATGTGCCGCTCTATGTCTCCGACAAAGTCGAGACCGAAGAACGCCGATTCGCCGATGAGGAAGATGACGGCGAGACGTCCACAAAAGCCAAATCCAAAGGCGAAAAGCAAGTCGTTACGCAATTCGATAAAGACTACATTGAAAAAGCAGGCTTGCTCAAAATCGATTATCTCGGTTTGGAAACGCTTGCCGTGATTGACGAGACGCTCAAACTGATTGAGAAACGCTACAACAAGAAACTTAACCTTGCAAGAGATTCCGATGGACGACCGAAAGACGTTCAAGATTTTTCAAGACGGAAAAATGGCGGGCATCTTTCAGTTTGAATCGAGCGGCATGCAGAGTTACATGATTCAATTCAAGCCGACAACTGTTGAAGACATCATTGCGATGAGCGCGCTCTATCGTCCCGGTCCGATGCAGTTCATTCCTACTTACATCAATCGCAAGCATGGCAAAGAAACCGTCGAGTATCCTCACCCGATGCTTGAGCCCGTCTTGAAAGAAACCTACGGCATTCCAGTCTATCAAGAGCAAGTGATGCAAATCGCGCAGGTCATGGGCGGCTACACGCTCGGCGGCGCAGACTTGCTGCGGCGGGCAATGGGCAAAAAGAAACCCGAAGAAATGGCAAAGCATCGGGCAATTTTCCGCGAGGGCGCAGCGAAAAAAAACGTCGACGAAAAAACTGCCGACGCGGTCTACGACATGATGGAAAAATTCGCGGGCTATGGCTTCAATAAATCGCACGCGGCGGCTTACGGCGTGTTGGCATATTGGACGGCGTATCTCAAAGCGCACTATACGGCAGAATTTATGGCGGCAATCTTAAACAGCGAAGCGGGCGACACCGCGCGCGCCAAACACCTGACCGACGAAGCCAAAAGCATGGGCATCAAAATTCTGCCGCCGAGCATTAACAAAAGCGACGCGCTCTATACCGTCGAAGACTTATCTAACGGTAAAACTCAGCTTGAGCAAAAAGCCATTCGCGTCGGCTTTACAGGCATCAAACACGTAAGCGGGGCAGCGAAGGAAATCGTCTTGGCCAGAAAACGCCGAAAGAAAAACTTTAAAAACTTGTTCGATTTATGCTCGTCGGTTGATTTGCGCGTCGTTAATAAAAAAGCGTTGGAGTGCCTCATCGAGGCGGGCGCAATGGACGAGTTCGGCGTGCATCGCGCGATGCTTATCGCCAACATCGAGAAAGCCATTGAGTTCGGGCAAAAGCAAAATAAAAGCGCCACGCTTGGACAAGAGGGATTTTTCAACGACGAAAAATTCATCGGCGATGAAAACGCAGTCTATCCCGACTTGATCAAAGCCGACGCTTGGACGGACGCCGAAAAACTGCAACGCGAAAAAACGCTCGTCGGATTTTATCTATCTAACCACCCGCTCGACCCGTTCCGCCGCGACTGGGAGGCTTTCGCAACGCTTAAACTCGGCGACCGAAATCACGAAGGCAAACGCTTGCAGCGTATCGTCGGCGTCATTACCGAAACGAAAAAACACCTCGATAAAAAAGGTAACCCAATGCTCTTCGGCGTAATTGAAGATTTTGAGGGCAAGGCGGATTTTACTGTGTTTGCAAGCGTCTATGAGCGCTTCGAGAAAGACCTGCAAAAGGACGCCGTCGTGATGCTCATCGCCGAAGCCGAACTCAAAGAAGGGCAACCCAAACTGCTTGTGCAAGAGGTGATTCCGATTCGAAAAGTGCGCGACAAATATGCGTCAAAAGTCGTGCTGCGACTCGACGCCACCGACGGTGAGAGCCTTCAAAAAGCCAAAACGCTCAAACAAATCTGCGAGGAGTGCAAAGGCGAAACGCCGCTCGATTTCGAAGTCTGGATTGAAGCCGACGGCAAACCGCAACGCTTGAAACTCTTTGCGCGAAACATCACGATTGACTCCGGCAACGACGTCTTGGATAAACTCGCCAGCGTCGTCGGCGAAGACGCTGTTAAACTCGCTGGCTGACATGCTGCACGGTGAGAATGTTGTGATTTCGAAAACGCATTTTAGTTTCCAAATGAAACTGTGCAGCAAAAAAGCGTATAAGCAAGAGGGTTTAGAAAAACTACGAAAACTCAGAAGTGAATTTTTTATCTTTGTAATTCTTTACAGTTCAATAGCGCAGCGTTGTTTGGGCGACGCTGCGACAAATCGACAAATATGGGCAAATAAAAAGATTTTTTTCATCTTCTTCAACGATAAATCAACAGCTAATTATGGCAGACCATAAAGACCATAAGTATATCACGGCGACGGACTCGAACTTTGACGCCGAAGTCATCAATTCTGATAAGCCCGTTTTGGTGGATTTTTGGGCGACATGGTGCGGACCGTGTCGAATGATTGCGCCCGTCATCGAGGAAATCGCCAGCGAATATGAAGGCAAGGCGAAGGTTGCTAAACTCGACGTCGATGCCAATCCGCAAGTCTCAATGAAATATGGCATTCGCAGCATTCCAACGCTGCTGATTTTCAAAAACGGACAGGTGGTCGACCAAATCGTCGGCGCCGTGCCGAAAGGCGTCATTGACGGCAAACTCAAACTGCAAACTGCGTAAGGAAAATCATGGACAGAAAAATTGTGATGTACTCGACGACATGGTGTCCCGACTGTCATCGCACAGAGCGCATTTTGAACGAGCAGAAAATCGCGTTTGAAAAAGTGGACATCGAAGCCGAGCCTGCCGCTGCCGAAATTGTGATGAAACACGCTAACGGCAAGCGCGTTGTGCCGACGCTCGTCTGGAACGAACAAGGAAGCGAGAAAGTCTTGCTCAACCCACGCCCAGCGCAGCTTTTGGAAGCCTTGGGTGTCGCGTGAAGATAACAGCGCGGTGAAGAGCGCTCTCCGCCGCGTTTGTTTTTTATGAGAGAACGCAATGAGAATCGACCGAATTAAAAGAAAACTGTTCTATGTCCGAAGCAACGCATTATGAAGTGGTAATTATGGGGTCAGGTCCAGCAGGACTAACCGCTGCAATTTACGCGAGCCGCGCGAACCTGCGTCCGCTCGTTATCGATGGCTCTCAGCCCGGCGGACAACTCACGATTACAACCGAAGTCGAGAACTTTCCCGGGTTCGCGCACGGCATTATGGGACCGAAATTGATGGATGAGATGCGCGAACAAGCAAGGCGGTTCGGCACAGACTATGCCTACGGCGAAATCACATCGGTTGACCTGTCGGAGCGTCCATTTAAACTCATGCTTGACGGCAAAAAAGAACTCTACACCGAAACGCTCATTATCGCGTCGGGGGCAACAGCGAAGCTTCTGGGCTTGCCCTCAGAAAAAAAATATATGGGCTATGGCGTCTCCGCGTGCGCAACCTGCGACGGATTTTTCTACAAAGAGCGCGAGGTCTTTGTTGTCGGTGGCGGCGATAGCGCAATGGAAGAAGCGAATTTCCTCACCAAATATGCGACCAAAGTAACCATTTTGCATCGGCGCGACGAGTTTCGAGCGTCTAAAATTATGCTCGACCGCGCCCGCAAAAATCCGAAAATCCAATTTATGACCAGCGTCGGTGTCGAAGAGATTTTAGGCGACGGAAAAGTCATGACCGGCGTGAGGTTGAAAAATTTGAAAACGGGCAAAGTCAGCGACCACGCTGGTGACGGCATCTTCATGGCAATTGGACACTTGCCGAACACAAAGCTCTTTCAAGGCCAACTCCAACTCGACGCGGCAGGGTATATTGTAACAAAAAAATCAACGACGGAGACAAGCGTTGCGGGCGTCTTTGCCTGCGGCGACGTGCAGGACAGCGTGTATCGTCAGGCGATTACGGCGGCGGGAACGGGCTGTATGGCGGCAATCGATGCCGAACGGTTCCTGGAGCGCGTCAAAGCAGAGCAGAACGACCTCGTCCGGCAAGAATGAGGAACCCCCCGATGTCCTAACAGAATGCCGACAAAGAATTTGACAATTTTTTGACACACCGACGCCCTCCGTTATTTGTTTTTCTCAATGTCTCTCCTTTATATTGCGTCCGATTTTTGGAAACGCAAAAGTTCAGATACCCCGTCAAACGATGATTTTTTTGACAAAACAACTCATACACGATAAAATCTTGAGAGTTCAAAAGTTCATCTACATCTTGCTGCTGGCTGTGTCACTATTCCCCGTAAGCGCGCTGGGACAAGAGACTTACTTTTCAAACGCGTTGCCTGAACAAGCATTACGGGAAATTAACAACCGAGATTTTCTCAACGACTTGCTCGCCAAAGACCGCTATCTTGCGCTGGCTTACGAGAACATCAAGACAATTGCACTCGACTTTAACTCGAACCCGCCAACCATCGAGCGCCTACGGTCGATTTATATCGACGGGTTTGGACACTTGGAGAACGGCGAACAAGGCGCGTATCACAACTTCAAGACCAAAGACGAATTCGACCGATTCTATCAGTTTGCTCGCTACCAAAGCGTGCGCAACGAGCTGCGCTCTTATCGTAAAAGCCTGTTGTCGGCAGCGCCGCCAGCGATTGTCCAAAAGGCAATCCGCTTGGAACTCAAAAGCGCGATGGAACGCTACGAAAGGGGCGACTACCCAACCGCGCGGCTTTACCTCGAAGACATTTATGAAACCTACAGCCCGATGATTCGCACGATGGACGACGTGCTGTACTTCCAAGCGGAGTCTAACTTCGGAATGAAATACTTCATTGAGGCGCGTAAACTCTACGAGAAAATGCTCGTCGGATTTCCGACATCGCCCTACGCCTCGAAAGCAGTTTTCCGAATTTTGTTCATGGATTATGTGTATGAGGACGCACGGCAGTTCCAGAAAGATTTCCGTCGCCTCACGCCGTTCTTGAAAATGGAAGATGAATTTGACTTCAAAACATATATTCTCGCTGGCATCATTGATTACCGCAACCAACAATACGGACGCGCTGTAGACGCGCTCTCGCAAGTGCCTGACCGCGCCGAACTGAAAATTTTAGCGGACTATGCAGCGGGGCTTGCCTTTTTGGGACTGCAGCAAAACAATGAAGCCGAAGATAAGTTCAAAAGAGTAGCCTCGCGACCGTTTATTCCGTGGGATGAGCGTTTCGCCGACATTCGCAACTCTTCCTACATTCAATTAGCCCATCTGGCTTACATCAGAGGAAATAAGTTCTTGGAGCAAGCCAGAAAACTCTACTACGGCACAGAGAGCGAAAGGCACACGGCCGATTCAAGTCTATACTCCGAACTGGCGCGCCAAGCGACTGGAAAGCAGGTGAATGCCTATGAACGGCAACTGATGGAAGTGCTCCGAAAAATTGAAATGCAGGACACGTCCATTCAAAATATGGCGCAAAGCTTAGAGTCGGAAATCGCGGCAATTAGCATGTCGGAGCAAGAGTTGATGCGCTTCAATGAAATGCTACAGCAACGCGAAAAGGAAATAAATTCCGCTGAAGCAGGCTTAGAAAAGATTCGTGAGGACTTAATTGCTGCCCAAGAAGAAGGCAAACTTGCCAGCGAGCGAATTGAACGCATGCGCGAGCGACTTGCCCGTGCGCAGCGCGAAGTGCTCTTTGCCCGTTTTGATGTTTATAGAAAGCTCGCGTTAAGCGAATTTGCAAACGCAGAACTTTACTTCGACCGAGTGGCACGCGGGCATAAAGATAAAGATCTTGCAGAGCTGGGTCGGCTGTGGGTGCTGTATCGGTCGGGTCGGTATAGAGAAGCAAAAACCGAAATCGAGACCTACTTCAGAAAATACAGACAGTCGGACAACTTGTATCAAGCGATGTTTCTATCGGGGTACATTACGCACTCGCGATATATGCAAGACCCGACGCGCGCGCTCAATGACTATAACTTCGTCTACAACGGCTACACGGCATTTCAATACGCGGAAAAATACTTGGTACAGAAAGATGTGTTGCGGCAGCAGCGAATCAATGTGCAGGGCGTAATGGTCTCTTCATCGGCGACGGCTGACGAAGTGTCATCAGCAACAGCGCTCAAGGAACTCATCGGCAGCGCTATGGAATTGCTTGTCGTTGACCGTAAGGCGATTGTTGATTCGGATAAGGGGCTGCTATCGCCGGAGCGCAAAGCGTCGCTGCAAGTAATTGCTGAAAAATTAGGCACGCTAAAGCAATCACTCTCCGCCAAAGGACTGACAGCACTTGCCAACTCCGCCGAGTTGTCGCAGAAAGCCGTCGAACAGTTGGTCTCTATCGCGTCGCAGTCCATCAACGACGATGCAAGGCTGTTTATGACGCACGCACCAGTCTTGATTTCAGGAGAACTCTCGGACTACAATCGAAATTTGCAGCAGTACAAAAAAATCGTCGCCGAAGAAATCGCGCGCTCAGAAGAGCAAGTGTCGCGGCTTGAATCAGCTGTGCCAACCGAGCCAAAACAAGACCTGCTCAAAGCCTATTACTTGAATGCGGCACGAATGGTGCGCGACCAAAACAGTGCGCTGCAAACGCTCTTGCAACAAAAAGAATTCTACGGAACGGAAACGATAGAACGCTCTGGAACGGTTGCTCAGTATGCGTTTAGCGGTTTGATGTATGACGAGGTAAAAAAACGACGCGACCAAGTCAAAAATTACGAGCGCGTGGTGAGCATATTCAAGACGGCTGTCAAGAAAAAAATTACACAGCTGGAAAATTACTTGGAGCAAATCAATAAGGAGTCTATCTACGATGGCGGGCCGGTTATCACAAAGGCAGATTTGCTTCAAAAAGAATTTGACGAGGTCTATAAAGATTTCCGCCGTGCGTTTTTCATCGGCTATGACTACTTGAAACTCTCAAACGTGAGCGAGCAGAGAAAAGTGCAGATGCCGTAACAAGTTGAAGTTCTCGTTTTAATTCTTAAATTTCGCAGTTCCACGTACAAATAAAATCTAACTCGGAGGCTTAAAATGGCAAAGAAGAACAAACTGTTTTTGTGGTCGATTATCATCGCCGCAGTCATCATCTCATACACGGTCTATTACACAGTCTTTAAATCGGCTCCGAAAGGAACGGTGTTGCACAATATCTATGAAGGCGGTCCGATTGTCGGTTCGTTGATGTCTGCTATCATCGTGTTGATTGTCGTCGTCGTCGAGCGCGTGTTGGCGTATCAGAAATCGCGTGGCAATGGACAATTAGACCAATTGCTCAAAGCCGTTAAGCAAGATTTGGAACGCGGTGCTATCAACGAAGCCCTGCAAAAATGTGAGCGTCATAACAGCGCCGTCTCGACCTCGATTATGAGCGGCTTGGAACGCTATCGCTCGCTTGATGAAGTCGAACCGCGCTTTAACGCGAAAATCCAAGAAGTTCAAAAAGCCATTGACGAAGCGGCAAACTTTGAGTCGGCGCAATACGAAACAAACTTGACGCCGATTAAAACCATTGCCACCATCTCGACGCTCATCGGCCTGATGGGAACGACGGTCGGTATGATTAACGCCTTCAACGCCATCGCGGAAACCGGCGGCACGCCTGACCCGGCGAAACTGTCAGGTGCTATCTCGGAAGCACTCTACAATACGGCGGGCGGTCTCTTCGCGGCTATCCTTGGAACAACCGCATACAACTACTTCAAAGCGGAAATTGACAACTTTACATACTTCATTGACGAAGCCGCCTTCGAGGTGATTCAAACGCTGACGATTTCGCGCAGAAACCTTATCTCTGAACGCGAGCGCGCCAGCTAACTTAAAAGTCGCAGTTTTCTGAAACCACGAGAAGGCTTTCCGCCGATGGCGTTGTGGAGAGCCTTCAACCTAAAAACAACAAGACGACACGACCTATGAATTTTTTTGGATTCTTCATGCACGGCGGCGACGAAGTAGACCTTGCACCGCTCGTCGATATTGCATTTTTGCTCCTGACCTTTTTTATGATGACGACCGTATTCAGAACCAATGAAGAAGTAAAGGTCGAAGTGCCGTCGTCCAACTCGGCTCAAAAAGAGCCGCAGAAAAAATTTGTAACCGTTGTTGTCAGCGACAGTTCGGACAAAGGCAACACGCGCGTCGTTGTCAATATGGACGAATACAAAACCCGCGTGATAGCCTTCGAAGGCACACCGTACAGCAAAGACGCGGCAGGCACGAAAGGCATTGAACTCAAAGATTGGCGTAAAGAGATGCCTGAAATTCTCTTGCGGGCGCGACAAGCCGACCCCAGCCAAGTGATTGTGCTCAAGGCGGACAAAAACGCGAAGTTTTATGTGGTTAACGAAATCATGCTCACGATGAAGAAAGTCAAATTCGACAACGTGCAGATGATTACCCAAATGGAAAAGTAACTCGATAACTCTCAAACGCGAAAAAAATATGAGCGGCGCAGAACAAAAAGGACGCGAGGTGAAACATAAAATGCGCGAGGGCAAAAGCAACGCGCAAGCCAGAAAAGTTAAAAAATACAACGAGAAGAGCGATGAAACATCACACGTCGACCTTGCACCGATGGTGGACATCGCGTTTTTGCTGCTTACCTTTTTTATGCTGACAACGTCGTTTGCAAAGCCGAACGTCTTTCAAATGGGGTTGCCTGAAAAGAATGACGGAAGCGGTAAGTCGACGCCCGTGAATCCTAAGTTCGTGTTGACGATTCAAATCAGCAAAACAGGCGCAGTTTTTATGCACCGAGGCTTGGAGGGGCCGAACAATGAACCTCAAAGAGTCAAGTTTGAAGACGTGAGGAAGCAAGTAGCAAATTATCGCAAGGCGGTGATAGACGACCCCGAAAATGCAAAGAAGTCCGACATTGTCACGGTCGTCAAAATTGACCGAGAAACGAAATACGATACCATGATTGAGACGCTGAATGAAATTTTTGACGGCGGCGTTACAAAGTGGGCGACAGTTGAACTGAAGGCTGACGAAAGCGAAAAGTTGGCTGCGTTGGAAAAGAAGTGAAGTAGTTCAAAGACAGAGAAAAGACATAGAAATTCCGATACAAACAGGAGAAACACATCATGAAAACGAGGTCGTCAGAACTCGGCGCACAGGTTGCCTTGCGGTGGTATGCGGAGAAACCGTTTGCCTACAAAATCCGCGAGGAATATCAAAAGCGCATGACCATTGGGCTTATCGTTGCCGTGGCTTTATTTGCCTCAATGTTGGGGTCGTATTACATCAACGCGCAACTGGCATCGGGCGTCGTAGTGAAGGAAAAACCGAAAGTTGTCATTGATGTTACGGCTGTTCCGCCGCCGCCACCAACCGAAGTTCAACAGCAAGAAATTGCGAGCCAATCTGGCGCAAGCAGCGATATTGCAGGCGCAGATGTGAGCACGGCAGCAGCTCGTGAAGCTGTTGCCTCTGGCGCAGCGTCAGCCGTTGAAAGCGCTTTGGCGGAAGCACTCTCTGGTGGTGTGTTCGGCGAATCAAGCGGACTTCCGACACCGACCGAAGGCGCAACAGGCGATGCGTCTGGTTTATTAAGCAGTTCTGGTGCGGGCGGCGGACTTAGAGGACTCTCAGGCGTCGGCGGACTCGGTGCTGCAGGTCTCGGTGGCACAGGTGAAGGAATTGGCTTCGGCGCAGGAAGCGGCGCGGGCGGTGGTCTCGGTGGCCCCGGCGGCAGAGGCGGGCTCGGCGGCGGCGGCGGCGGCGGTCTGGGAATTGGTAGAACGGGCAAACTCGCCATCAACACCAACTTCCAAAAAATGAATGTCGGCGCGGGCGGACGCACCCGCGAAGAAATCATGGCGGTCGTCAAATCCAACAACGCGGCCATCTACGGCTGCTATGTGGAAGCCAAAGGCGGAGACCCAAATCTCAAAGGCGAAATTGTCATGCGCGTCCTAATCGGCCCTGACGGCGCAGTCAGAGATGTTCAAGTGGCAAAAGCCTCCATTGCCAACGACAATATGAAACGCTGCGTCCAAGCGAAAATGCGCCGCATGAAGTTCTCAGCGGTAAACACTGGAGCAATTCAACAAGTTGACATTCCGTATAACTTCTCCGACGACAACGGATAGACACTGGCGCGCTGGCAAGAGCGTATTGCCATCGAAATACGACCGTGAGCAAACCGCAATCGTCAAAACTGGCTGAGTGGCAAAAGGGGAAGACCAATCGTCTTCCCTTTCCGTGAATGCTCGTCGTCTGTGATACTATTTTGAAAGGTTTTTAACGCGCGAATCTAAAAAATCAACACGGATAAGAAACGCTTGAAAATGAGTAGAAACACACAGAGCTGTTCCTTGCTGTTGCAACTCCTTGCTTGCGCGGTGCTGCTGTTCGTTGCTGCGCAAACTCCTCAACCCTTGTTCGCCAAAGCCAGAGCGAAAGCTACAACGCATAAGATGCACGAGCGCATTGATACCGCCGAAGTGCGAAACGCGCAAGACCGCTTGGTCGGTATTGCACGGCTCATTCCGCGAAACGTAATGACTGCGAGAACTGGCGACCCGACAACCGACAACATCTTCTCGAATTTCACCGTCCCGCAGATTCAGGTGATTCTGAACGAGTATGAAAAAAAATTAGAGAAAAGCAAAGCGCAAAAACGAAACATTACTGAAATCGGCTTAGATGTCGGCGAACAGTTTTTGAAAGTCTTCTCCGACAGCAAAGTGCTGGACGAAATCGCCATTCGCCATGCCGACCTGCTCTACGAAAAACACACCGACGAATTTTACGGCAAGTATTCCATCTACACGGAAGAACTGCGGAAATACCTCACGAGCAAAGAGTATGAGAACTACTCGATTGCGTTGGCCACTTACGATTCTATTGCATTTGCCAGAAACGACACATCAGGCGTAGGCAGACCGCAAGAGCCGCCGGGACGACCAATTCCGCCCGACCCGAAACTCGATTTGGTGATTGCGCTCTACGACCGCATCATCAATGAAATGCCCGAAAGCCCTTACGTGGCTGACGCACTTTACAACAAGGCGTTTATTCTGGGCGAGCGCTACGGTGATTATCGCGCTCTGAAAAAACTCTCGCAGGCGGACATTCGTCAAAAACGCGAAGAGGCTATCTCGCTATTGCAACAGTTGACGAGAAAATACCCCGACAGCCGCTACACCATTGATAGCTACATGCTCATCGGAGAATATCTCTTCTTTGCAAGAGAGCAGCCCGTAAAAACGCGCGAATCAATACCTTATTACCGAAAGGTGCTTGACCTCATTACAAAGAACGGCAAGCGTTCTGAGTATTTCAATCAAGCGATTTACAAGTTAGGGTGGTGCTATTTCCGACTGGCGAACTATCAGGAAGCTATCACCTACTTTACTCAACTCGTCGACGATATCGAGCAGGCAGAGGAACTCTTTGCAGGCAGAATCATGCCTGACTACATCCGTCCCGATATGAAGAACGAGGCGATTGAGTATATCGCCGCGTCGTTCATTGAAATTCAAAACAGCGTCGACCGCAGTAAGGTTGCTGTTGAGCTTGTGGAGAACTTTTTTTCAAAACTGCCGCGCCCGCGCCGCTATGCGCCGCTTGTCTATGAACAAGTCGGCAGAAAGTATGAAGAACTGCTTGAGAATCCTGAGCAAATCAACTTGGTGTGGACAGCATTGCTGCATCGTTTCCCGAACTATGAACGCGCGCCGTTTGTCGCCGATAAAGTCATCAAGCAACTTGAACTCATCACGCTCAACGGCGAAAAGCAAGGCAGAGACAAAGAAGCCACCGAGCAGAAACTCTATGAAGAGCGCAAGAATCTCTTTTACACCTACGGGCGCAATAGCAAGTGGTTCAATGATATGCGGCGGCGCATTGAGAGCCAAAACTTAGGCATTCCGCTTCCGTTTGAGGAGCAAAGCGTCTATCCCGCAGGCTTCGACCCAAATACACTTGTCTATGCGGACAGCATCTCAAAAATCGCGCTGTTTAAGAATATCGAATATGGGCTGTCCTACGCGCAGCTCTTAGACGGCTCGCAACCGCTGCCCTTCGACCGCGACTATCTGAAAGCCGAAGTGCCGAACAGAAAACGCGCGAATGTGTTCTATGAACAGTTCGTTCAAGACGTCGATAACTTTACAAAAATCTTCTCGCGCTACGATTCGGCAGCCTACTTCGCGCTATTTCAGCGCTCGCTGGTATTGGATTTAAAACTAAACCGACCAAAAGAATCGCTGGCAGGCTATTTAGACGTTGCCAAGAATTTTGCATGGGATTTCCATCGCAAAGAAGCCATTAGTAACGCCTACGCCATCGTCGACTCCGTGGCGCGCAGCAGAAAAATCGGGTTTTATCAGCCCGGTCTCGATACGCTGGCGCGTTTTTCAGGAAAACCAGATTCGCTCGACAGCGACGAGAAGCAATTCATTGATGTCGTTGATGCCTACATCCGATTGTTCCCGCACGACTCGATTTCGGTCAATGGTATTAAGTCGCTGGCGGATTTCTACATCGGCAAAGGCTATGTCGACGAATACAAGGAGGTTAACTCGCGCTTGGTGCAGTTTTATCCAATTCAGGAAATTTTTCCCGGAACGCTCATCAATCTCGCCGCCAACGCATACAATGAAAAAGACTATAACCGCAGTGAGCAGATAGCAAAAGCAATTTACTTCGGTCCAAGAACCACCGACCCGAAAGACCCTGACCGTCGGAAATACGCTTACGGCATGGTCGGCGCATCGATTGACCAAAAAGGACAGTTCTATGTCAAGAAGCAAAACTGGCTGGCTGCGGCTAAAGAGTATGAGCGTATCACGAAAGAAGTTCCAAAGTGGGAATATGCCGATAAAGCCGCCGAGAACTCCGCGTTCTATTATGTAAAAGCAGGCAAAACGGACGACGCCGTGCGCGTCAATAACTACCTCTTCGAGAATGCCAATGACCCAAACTACAAAATCAAGGCGCTCAAGGGCATCACATACGCTTACGAAACTGCAAAAGACTACGATAGACTGGCCGGCTCGTTGGAGCGCATCTACGACGTGTATGGGCAAGACTCGGTCGATGTAGGCGAAGACGCGCTTTACCGTGCTATTCGCGCCCGCGAAGAAGCGCAGAACTGGAAAGAAGCCATTCGGACATCGGACAAGTATTTGGCCAGATTCGACACGACGAGGCGCGGCGACGCAGTGGCGTTCAACAAAATCAGTTTGAACGAAAAGTCTGGTCAGACCGAAGGCATCTTTGAAGCCTACGGTGCTTACGCCGATAAATTCGTAACTAAACCGCGCAGCGTTACCGCCTACTTCAAACGCGGCGAATTTCTCGAGGAGCGCGGAAGAATCGACGACGCGAAAACCGAGTTCAATAAAGCGATCGAGCGTTATGAAAAGCTCACAAAGGATAATCAAAAGTTCGCTGGCATTTCCGCGAGCGAGAGTTTGCACCGCTTGACGAAGTACCTGCTCGAGGATTACAAAAGGGTCGGCGTCGGCGTTATCTTGAAACCCAGCGCGTTTGAAAAGCCGAAAGAAGTCAAGGCACCAAAGCAAGCGCAGGTCTCTACGTCGAAGTCAAAAAAGAAAACGACACAAGCCCAGCCGGCAAAACAACAGGCTCAAAAGTTGCCTGCAAAGCCGAAGCCGAAAGATGTTGAGTATGACACGCTGGCGAAGTATCCGCTCAAGCGCAAAATGGAGAAGAACATTCTTGAACTTGCGAAACTCGGTGGCTATCGCACGATTGAAGCCTTCTACAACGCAGGTTTCATCTCAGAAGACCTTGCCGATAAGTTCAGCCGCGTGCCGGATACACTCGACAAAGTAACTGACCGACAAGGGCGCAAAATCATTGATGCAAAACTGTCGGTCAATAAAGTTCAGGCATACACCGATGCGGCGTTCTACTATGAGCGCGCCGGCGGCGACTACGCCTTTACCTTCAAGCAACTCACGAAAGCACGCGAAGACTTCTTGAAGCCCATCGCGCCCGAAGATTCGGCAAAAGCAACAAAACTGTCCTCATATAACGACTCCATCACCGCTGTTCTGGGAACCATTGTGAGCAGCGCTGGAAAAATTGAGAACGCTCAAAGAGGAGAGGAAGTCCTTGCTCAACTCGTGCCGCCAACCGAAAAGTGGATCTCTAAAAACGGTATCCGCGACGGACGCGACGTGCCCGATGAAGTCTTTGTAACCACGCTCGATGCTGTTACCGAGAAAGCAAAATCCAAAATCTCGGAAATGTATTTCAAAGCGGGACAAGTGAACGAAAAAAGCGTTTACACTTATCTCAACACGGGCGCCGACGAGAAACAAAAAACATTAAGCAGTAAGTTCGGCAAAGGCAAAAAGTCTGTTACCGTCTTTCTCGGCGATGTAGCAGAACTCATCGCGCTTGGGCAAATTGCCAGCCGCTTTGTTCGTCCAGCTGCCGAACAAGCCATCAGCACTTATCGGCGCGGCATTGACCGCTCCAACGAACTCGGCTTGAAGAACGAGTATGTCGAGAAATCACGCTTGGCTATTATTGATTTGGCAACCAAAGCGGTCGACCGAAGTGACTCGCTCGCCCGCGCCGCCAATACGCTCTTCGACCAATACGACGCTGGTTATCGACGAAAGCTCGACAGCCTAACAAAACAGCCTGCCGCCTCTGATGTGATTGACTTCACCGTGCGCACTTCAAAGATGAACTTCATCATCAAGTCGGGCTACGAGCTGACGCTTAGTGCGATTGTAGAGTATTTGAACGCCTACGAGATTTTGAAAAAAGCAGGCGCGCCCGAAAATAAAATCAACGAAGTCGCCACGCGCGCCTCAAAATTCCTCTACGACATGGGCGAAGGCAATCGCCAACGCGGCGCCGCGCTTGAGCAACTCGTCAAGGATTGGGATAAACTTGGCAATTCCGAGAAGTTCTGGTACACGGAGTTTGGCGCGCTCAAATACGACCCAATTGCTAAACTATACAAGCAATCGGCGCAAGCGATTTTGACCGAAGCCGTAACGCTCATTAGCGACTACGACATTAAAGATGAAAATACCACGAAGGCGCTTTTCGCTTACACGAAAATCGACCCGTCCGTCTTGAAACTCCTGCCTGAACTGAAAACCGAAATCACCATTCAATCGGGCAGCGATTGGACCGTCGCTGAATCCATTGAGCCGGGCAAAGAGTATGACTGGTTCAAACGCGATTACTCGTCGCCAAACTTCAAAGGCGTGGTTGAAAACGATGAAACTCGTCAAATCAGCTACCTGACGAAAATCACCGACACGACTTTTGCACGCAAAGAAGTCTCTGCCAGAGCCATCTGGTATGAGAAAGCGACGCCAATCGTTGAGCAAGCCCCACCGCCACCAGCTCCGAAGAACGAGCCTGTGAAGAAAGATTCGGCGGGCGTTGCGCCACAAGACGGCGAGGTCAAGAAAGACGGTGAGCCACAAGGCGGCGAGGTCAAGAAAGACACTGTCGGCGCCGTTGAGCCGCCTAAACCTGTGATTAACTATCTCAGCGTCGGCGAGGTGATTTCAACCAACATTGCCTTTGACAGCACGGGTTCAAAAATTGTAAGTGGCGCAGAATCGCTCGACAGCCTTGTTGCCAAGTTCAAGGAAGATTCAAAATTGGTGATGGAAGTGAACGCCAGCCGTGTTGGCCTCTCCGATAAAGACGCGAAGAAAACGGTGCCGAAGCGTGTTACCGAAATCATCAATCTGCTCAAAGGCAAGGGCGTGAAAGCGGCTCAATTGAAGGCTGGAAAATCAACCACCGATACGGTTACAACGCTCAAAGTAACCAAATCGGGCAAAAAGACAGGTGTATTGGAATTGAACGGCCAAAAAAATCTCACTCACCAAAGTAAGCGCATATTCAACGCGGTGGTGTTGGAGCAGCATTTCGCGCAGTCGGGAAAAAAATTGAGCAAGAAAGATGCTGACCTGAAAAAAGCAGTCGAAGCAGCGATAAGCACATTTGTAGGCGCAACCGTTTCTGACGTGAAAAATGGCGCGGTAACGCTGAGCGGAGAAGTCGCCGACGACGCCGCGAAATCGGGCGCAGAAGCTGCCGCCAAAGCCGTGAAGAACGTCAAAAGTGTCGTAAATAACTTGACGGTCAAGCCGCCTGCGCCAGTCGCGCAAGGTCCAAAACGCCCTGATTATGTGTATTTCAGAAAAGAATTTGATTTCAAAGGCGCAAAGGAAATCGCCCAGATTGCTTTGGCAAGCGACTTCCCGTTTGACTCTCTCGAGGTCTATGTGAATGATACGCAAGTCGGCTCCGACAAAGTGCGGTTGTTCAAAAATCTTGTTCCCGAAGACTCGACGCTTGACAACACGCAAATGCTCTTGGACGTGTCGGATTTTGTGGTGGAAGGGAAAAACCTCTTGGCGATTCGCGCACCCGGCACGCTCCAAAAAGGCGCAGGATTGAAAGTCGTGTTCAACTTGTCGTATTTCGGCGACATCAAAGATGATGATTTGAAAAAACTGATTCAAGTGCTGGTCGAGAAGCGCAAAAAGGCGCAAAAGGAAATCAAGAAAGAAGTTGATGTCAAATAATAACCGTTTAGAAACAACGATGAAAAAAGCGTTCGGACTCTTGCTGCTTGCTCTGCTGTGCGTAAGCCTATCAGCGGAATCAGTGTTCGCGCAGAAAGCGCCGAAGGGAAAAACCGTTCCAAAAATCGCAAAAGGCAAAAAGGGAGTGACAGGCGGAAGTCAATCTGCGTTACAAAATCAGAAGCGTGATCAAGACATCGTGCTTGACGCCATCAAAATCGAATACCGCGTGCAAACGCCGCGCGTGAAGTTCAACATCGAACGTATGCCAATTGACGTTGTTACTGACCAAAGCCGTTTCGGAGACATCAGCAAAGAAGTCGAGAGCCGCGCCCGCCAGACGCTCTTCAGCAACAAAATCACCGAAAAGCCGCTTCAAGCCTCACCGCGCGAGGTGGTTAATCGTGAGCGAAACTGAACAAAACTCACCATAAAAATTCAAAGCCAAGCCCAACACTTGGCTTTTTTTGTTGAACCCAACGGAATTTTGACGCGCCGAACTGATGTTCTCTTGTTGCAAATGGATGAATCGCGACTATGAAAAAAAACTTTCTGGGAAAAATACTGCCCTGTCTGCTCCTGCTTTTCTGGCTCTCACCAGTGTCGGCTCAAATCGAGCGCAGAACTGTCGCGCCTGAATTGGTAACGGTGTATAGCAAGCAAATTGATGAAGGCATTGAACTTATTTACAATCTTGACTTTGACAAAGCCGATAAAATTTTTACTGAAATCGTCAATAAAGACGCGAAAAGTCCTGTCGGACACTTCTTCATCGGCATGACACTTTGGTGGCGAATGATGCTCGATATGGACAACACCGACTACGACGACCGATTCAGCGACTTAATGGAAAAAGTCATTGAGGTCTGCGACGAGCGTCTGGAACGGAACTCGCAGGACGTCGAGGCGCTGTTTTTCAAATGCGGTGCGTTGGGATTTCGCGGACGCCTGCGGGCGAATCGTGAAAGTTGGCTGAAAGCCGCCAGCGACGGCAAAGACGCGCTGCCGCTCGTGAACACACTTCGAAAAATCGATAAAGAAAATTACGACGTGCTTTTTGGATTAGGACTTTACAATTACTACGCAGAAGTAATTCCCGAAAAAATTCCCGCTGTCAAGCCGCTTGCGCTCTTGTTTCCAAAAGGCGATAAGAAAAAAGGCATCGCGCAGTTGGAGATGAGCGCAGAAAAATCGCGTTATGCCCGCACTGAATCGCTCTATTTTCTTCTGCAAATTTATTACAGTTATGAGCGCGATTTTCTGAAAGCGTTGCAATACGCAAAACAGTTGCGCGAAAAGTATCCCAAAAACTCCGTCTTCTACGCCTACCTTGGGCGTGCTTACGCTGCAAGTGGGTTCTGGAAAGACGCTGAAACGATTTATCGAGACATCTTGAAAAAATATCAATCGGGCGATAAAACTTACAATGAGCGGTTCGCCCGCGAAGCGCATTTTCACATTGGTGTGTCGCTGATGAACGACAAGAAAATCGCTGAGGCGCACGAGCATTTCAAACACGCCGAAGAGATTTGTAAAAAAGTCGATAAGGAACCCTCGGCGTATCACGCGCTCACCATGCTGCGCATTGGCATGATTTACGACTTGCAAGGCAATCACGCGACGGCGGTTGCGCATTACAAAAAAGTGTTGCAAATGAAAGACTATCAAAACTCACATCAACTCGCAAAAACTTATATTGACCACCCTTACGCAGGCTAATCAAGCCGCAGCGCCGCAATGAATTTCTTTCTCTTGAAGACCGAACCCGACGACTATAACATCGACGCCTTGGCGCGCGACGGCGAAACGCTCTGGGACGGCGTTGAGAACGCGCTCGCGCTCAAACATCTGCGCGCCGTGAAGAAAGGCGACAAGTGTTTCATCTATCACACAGGCAAAGAAAAGCGCATCGTGGGTCTCGCCGAAGCAGTCGCCGATGCAAGCAATGAAAAGGACGCAACGTGTCAATTGAAATTTCTTGAAAAGTTTGCAACACCGTTGTCGCTTGCCGAGATGAAAAACATCGATGTGTTTCAAGCGTTTGAGTTGCTCCGTCTGCCGCGCCTTTCGGTGATGCCCGTGCCAGCCGCCATTGTTCAGGAAATTTTAAAGCGCGTCAGATAGTGGAACTCTCGCCTGAACTTTTCGGTGTATGCGCGGCGGCGTTTCTTGCCGGATTCATCGACGCCATCGTCGGCGGCGGCGGACTGGTGCAGTTGCCTGCGCTGTTTATTTTTATGACCACACAGCCCGACGCCGCGCTGCTCGGCACGAATAAACTCTCCTCAATTATGGGAACGTCGGTGGCAACGTGGCGATATGCCAGAAGCGTCGACATTAATTGGCGCATTGCGCTCGTTGCCGCAGGGACGGCGTTTGCGTTTTCGTTCATGGGTGCAAGCGCGGTGCGATTTTTTCCAAAAGAAGCCTTGCGCCCGCTCATCTTGATACTGCTTGTCGGCGTGGCGATTTACACCGCCGTCAAAAAAGATTTAGGCGACAGCCAACATTTGAAAAATTTACCTAACGAATTTTTTTACGCCGTCGCCATCGGCGCAGGACTTGGTTTTTACGACGGATTTTTCGGGCCTGGCGCGGGCAGTTTTTTGATATTCAGTTTCATTCTCATTTTTGGATTTGATTTTTTGCAGGCGTCCGCAACGGCGAAGGTCGTGAACTTTTCGACGAACCTTGCAGCCGTGATATACTTCGGCGCGACGAACAATTTGCTGTTCCATGTCGGAATTCCGATGGGCGCATGTAACATTCTCGGTGCAGTGTTAGGAACGCAGCTTGCTATTCTGCGCGGGAGCAGTTTCGTCAGGGTGTTTTTTCTTGGCGTCATCGCGCTCATCATTGCTAAATTTGGACACGACACTATTAAACTTTACTTGCAATGAACAAACAACTGACAAACTCCATTTTTTATTTTCTCGAGAATCTGGGCGCGGGCGTTTGGATTGGCTCGATTGCGATGTTCGGCATCGCGGTCGCTGGCGTCATTTTCCGCGAAGCAGGCAGCATCAATTTGGCGGGAAGTTTAAACGGGAAAATTTTAGCGCGGCTCAACATCATTGAAACCGTTTCGTCTGTCTTGATGAGCATTGCCGCCATATATTTTCTCTTGCAGTCGGAAGAGCGCGACACGCTCAGGGTGATTAAAACGGCATTGCTCGTGGTGATGATTGTGCTGCTCATCGTGTATGGAAAATTTTTAACCGACCGATTAGAGCAGTTGCGCGTCGTGGAAATTGTCGATTTCGATAATTTCAATACAGCCAAACAAGCCTTCCGCGACGAGTTCAATCAGCTTCACAAACTTTACACGCAACTGACGAGCGCGAACCTGTTTATGGCGTTAGGATTTCTTGCGCTCTCCGCCTTTCAAAAACGATGAAGCAGTTTTTTTACACTTCTGCCTGCGTTGCATTGATTTTACAGGCGTCTACGGCTGCCGCGCAACTCAAAAACGGAATCGACGTTCTTCTGGAAAAGAAGTTTGCGTTGATTGAGGGCAAAAAAATCGGGCTTATCACGAACCGCACGGGAACAACTCTTGAGGGAGCGCCGACCTACCACGCACTGGCGAAACGCGGCGCGAAGCTCGTCGCGCTCTTTGCGCCCGAACACGGCTTTGCGGGCGACGAAGAAGCTGGAAAAAAAATCGCGTCCTCAACGCTCGGCGATTTGAAAATTTATTCGCTCTACGGAAAAACCAACAAGCCGACGCCAGACATGCTTGCCGACCTCGACGCGCTGCTCTTCGATATTCAAGACGTGGGAACGCGCTGCTACACCTACATTTCAACGATGAAACTTGCCATGCAAGTGTGCGCCGACGCAGGAAAGGAATTCATGGCGCTTGACCGACCAAATCCAATTGCGCCGATTGCGCCGCAAGGCTTTATGCTCGATACGGCGTTTTCGTCGTTCGTCGGGCTGGTGAAAGTGCCGTTTATTCACGGCTTGACAATCGGCGAACTTGCAACGCTCATTCAAGCCGAAGAACTGCCGACGCTAAAACTGACAGTGGTCAAAATGGAGAACTATGACCGAACTCAATTTTTTGACAGCGTCAAGACCTTAAAGTTTATCGCCCCTTCGCCGAATCTTGCAAGCGTTGACGCGGAGATTCTCTATCCTGCAACAGTGTTTTTGGAAGGGCTGAACGTGAGCGAAGGACGCGGAACATCAACGCCGTTTGAAGTTATCGGCGCGCCGTTCATCGATGCCGTAAAACTCATCAATGAACTCAAACAATACAACTTGAGCGGAGTGCGCTTCGACACCATTTCTTTCACGCCAAAAGCGATAAAAGGGAAATCGGAGAATCCGAAGTATCGAGATAACCTATGTTTCGGCGTTAGGGTAATTGTGGTCGACCGAAACGCATTCCAACCGTTCAGCGTCGCGGTTGCATTGTTGGCGGCGTTGAAAAAAAATCACTCGGAGAACGTGCGGTGGATGAACAAAGGAAATTTTTTTGATAAGCTCGTCGGCACGAACACCCTGCGTTTGATGCTCGACGCAGGGAAATCGTTTGAAGAAATCACGCGCGCCGCTCAAAAAAGTATCGACGGAATCGATGAACAATACAAAAGAGCGCGGTTGTATTAACCCGCTTCCGCAGGTTCAAAACGAGAGACCAAGAGCGACGTGAGAAGCGTGAGGGAACTGCCAAGAATGACATAGAGCGTCCAAGCGAGCGTGGTTTGTGTGATGATGTAAGCCATAACGACGACGCTGACGAGAAAACCTGCTGCGGTGCTGCGCGCAGTGGCGCCCTTGAAGAAAACCGCCAAAAAGAAAACGCCGAGCAGTCCGCCATAAGTGAATGACGCAATCGAGAGCGCAACATCAACGACGCGCTTTTCAAGCCCAATAAAACCCAGCGCAGCCAGCGTCAGCACAATCGACCAAAGAAACGACGCGCGTTTGGCGAATCTAAATTTCTCTGGCTCGCTTGCTGTTTTGCCATGCTCCGTGTTTGCATACAAATCGAACACGGTTGAACTTGAAATCGACGTAATTGCTGTCGAGAGCGTCGACATTGCTGTGGCGAAAATGCCTGCCACGATTAAGCCTGAAACGCCATTGGGTAATCCTTCAATGATGAACTTTGAGAACACCTCGTCGCCGCGCATTTGAACGCCGTTGTAAAACACATACAAGAGCGAGCCGACGCACAGAAAAATTGTGAATTGAACAATGACGATTGCGCCGCTCAGGACGATGGCTTTTTGGCTGTCCTTCAAATTATCGGTTGTAAAAAGCCGTTGCACGATGAGATAGTCTGTGCCGTGCGACGCCATTGAGAGAAACGCGCCGCCGAAGAGCGCGAGAAAAAATTGATACGGCGTCGAGAAAAAATTATCGAAGCTGAAGTTAAAAACGTCCAACTTCCCTTGTGCGGCAAGCATCGAGAGCGACGCATTGGCGTCAGGAACTTTGCCAAGCAAAATGAGCAGCGCCGCAAGTCCGCCGAACAGATACACAAAGAGTTGAATGAAGTCCGTCCAAATGACAGCGCGCACGCCGCCGAACTGCACGTAGAGAATCGTCAATGCCGACGTGAAGAGAATCGCAACGACGTAGAGCATCGAGTCGGAAACCCCAGTGAAAAGATTATACCCTTTGAGAATGACGACGAGCGGAATGGCGGGCGTGTAGAGCCGCACGCCTTCGGCGAAAATGCGCGTAATGATAAACACGCTCGACATCAACCGCCGAATCCCGAGACCAAATCGTTTCTCGATGAAAACGTAAGCAGTGGTAAGTTCGCCCTCGTAGTAGCGCGGCAGAAAGTAGAGCGCCACGAAGACGCGCCCGATGAGATAGCCGAAGGCGAGTTGAAGAAAATTAAAGTTGCTCGTGTAAGCGATGCCCGGCACAGAGATGAAGGTTATCGTCGATGTTTCCGCCGCAACGATAGAGAGCGCGACGGTGATCCAATTGATTTTTTCTTCGGAAAGAAAATAGTCTTTCGCCGATTGCTGCTTGCCACCCTTGAAAAGACCAAATGCGGTAACGCCGCCGAGATAAAGAAACACGATTGCCCAATCGAGCAACGAGAAATGCGACATAAAGAGGCGCGGCGCGCGTTAAGATTTTTTCTTGCTCTTGGCTTTCGAAGCGGGCTTTTTCGGCGCAGGTTTCTTCGGTTTGCTGGAAGCACCTTTGGCTTTCGACTTTGCGGCGCGCTTACCTAATTTGGCTTTACGCTTCGACGGCTTATTGCCATCGTCTGAAAACTCTGCGCCTTCCATTTCGTCCATTTGAATGTCGAGATTGACTATGGCTTCATCAGCGATTTCAGGAATCTCGCTCAAGAGGTCATCGGCTTCCTCCACATCGTCGTCAATGTCAGCTATATCGTCGTCATCGTCGGTCTCAACGGCTTCGAGGTTATTGAGGACTTCTTGGACGCTGTTGAAGATATAGAGCTGTTTATCGAGGTTCGTCATGCGCAGCAAATCGCGCACATTGTCGCGCACACCGATGAACGCCGCAAATCCGTCGTGCGCATTGGTCTGTCGATGCGCAACGAGCAGCGCACCAATGCCGCTTGAATCAATCGCATCGACCTGAGAGAGATCAATGATGAGATACTTTAAGTGTTCGGCTTCAATTAAAATGACGAGTTGCGATTTGAGCTCGGGAGCAATGACGGCGTCGAGACGCTTCTCATGGAGCTTGAAGATGGTCAGCTCCTTTTTAGTGTCAAGCGAAAATTTCATTGACAAGAAAAATGTGTTCAGATACAGTTTTTTGATTTGAGAATATAGAAGTTTTTTGTTTGAGCGCAAACGCGAAGCGCCTGTATGCCAAAAAGTGATTCATGAGACTGTCTGGAATAAGCCTCAACCCAAGCCTTGTCTGTCTTCTTTGGCGATGAAGAGCGGTGCGAAATGAGCCTGTCTTGCTGTGTCTGAACTTACGAGTGGCACAGGTGTGCGAGAATCTGCTCGACGGCGGCGAGGGCTTCATAGTCCGATGTGGGCGCGGGAATCCATTGAACGTCGAATTGATTCCGAAAATACGTGAGTTGCCGCTTGGCGTAGTTGCGCGTGTGTTGCTTCGTGAGCGAGATAGCATCGGCAAGCGTTATTTTTTTATCGAGATACTCGAAGAGTTCTTTGTAGCCGACCGTCTCGAGCGCGTTGATTTTTTTGGCACGGTGTCGCTCGCCGTATTGTTCATAAAGCCGCGTGGCTTCCTCCAAAAAACCGTTTTGCATCATCTCATCAACGCGCCGATTGATGCGGCTGTAAAGCGCCTCTCGCGGCACATCAAGCCCAAACAAGATGAACTCAAACCGTGGCGGCTTAACGGTCGAGTGCAAGTCCGAAAGTTTTTTGCCTGAAAGTTCAATCACCTCGAGGCTGCGAATGAGGCGTTGCGTTTTGGTGTCATCGAGCGTGGCAGCGTGTTCCGGGTCAAGTTGTTTGAGTCGCTCGTAAAGTGCGGCTGCGCCAAGCTGGTGAAGTTCATCGAGAAGTCGAGCGCGAATCGATGCATCGCCTTTGGGCAAGTCCGAGAAGCCGCCTGTCAAGCCGCGTAAATACAAGGTAGAACCGCCGACGACGACAACACGCTTGCCGTGATTCAAAATATCGGCGATGCGCTCCGTGGCTTGCGCAGCAAACGCGCCGGAATCAAACGGGTCGAGCAAATCGAGTTCATTGATAAAGTGATGTGGGACACGTGCAAGTTGTTCGTCGGTAGGTTTTGCCGAGCCGATGGTCAGCTCTCGATAAATTTGTCGTGAGTCGGCAGAGATGATTTCAGCGTTCAATGCGGCGGCAAGCGATAACGAGAGCGCCGTTTTGCCCGACGCCGTGGCGCCAAGCAACACAGGAATCTTTGGCGGAGCAATCCGCTCTGAATTAGCCGACGATTCTTTCACTCGCTTGATGTATCTTTCTTGAATAAAAATTTCAACACAGCGAAACAAGCCGTGCGTTGCATCATTTTACTATTGCTGCAAATGATAGGATTTCTGCACTTCAAAAAAAATCTCGCCTCCGAAAGCCGCGTTGAGCTACAGACATTTTTTTCGCCATCGCTCGGCATTGAAAAACAATACAACATTTACTTGCCCGAAGGTTACAACGAAAGCCGCGAGCGCTATCCGGTCGTGTATTATTTCAGAGGACACGAGCGCGAGTGGTTCAACCCCGACGAAGACGGCAGCCGAAACGGGAAAACGCTCAAACACGTGGCGGACGAGGTAATCAAAGAACACCGTGCAGGGAAAATGATTCTTGTCGGCGTCAGCACCGCGAGTAGTGATAATAGCGTTCCTGCACTCGGCGTCAATATGCTCAATCCCGACGCAGCGACGAGCGGTATTGGCACAGGCAAATTCGAAGACTACATTATGCGCGACCTCATCCGGCATATTGATTCTACCTATCGAACCTTGCCAACATTGCGTGCCGCAGATGGATTTTCGCTGGGCGGATTTACGGCTGTAACGCTTGCGCTGCGCCATCCTGATGTGTTTTGCTCTGTCGGAAGTTACGATGGAACATTTATGTGGATTGACCTTGACGACCCGCGCCGAAACGACCCGCCGCCCGATGATTATACATGGGTGAAGACCGATATGTTCAAAGCGGCTTTCGGAATGCCGCGCAACGTGGTGTATATGCTTGGCTACAACGCCGCAAACCTGCTTGCTGCCGCCGATTCGATGCAACTTGAAAAATATCGAGCAATCGCGTTCCATATTTTATCGGCGGCATTTGACGGTAATCGCGGCAACATCGAGCGCAACGAACACTTCATTCAGCAGTTAAAGCGCGCAGGAATCCGCAATTCATTTTCCGACGTCAAACTCTCGCCCGATGCAGAACACAATTGGCACTTTGCAAACCGCTACGCTGAAAAAACGCTGGTTAAACATTGGGAGAGCTTCGAAGCACGTCGGCAGCGACAAAATTTCTTGAATCGACTCAATCCGTTTAAGCGAGATTAAGTGATGCGCACGGTTGAGCGAAGTTCGACTGCGATATCGACATTCGGCTCGTCAAAAATTGAAATCAAATCCTGATACAAAAAATGCTTGTCTCAATCAACCCTGTAACGGGCGAAACGATTGGCTCCTACGCTGCACACTCCGACGCTGACCTTGAAAAAAACGTTTGTAACTCGCGCGATGCGCAGCGCCGTTGGCGCGATATGACTTTCCCTGAACGTGCGCTGTGTATGAGAGCGGCGGCGGAAATTTTGCGGCGCGAGGTCGCTAAGTTCGCCGACCTCATCACGCTTGAAATGGGAAAGCCGCTTTTGCAAAGTTTCGCTGAACTCGATAAGTGCGCCGCCACATGCGATTTCTTCGCCGAGAACGCCGAAAAATTTTTACAGCCTGAATTTATTGATGCCGACGCATCGAAGAGTTACGTTGCCCTCGAGCCGCTTGGAACGGTTCTCGCCGTGATGCCGTGGAACTTCCCATTTTGGCAAGTCTTCCGAGTCGCCGCGCCGACGCTTATGGCGGGAAACGCCTTGCTCGTTAAACACGCGCCGAACACAACAGGCTGCGCGATTGCCATTGAGAAAATCTTTACCGACGCCGGATTTCCAAACGGTTTAGTTCAGATGCTTTTCATCGATGCCGACCGCGTACCTGAAAAAATATCAATGCTCATTGACCACCGCGTCGTTAGAGCCGTTACGCTTACAGGTAGCCTGAGGGCGGGAAAGTTCGTTGCAGAAAAAGCAGGCGCGGCGATAAAAAAGTCGGTGCTTGAACTGGGCGGCAGCGACGCTTATCTCGTGCTTGACGACGCCGACCTCGACTTAGCCTCCGAGACATGCGTCAATTCGCGCTGCATCAACACAGGACAAAGCTGCATTTCCGCCAAACGGTTTATTGTTGTCGAGTCGCGCCGCAAAGAATTTGAAGAACTCGTTGTGGCGAAAATGGCGGCGAAAGTTGTTGGAAATCCAATGGACGACGGCGTTGACCTGAGCGCACTGGCGCGAATGGACTTGCGCGAAACGCTTCACGCGCAGGTCAAACAGAGCATTGAAAAAGGCGCAACGCTGCTCTTAGGCGGCACGGTGCCTGATGGCAACGGCGCATTTTATCCAGCAACGGTTCTTGCCAACGTCGAGCGCGGCATGGCGGCGTATCACGAAGAACTCTTCGGTCCCGTCGCTGCGATTCTTTCGGCGAAAAATGACGCGCACGCGATTGAGCTTGCCAACGACACTGCCTACGGACTCGGCGCAGCGATTTTTACAAATGACCTGCAACGCGGTGAAGCCGTGGCGCGACAGCTTGAGGTGGGAAATTGTTTCATCAATACGCTCGTCCGAAGCGATGCGCGTCTGCCGTTTGGCGGCGTGAAGGAATCAGGCTATGGACGCGAACTCTCGCACTACGGCATCAAAGAATTCGTCAATGTTAAATCTGTTTTGATTCGCTGAAAGCCCTTTCGCATAGGACGGCTTTTCGCTATTTTAAACTTAATGCTTCTTAAACGCCTTAATTCCAACTTGTTTTTACGACGATATGAGAATCGCCGTGGTTACCGACTCAACTTGCGACTTGCCTGAAGAGACGTTGTATCAATACAACATCAAAGAAATCCCTGCCAAGGTCGTCGTTCAGAACAAAGTCATTTATGACAACCGTTTAGAGTTCGACCGACTTGAATTTTATCGGGATCAAGTCGAGGGAAAAGATGACCGCGTGCGAATCGAGTCCCCAACGGTCGAGGAGTTCCTGAAGCTCTACCGCAAAATGTGTTTAGATTTCGACATGGTGTTGTCCATTCACGAGTCGTCGCGCTTGAGCGATACGGTGAAAAATGCGCGCGCTGCTGTCGTTGAAGGCGCAGAGAGTTTCAAGAAAATGCGGTTACAAAAAAATTTGGGAACGCCGTTTCTTGTGCGTGTGATTGATTCTAAAAGTATTTCGCTCGGTTTGGGACTGCTGGTGTTACGGGCGGCGGAACTCGTTACGGGTAATATCTCCTTTCTGCGCTTGGCTAATGCAATTGAAATGCTCGCCGACCAAATTTTCGTCTATGTCGTGCCAAACGAACTGGTCTACTTGCGCTCGGCGAAGAACATCTTTAAAGTCTCGGTGCTTGACGCAGGCTTTTCGCTCGCGCTCGATTTGAAGCCCATTTTTGTGGTCAATCGAGGCGAGTTTAAAATGATAGACAAAAAACGCGGTTACGACTTAGCGGCAGCAGAGGCAATGAAATTGGCGTCGCAGCAATTGCACAACAAAGATTCTTACGATAAACTCGGCTTTGTGTATAGCGGGCGCACTGCAAAGTTAGATGAAATGCAAGCAGTATCAGATTTTCGCGCTGAACTTGCTGGTATGGGACTTGGCACACTCGTCTCAACGCTCAATCCCTATGTGGGGAGTTTCATCGGGCCCAACTCCGTGGCAGTCGCGCTTATCAATGCCGATATAAAAATGACCGACCTTGTAGAACTTAAATGAAAAACTTACAAAGTATTCTATTTCGTCAGCGTATAGTTAGGTGCTTCTTTGGTAATGAGAATATCGTGCGGGTGCGATTCGCGTAGTCCGGCCGATGTGATGCGGACGAATTTGGTTTTGGTCTTTAAATCGGAAATGGTGCTGACGCCGCAGTAGCCCATTGCCGCGCGCAAGCCACCGATAAGTTGATAGACGACTTCTCCCAAGCTGCCTTTGAACGGCACGCGCCCTTCAATGCCTTCAGGAACGAATTTTTTGACCTCATCTTCTGCGTCTTGAAAGTAGCGGTCGCTTGAGCCTTCGGGTTCGCTCATTGCGCCTAAGCTGCCCATGCCGCGATAAGTTTTGTATTTACGCCCTTCGTAAAGCACGGTCTCGCCCGGACTTTCATCGACGCCGGCGAAGAGGCTGCCAATCATAACGCTGTCCGCGCCCGCGCCGATAGCTTTGGCAAGGTCGCCCGAAAACTTGATGCCGCCGTCGGCGATAATCGGCGTGTCGGTTTTCACGGCTTCATTGTAGCAGTCCATAATCGCAGAAAGTTGCGGCAAGCCGACGCCCGCCACAATGCGCGTGGTGCAAATGCTGCCCGGACCGATGCCGACCTTCACAGCGTCCGCGCCCGCGGAGATTAAATCTTTTGTGGCGTCGGCTGTGCCAACATTCCCGGCCACAATCGCCAGCGACGCAAACTTGGCACGAACCGCCTCGACCATTTTGAGAACCGCCTCGCTGTGTCCATGTGCAGTATCTATGACAATCGCATCGACACCTGCGTTCACCAACGCATCAACGCGCTCCATCGTATTGGCGCGGATGCCAACGGCGGCGGCAACGCGCAGCCGTCCAAGTTCGTCTTTACAGGCATTTGGGTGCTTTTTCTTTTTCTGAATGTCTTTGAAGGTAATCAAGCCTTGCAGTTCGCCGTCTTTGTCAACGATGAGAAGTTTCTCGATTTTTTGTTCCTTCAAAATCTCTTCAGCTTCTTCGAGCGTGGTGCCAACATCGGCGGTGATGAGGTTTTCCTTCGTCATGATGTCAGAGATTTTTTGGTGAAGGTCTGGCTTAAAGCGCAAATCGCGGTTGGTAACGATGCCGCGTAATTTTCTGGTATGGACGTTATCTGCGCCGTTGGCGATAATCGGAATGCCCGAAATCGAGTATCGCGCCATCAACTCGAGCGCATCTTTGACTGTGGCGTTTTCGGTGAGCGTGATAGGATTTTTAATCATGCCGCTTTCGCTGCGCTTGACGCGGTCGACTTCGGCAGCTTGGCGTTCAACGGAAAGATTTTTATGAATAACGCCGATGCCGCCTTCGCGCGCAAGTGCAATGGCAAGTTCAGATTCAGTAACCGTGTCCATGGCTGCGCTGACGAGTGGCACATTGAGCGAAATTTGTTTGGTCAATCGTGTGCGGACATCGGCTTCACGCGGCAAAACAGCAGAGCGCGCTGGCACAAGCAAGACATCGTCGAAGGTTAAGGCTTCATATAAAATCTTGGACATCATACTCTTGGAATTGAAAGTTGACTGAGTGAATGCGATTGGACATCGTCGTCAAACAGCGCGCATTGAAAAAAGACGCGGCGGTGGTCGGGAAATGATTGAGATGAGCGACTGTCATAATACACGCTTTTGCAAAAATACGAAAATCCGATTTCACGAATGCAACTTTGCCGTGCTATCTTGTAAAATTATCGTTAAACTCTGGAACAATTCGAGCATCCATCGATATGACCGACCATAAAGAACGAGAATTAAAACAACTCGCCCTGCGCGTGCGCGAACACATCATCAGGCTCGCGACTGACGGCGGTTGTTTTATTGGTGCGTCGCTCTCGTGCGCTGACCTCATCGTCTATCTCTACAAAGAAGTCTTGGGACTTACGCCCGATACACTGCACGATGAAACCCGCAACTACCTTCTGCTCTCCAAAGGACACGATGTGCCTGCGCTCTACGGCACGCTTGCTGAACTGGGCTTCATTGAGCGTGAGCGTCTCAAAAATCATCTTCACACCAACGACTCAATTTATTGGCACCCAAATCGCGCCATTCCGGGCATTGAGTTTCATTCAGGCTCGCTGGGGCATTTGCTTTCGGTCTCGATGGGCATTGCTTATGACATCAAACTGCGCGGCGGGAAGAACAAGGTTTATGTGATTTTGGGCGATGGCGAACTCAACGAAGGCTCAATGTGGGAAGGCTTTCTCGTTGCAAAGGCTCTTAAACTCGATAACCTTATTGCGATTGTCGACCGCAACGAGTTCCAAGCCAATCTGCGCACCGAAGAGTTGATTCCCATTGAACCACTCGAGCCAAAGTTTGAAGCCTTCGGCTGGAATGTCAAACGCGTCAACGGACACGATTTTCACGCGCTTGAATCTGCCTTTCAATGGGTTCCGAAAAATGAATCGCCAAGCATCATCATCGCCGATACCGTGCGTGGCAAAGGATTGCCCAGCATTGAGCGGCGCGCCGACCGATGGTTCGTCAATTTCAAGCCCGAAGAAATCGAGCAACTGCTGAAAGAACTTCACGGCGAAGCCCAAGCCGAACTGACGTCTGAAACGTTGATGGTGAGGTGAGAAAAGACTATCGCGAAAAGGTTTAAGAAACGCGCAACGCTAACATTCTCAAAAATGACCTACGAAGATGTTTTAAAGGAGATTTCCCAGACAAGCGACAAACTGATCGTGATGACAGCGGAAAACCGCGCCGCCATTCGCAACCTTCCGCCACACTTGGGCAAGCGATTCATTGATGTTGGCATCTGCGAGCAAACCATGATTGGCATGGCGGCAGGCTTAGCCTTGCGCGGACGCTTTCCGATTACACACGCGCTTGCGACTTTTCTCGTCTTTCGCGCCTACGAGTTCATTCGCGATGATATTGCCCTGCCAAACCTGCCTGTGAAAATGGTCGGTGGCGTACCCGGTTTTCTTTCGGATGCAAACGGTCCGACTCATCAGGCGATTGAAGATGTTGCCCTCATGCGCACCTTGCCAAATGTGATGGTCTTTTGTCCCAGCGATGCCGAAGAACTTGCACAGGGAATTAAAGTCTTGGCGGAGTATCCTGCGCCGTGCTACATCAGGCATAATCCGCACCCTGCGTCGGTTGCACACACGCCGTTTGAAATTGGGAAAGCCGAAGTGCTTTCGGATGGCAACGATGTGGCGATTCTCGTCTATGGCTTTCTCTTGCGTGAAGCCGTGAAGGCAAAGGACATTTTAGAAGCCAAAGGCAAATCGGTGCGCCTCGTCAATATCCGTATGCCGAAGCCGATTGATGAAAGAGTTATTTTGAATGCGGTCAAAGACTGTCGTTTGGTGGTTACGCTCGAAGACCATTTCTTGACAGGCGGACTTTACTCGATCGTTGCCGAACTGTTGCTCAAACACCGGTCCGTGGGCAACGTGCTTCCGATTGCGCTTGAACACAAGTGGTTTAAGCCTGCCTTGCTGGATAGAGTGCTTGGAATACGAAGGCTTTACAGGGAAACAACTTGCGGAAAAAATTTTAACACGACTATAACCAACATACGGGCGCTTCTCAAACAAACACTCGTCTACGACAACAATGCAGTTTCAACTATCAAGCGCATTTTCGGACACCCTTGTTAAATAAATCTGAAACGATGATGGGAACGACAACGACTTCAACGCGAACAAGGCGACAGAGGCTTGCAAAGCCGCGCTACGACGGCAAGAAACTCTCGCTCGAGAAGTTCATGGACTTCAAAGCAGAAGACGGCTTTAAGTATGAATGGAACAACGGCTTTCTGGAAGCAAGAGAAAAAATGATAAAACCGTCGGAACTCTACTTGTTACAAAATCTCCAACGAGCGTTTGTAAAAACAGCGTTCTATCAAGCAAAGGGCGAACTGCTCACAGAAACAGCGTGTCCGATTTCGGAGGGGAAGTATCGGGTGCCAGACCTTGCGGTGTTTAGCAAAGAGCAAATTGAGCGTGCCAGAGAGGGCGAGCCACCAGTGCCGATGTTCATCATTGAGTTGGTTTCAAAGTCGGACAAGTTTGACTACTACGATGCGAAGTTAGAGGAGTATTTTTCGGCGGGGGTTCAAGTGGTGTGGTTGGTCTCGCCTGTGCAGAAGAAGGTGCGTGTGTTTACTTCGCCGAAAGAGGTGAAGATATGCACGGGCGACGATGTATGTTCGGCAGCGCCAGCAATCGCCGATTTCACCATCACGCCGAATGAACTATTTGGATAAGCGAGTTGAATAAATCTGAAACGATGATGGGAACGACAACGACTTCAACGCGAACAAGGCGACAAGAGGCTTGCAAAGCCGCGCTACAATGGCAAGAGAATGCAGTTGAGCGTCTCTCTAGAGTCGACCCCAGAATATGGTTTGAAATAAGAGCAGGCCAACGAGTATTTGCAAAACACACGCGGCATAGAAAATAATGAAAGACTCATCGCCAC
>JPGV01000022.1:546-39239 GCA_000724175.1 [Candidatus Thermochlorobacteriaceae] bacterium GBChlB | reverse complement strand
GGAAGCGGGTTATCGGCATCGGTAACAGTGAAGTCGGAAAATGAATTGGTCATGAATTCAGCTTCGAATGACGCCCGAACATCTGCGCCAGAGACTTGCTGCCAAGACAGCCCGCCATTATTGCTCTTCCAAAGTGCCAAGATGCCTGTTTTGCCGTTGTTATCGGCGCTGTTCCAGAGGAGTTGGACATTGACATTTGAACTGGGCTGAAACTGCGGCGAAATGTTCCAACGCCGCGCAATGCCGCTCTGTGAGCCAACGGTTACAATGCCTGCCGTGCCGCTCACCCGCGTTACCGAGACACTGCCCAAATTGTTTCCAAGAGGATTGATGACCACGCCTAAACCGCCGACATTGATGGGCGTCGACCCGCTCAACGGGCGTTGCGCCGAGACCGTGCCGATGAGGTATTGTCCCGGCACCGTGTTCTCGCTGGCAAGTTGTCCTGATGTGCTCAAGTTAAGCGTAAAGCCGCTTGTATTTAGGTTGCCGCCGTTGAACTGCACAGTTCCGATTGCGCTGACATTGCCGCCCAGCGTCGCGTTGCTGGTAATGGTGATGTTATCGTAAGTGCCGGCGGGAATTGTGCCGCCACCAGTAAAGTTTGCCGTCGCGATGCTCGGAAAGTATGCACGACGAATGAGCGTGCTGTCCAAGACAAATGGGTTTGGTCGATTGCTTTGAAACCCTGCGATAGCAAATGTGCGCGCATATTCTGCCGAATCGACGGGGTCTTGGTAGTGCCATCGATAAAGCACGTCGCGCTGCGCGGTGAAGAACGCATCGTCGGCTTGTGATTCATACATTGTGTAGAAGTAAAATATTGCCCGTGCCACATTGCCTTTGTGGTCTTCGCGCGGCTCATACTCAATGCCTGTGCGTAGCTCGCTGTATTCGTCTATGTTTGAGGTTGGAATTGTTGTCAGCGTTTGGGCGAGTCTGCGCCAGAGATTGGTCGAGGCGTCGGGAATGTCGTTGAAGCGCAAGTTGCCGCGCTCGCTGTTGGCGTCAATGCGTGTTGGGAACAAGTGGTGCATATCGCTCTGTGCTTGTCCTGTTGCGCCGAGCGATTGAGGCCATGTGTGTTCGCAATTAATGCCGCCCGCGTTGGCATCGCTTCGTGGCGTTGTGCTGCTCCGATTAAGCGTGATTTCAAAACCAGTATAGACGCACCGCAGTTTGTTGTTCACATTGTAAATGTTGGCATACATCTGGTCGCGCGCGCCGTTGTAGCTTAGCACCGACGATGGTCTGTATTGTGTTACCAAGGCGCTACGCAGTCCAGCGCCGTTCAGCGTTGGCTCAATGACAATTTGTGGCACGCTGCCCATGCTGACGACATTAAAACTTGCACTTGTACCAGAGGACAGGCTCATACCGCTTATTGCAGTGGCAGTAAGCGTAACACCTGTTTGCGCCGTGTTGTAGGTCAAGCCTGAAATGACCGTTGATGTTTGACCGTTTGGAATGCTGCCCGTCGTTGTGCCGCCCAATGTTCCTGTGCCGCTCGCGCGCGTGAGCGTTATCGTTGTGGCTTGATTGACGGGTCTGGCGGTGCCGCCGCCGTCTTGCGCCTCAACCGTAACGCTAAACGGCTGATTGAGAACGGGCGATGCAGGCGAAACCACCGTAACAACCAACCGCGTCGGCAAGACAACCGTCGAAACGGTAAATGCTGCACTGGTTCCCGCCGCGAGGCTCATACCGCTTGTGGCGGAGGCTTGGAGTGTAACGCCCGATTCGGCAACGCTGTAAGTCAAGCCTGAAATGACCGTTGATGTTTGACCGTTTGGAATGCTGCCCGTCGTTGTGCCGCCCAATGTTCCTGTGCCTGCAAGCCTTGCTAAGGAAATCGTGGTAGTGGAGGTAACTGCCTGCGGCGCATCTGTGTTGTCCTGCGCTTGAACCGTAATGCTGAACGGCTGACCAACGGTTGGAGATGCAGGCGAAATGGACGCGATGACGAGCTTTGTCGGCGGTTGCGAGACGGTCGGCGTTCCCGTAATGCGGACGTCGTCGACGCACCACCGCTCATTACTGCTGTTGCAGTTTGCCGTAATGCGCAACCGAATTTGGCTTGTGCCATCGGGAATGAGCAGGCGCACGGTGCTGAACCCGTCGGTCGTGCGAATTCCACTGCCGGCGGGCGCAAAAATGACAGGGTCGTTCAAGCCGTCGAAGGTAGTTTCGGCGATGCCGGTTGCGTCATAATTCCAAACCACGTTGCCTGCCGTCGATCCGCTTCCAAAGCCGGTAACGCGCAACTCCTGCGAATAGGTTGTGCCGTTGTCCGTGCTTATCTCTACAAGAACGACGTCCTCCACTTCCATGCCGTTGCCGCTTGTGGCGGAAAACGCGGCAAGCCGAAATTGGGCAACGACATCGCGAAAGCCCGACAGGCTCACATTATCAAACGTGGCAGTCTGCGTCGCCGACCCGCTGAACGACCACGCACGGCTGCCCTCAGCCGCAAAGTTTGCGGAGGCAGGTCGACCGCCCGACGCATTTGTGCCGCTGGTGGGCGTAACGCCAGTAAAATTCAGCGTTGGCGTGGCAGGCGTTGTCTCAAAGTCCTGCCGTGCAATGACGGTCTGCCCAACGGCAGCGCTTGAAAAAAGCAACAGGAGCGCGAGTGTTAAAAACTGTTTCATTGCAGTATCGGTCGGTTTTGTCGGTTTTAATTAGCTGAAAAGCGAAAAGGCGCTCACTTCTCGTGCATGAACGCCTTTTTGTAGTTTAAGAAATGGTTTGTCGTTTCTGTGCGCTATTTGACCAGCATCATTTTGCTGGTTTGCGAGAAACTGCCTGCCTGCATGCGGTAGATATAGATGCCGCTCGAGAGACCCGCCGCGTTGAAGGTGGCTTCGTAGCGTCCTGCTGCCTGCCGCGCATTGACAAGCGTGGCGACCTGACGACCGAGCATATCATAGACTTTTAGCGAGACCTGTTCCGCCGACGGCAGTCCGTAGCGAATAACGGTGCTTGGGTTGAACGGGTTGGGATAATTTTGCTGCAATTCAAAGACAGTCGGGACGCCGGAAAGCTCGTCGCGGCGCACGTTCAAAACGCCGACCGTGCCGCTTGTGTCGTTGGCGAGACCTGTTGCAGTGGCGACCAAGCGGAAGTTGCCTGCCTCCAAGAGGCGAATGTCGTCGAATCGGGCGACGCCGCGCACCGCGTTGCGAGGATTTGTGCCTTGAAGCGTTCCCGTGCCAATAAGGGCGAGCGTAATGCTCCCGGTAAATGCGGTATCAACGGCTCCAGAGGCAACTCGCGCTTCCACGGTAAATGCGGGCAGGGCGATGTTTTGCCGACCCGACGCCACGACGCCGACCAATGCCAGCCGCGTTGCCGCAAATGTTACAGGCACAGGCGCCGACGAGCCAGCCGTAATGCCCGAAATGGTTGTCGACGCCGTCAGCACAAATGAGCCGCTGACATCCACGCGCACGCTGTCGAAGGTTGCAACGCCCGCGACTGCATTTTTCGTCAAAACCCCAGACAAGCTATTGACACTCGAGAGGCTCATCTCGTCGGCGGCAACGCTGGGCGCTCGGAAGCCAATCGTAATTGGAGCGCGGAACGAGGTATCCACCGTGCCATCGGGACGACGGGCTTCCACACGAAACACGGGCAAAAATGCGCCAGCCCTGCCTGATGTTGGGGCATTTACGAATGCCAGTTGCGAGGCACGCGCGAGAATCGTGATGTTCGCGCTTGTTGCGTTTGTTAGCCCTGTGGCAGAAGCAATGAGCGTGTAAGTTCCTGCTGCACTGAAAGTAAGGCTGTCAAAATTGACGATGCCTGCCACCGCATTGCGCGTAACCGTGCCGCCGAGTGTGCCTGTGCCGCTTCCGCCTCGGGTGAGCGTAACGCTGCCCGTGAAGTTGGTTGCAACACTGTTATCGGCGCGGCGCGCTTGAACCGTAACGCGGGAGAGCGGAACGGTCGCCGTGCCTGCGGTCGGGACAGTTGCAAAAAAGAGCCGCGTGGCAGGCGCGGCAGCAGGCGTTACCGATGCCCAAGTGGTGCCGACGCGAATCTCGTCGATTTCAAGGTTGCCTGTGCCGGAGCTTGATGTGCCGCCTTGACGAATCGCAATGCCAGCCGCACGAGTTTCATTGTTCGTTCCAGCGTTATTTGAGACCGAACCGCCCGGTTCACTGCCGCCAAAGTTGGTCGTCGGATTTACCCACAAGCTCGATGTATTAGTCCCCAAGTCGTGCTTGACCACCAGAAAATGCGTTTGACCAACAGGCAGGTTGGTCGTGTTGAATGTCGGCGTTACCGTGCCGCCAGAGTTGTTCAAAATGCCAAAATTGACGGTGTTGTTAGCCGAGCCACGACGCACATACAGACGTGCAAAGAAGCCCGACACGCTCGCGCCTGAATTTTCCACAAAGTGAAGGAAATACTCACTGCCGATGCCCACGGTGTCAATGGCTTTTACCAAGACCGAGTAATACGCCGTGCCAGAGGTAATTGCGCCGCTAAATGCACGATTGACATCTTCGCTGCCTGTGCGCGCAATTGCCACCCGATTCCCTGTCGACGACGCCAAATTTGGATAGGAAAGGCTGTTGCCTGCGTCGCTTGCCGTCGTCAGGTATTGAATCTGATTTGCCGTGCCGCTATGCGTTGCCCAGCCGTTGGAGCCGCTCAAATTGCCTGTGCCGCTAAAGGGTTCGGTGAATGCGCTGAACGGCGGTGGTGCAGCAGAAACATTGAAGGGCGCGCTGGTGCCGGCGGTCAAGTTATCGCCCGACGTGCGCGTGGCAGTAATCGTTACGCCCGTTCCCGCCGCGCTGAGCGTTACGCCTGAGACGGTAAAACTGTTTTGTCCTGCGGGAATTGTGCCTGTTGTTGTGCCGCCAATGGTGCCGCCGCCCGTATTGGAGAGTGTGAAAGCCGTTGCCGCCGTTACATTACCCGGCGTCCCGCTTCCGTCCTGCGCCTGAACGGTTACGCTGAAGGCTTGTGTGGCGGTCGGTGTCGCCGGATTGATGGCGGTTACTGCAAGGCGTGTGGGCGTAACGGGGGCGGCTCCTGCCACAACTGAAAAATCGTCTACTGCAAGTCCGTGGTCACTACCGGGCGAATTAAAATTCAGCCATCGAATCATGATTTCTTCGCCAACTGGAATAGAGACTGATAGCACTGTGGAGATGATTGTTCTATTCGCTGCTGCATTTCCGTCAAGAGCCGAGCCTGAAGCAGCTTTGATCGGCCCAATAAAATCAAGTGCAGTTGCATTCGTCCAAGTTCCCGCTGTCAAACTCGTCACAGTTGCTCCAATTTGGTATGAACAGTGAAGTGAGTCATCGTCTGTCCTACCGCCATTGCGCCACTGTTCACCAGTAAACCTGATGAATAGAGAGGTGATTGCGCTACCCGTGTTATTTTTTATCCGCACACCAATGATGGAAGTCCCGGAAGTTCCCGATGATACCGTGCCTAAGGCGCGCTCTGTTGCTGTTCCTGTGCCGTAGCTATATAAAGCTCCTGAGTTGGTTCCACCAGCGTCTGCTCTGTATTCGTTAGGGAATGTTCCGCTTCCTCCACTCCAAGCCGCGTACCAACCCACGAGAGTTGTGTTGTCGCTCCACGGATTGAATGGCGGTGTCGTGGTCGGATTGGTCGCCGACAGCGTATTGAAATTTTGAGATACAGTATCGCCTGTAGCTGTAAGTATTACTTGTGCACCAACAGCATTAGCGAATACCAAGAATGTGAATGCGAGAAAGAGTTTTCTCATAGTTCGGTGTGATTGAATTACGGTGAATACAAAATTAAGTCGAACTGCGCAGCAACGGATGTGGCGCAAAGCTACGCGATTCGGCGGGCAGCGGGAAATTAAATTATGGTTACGTAACTGTTAAGCGACTTAACATTTAGGAGGGTTATTTCAGGCGCGCCAAGAGGTCTTCGATGATGTCTTTGGCTTCGAGCAAGAGCGCCTTGCGCTGTTCGTCCTGTTTGTGGTGAAGTTTCGCGGGCGGCTGATGCGCTTTGAGCAGCGTCTCGGTTTCCTTGACATCGTCGGTTGAAATTGTCTGTCCCTGCATCAAGGCTTTGGCTTTTTCGATTGTATAGCCTTGTTCATAGACGAGCTTCTTGATGGCGAGCGCGACGGCGATGTCTTTGTGCGTATAAATTCGGTTGCCTTTCGGGTTGCGTGCGGGCGAGAGTTCAGGAAAATCGTTCTCCCAGTGCCGCAATAGATAGGCGGGCAGCGCCGTGATTTTGCTTACTTCGCCGATGGAATAGTAAAGTTTCTTCGCCTCAAATGTCTTCATAGAAAAAAGCCGATTCATTGCGCGCTTTCCCTAACAAAAATCAGGGCAAAAAAGCAGGGACACGGTCTGGTAAACCTTTGCGGAAAATACGTTTCTTTTAGCGTTTTACCACAGCCTTCAAAGCAGCGACGCTTTGGGGAAAGTTTATGGTCTGCGCGGGGCGAGTGTTTTATGTTGTGCGGCGGCTCAGCACGGCTTCGGCTTCGGCGAGTTGTTCAGGCGTATTGACGCCTCGGATTTCATCAAACGATTCGGCGACGAGCGCGGCGACGGGCTTCGATTCGGCGAAAAAGATGTTGAACACGTCGGGCAAGTAGTATTCTTGTTGTGCGTTATGGTTCGTGATGCGTTTGAGCGCATCGAAGAGCGCCTGTTTGCGAAACACATAGATGCCGGAGTTGATTTCTTTCACGGCGAGTTCATTGGGCGACGCATCTTTTTGCTCCACCATTTTGATAATCGCGCCTCCCTCTGTATCGCGAATAATGCGCCCGTAGCCTGTGGGATTTTCAAGCAGCGCAGTGAGCACGGTGGCTATGGCGGCTTTCTGGCGATGCAGTTCCAGCAATCGGTTGAGCGTCTTGACCGTAATAAGCGGCGCGTCGCCAGAAAGCACCACCACATCGCCGTCGAACTCATGCAAAGACGATTCGGCTTGCATCACGGCATGCCCGGTTCCCAACTGCGGCGATTGCAACGCATACTCGACTGCCAGCGAGCGCGTCGCTTCTTTGACTGCATCGGCTTGATGTCCGACGATTAACACGATTTTCGATGGTCGAAGCTGCTGCGATGTTTCAATGACGTGCATAATCATCGGGCGACCGCAGAGCGGGTGCAGGACTTTCGCCAAGTCGGATTTCATGCGTGTGCCTTTGCCCGCCGCCATAATCACCACGGCAGCCGTTGGTGTCGTTGCATTCATTTGCAGAAGAAAAGTTGGAGGCGTGTTCTTGAAACAAGGTTCATTGACGGGTTAGATGTGTAGGAGTTCGGGTTTATTTTCGCCCAGCCGATACTGCTTAGCGACGCGGTTTTCTTTATCGGCAATGACGACAAGTGGCTGATAGGTTTTGGCTTCGTCGGGTTCCATATCGGCGTAAGTCATGATGATGATCTCGTCGCCGACGGCGGCAAGCCTTGCACACGCGCCGTTGAGTTGCACCACGCCGCTGCCGCGCTCGCCCGCAATGATGTAGGTCTCGAACCGCGCGCCGTTGTTGTTATTGACGACTTGCACTTTTTCGTTTGGAATCATATCTGCCGCATCGACCAAATTCATATCCAGCGTGATACTGCCTTCGTAATAGAGGTCGGCATGCGTTACGGTCGCACGATGAATTTTCGATTTAAGTAAAAACAGCCTCATTGTCGTCAAATCAATTAGGGCGTAAAAATAAGAATGTTTGAAACAGAAACAACGCATCGGTTAAAATCTCTACCTAAGCAGTTGTCGTAACTCTGACGACCGCGACCGCGAGTGGGTTAAGCTAAGAGCAACCCGCATCACGCTCATAGCGGCACAGTGTTGGGCGAGCATTCAGTCCGAGTGAAAGTGCTTGAGCAGATGTTCGATTTCGCTGGCGGTCGAGCGCGATAGGCACTCTTTTGCAAGCATGCGGGCATCGGCAAGGCGCGTTGAGGCGATGGTTTTTTTGATGTCCAAGAGGCTGGCGGAGGTCATGCTCAGTTCTTCTAAGCCTAAGCCTAAGAGCAATGGCACGGCGAGCGGGTCGCTTGCCATTTCGCCGCACATTGCCACGCGCCGCTTGTGTTTTTTGACCGACTTCACCACGCGCGCCACCATACGCACCACCGCTGGATGAAATTTGTTGTAGAGATTTTGCACCACGTCGTTATTGCGGTCGACGGCGAGTGTATATTGAATCAGGTCGTTTGTTCCGATGCTGACGAAATCGACCTCTTTGGCAATGTCGTCGATGAGTTCGACGGCGGACGGCACTTCAATCATCACGCCGAGCGTGAGGCTTTCCGACGGCAAGGCTTTTTCCTTGCGCAGGTCGGTTTTCAATCGATGAATTGTTTTTTTGACGGCGCGGATTTCCTCCATTGATGAAATCATCGGCAGCATCAGTTCAATGTTGCCGTGAATGTTAGCGCGGATGAGCGCACGAAGTTGCTGCTCCAAAATTTCCGGCACATCGAGCAAAATGCGCACGCCACGCCAGCCTAAGTTTGGGTTCTGTTCTTTGTAAGACGAATACAAGAGCTTATCGCCGCCCACATCGAACAGCCGAACCGTGAGTGGTTTTGGCGCCAGCGTATGGGCGAGTTCCATGTAATACTCAAACTGCTCGTCTTCGTCGGGGAGCTTACCGTGCGCGATGAACAGCATTTCGCTTCGAAACAGCCCAACGCCGTCGGAGCCTGACTTTTCGCACATCGGGAGCTCTTCCTTGAAGTCAATGTTCGAGAATGTGTAAATGCGTTTGCCACATCGAGTTCGGGTAACTTTGCCGACGAGTTTCTCAGTTGCGGCGGCGGCAGAGCGGCGGCGTTTGAGTTTGCGCTCGACTTGTTGCAGCGTCGACGGAGATGGGTTGAGAATTAACCGCCCCACATATCCATCGAGCGCGACGCGGTCGCCCGACGAAATTTTTTCCTCTACATTACGCACGCCTACCACCATCGGGATTCCGAGCGATTGGCATATCAATGCAGCATGCGAGGTCAGTCCGCCGCTTTCGGTCGCGCAGCCCAGCATATTTTGTCGGCTGAATAAAATCACGTCGGCGGGCGTGAGCATTTTCGAGACAACCACTGCGTTTTCTGGAATGCGTGAGAGCAGTTGCCCATCGCTCAAATTTCGAATGATGCGCTCTTTGAGGTCTTGAATGTCGTCGGCGCGTTCTCGAAACAGCGATTCGTTGGAGGCAAGCATTAACTGTTGATAGCGCGAAATTTCTTCGCCGACGATTGCGCCCGCGCGCTTATGCTCTGCTCTGATGCGCCGCTCGACGGTGTCGAGCAAATAACGGTCGTGCAGTATCATGATTTGCGCCGTGAAAATGTCAGAATAGACATGTCCAATTTTCTGCTCCGTAACCGTAGCGATTTTTGCCAGTTCTTTTTCGGAACGCTCAATCGCGAGATGAAATCGCGCCAGTTCAGACTCCACATCATCTTCCGACACAGGCGCGTCTTCGACCAACACTGTGTCGCGGTTGAAGACAAACGCCGCGCCGACCGCAATGCCTTTGGACACACCAATGCCTTGAAACATGAGTTCCGTATGCGCGGGAGGCGATGTCGGCTCGATGTGGTTCATAGCGACTTGGTTTGTTAGAGAAATATAATCAATGCAGAGAAAGGACAAAGAAAATTGTCGAGCGAATTGCAAGTCGACTGAAAAAGCGTATTTTTGCAGCCCTTTCAAACACTTCGGCGTGTAGCGCAGCCCGGTAGCGCACTACTTTGGGGTAGTAGGGGTCGTGGGTTCAAATCCCGCCACGCCGACCAGCCTCCCGCTCATCGCAGCACACATACAATTCCTTCGTGCGGACGCAAGCGGACTGTAACGCCGCTTTGCCAAATCTCGATCTGTGGGCTACGAAACTGCTCAGTGCTGACAATGTCCAGATGCTCGTAACTCTCGACTGATTCAAACGCATCGGTGAAGAAAAATGACTCCGCTGTCGACTCGGTGAGATTACAGCAAAGAAAAATATGACCTGTCTTGCCGCCGCTTGCGCGTTCAAATGCGATGATGCGTTGGTCGCCTTCGTTGTGAAGCAAGCGAAAGTCGCCGCATGTAACGGCGGAATTTTGCAGCACGCGTATGAGCTTGTGGTAGAAACGCGCGGTGTCGGCGTCTGTGGGCTCTTCGGGACGACGAATGAGCTGAACGGGCAACTTGACGCGCCAGCCTTCAAGCTGTCCTTCGTGAATGAGCCGCGCGCCAAGCGCGCAGAGCGAGAGCAAGGCTGCGGCTTTGTGGTTGTCGCCGAATTTTTCGCGGGCGCGCTCTTCATCGTGATTTTCGGTAAAGCGCATGAGTTTTTGTTGGAACGCCAAGTCGCCGCCAGCTAAGTGCGCTTTGACACCAGCCACATCGCGCATGGCAATGCGGTCGTAGAGCCGCTTATCGTAGATGAAATCGAAGCCGCGCTGTTGCAGCGTCCATTCAGTGTCCCAATAAGCTTCGGCGATGAAGAGAAATGCTGGGAAGGAATGTTTGACCTGTTCAATCGCTTTGCCCCAGAAGTCGCTGGTCATGACCACGCCCAAGTGCGCCCAAGTTCGGTTGAACACCTCGGGCAGAACGAGCATCGACATATCGCAGCGCACACCGTCGCAGAGCGTGGCAATGGTTTTCAGCGTGGCAATCATCGCGTCGTGCAGCGCAGGATTGGCATAGTTGAGTTGAAGCGTATCCGTCCATGCAGGAAAATACGGGTCTCGTCCGCACGCAAAGCGTTGATTGGAATGTTCATAGAACGATTCAGGCGAGGCATGATACGCGCCGTCCGTCGCAGCAATAAAGAACTCAGGATGCGTTTGAAGCCATGCGTGGTCGAGCGCCACATGGTTCGGCACAAAGTCCAGAATGAGCTTGATGCCCGCGTCCCACAGCCGTTGCCGAAAACGCTGTAACGCCGCATTGCCGCCGAGTGAGTCGGAGACGTGGTAATCCGCAATGGAGTAGGGCGATGACACCACATCGTCGTCGGTGAAGTCGGGCAGGGCATGTTTGTAGGCGTGCTGTAACCCTGGATGCGTTTGAGCGACCAAACGTCCTTTGTTGCTTTCTTGCCAAACGCCCATCAGCCAAAGCGCGTCGATGTGCAAGTCTCGCCATTTTTGAAATTCCGAATCGGGAACGCCCTCGAGTGTCAGCGTGCGATGAACTTTGCGCGAGAGTTCGTGCAACCAAACGCGCGTATTGAGTTGATAGACCAATGGAAATTTTACTGCGTGCGTCATAAAATCTGTTTGCTTGGGTTACTGACTTTGCTATTTTAAGCATAAAGTATAACAAATTCGTCTCGCGGTCGACGAAAACAGCTCACAGTCCGAACATACCTCATCGTCTCGATATGCTTCAAATGACTGAGCGACATTGATACCATGAAAAAAGAGACTGTTCAACTAAAAGCCACTGCGACGCCAAACCCGACTCGATCGAGAAAGCAGCCGGGCAATAAAAAGCTCGCGTCCAGTAACAGAGCGCCAAAAAAACAGGCACGCCTATCCGCCAACGCCCGTAAAGACAAGGCTCGACCGACAGTTGCCGCCGAAGAGGTTCTGCAAGTGCTGCCAACCATCGCCGCAATTATTATTGACAAAAAACATATTGTTCGCAGTTGGAACAAAGGTGCAGAACAGCTAACGGGATACACCGCTGCAGACGCCATCGGAAACCCAATCGCTCGATTCTTTCCCAACCGCGACCGCCTTCTGCAGCACTTAAAGACAGCGACCGACGACGGCGTCGTTGAGTGCGAATGGGAGTTGATTCACAAAGACGGTCATCGAGTTTATGTTATCGCTGTTTTTACAGCGCACATCAATCGGAAGGGCAACGTCAAAGGCTTCTCGCTTGTGGCGCGCGACATTTCGCAGCGAAAGAAGTTGGAGCGCGACCTGAACGCTTCCGACACATATCTGAACGCCATCACCACGCACGCCAGAGCTGCGGTTATTCGATTCAGAGTCACTGCCGACCGAACATGGGAATGGGAATCGTTCTCCGACGGGTGTCTTGCCGTGTTCGGCTACGCCCCCGATGAATTTCTCGCCGATAAAGAACTGTGGCAATCACGCATTCTGGCAGAGGACATTGAGCGCGTCATTTTGCCGAACTATGAAAACATCTTCGCCGAGCGCGCGCTGACGTTTGAATATCGATTTCGTCATAAGAACGGCGCACTTCGCTGGATGTCCGCCGTCTTGATAGCTTGGCGCGACGATGCAGCAGATTGTTGGCGAGCAATGACGGCGGCAACCGACATCACTGAGCGCAAGGAACGCGACGCGCAAGCCCTCAGGCTTGCCATGATGCTTGAAGAAACGCCCGACTATGTTGGGTTCACCAGCATTGACGGCAAGATTCTCTACAACAACAAAGCGTTCAAAGCACTTGTCGGAACAGACACTCACGACAAACTCGCCCAAGTCCAACCCAGTTGGGCAGAGCAGAAAGTAAACGATGTTGGCATTCCCACGGCGCTTGCCGTCGGGTCGTGGCAAGGCGAAAGCGCTGTGTTGGATAAAGACGGCAATGAAATTCCTGTGCTGCAAACCATCATTTGTCATAAAGACGCCGATGGCAAGCCGCTTTTTCTTTCGACGATGATGCGCGACATCAGAGCGCTCAAAGCTGCGCAATCTGAACTGGCACGCAGCGAAGCGATGCTGGCACAGTCGCAGCATCAGGCGCATATCGGTAGCTGGGAGTTTGACCTTCCCACAGGCACCGCCCGATGGTCGGATGAACTCTTCACTATCTTCGGCATGGAGAAAAAGCCCGTCATCAATCCCGAAGAGTATTACAATCGTGTTCACCCCGACGATTTGCCGACACTTCATCAAGCGGTAAATGCAGCAATAGCTGACGGCACGCCTTACGAACTTGAACAACGTATTTTTCGTCAGAGCGACCATGCGCTACGGCATATTCACTTGCTTGCAAGCCCAACGCGCAACAGCGATGGACGCGTCGTTAAACTACATGGCACCGTGATTGATGTTACCGAGCGCAAAGACATGGAAATCGCGCTGCGACAACGACAGGACATCCTTGCTGCCGCCGTCGCCAGCAACAAAGATTGGATTGCGGTCATTGACCGCGAGTATCGCTTCAGCGTGATGAACGAGATGGTGCGCAACGGCATCAAAATAGAATTCGGCGTAGAGCCAACACTTGGCGACTCTATGCTCGGCTATGTCAAGCGCGGCGTTGCGAAATGGAAAGCCTTCTGCGACCGTGCCTTCGCTGGCGAAACCGTCGTGATTGAAACGCACGACGCCTCCGACCCAAACGACATCACTTACTTTGAAAATGTCTTTAGCCCGATTAAATCGGCGAGCGGTGCGATTGAGTTCATCAGCGTCAGCAGCATCAACATTACCGAGCGTAAACGGAGCGAACTTAAACTGCGCGAATCGGAAGAGCTGTTCAAAGCCGTTTTTGACCAGTCTGGCGACGCCAAGTTTATCACTAATGCGGAGAGCATCATTATCGACTGCAATCAGCGCGCCCTTGATATGTTTGAGGCAAGCACCAAAGCCGACTTGATTGGCAAAACAGGATTTGAGTTTCATAAATCGCCTCCAAGCGCCGCCGAACTCGCGTTGATTACAGAAGGCAGAGCGCAAGGCGTCTCAGCCGATATTGAAGTGGAATATCGCGGATTGAAGGGGCGGCTATTCTGGGGCAGTTTATCGTTCAAAGCAATTAACATAGGCGGGACACGCAAATACTTGGTGCGCGTCAGCGATATTACCGAGCGCAAGCATGCCACCGAACAAATGCGCGCTAAAAACGACCAACTGCGTGCCGTCTTGAACGCCATTCCGGGCTTCGTCTCTTGGATAAGCCACGACTTCAATTATCTCGGGCTTAACGACCAATTGGCAAGCGCCACGGGCAAGTCGGCAGATGAGTATGTTGGACAGAAAGTCGGGCGTTACGACAGAGAGTTCGGGAAATTCGTGCATGATTTCTTTGAGAGCGATACGCGCAGCGACCGGCACGAAGTAACGCTTTCAATCACGGGCGAGGAGCGCACCTACTTAATGGCGGCGCAGAAATATAACGACAGCAAAGCCGCCGTCTTCGTCGGTATTGACATCTCCGACCTCAAGCGCGCGGAAGAGATGTTACGCTATCAAGCCAATGTCTTAGAAAATGTAACCGACGCGATTATCTCGACAGATATGAAATTTGTCATCAAAAGCTGGAACGCGGCTGCAGAAGAACTCTATGGCTGGCAGGCAGAAGAAGTGATTGGGCGTCGAGTCGACGATGTTTTTTCAGGCATTGGGCGCGCAGCTTGGGCAGTGGAGGCGCGGCGCGTGTTACTCAAAACCGGACGCTGGACAGGCGAAGTATTGCAGAGCTGTAAAGACGGCGCCCTTGTTCACATCTTTGCTTCCGCTACACTAATTCGCGACGAGTATGGCAAGCCCATCGGCGCCATCACCCTGAATCGAAACATCACCGAACAGAAAGTTGCGCAGGAGCGTCTGAAACAAGCCGAAGCAGAGCTACGTCAGGCGCAAAAAATGGAAGCCATCGGCACGCTCACGGGCGGCATTGCGCACGACTTTAATAACCTGCTTAATGGCATCACAGGGAACATTCGGCTCTTAAAGAACCGCTTGCCGCAAGACGAGAAACTCACTGTGCCGCTTGAACGCATTGCGGCTGGCGCAGAGCGGGCAGCCAGTATGACAAGCAAGCTCTTGGGCTTTGCGCGAAAAGGAAAGATAGAGTCGGAACCTGTTTTTATTCCAGAATGCGTCGCCAATGTGATTGACATTCTGTCGCATACCATCGACAAGCGTATTTCCTTTTTCATTACCCTCGAGCCAAATTTGCCCTCTGTCATCGGCGACCGCAATCAATTAGAGCAGGTCTTTTTGAACCTTGCCATCAACGCTAAGGACGCCATTTTGGAAACCATTGAGGTCAAGGGCAGCGGGAAAATTACCTTTGGCGCCTTTATCGATGTGCTGCCGTCAGAATCCGCCGAGCGGCTTGGCGTGAATGCCAAAAAACGCTACTTGCATATTACCGTAGCGGATGATGGTGCTGGCATTCCCGAAGCAGTTCAGGCTAAAATTTTTGAACCGTTTTTCACGACCAAAGGCGTCGGCAAAGGCACCGGGCTTGGTCTGGCAATGGTCTACGGTATTATCAAAAATCACGCGGGCGCAGTGTTCTTCGAGAGCGAGCAAGGCAAGGGAACGACATTTCATTTGCTCTTGCCCATCGAGACAACCCTTGAGCCTCCGCGAGCTGCGCCGGTTAAAACGCTTGCGCCTTCTCTTTCGCCGAACAATCAAGTTGTGCTGGTCATCGACGACGAAGAACTTTTGCGAGAGATGATGTGCGATGTTCTGGCGGAACAAGGATTTACCGTTCTTCATGCCGCCGACGGGCGCAGCGGCGTGAACATTTTTTTAGAACATCATCAGACAATTAATGTCGTTGTGCTGGATTTAAATATGCCCGGCTTGGGCGGCGAGAGCGCATTGCGAGAGCTAAGAAAAATCAATCCCGCTGTGCCTGTCGTTATCACCACAGGGTTCGTGCCAGATAGCACCGCTCAATGCCTAAGAGAAGAGGGGGCAGCGCATATCATCATGAAGCCTTACGATTTCGACGACCTCGGCGCAACGCTGTTATCGGTCATCAAAAAATAACTTTTTTCCAAACGATTAAACTTATGCTCAACCGAGTCGCGCTTATTATCATTTCCCTGCTGTCTTTATCTGCTGCGCCCGACCCGCCGCCCGCGTCGCAGCAAGCAGGGTATCAGCTCATTACGCCCACGCTCTTGCAGGCACATTTAAATTTTTTAGCCAGCGACGAGTTAGAGGGGCGCGAAACCGCTAAACGCGGTCAGCGTCTCGCTGCACGCTATATCGCGGCGCAGTTCGAGCGGCTGGGCTTGAAACCGCTTGGCGACAGTGGCACATTTTTTCAAAAATTCTGGGTGCGCGAAAAGCGGCTCGGTTCAAGCAGTAAAATTGCCGTAACGATCCACTCGCCGAAGCCCGATGTCAAAGTCTGGGATAAGATGTTCGACGATTTTTACTTCAACCCACGCAGCTACGCGCCTATCGCCGAAGTGCAAGAGAGCGTGGTATTCGTCGGCTACGGCGTCGATGATGAAAAAACCTTTGGCTACTCGGATTACACAGGCATTGACCCAAACGGTAAAATTATCTTGATGCTCGGCGGCGAGCCGAAAAAGCTATCCAAGGACGGCAAGCCGACGCGCTGGAGCGACGAGCGCATCAAATACTTCATTGCGACATCGAAAAAAGCAGCCGCCGTCTTGATTGTTGCCGACCTTGATTCGCTCTCGCTCAAAGCCCAAACGAAAGACTTTATGGACAGGCTGGCGAACAGCCAAATGGAACTCGTTTCATCCGATGAAAGACCTGTCCAACGCAAGCCCGTAACGCAAACGCCGCTTGTTTTTATCAGCAGCGGGATTGCGAATCATATTTTGACCGCGTCGGGCAGCACCGTCCAGTCGCTGAAAAAACGTATTGACGACACTCGAAAGCCGACCTCGTTTGCTATCAAAGGCGCGACAATGTCCATAGCGCTCGATGTCGCCGAAGAGGTATTGCCAAGCGAGAACGTATGCGCAATACTCGAGGGCAGCGACCCGCTGTTGAAAAATGAAGCGATGGTTTATTCGGCACACTACGACCATGTCGGAATTGGTGCAAGCGGCGCCATTTACAACGGCGCGGACGACGACGGTTCAGGAACATCGGGCATTCTCGCGCTCGCCGAAGCCTTCGTCAAAAACACCCTTCGACCGAAACGCAGCGTCATTTTTATGACCGTCTCTGGCGAAGAAAAAGGATTGCTCGGCTCAAAACACTTCACGCTGTTTCCGACATTTCCGCTCGAGAAAATCGTCGCCAATGTCAATATCGATATGATTGGGCGCGTCGATAAAAAATATGCCGCGCTGAACAATCCGAACTACATCTATGTGATTGGCGCGGATAAAATTTCCAAAGACCTCGACCGCATCGTTAGCGAGCAAAACAAAGCCAGCGTGAACCTAACGCTGGATTATACTTACAACGACGACAACGACCCGAATCGATTTTACTACCGCAGCGACCACTACAACTTTGCCAAGAACGGCATTCCAGTCGTGTTCTTTTTTAACGGGACACACGACGATTACCACGAACCAACAGACGACGTCGAGAAAATCAACTTTGAAAAAATGTCGCGCATTGTCAAACTCGCCTTCGCTGTGGGCTGGGAGGTTAGCAACCGAGCAGAGCCGTTGAAGAAACACATGAAGTAACTCTGTCGCCGACGATTGACAACCTAAAACGATTGCCTATTTTTATCGCCTGTGTGAATAGCGCAGCACAACGTGATAAACAGTGAAACAGTGCATCAAACCCCATCACTTATGCAACCTATCGGACAGAGCAGCGATGCGCTTCTTCAAAAAGCGCGCAGTGTCTTGAAATCTGTGTTCGGCTACGAGTCATTTCGCGGCGGACAAGAGTCGGTGATTCTTGCGCTCCTGAGCGGACGCGACACGCTCGGCGTCATGCCAACGGGACAAGGCAAATCGCTCTGTTATCAAATCCCCGCCTTGATGTTGCCCGGACTAACGCTGGTGATTTCCCCGCTCATTGCACTGATGAAAGACCAAGTTGATTCGCTGAAAAAATTGGGCTTGCCCGCCGATATGCTCAGCAGCCAAACCAGCCTTGGCGCGGCACAAAAAATTTTCCTCGAGCTCTATCAGCATAAGTTGAAATTGCTCTTTGTTTCCCCAGAACGCTTGGCGAATAAAAATTTCATTGTCGCGATGCAGCGCGTCCCGATAAGCCTCGTCGCTGTCGATGAAGCGCATTGCATCTCAGAATGGGGATACGACTTTCGACCAAGCTATCAAAAAATTAGCGACGGCATTTCCAACCTGACGCCCACAAAGCCAACCGTGCTGGCGCTCACCGCGACCGCTACCGACGAGGTCTTGTCCGACATCAAACGCTTTCTCAACTTGCGCGAGCCCCATCTTTACATCGGCGGATTTGAACGAACCAATGTGAGCCTGTCGTGCTTTCAAGTCGAGAACAAACGACAAAAATTATTGGACGTGCTCTCGAAGGTCGAGGGCGCGGCAATGGTTTATACCATGAGTCGAGCGCTGGCAGAAGAAACCGCGAAACTTCTCCGCCAAAAAGGCATTGACGCGACATTTTATCACGCGGGACTTTCCGACCACGAGCGCAACGAAATTCAGGAAGATTACTTCGCCAATCATTACCGCGTCATTTGCGCAACGAGCGCGTTTGGCATGGGCATCAATAAACCCGACGTGCGCGTCGTTGTTCATTTGGAGTTGCCCGAAACTTTGGAAGCCTATTACCAAGAAGCCGGGCGCGCCGGGCGCGACGGAAAAAAAAGCTACGCGGTCTTACTCTGGTCGCCCTCCGACATTGAGAAGCGCCGCTATCTGCTCGATAATAACTTTCCGACGGAAAGCGACGTTAAATTTCTCTACAAAACACTCGTCGACTCGAGCAGGTCATCGCAGACGCTTGTGTTGGCGCGGGAAGCCCTGCTTAAAAAACTATCGGCGACCAGCGATACGCGGTTCAACTCCATGACACTCGATGCAGCATTGAGCGTGCTGACCAAACATCAGGTCGTTCGAAAACTCGTCGACGACGCTGACGACGAGACGATAGAAATCCTCATCAGCCGAGACAACTTGGAATCGCACGTCAGTTCAACGAAAGACGAATTGGAACTCAAAGTCTATGAGCAGATTCTGCGCTCGTTTGGCTCAGCGTGTTTCGGCAGAAAGGAATCGTTTCGATTACACTCCTTTTCGGAAAAGGCGATGCTGACACCGTTGCAGACGCTGTCTGTTTTACAACGCTGGCATCAAGCGGGCATGGCGGAACTTGTCTCTGAAGAACTCTTGTCGCTGCAAGTGGAATGGTATCCGCCGAATCGACTGCCGATTGATTGGAAACTGTTGGCGCGGCGGCGCGAGAATGCGCTGAGGAAATTTCAGAGCGTCGAGCGATATGCGCAGTTCTCTCAGTGTCGACGAAATTTTATCCTCGATTACTTCGGCGAAGCGCGATACACCGAGCGGTGCGGCATCTGCGATAACTGTTTGGGGCGACATCGCTAATAGGCGGCACAGCCGTATGCACGGAGCGTGCATGTCCTTACGATTTCCCTTTGAGCAAGGCAGCTTGCGCGGCGCGCAGTTTCAATCGAAGGGCACTGTCTTCCGCCGCTCGGGAGGAGGGCGACAGTTGCTGCGACGAGAGATGCAGGTTCGTTTGAGGGGCGTTTTTGTAAGCGCTGCTCTTCGTTGTCGCATCGTTGATGACCTGCTCAAACTCCTGTTTCTGAACGGGCTTGACGAGATACTTGAACACGTTCAATTCGTTAATCGAGCGAATCGCTAACGAGGCATCCATCACCTCTGTCAAAATGACGGTTACCACATGTGGATATTCGGTCTTGATGGTGTTGAGAAATTCAACGCCGTCGATTTCGTCGAATCGCACATCGCTAACGATAACAGACACGGGTCTTTTAGCTACTTCTTTGAAGGCTTCATCAATTGAGGCGACAGATGTTACTTCGTAGCGGCGCTCCAACTGCCTGACGAACTCCGTAACTTCAGCGCTTTTATAGCCGACGAACAATACGTTGCCGTTTTTCTCCTCGACCTCAATGTGAATGTTGCGCTGGGGCGACGGGGCGACGCTTACGGCGGCAGGCGCGGCGGCTTGCATTGCCTTGTGCTGCGCAGTCAGACCGACCAACTTATCGTGCAGTTGAACGCCCAGTTTAAAGACGTTCATAATGTTATCGGGATTCCACGGCTTATTGATGTATCGGAAAATTTCGCCCGCGTTGACCGACTGCATTATCGATTCCAAATCGGAGTAGCCAGTGAGCAGAACGCGAATGGTGTTCGGGCTGATTTTTTTCGCCTCGCGCAGCAGCTCATGTCCGAACATTTTGGGCATACGCTGGTCGCTCATGATGACCTTAATCGGGTGCTTTTTGAGCAGCTCGAGGGCAATGTAACCGTCGGTGGCGGAGTGAACTTTGTAATCAAATTCCAGTAAGTTGGAGAGTGATTCTAATATCATCGGCTCGTCATCAACGAGTAAAACCTGAGATAACTCTTTCATAGTAGATTATCATTAAGGGCACATTCACGCCAGCGCGGCGCGGCTTTGCAGTTGGGCATTAGCGGAAAGTTTTCGCGGGATACGAATCTCAAACTCTGTGCCTTTGCCAACGTCGCTTTTCACCTCAATACTGCCTTGATGCCGTTCAATAATTTTGTAGACAATGGACAAGCCAAGCCCTGTGCCTTGTCCAATTGGTTTTGTTGTAAAAAACGGTTCGAAAATTTTCTTCAAATTTTCAGGGGCAATGCCTTTGCCCGTATCAGCGAAGTTAAGAATTACGTTGGTATTATCAAGCCGCGTTGTGATGGTAATCGTGCCGCGCGTGCCGTCGGGAATCGCCTGCGCTGCATTCGTCAGGAGGTTCAAAAACACTTGATTGAGCTGTGCCGGATAGCACTCTGCTGTAACGCTCGGCGCATAGTGCTTCACCACGTCGGCTTTTTGCTTAATCACATTTTCGGCAATCATTAGGGCGGAATCAATGCCTGCGTTGATGTCGGCGTTCTTGACGCTGGTTTCATCGAGCCGTGAAAAATTTTTCAGGTTGGAAATCAACTCTTGGATTCTCTCTGCGCCGACGACAGACGAGGCCAGAATTTTTTTTGTCTTGCTGATTAAATCAAACGTGCGAATTTTTTCCGCTGCCGCTTTGGCATTGAGCAGGACTTTTTCCAAGTGCTCGAGTTCGCCGCTTTCAATCGTGTCGCCCAGTTTCATGTAGGCGTCGAGCGCATCGGAAATGATGGCATGGTTGCGCTCCGTTACTTGAATGTTGTTTTTGACGAAGCCGAGCGGCGTATTGACTTCGTGCGCCAGACCTGCGACCATTTGACCGAGCGACGCCATTTTCTCCGATTGAATAAGCTGCGTTTGTGTCTCTTTCAGGTCGCTCAGGAGTTTCTCAATAAAGACCTTTTCTTGGGCGATTGTGTCGCGCTGTGCGATAATTTCCTCTGTGCGCTCGCTGATAATCCCGTCCTGCTTTCGAAGCGAAAACGAGACGCGAAACACCATAAACAAAAACACAAGAATGCTGGAGACGAGCGAGACGACTTGCAGCGTTTGCAGTCGCGCGGTTCGCTCCGTCGAAAGCTGGCCCAGTTTAACGATAAATTCCTGTGTGCCGTTGAACACCGCATCGTCATTGCCGACGACAAATTCTGCGGCCGACCCGATTGCCGCCAAAGAATCATTGATGGTTTTATCGCGCAGCGCCGCGCCCGTCGCCAACTGCAACAGTGGCTCGCGCCCTTTTGACCAAATGGCATAGAGCGTATCAATGATGTGGGCAGCGCGGGCGTCTTCAATGCGTTCCAGCGTTATCGTGGTGGCGTCGAGCGTGAGCGTTCCGCCAGTGTGTAAGGCGCGCGTTACTGCGTCAAAATTTTTTATCGCGCCGTTGAACTCGGCAAGTGCAGCGGCAACAGGCGCACCAGCAGCAACCGCGATTTGCGCATTTTCAAGACTCTTGCGGGCTTTCTGCCAAGCACGCTGTTGGCGCGTCGCGCAGAAAATTTGCGTCGCGTCTTTTTGGCTTTGGGTTGAAAGAATAATGTTCAACACGAAGACCGATGCAACCAGCGCGAAAAAGAGAACTGCGTAGAGAATCAACTCACCATACTGTCGAGCAGGGGCGGTTGCAGTGAGTTGAGGTGCGTTGGACTCGGGCATAATGACTGTTACGGCTTGAAATTAACCACAATGGTTACCACACCAGCCGTCGGCTTAGAGTCTACTTCAGCGGGCGTGAATTGTGTGTCTTCGGTCAAGACACGATAGACTTCTTCGTTGAACGCGGGCGCAGCCGTTTTTATCATATCGACCTTGATGACCTTGCCGTTTTCATCGACAAAGATCTTCGCAACCACATTGACTTCACGAGCTGTATTTCGCGCGGACGGCGGATATTGCAAGTTCTTGTAAATCGCTTCTATGCCGCCAACCACCGAGGCGCTTTTCTCAACAACTTTTCGGCTAATTTTCTCGGTAACTTCGGCGTCGGCAATGGCTTTTTGTAGACCAACGTCTTCAATTTTTCCCACAAGGGCAACGGCTGTGGGCGCATCGGCAAGGCTGTCCGCCTTTGGCATCGCTGGCGTTGCTGCCGCAGGAGCATCAACCAGCACAGGTTTCTCGGCGTCTTTTTTCTCTGGCTCTTTTTCCGCCGCCGTGATTTTCGGCGCAGGTTTAGGCTTTTCAACCGGTCTTTCTCGACGGCGTTCAACACGCGCGGCAGATTCTTTGACCTCGTCTTTGACCGCCACATTTTCCGCGAGCGTCGGCGCAGATTCCGACATCAATTTCACATTCAGCATCACGGTTGAATTCGCCGCAAGCGTTACGCCCGATTCGCGCGTGTTCAAACCGCGCTTCGAGACGCGCACCGTGTAAGAGCCTTCTGGCAATCCTAAAAACGTGTAGTAGCCCTGACCATTGGTAACCACTGCGCCGGTTTTACTGCCGTTGATTGAGACAACAGCGGCGACGAGCGGCGCGCCATCTGCATCCGTCACTCGACCGAGCAAACGTCCTTGCGCCGACGCTACCGATGCAGCAAGGAGCATTCCCAAAGCGAACTTGAAGCAGCATCTTATCTTCATGGTGTCGTAACTTAGTCAATCAGTTTGGCGAGCGATAAAATTTCGCCGAAAAATTCATGCTTTTCCCGTTTCATCGACGTGCGGTTGATGAGTATCAGCGGCTTGCCACTGGCCAGCGTAACGCATACTGTCGCTTGTCCTGATTTGACCACACCCTCAGAGTCAGTCAAAGACAGCGCGGCAGAGCGCGTCGTCCAGTCGTGCGCTAATTGCGTCTGCTGAAGTTTGAAAAAATACACGGCGTCCTGAGTAAAGACGACGTCGCGCAAGTCGGATTCGGCAACAGCTTTGCATAATATCGTCATCGGTTCGCTCGACTGAAATTCCGTGATTAATTTGTCGACGGCTTGGATGTCGGCCGCGCTGCCGTAGACGACGGCGACCTTAACTGTATCTTTTTTCGTGAGCGTGCGGTCGTAACGAAAGATTTGTTTGCAGATGGCCACTTGCAGCGAGAGCGACGCCGTATTTTCCTGCGCGACTGCCGATAAACTTACAACAAACAAACTAAAAGCGACAATGCCATTCCTCATTCATTCAAAAAAACAGGTGTTTTCGGGCAAAGGATTTATTGCTCAAAGTTACGTGCTTCACGGGGATTTGCAAACGTTTTTGAACCGACGCGCAACGCTCTACAACAATAGATTGATGCCGCCCAAAACTTGCGTTTGAATTACGTCGGCAAAGCCAAACTGCCGCCGTCCGCCGCCCAAAAGATTTCGCCCGTTGAGAAACACTCTGACACCCGAAAGCGCCTCATACGAAACCGCCGCATTGACAAGCACATTGGCATCAATGGTAAATTGATTAAGGCTGGCATTATCAGTAACGCCCGTGCTGGTCAGTGAGAGCGTCTGCGCGCTATAAAAATATGAACTCACGTTTAGGTTCAGGCGCGGCACAGGCCGGTAATTGACAATCAGGCCACCGTAAGCTGTCGGCGTCGCCCCATTGGTAAAGGAACTGTCGCGGAACGATGTGCCAAGTGGCGTTGGATTTGCATAGCTGAAATCCGTCGAGCGCGTTTGCTGAACGGTAACAAATCCCTGCACGCGCACTTGCGATGACGGCACCACCGTCAGCGCCAGCGTCGCGCCAAGTTGCGAGACACGCTGTTCCGTGTTTTCAAACTTGACGCTGCCGATGGTTCCAAAGCGTGGGTCTGCAATCAGCCCTTTGAAAGCAAGCGCCTCAAAGTTTTGCGCCAGCGTGTAGAAGCCCTCTACATCGAGCGATGCGACTTGCGATAAATTGAACCGCGCGCCGGCTTCAAACGCATCGAAGGTTAAAAATTGGTAGTTGTCGTTCTTGCGAATCTGAAACGGCAGCTCGGGCGTCGGTTCAATGTCGCCGAAAATGCTGGTTATAAACGGCGAGCGCGCCGAGCGTCCGTAAGAGCCGCGCAACAATACATCATCGTTAGGTTTAAATGTTACAATCGCCTGCGGGCTGAAAAATCCGCGACCCGGAACGCGGAAAAAATCATACCGAAGTCCAAGAACATATCGCCATTTTTCCGTGAAATACTCCGCGCGCGCAAACAGCGATGCCGTGTAGTTCTGCGAAGATGGGTTCGCGGCGGACACTTGTCCGACGGGGTCGGTGAATAGCACAAAGCGATATGCCATGCCCGGCTTGATGCTGAAGTTATCGTTCACGGCAATATTGTAGTCGGCGTTGAGGTTTGCATTGAGAAAATTAAACTCGACGATGCCGAACTGGCGCGTCAAACCGCCTGACGCATCAATGTTGAATGTCAGGTTTTGCCAACTGCCGAAAAATTGTCCGAAGCCCGCCGTATTTTCTTCGCTGTTCATCGAGAAACTGCCCGGCGATTGATAGGTGCGCTGAATGCGCGATGACGCATAGCCGCCGAACAGGTTTAGCTTTACGTCGCTCTGTTGGTAGCTCAACTGCCCGTTGAACGAATACCGGTTCATCGCACGCTCAATATTGGGAAAGCGCAGCGCGCTGACAGAATCAAATGTGCTGAGTAAGGCAAATGGAATCAGCTGAACGCGCGTAATCGAGTCGGGTCTTGACCGAAAGCCGCCTTGCACTAAGATGATGTCGTTGTCCAACGGGTTTGCCACCGCATAGCGAAAGTAATCAATTTGATGTCGGCTGCGGTTGTCAAAGTTGCCGCTCACTCGAAATCCAAAGCCACTCTCGTCCGAATAGCCAACAGCGCCGTTCAGGAGCGCGGTGTTGAAATTGCCCGCTTGCGAATACGCACTGGCATAGAAGCCTTTTTTGTAGGCTGGTTTTTTGGTGATGATGTTGATGACACCTGTTGCTGCATTCGCGCCGTAGAGTGCCGATGCCGCACCGCGCACCGCTTCAATACGGTCAATATCGTCAATGCCGATTTGTAAAGCGTCCCAAAATGTCCCGCCGTTCTGGTCGTTATAGACGATGCGGTTGTTAATCATCACCAGTGTAACAGTATTGTTCGCATTGACGATGTTGGCAAAGGGGTCGATGGCATCGAAACCGCGAATGTGAATGTCGTAATTGCCTGGCGTCTGTTCGCGCACGATGATACCGGGCATCAGCCGGAGTGCTTCCATAAGGCTGGTTGCACCTGCGGCTTTGATTTCATCGCCGGTCAAAACGCTTGAGGCAAGCGGCGCGTCGAAAATCTTTTCTTCCTGTTTCGACACCGTTACAATCGAGACATTGAGCAAGTCGCGTAGCGAGAACTGCGAAAAGACGTCTTTCAGCGAGGTTGTATCTTGTTGTGCGTAGAGAAACTGCGGAAGACATAGCAACGCGATAAAAAGATAGGGTGCAGCAGTGCGTTTCATTGATTTTTTGATAGAGCATTTTTGAGCGCGACAAAGATACAAAAGTCGTTCCACAAAAACGCTGCTACCACACAACGCGCCGAAGAATACAAGTTGCCCAAGTGAATGCCGATGTTCATTTTGTCGTTATTCAACCAAATCACATTCACAACAAAATCGATGACCAAATGACGGCTCTGTTTCAAAAAGTCACCGTGTTTTCCGTTCTCTGTCCGCTCTTGATAGCGGTTGGACTGCCGTATTCGCTTTACCTTTTGACACGCGATTCGGTCTCAGCGATTGGCGGCGTATATGTGTTGATTGCGGTTGCCGTTGCCGCCGCGCTTTGGGGACTTGACCGTTGGCTTGCAGGTCTTGTGCCGCTCGTGTTGCTCTCGGTGGCAGAGGTGCTACTGCTTGGCAGTCTGACGCTGTGGTATAGCTACGACTGGCGCGAGTTCATCATAGACGCTTCCGCCAATTCATCGCGGATTTTTATCATCGCCTATACGCTTGACGACACACTTGCGGAAGAGCCGAGCGTGGCTTTTCCCTTCGGGAAAAACATGACCATCTCCGACCGCAATTATGTGATTTTACGCGACGCATATCGTCCCGCAGAAAATCGTGTTTCGCCATCGCTCAAGCCTCCCGTCAGTTGGGGAAACGAAACTCGGTCGATGGGCATCGGGTTGCAAGACAGTCGGTTTACGGCACTCTATATTTTTTCGGGCGGCAACGCCGAAGTATCGGAGGCTGAACGAGAGAATGCGGTCAAGGAATTTTTCGCGCGCGTCAAAAAATAAAACACGCTGAACGGCGACGGCGCGTCGAGAATTTGTCGGGCGAAAATTTGCGCCACCACGTTGCATCGCTGAAACATTTTGTTCTAAATTTGGCTCTTCAAAATTTTACGGCGTCAAAACGCTTCGAGATGAATTACACAGTTATCGCCCGAAAGTATCGTCCGCAGAAATTTTCCGACATCACGGCGCAGGAACACATTACGCGCACGCTGCAAAACGCTATTCGCACCGGGCGCATCGCGCACGGCTATATTTTTTCGGGCAGTCGCGGCGTCGGGAAAACAACATCGGCGCGAATTTTAGCAAAGGCGCTCAACTGCGAAAAAGTGTTGACCGACGACGCCTATCGACGCGATGTCGCCGAACCTTGCGGCGTCTGCGACAGCTGCCGCGACTTCGATAACAACCAAAGTCTGAACATTTACGAATTCGATGCCGCTTCGAACAACAGCGTCGATGATGTGCGGGTTCTGCGCGACAATGTGCGCTACGGACCGCAGAAAGGTCGCTACAAAATCTACATCATTGATGAGTTCCACATGCTCTCGACGGCGGCGTTCAATGCGTTCTTGAAAACGTTGGAAGAGCCGCCGCCGCACGCTGTCTTTATTTTCGCAACGACTGAACTCCACAAAGTTCCCGCAACGATTTCCTCGCGCTGCCAAAAGTTCATTTACAAGCGTATCGCTGTTCCCGACATTGCCGCTCGGCTCAAAGAAATTTGCGCCGCCGAAAACATCGCCATTGATGACGACTCGCTGAACCTCATTGCCCGTAAAGCCGACGGCGCTATGCGCGACGCGCAAAGCCTGCTCGACCAAGTCATTTCGTTCTGCACCCAAGATGGCGTGCGCGACATCAACTATGCCGCTGTCTCCGAACTTCTCAACGTTATCGACGACGAAAAATTCTTCGATGTTACCGATGCAATTGTTCAAAAAGACTCGACGAAAATGCTTGCGGTCTCGCAGTTTATTTACGAGAACGGATTTGACATCTCCGACTTTTTGCAGAAGCTCGTTGGGCATTTTCGAAATTTCCTCGTCGTCAAGCATGTCCGTTCCAGCCGTCTCATTGAAACAACCGACCACTTGAAAAAACGCTACGAACAAGAGGCAGAGCGGTTTACGGTAGAGTCGCTTATGCAGCTCGTCTCAGCGACGATAGAGGTGGAGAAAGACATCAAATTTTTCCGCGAGCCACAGTTGAAGTTGGAACTGCTGCTCTTGAAACTCATTGAGTTGAACGAACTTGGCGGCGTGGCGAAACGCTTAGACGCACTTGAAGCCGCCGTCAAAGCCTTGCAACACGACATAAAAAAAAAGACTTTAGCGAAAGCATAGACTCACTTGCCGCCACGGCCGCGCTGGAAAGTTTTGGCGATAGCCGCGCTGTGCCGCGCCACGAAGATACCCCGTTGCCGATTCTGTCCATTGCGCCCGAATGGAAAACTAAATTCGCCAAGTTCGTTTTCGAGACACCTTACCGCCCGAAAAGCCTTGTCAAATCTACATCTACGGCGAGTCCGACGCCAAACGCATCGCCTGATTCAGACGTGCCTGCTCGCCCCGCCACTTTGACTGACCTTGTCGTGCGCGACCGATGGAGCGCGTTTATTGAGCGACTCGATGCGGACGGGAAATCGGTCTTGGTCTCTCACTTACAGCTCTGCAATATAGAGTCGTTCAACAACCAAACGGTTAAATTGAGGTGCAGCAGCAAAACCACCTCCGAGATACTGCTCGACGAGTTGCATCTACTTGCCGACGCCGCCGAAAAATTCTACGGCTCTCGTATTCAGTTCGATGTGGTGCTTGATAAAACCGTCGCGGCAAAGCAAGGCAAAACGCCGCAGGAACAGTTCAAAGAACTTGCCGAAAAAAGCGACTTGATTAAATACTTGATTGAGCACTTCGGCGCGGAATTGTCATATTGATTACTCAATGTCTTTCATGCGTTTAAACAACTCCTCAATGTCCGCCTCCGTTTGATACAATCCAAACCCGAACCGCAACCGCTCACCGCGCCGGTCGACGACGATGTCGCGTTTCAACAAGGTTGCTTCGAGCGTCGCCGCATTGGGTAAATTAAATGTGAGAAAATGCCCGCGCTGCATAAACGCCTTTGGTGGCACAAGCGACTCGCTTGAAAGACACGACAACCGCGACGCATCAAGACAGTGAAAAAACGTTTGTTGTAAGTGCTGCACATACGCGTGAATTTTATCGACCGTGAGCAGATGCGCCGCAAGCCAATCCATTGCCGCGTTGAAACGATAGAGTCCGCTTGGGTCAAGTGTTGCGCCAGCGAAACGAAATCCGTCGTCGCTGTATGGAACGGCGTCGCTTTGTCGGTCGGCGAGTTTTCCAAATTCAGCGAACCAACCTGTGTAAATCGGTCGGTGCGGTGAGCCTTTCGGAACAGCTAAAAAACACACGCCTTCGCCTGCTTGTGCATATTTGTATCCGCCTGACAGGTAAAACACGCGCGATTCTATGGCAGAGAGCGACGTCGGCATCGCCATAAAGCCGTGATAGCCGTCAATAACAATCATCGTTTGTTTTGATTGCACGGACTTGACAATGCGCTCCACATCGGCAATGGCAAACCCTGAATTAAAAAAGACATGGCTAAAAAAAATCAACTCGACACTTTCTTGCTCGATTGCCTCAATGAAGCGCGATTCAAATGTCTCGAAGGGTTCGGCGGCAATGCGCCTTACGCAGAGGCGTTGTTTGAGTTCTGGCAATTCTTCCAGCCGTTGCAGTTGGCGCGTGAAGCTGTAAAACTCTGAATCCGTTGTGAGAATCGTTACAGGCTTCGTCCAATCCAAACACGAGAGCAACCGCGCGACGAACTCGTGCGTGTTGGGCGCAAAGACGATTTGTTCGGGAAACGATAGCTGCAAGGCGGCGGCGATGTGCTGCTGCGCCTTCGGCACAACCTCAGAGAAAATATGCGCCCATTTTTTATCAACGTATGCGGCGGAATCGTCCCAATACTGAAGCTGCGCCTCTCGCGTTACATCAAGCCAGAGATGATGGCTGTGCGCGGCAAAGTGCAGCCGATTTGGGTTAGCTGCCAGAAACTTCGAGTAGTGGGATTGATACATACCTTACACTGTTAGGATTTTTGCAACAAGTATTGAATTTGCAGCAGCGTTCTCGAGGCAGCGAGGATGTCGAAGCCACTTTGAACGGCAACGCCGTCAAGCCTTCTGCGCAAAAATAACCGATGACCAAGCACATAGCGCAGCAGATTGAACGGCGATGCGCTTGCCGCTGTGAGCAGTGCGTAGCCCGACGGCGCAAGCACGCGGTAAATTTCTTGAAAGAGCAGCGACATGTCGCTTACATATTCCGAGACGCCGACGCACAACACTAATTCAAACGCGGCATCGTCAAATGGCATTGCGCAGGCGTCGGCGCAGTAAAACTTCACGTTTGGAAATTGCAGGCTTGCTTCGCGGAGCATTTCAGCAGAGGCATCAATGGCGCTCACATGCATCGCCCGATGCTCAATCAAGGAGAGGGCGTTACCTACGCCTGTGCCAATGTCCAACACTCGATGAATGTTTGAAAAATCCAGTCGAGCAAGTAGTCTTTTTGCGGCGGCATTTTCTTCGGATAAAATTCTGGCTGACATCGCGTTGCGCCGTAAACCCCTGTAAAATCTTGCCTCCGCGTCCCATAGCCGTTTTGTCATAGCACATCAATGATTGCCGTAGTGAAAGCCTAATTCGCGCCGAACCGCGTCGGGCAATGTGGGCAGCGCCGAGCGTGGAATTAAAAATGTCGAGAGATTAAACAAATCCAAAAACACGCGATGGGCGTCAACGGTTTGTTTGAGATACTGATGTCCCGACGACCCGCCCGTGCCGATTTTCACGCCAATCATTTTTTGAACCATCATCGAGTGCCGATACCGCCATGTTGTAAAAAGTTCGTCGATGTCAATGAGGACGGAGAGCAGTCGAAAGGGCAAATGCAAAATCGGCTCGTCTCGATACAGCAAGATGAGCAGCGCGGCTTGCGTGGCTTTGTAAGAGAGCCGACGCTCGCCCTTGTCAATCGCGGCTTGATGTTTCCCTTCGTCAAAGATTGCCGCAAAGCCTTGCTCGATTCGGGCAATGCCGTCGAGTTCTTTGGTTTTTTCAGCGTCGGAAAGCGTTGCGTTGGTTTGAATCGTTTGTCGGTCAGCAGCAAGCATTTCCGACACAGCGCGCTCGTAGAGCTTCCAAAAATCGAACTTTCCAAATGAGAGAAACGGCGTGCGCTCCAACCATTTTTCAAGCAGCTCGAAGAGCGATGGCTCAGACTCTGATTGCAAGAGCAAGCGCTGATGCTCGTCGGAGAGGCGTTTTTCGTAAGAGGTTCGGTTAAAGTCAACGCGTTGGGCGCGCTTCAAGCCGAGTTTATTTTCGATGAGCCGAAACTGCACGCTTTGAAAGCCCGATGCGGGCGAGAGAAAATCGCGGAACTCTAAAAAGTCGAGCGGCGTCATCGTTTCCAAAATTCGGAATTGGTCAATCATCACTTTTTGAATTTCGGCAATGCGCGAAAGCCGCGAGACCGCAACGCCAACGCGCGTCTCATCGACGAAGTCGCTCTCGAACAGTGCGCGCACGGAATCGAGTTCGTGCAAAATTTGTTTGAACCAAATCTCGAAGGCTTGATGGACGGTAATGAACAGCATCTCGTCGTGCGCGGGCTTGCCGAACTGCGCGCTGCGCGGCATTTGGGCATCGAGTACTTTTTCCAAGTGCAAATAGTCGGCGTAGTATGCGGGTGGATACGGCTTCATCATACAGAGTTTCACTCAATCGGTTTTGCAGTTCAGCAATAAACCAAACTACGCTCTTTTTGCGTTATCTTTGGTAAATTTTTTATCTAATGAAACGCATTTCTACATACACGCTCGGCTGCAAGCTCAATGTCGCCGAGTCCTCTGCACTTGCGCAGGCGTTTTTGAAACAAGGCTATAAGCTCGTTCCATTTGGCGAAGAAACCGACCTGACGATTATCAACACGTGCAGCGTTACCGAACACGCCGACGCAAAGTGCCGCAACGCGGTTCGAAAGGCGCTCAAACACTCGCCTGAAAGCTACATCGCAGTCGTCGGATGCTACGCGCAACTTGAACCCGAAACGCTCGCCTCGATTGAGGGCGTCGATGCCGTCTTGGGCGCGAAAGAAAAATTTGAAATGACGTCGCTCTTGAACGACTTTCAAAAAACGGGCGAGGCACGCATTTTTGTCAGCGACATTTCAACCGTTGATACATTTGGGTTCGGTCATTCTATCTTGCTCGACCGACAACACGACCAAACGCGCGCTTACCTGAAAGTTCAAGACGGCTGCGATTACAACTGTTCGTATTGCACAATTCCACTGGCGCGCGGCGCGTCGCGCTCTGAATCGATTGAAAAAACCGTCATGCAGGCGCGATTGCTTATTGACGCAGGCTATCAGGAAATTGTGCTGACCGGCGTCAATATCGGCGACTATGGCGTTAAATTTGGCGCGTCGTTTTTTGAATTACTTCAAGCGCTCAATGACCTGCCAATTCCGCGCCTGCGCATCAGTTCCATTGAGCCGAATTTGCTTACGAGCGAGATGATTGATTTTATCGCCGCATCGACGCGCATTGTGCCGCATTTTCATTTGCCAATGCAATCCGGTTCGGCGGAAATTCTAAAACTGATGCGCCGACGATATAACAAAGATCTTTACCGCGAGCGCGTCTTGGAAGTCGTCTCGAAAATTCCCCATGTCTGTATCGGCGCAGATGTGATTGTCGGCTTTCCAAGCGAGACCGACGAGCAGTTCGAAGAAACTTACGAGTTTATTCAATCGCTGCCGATTTCCTACTTGCACATCTTCACGTTTTCAGAGCGACCGAACACGCACGCCGCCGACCTTCTTGCGAGTGCCACACTTACAGCAGTTCCTGCTATCGTCAAAAAAGCGAGAAATCAAAAACTGCATGAGCTATCGTATTTCAAAAAGAAAGCCTTTGTCTCTCGCTTCTTGGGTGAAACGGTCGAGGTTTTGTTCGAGAACGAGTTTTCCGACGACGCCGACATCAGCGACGGGCTACAACCCACTGAAAAACTGTGTGTCTACGGGCATTCGGCGAATTATGTGCGCGTCGGCATTGAAGTGCCATCAAAGGAATGGGCGCGAGAAACGCTTGTCGGGCAACTCAGGCAGGTGCGATTGATGAGCATTGATAGCGACCTGAACGCCATTGGCGCACTAACGAATTAAATTGACCAGGCTATGGAAGAAATCATCATCATTATCGTGATGCTGCTGATTGGCGTCGGGATTATTTTTGCTGTCGGACCTAACACACACCTGACGCAGTGGTTCAAAGATAAATTGAAGTAACTACAACAGTGGCTCATCACGCCGCCAATGTCGCTCTCGTGAAAGGGAACTCCATTGAAAATACAGGCGAATTCAGAAACCGCTATGTAGCCTTGCGCCTTTGGGTTGCGCTTGAATTATCTCTGCTTCGCGTTCCAAGAGTTCCGACCAACGCGCGGCGACGACGTCGGCGTCTGTTACAGTTTCGGCAAGGCTGAGAAAGGTTTTGTAGTGTCCCGCTTCCGATGCAAAGAGGCTTTTGTAAAGGTGCGCAAGTTCCGCATCTTCTGCTGTTTCTGCCAGTATCAAAAATCGCTCGCACGATCGAACTTCAATCAGGGCAGAGACCAGCAAGCGGTCGAGAATATCGAGCTTGCCTCTGCCGACGCGCACTAAGCCGCGCATGTCGTTGGCATATTGATTTTTATGCGAGCGTGGGAGCACGCCGCCGCGTTTGGCAATGAGCCGCGAGACGCTGTAAAGATGCGCTGTTTCGTCCTGTGCCACGTGTGCAAGTGTCTGCACCCAAGTGTCGGGACACGTCGGCTCCGCCCAACGGTTCAGTAAGTCGAGTGCATTGGACGCCGCTTTGCGCTCCAAGTAAGCATGGTCGGAGAGCAGCGCCATCGGTTCGGCGAGAACAGTTGTCGCCCAAAGGGCAGGCGTTTGATAGACAAGCGGGAATGTCTGGCGCATTTACCTCAACAGCGTTTTTATCGGTTTCTTTTTCGGATTCGGAAAAGCAATGTCGCGGTAAATTTCCTTCATCAAGAGCATGATTCCAAGCGAGCGCAACTCGATTTTTTCCCTTCGCGTCGGCGACCGCAGCCTCCAACGCGAAGTAGTCTTGAACGGTATAGATTGCCGGATAGTCGGCTTTTGTGGCGGTAGTCGCCATCTGTCTCTTGTTAAATTTATGCGGCGCATCAGCCATGCACGTCGTTTTTACCACCAAAATCCGCGACGCCATCCCCAAGTTCTAAACCGCACCAAGGGCGGCAGCCATGCAATCGTCGGCTGATGATAACGATTGATGATGATGACGCGGCGTTTTGCTTTTGCCTCAATGGAATCCATGCTTGCAATCATTGAGCGGCGACCTGCAAGTGTGTTTGTATCAAGCGGTGCAACGGGCGCGACAAGCGCAGTGACTGCAGGCGGCGGAAGCGGATTCAATAGCATGGTTTTCACATCAGCCGGCTTGACCTCTTCGGCTCGCAACGCGGGCGGCGCAGACGCGGTCGGGTCATCTATGCCTAAAAGATTTCCTGACGCATCAAGCGAGACAATCGTTTTGCCGCTATCTCCAACGCCAATTTGATATTCAATCGTTACAACCTTTTTGGCAACGGCGATTTTCTCATCAGCATAAGTATCTGCTAAGGTTTGCTTGACCGATTCAGGCAAGGCAAGCGGCGACATGGTTTCCGTGATTTTCACAGCATCGCCCTCTTCGGAAAAGATGACCTCGCGGGCAATTTGTCCGTCGCGGCTTTCAACGGCGTATTTGATATAGCCATCGCTCGTGAGTTTGCGATACTCGACGATTTCCGCGTCGGGAAACATTTTTTGGAACGCGCGCGCCACCGCGCTGGGCAGGGCATCTACTTTTTTGACCAAGTTTCCTTTGCTATCAAAAAGCGCCGTTTCTTTTTCGCCATGAGCAAGTAGGACGACTTCGTAAAGCGTCGGCGCTGCGCTGATGATTTTCTTCGCGGACGAAATTTCAGCGTTAGGAGTTTCTGTTTTCACAGCTTCCTTAACAAGTTCCGGCAAGTCAAGTACCGCAATCGACTCGGTAATCTCAACTGGCTGACCCGTAAGCGTGTAGAGAATCACTCGGCTGACATCGCCATCAATGCTCTCGACTTTGACGAGCTTGTCGGACTTCCTGACAGTTTCGGAAATGCCTGTAACGACCGCATTTGGGTAGTCACGCTCAAAAGATTCCTGAACTTTTTTGGGCAACTCGATTTTCACAGCAGCTTTGGACGACTCAACCTTGACAGGTTCGGATTTCTTTTTCAGCGTGCGCCCTTCTTGAGCAAGCGCGGCAGAGCAGAAGGCAACCAAAAGAACAACAGCAGCAACCAGAGAACGAGATGTAGTCATTGGCAAACAGTTTGTGTTAGAAGAGCAAAAACTTGGTTGAAATTACCTCGTTTTAACGGTCCGAAAAAGCCCAAAGTTTCTCGTTCGGACGCATTTAGATGAAGAACGGGATTCAGAAAAAAGATACACACCGTTGAACGTAATGCATCGCTGTCGGGTTAATGCTGCCGATTCAAATAACCGACCGACGAGTCGGTCATTTCTTATCAACTTCAAGTTTGAGCCAATATGTCAGTATCTCGTAACACGACCGATACGGTTTTAGATAGCCGTATGCCTTTGTCTGCTTCTCTGCCCCTCAGCAATTCTACTGTAAATGCTCCGTCTGCACCTGTTGCACTCTCGCCTGAACGCGAGCGCGCCATTCGTGTCATAAAAGTCTTGCTGTTTAGCGCGTCGATTATTCCTGCGATGGTTACAGGCGCAATCGTGTTTCATCAAGGCTATTTTGATGCATTTGCGTTTGCGCTTGTTGCGCTTGGGCTTTTTATCGGACAAGCCGGTGGCGATTACCTCTACTACTATGGCACCAACTTCCACACCGACCAGCGCGATGCGCATACCAAAATTTTTGCTGGATGGCGACCGTTCTTCGCCGATAGGCTTTTCAAGGACGAAAAAACCTTGCTTGCAGGCATACTATGCCTCGCAATTGACGCACTCATCGGCGGGTATTTCGTGTTCAAGGTTGGTTATGAAATTCTCCTGTTTGCGCTGTTAGGTGGGCTTGTGGCAATTTTCTTCACGCCCTTGATGCTACGCGGCTACAAGGAAGTCGTCATCTTTATCACCTTCGGACCGCTCTCCATGATGGGTGCTTATTACGCGCTCAATCCGACGGCTGATATGACTACGCTCGCGATGTCGATTCCCATTGCTTGCTTCGTAACCGTTGTGGCGTATCTCAAAGGTGCGCGCTACGAAATTCGACAAGAGGCGGGAAACACGTTTGTTATCAAACTCAATAATACGATTATCAAGTCGTTGCTCATTGCTGGGTATATCAGTTTGATACTCGGCGTTGTCTTCCAAGTTCTTCCTGTACTCACACTTCTCGGTTTGCTCTCGATTCCATTTGCGATTTCTGTGGTCAAAACGGTTGAAGCCAATCGCAGCGAAGTGCATGAATACCTTTGGGCAACCGTTCGCTCGATTGCCGTCTTAATCTCCTTCGGCGTGTTGGTAAGCATTGGACTGATTTTCTCTTAACCTCTAAACTCAAATCGACTTATGAACGCAGCATCAAAGCCCTTGACGATAGGCGAACACATCGGGATATGGATTAAAGCCGCGCGCGCTCCTTTTCTCGTAACCAGCGCGATTCCTGCAATTTTGGGCGGCATTATTGCCTTTGCTCACGGCTCATTTGATTGGACGATATTTCTTCTCGCGTTTTTCGGCATCATTGCCGCGCACTCTGCCGCCGATTTTATCGACGATTACTTCGACTACAAAAACGGCAACTTCGCCAATAAAGACCAGCAGTTTCACGATAGCCCGCTCGTGCGTGGCATCATCACAGCGGAGCAAGTGATGGTCGCATTTTGGATTTGTATGGTGCTGGCATTGGCATCGGGCATCTACATCTTGCTTTCCGTCGGAATGCCCGTGCTGATTCTCACGCTGTTGGGTGCGTTTGTCGTGTTCTTCTACACCTCTCCCCCGATTCGCCTGAATTTTCGCGGCTTGGGAGAAACCTCCATCTTTTTGGCGTTCGGTCCGATGGTTGTTTTCGGTGTCTATTTTGTGCTGACGCAATCCTTCAACTGGTCGCCAATTCTTGCCTCTATTCCGATTGGCATCTTCGTGATGAACGTCGGAATCGTGAGCAACATCTTTGACCACGATGACGATGTGAAAAATGGCAAAATCACCTTGCCTGTGAAGTTAGGTCGAGCAACAGCGGTGAAGTTCTTAACGACGGTTACACTGTTTGCTTACTTGTTTCTTATCGCAGGTGTAATCACTGGCACGCTTCCTGTTTGGTCATTGCTCGCTTTGATAACCGCGCCAATGTCATACAAGATGGTTTCACTTACACGTAATTACAAAGACCTCTCTCTTTATCAACCTGCAATGTCGCAAGCTATCGGTGTCGCAACGCTTGGTGGGCTGTCGCTTGTGATTGGATACGCGCTCTCAATCGTGTTCAACTAATCGGGTTTAGATTTCTTGCAATTTTTTTAACACAACCTTCAACATCGAAAGGACTTAAAGCATTATGACTCCTGAAACTGAAATCAAATCTGCGATTCTGAATATCCTTTCAGAAAACAACGCCATCAGCCTTGCTACAACGGGCGGCGAATACTCGCCTTGGATATTGGGCGCATACTTCGCTTCCGACGACCTCACGATTTATCTCTTGCTTGAAAAGTCAGGCAAAACGCTTGCGAACTTGAAGCAGAATCCCAAAGGCGCACTGATGATTTCTCAAAACGATGCGATGAAAGATTTTCTTCAAGCACAATTTGAAGCCGCCCTTCTGCCCGATTCCGATGAAGATAGAGTTCGAAAAATGCTCGTTGCGAAAATGCCTTGGTATCAAACCTACACGCCTTGCGCACCGGTTCGACTTGATGTTTCGAAGTGGTTCGTCAGTTCGCTCGCGCGACAATGGTTTCCCGCAAAAGTTTTAGAAACATCTCTTATCAACGCTTAACAATTAACGCTTAACCATTTGGAGGTTACAATGGAAGTTGCTGTTCAACCGAAACCGTCCGCACAAACGTGGTGGATTGCGTTTCGTCCGTATTCATTCACCGCATCAGTGATTCCCGCCGTCATGGGCGGCGTGATTGCGCTTACAATGCGCGCACAAGGACTCGTCAGTTTCGAGTTCAGCGTTCTCAATTTCGTCTTGTGCATTTTGGGGTGCGTGGCGATTCACATCGTTACCAATCTTGTCAATGATTACTTTGATTACAAAACAGGGTTGGATAACAAAGACAACTTCGGTGCGCTGAACATTCTCGTTCAAGGTGCGCTCACGCCGAAGCAAGTAGCAATGGGTGCGCTCGTGGCATTTCTGGTCGCCGTTGCGATTGGTGCGTATTTCATCATCGATGCCAAAGAAAACGCTAATGTCTTGATTTACCTTGTGCTTTTCGGCGCGCTCTCTGCCTACTTCTACACCGCTCCGCCGCTCTCCTTGAAATATCGCGGACTTGGCGACTTGCAAGTGATTCTTTCTTTCGCTACGCTCATGGTCTTCGGCGCATACTTCGTGCAAACCAAAACATTCTCATGGCTTCCGATTCTCTACTCGATTCCAATCGGGTTGCTTGTCGATGACATTTTGCACATCAACAATTTGCGCGACATTCCCGCCGATAAAAAAGCGAACATCTCTACACTTGCCATTTGGCTCGGCGAAAACGGCGCAAAGAAGTTTCACTATGTGCTTTCGTTTGGCGCATACCTCACGCTTGTGTTGCTTGTGGCTTTCGCGCAACTGACACCGTTTGCGTTGCTCGCGCTTCTCTCGCTTCCTGCGGCGATTAAACTTTCCAAAGAAGTTCAAGCCCTCGAGCAACCGAATGTCGACCCAATGATTGTTGCTCGTGCGGCGCAATTACACGCGCAGTTCGGCGCGCTCATGATTGTTGGTTTAATTGTTGGAATTTTCATCACCTTTTAACTCACTTCAACACATGAAATACTTTGTCGTTCAAATGACGTGCAACGAAGGTCGCGCCCAAGATGTGATGATTCACGCGGGCGCACATATCAAATGGATGTTGGAAAATATCCCGAAAGGAATGTTCATCGCCGCTGGTCCTTTCATCAACGAACAAGGCGCGTTTGA
>JPGV01000022.1:0-410 GCA_000724175.1 [Candidatus Thermochlorobacteriaceae] bacterium GBChlB | reverse complement strand
ATGTTTGCGCAAAAAGGCTTTCACGAAACAAAGATGCAAGACATCGCCGACTTTGCAGGTGTCGGCAAAGGCACGCTCTACGAATACTTTGAGACCAAAGAAGAACTCTTCCTTGCCGTCTATGATTCGTGGATTGATGAATACGAAGCCGATATGCTTCGCCAATCGGAACGACTGTTAGACCCTGTTTCCAAAGCCAGCGCGCTCATCGATACGACGGTTGAGTTTTACGAAAAGCACGCCGACCACGCCGCCATTCTGCTTGAATTTTGGGCGCACGCCATTCGCTCTCAAAATCCGCATTTCCTCAATCGCATTCGCGAAATGAAGTCGCGCCTTGCTGAACTCGGCGGAAAGGTTGCCAAAGAGCTCATCAAACTTAAACTCTTCGTCGATGTCGATGTGGAATC
>JPGV01000021.1 GCA_000724175.1 [Candidatus Thermochlorobacteriaceae] bacterium GBChlB | reverse complement strand
GCATGGTTTCTTCATCGAGCGGATTGCCTTGCTTAATGGCTTTCGTGCGTGTGATGAAGCGTTCAATGAATTTTTCTGCAATGCTTTCTTGAACCAAGACGCGCGACGGACAGGTGCAAACTTCACCTTGATTGAGCGCGAACATCGTTGCGCCTTCCAAGCACTTGTCGAAGAATTCATCATCGGCATCCATCACGCTCTTGAAGTAGATGTTAGGCGATTTGCCGCCAAGTTCCATTGTTGCAGGAATGAGGTTGTCGGCAGTGTATTGCAGAATCAAGCGTCCTGTCGTTGTTTCACCAGTGAAGGCAACTTTGTTGACGCGCGGCGACGAAGCAAGCGGTTTTCCGGCTTCAACGCCGAAGCCATTGACCACATTCAACACACCTTCGGGTAAAATATCCTGAATTAATTCGAGCCAAACCATAATGCTCGTGGGTGTTTGTTCTGCCGGCTTCACAACGGTGCAACAGCCTGCCGCCAGTGCGGGCGCAATTTTCCATGCCGCCATGAGGAGCGGGAAGTTCCAAGGAATGATTTGTCCAACCACACCAATCGGCTCTTTGATGTTGAGCGAAAGCGTGTTGTCATCAAGTTCCGATGCCGAACCTTCTTCGGCGCGAATGACACCGGCGAAATAGCGATAGTGGTCGACGACAAGCGGCAAATCGGCGTTCAGTGTTTCGCGAATCGGCTTGCCATTGTCCATCGTTTCAACTTCGGCCAGATAGACGAGATTTTTTTCGGTGATGTCGGCAATTTTCAGAAGCAAATTACTGCGCTCTGTGGCTGATGTGCGCGACCATTTCGGGAAGGCTTTATGCGCCGCATCGAGCGCAAGGTCAATATCTTCCTTTGTTGAACGCGCCACCTCTGAAATCAGCGAGCCGTCAACGGGCGAGAAGTTCTCAAAGTATTGCCCTTTGACAGGCGGTGTCCATTTGCCGCCAATGAAATTGTCGTAGCGCGATTTGAACTGTGGGCGTGCGTGAAGTGTAGCGGAATTCACGGCTTCTTCGACAAGCATTGTCATAACTCTGTCTCCTTTACTGAATTTGTTAATTGGAATGACTGAATTTGCGGCAGTCGAGCAGACTGTTGCGCAAAAACAACGCCCAGAAGTTTGAAAAATTCGTTTAAAGCGAGTTGCACAATCGTCTCATTTTTTTGACTAATTGTCTCATTTTGTTTTTAGGAAAATTTTGGTATGTTCTAAGCACGTTCCAATTAACAAACAACAAGTCCGCCTGCCTTCCCGCGCTCGGCGGCAGCGAAAGGAGTAGATTGTATGGCTATTGTGTCGCATCGTCGCTTGGAAAAACGTCTGCACACGCTTATTGAAAACCGCACTGTTTTCACGCTCGAAAAATCCGAGCTTAATTTGTTTGAGACCTATCAAGCCTGCACCAGTGTGGAATTGAAGTTTCATGAGCCAATTGTCGCCACCATGATTCAGGGCAAGAAAGTCATGCACCTTGCGCAAAACCACCCGTTTGATTTTTTTCCAAACCAGTCGCTTGTCTTGCCTGCAAACGAACCGATGCGAATTGATTTTCCTGAAGCGTCGTTCAACACGCCGACAAGATGTCTGGCGCTTGCCATTTCGCCCGACCTCATCAGCGCAGTTGCCGCCGACTTGAACGAGCGATTTCCAAAGACCGATAACAACACTTGGCAACTGCATTACAATCAGTTTTATTTGGGCAGCGACCCGCGCATTACACAAACAATTTCACAACTCGTCCAAATCTTTATCGACGACGAACCCGCCAAAGACATTCTGGCGGCGCTGAAACTGCGCGAGCTTTTGGTTCGAATGATGCAAACCCAAGCGCGAACCTTGCTGCTGGAACAGACCAAACTATACCTGAACCGCAGCCGATTAGCCGTCGCTGTCGACTACATTAAAACGCATTTGCACGAACATATTTCTATTGACGACTTGTGCAAAAAAAGTTGTATGAGTAAGCCGCACTTCTTCCGAAGCTTCAAGCAAGAATTAGGCGCAACGCCAATTGAGTTTATCAACCGCGTGCGCATTGAGCGGGCAAAAGAGTTGCTTGCACAGCCGGGCATATCCGTCTCGGAGGTGTGTTTTCGGTCGGGGTTCAGCAGCACGGCCTATTTCGATAGGGTGTTCAAACAAGCCGTCGGATTGTGTCCAAAGCAGTATCAACAAATGATGAAGTCAGTTGCTCATCAACGCGCGTAAATATCCCTTGCCAAACGTTGATTTGACAAGGGATTTCGGGCAATGGCAAAAACGGCGTTACAACTCGCACGCGCCGCCGACGCACGCCAGTTCCTTTGCGCCTTGCGTCTCATCGGACTCTTCATAGGCGACGACTTCCGAAAAATCAATCGCGGGCAATTTCGCCGCGAGTTTTTCATACTGTTCTTTCGTAATCGCTTCGTAAGGCGCAAGCGCATAGACATGATTCGCGCGCGGCAAAAACGACAAGCCGCCGATGATGTCCCAATTCTTGTAAACCCAATTGCCGACTTCCAGCCACTCCTCTTCGCCGACGCTCACCGTTACCGACGGATTATGCTCAGTGAAATTCGTTTTCACCAGTTTCCAATGCTCGAGTTGCTCCAACGCCGAAAGGTCGTCGCGGTAAATCGCGCCGTCAGGGGCTTTGACGGGAAACTCCAACACGTAGGTCGTGGCGTCGCCGTCGGTTTGTCCCACTTCGGGCTTGTAGGGAAACTTCTGGTCTTTGAGCATTTTAAAGAGCGGGTCGCTCGCCGAAATGCGAATGCGGCGAATGTAATACGGCGAATGACGCGCGTGCATACCCGACGCAGCATCGACCAGCTGCGAGACCGTTCCCGACGGCTTGACGCAAGTAATGCAGGTCGAGCGATTGACGCCGAAGCGCTTGGCATATTCTTCATTGACCTTGACGGATTCATCGCGGAGTTTGCGCAAGGTGTCGGCATTGCGAACCGCTTTGCAATCCCACTGCCCCGTGATAGAGACGCCAAGCAAGCGTTCTTCTTCGCAATTTTTCTTCCACGCTTCGGAAAGGTATGGAAAGTTCGTCAGCGTCGATTGGAATGTGCCGAGAATTGTCGCCAAGCGAATTTTGCGAAGCAGGGATTGCTCATCGTCGTCCGCGCGGGCGATAACTTCCGAGAGGTTGCAAAACTGTTTGGAGCGCAAGATGATTTCGCCGCACGGGTTTGTGCCGCAGGTTGAAAGATGCTCTGAAAACTTCTCGCGTCGGCGCTCCGGCAGTTGTTGCAGAATGGTTGAGCGGTTGAAAATGCCGCGCTCACCGCTTCCTGATTTGATGAGCGAAATCCACTCGTCGAGAAATTCCGAGATGGTCGGCTTTTCGTTGTAGGTTGCGGAGTTGTTCGCCATGCTGCGTTGCGGGTGCGAGATGTAGAACGCGCCTTGTTTGGCGCCGCGCATCTCCACATCGTCCAAATCCGAGAGCGAGATGAGCGCGCTGCGGCGCACGCCGCCCATCACCACCACCTCGCCGATTTTACAAATCACATCATGAACATCGAGCGTGTTGAGCCGCCGACCTTGTCGCTGCATAATTTTTTCACGGGTGAAATCGAGCAAGGCGCGGAGCGGTTCGGGTCCCGACGCTCTGCCGCCCATCACTTTTAGGCGGCTGCCTTGCGGGCGAACTTGCGAATAATCAAACGTGATGTCCTCGCCGTTGAACCACGTGTTTAAGCCGAGCGTGAGCGCGTCCGCCCAGCCTTCTTTGCTGTCCTCGACGACGTGTGTTGGCAATTGTTTGCCCGTCTGCTTTTTGATTTGCGGCAATTTGTGAATCGACTGCTGCTCGACCGAAAAGCCGACGCCCGTGCCGCACATCAGGATATACATAATCTCGCCGAAGTCTTGCAGCGATTCAGGCGCGATGAAGGAGCAGTTATACGCCGCGACGTTGGTCTTTCGAGCCGCGTCTCCCGCGCTCCAGAGGAGGCGCATCGAGGGCATAATTTCTTGTTTGAGCATTGCCTCGCGCAGGTCGGCGTGGTCTGCTGCGGTGAGTTTCTCGCCGAGATTTTCTTTCATAAATGCGAGGTAGCGGTCAATCGTCTCCACCCATGTTTCGCGGCGACCTTTGTCGGGCATCCAGCGCGAGTAAGTGCGGTAATAAATCAGTTCCGAGAGTTGATTGCGGAAGAAGCGTTTGCTTTCGTTGGCGAGCGCCTTGGCGTCGGGCGGCACGGGCTTTTTCTGCTTGCGCAATTGGGCGCGCTCGTTGCGGTAGAGAATGTATGCCTTCGCCGTCTTTGCCCAGTTTTCCTTGATGAGAACGGTCTCGACAAGGTCTTGAATTTGCTCGACTGAGGGCAGGTCGGACTCGAACTTCTGCTCCAAAATTTTGACGACGTCGTCGGAAAGCTGTTGGGCGACATCGGCGCCAAATTCGCCTGTCGCGCTGCCGGCTTTGAATATCGCGTTGGTGATTTTGCTTTGCGCGAAATCGACGACGCTTTTATCGCGCTTGACCACTTTCAGCAGCAGCGCTTTTTCAGTTGAGGTTATGCTCATGCTCAAACAGAGTTAAAGGATTGCAAAAAACAATGCGTGGCTTCTAAACGACGGATTCTACAAAAAACGTTTTGAAAAATGTTGTTGGAAATATCGACGTGAAAACAGGGGTCGGAAAACGCGAGAAATGGTTACAACGCCGCTTGATACAATCCGTGCGCAGCGATGTAGCGCAGAATCGAGCGCGGAAGTTTATCGCTGACATCGTCGCCCTTAGAGAGCGCAGCGCGAATGTCGGTGGCGGAAATTGAAAAGTCCAACTTCACATATCGAACGGCGCTGCCTTGAACGAGTGAAAACGACGGGCGTTTTTCATCGGACAGTTGGCGCGAGAACACAGCGACTTGCGACATCGCAAGGATTTTCTCTGGCGACTTCCACCGCGAAAAATTTCGATAATTGTCCTCGCCGATGCACAGCAAAAAATCTGCGTTAGGATACTTGCTCGTCAGGTGTTTAAGCGTGTCAATCGTGTAAGACGGGCGCTTGCGTCGCAGTTCCCGTGTGTTGACTTCAACGATGTTCCCTGTGGCGTTGATTTCATCGGCAAGTAATTCGGCAAGTGCAAGCCGATGCGTGTCGGGCGTCAGCACCGATGCTTTAAGCGGGTTACGAGAGACGCTCAGCACGATTCGGTCGGGCGAAAAAAGTTCGCGCGTCAGCGTCAGTAAAGCGATATGTCCGTTGTGCGGCGGGTCGAACGTGCCGCCGAACAGCGCGACTTTCATGTGTTGTTCAGGGAAAAAACTCGAGTCTGACTTACTTGCTCGTCGTTTGAAGCATGTCTTTGACTTTTGCCTTTGCGCCCTCGACGCGAAACTTACGGTCGGGAAACCGCTCTTCATATTTTTCAATTTCATCTTTGGCTTCCGCCCATCGCTCACGGATAAGCAGCATGTCGATTTTGCCAAGTAGCGCTGTTTCGTAGTAGGGGCTGTCGGAATAGCTGGTTAAGACTTCGTCGTAGTAAATCGTGGCGGCTTTGTAGGCGCGAAGTTGAATATACTGTTCGGCTGCCTCGAGTGCTTTGAGCGCAAGTTTTTCGCGGCACAAACGAATGTGTTCTTCCGCGAGCCGCACAGTGTCTAACTGCCCCAACTGCGATTCTAAGCGTGTGATGAGCGCGGCGTATTGTGTCTTGCGCCCGTCGTCGCTCGTGAGCGCAATGAGTTCGCGGAGATCGCTCATTTCTTTGGCGACCTGCGCAGAGTCGGGCAAGGGATACGCATCGAGAAACGCCTGAAACTGCTGTATGGCGCGTCGCGCGTATTCTTGGTCTAAACTGTGCATCGGCGAGAGCTTGTAGTAGCAGACGCCGATTTGAAAAAATGCGGCACGGTTATACGGCGACGAGGTAACATTTCGGAGTAAGGTTTGATAGGCATCTGCCGCCAAAAGATACTGACCGTTCTGGAAATAGCACTGCGCGAGATAAAACTGCACATCGTCCTCGAGTTCCGTTGCGCGGCTGGTGTAAGAAAGTTTGGAGAGTTCCAACTGCGCACCCGTGTAATCTTTTTGGTCGTAGAGCGACTTGGCGTAAGCAAACGCAGCAGCAAGCGTTCTTTCTTCGCCCGTGGCTTTTTGCGAACCGCCGCACCCTAAAAAAACAGGCGCAAGCAGACCGGCGAGAACATAAAAGAAAATCTTTAAGTCAAATGCTTTCATGTCAAGTCAATCATTATGCGCGGAAACTCATCGGCTTCTCACGCTGAAAAATAAAAAGACGATGATGCCAACTGCGCTAATCACGGCAACAGGCGCGGCGACGCTCTCCAACACGCTGGATGTTGTGCTGCTCTTTCTGGTTTCCGGAAACCGCATGTCTTCCAACGCTGCAAGTTCCGCTGTCTGAACGGTATCGAGGCGCGTTGCCGAAAAAGAGTCTGCGACGACGACTTTGCCGCTTGGCTCGACGGCTTTGACGAGCAGCGTTAAGCCGAATCGTCGTTCCGTTTTCTCGTCGCCGCCTTGACCGGAAAGCGCACGATACGAGAGCGACGATGAACTAAGTTGATACGACAGTTGAACTGCATCGCGCGCTTTCTCCGGTGTTTCGTAGAGCGTAATGCCCGACGAGAGCAGCGCCGCTTGAACGCCAGCATCTAAATATGCTTTAAATCCCGCCGTTGTCTCTGGTTGAAGCACAATTACCGTCGCGCGTCCTCGAATAGCATTCAAGATACAATCATTCGTCAACTCGACAAAAACATCGCTGGTGCGTTGGGATATTGCCGACTGTGCATGACACCACCGTTCTGAACCGAGCATCAACAGTGCAACGAAAAGCGCAACACGGCAACGGTGAACAATCATACTCAAAACAGGTTCAAGACGGGCTGAATTTCGAACAAGGCGCGAAAGAAAATTTGAAAATCTGTTCCGGTCGCGCCCGAGACGTTGTTAAGGTTGCTTCGCCAAACATAGGTCAAGTTCAACTCGGCGTTGAAGGCGTTGGATGGTTGATAAAAAAATCCCGCTGTCAGCGCGGTGCGGCGCTCAACGATGCCGAAGGGCGACGGTTCGCTGTATCCGTCGCGCACATTGAAGCGAAAGGTGCCGTCGGGATTGCGTTCCAACCATGGCTCGGTAAAATCGCCGTAAAGACTGCCTTCGCCTTTTCCAATGAGCAGCAAACTAAGCGACGCACGAAACTGCTTTCTAAACCAATGCGAGATGCCAAGTTCAAGTGACTCGAAATCTGTGCCGAGTGGATGTGCAAGCGGATTGGTGCCAAATATCCAACGCTGATAACGGTTGAAAAGCCGTTGATGATAGGCACGGTTGATGGCGCGCGTCAGCTCGATAAATGCGTCGGTGCCGTCAATGCCAAGCCCGAAAAGAATGTTTGAGGCGCGAATGCCCAACTGACCTGACCATAAGTTCGGTTCAAGGTCGGTAATGTCCTGACGGTCTGCCTGCCAGTCGTCAATCATTAAACTGCCGTAGATGTTGAAGCCATTGAACGGATAAAGGCTAAAGTCGCCGCCGATGATGGGGTTTGTTTCCTGCCGTGCGTTGAACTGGTCGGCGTAAAAAACGATAAACGGATTGATGAAGCGAAAGTCAAGTGGTCGATTGCGTCCGCCGTAAAGCAACCCTTGCCAAACTCCCAAGCGGGCTTTGCTCGAGAAAAGATTGAGGTCGAAGCGAACCGCAGTGAGGTAGCGTTCAACAAAACTTGGAATCGCACCAGAGGGTGAGCCTTCTTCACGATACTCGACTTTATCGAGCATCGCGGTGATAAATGTAAACCGCAGCGTGCGCGTGTTGAGTTGGAACATCAATTGGTCGAGCGGTCCTGCTGTGTTGGAAAGAATCAAGCTGTGTCGTCCGTATCCCCAGTTGGCGTAGTCGCGTCCGAGTTTGAAACGAAATGTTTCGCCGTGATAAGCAAAGTATGCTTGTTCGCTGTATGCGGTGGCGCTGCCGTAAGTGCGCGCTGGAACAACATCGAAGACGCCGTTGCTTTGTAGGATGGACGCATTGTAAAGCACGAAGTCTTTTTCAAAATACAGCGCAACTCTGCCGCGCCCTCTGAAACGCGGTCGCAGGTCGAGGCCACTTTGCTGCTCAGCAGGAAGTTGAAGGTTTGGTCTTGGTCCATCACGCCGCTCGGCGATGAGTTCTGGTCGTGCCGCCAGGCGAATTGCTGCCGTCGGAAATGCCTCGTCGCGCAGCCAGCCCAACTCGTCTTCTAATTCTTGTTCCAATTTCTGGAACAGCCAAAGCGTGGAGCGTTCTTCGATGGTAGTTTTATCGGTTTCCAAAATAGCGCGGGCGACGTCGAGCCGCTCGTAAGGGCGTGCCACATCGTAGAGTTTGGTCAAGTAGCCACGCACGACGAGCTGGTCGATAATGTCATACGCCCAATGTCCGGCAGGAAATGTCTCGCCGCCTGCATAGAGCTCAGTGCAAAAAAAGAGCAGCGCAGAGAACAAAAATGCTTTTGGAAAAAGCGTCGATGAAGGTCGACATGGCGTTGGTGTTTGGAACAAGGTTGGCGGCGTTTGGTTTTTGAAATTTATGGCTTTCTTAAAAATTAAAGTTAGCATAATCGCTGCGCTGTGGCAATACCGCGTGTCGAGGTGTGGAGGCTGGTCAGGGTTGTAATAGGTGATTTTTTGTGTTAGATTGTGTGCAGAGAACTGAAGTAACATTTTTGGGAAAGGAAGAATACGATGCCTCGCTACACGCCGGAGCAATTGCGCATCCGCAATCAATCGGTATGGACGAAAGTTCAAATCATCCTCGCTCCAATTCAATTTCTGGTCTTTCTTGGCGGCGTTGCCGTTACGGTGCTTTACTCCCTTGGCACAATAGAAAATTTCGTTTGGGTTACTTGGGCAATCTTTTTTAAGACGCTGTTTTTCATCGTGCTGTTCGTTACCGGCGCGATTTGGGAAAAAGAGGTCTTTGGAATGTGGGTGTTCTCGCCGGAATTTTTTTGGGAAGATGTCGGCAGCACGATTGCCATCGTAGTGCATTTTTTGTATTTCATTTTCGCCGCGATGAATGTCTCGGAAAAGGAACTCGTTTGGGTGGCATACGCCGCGTATTTTACTTACATCGCCAACGCCGCGCAATACCTTGTCAGAATCTACCTTGAAAAGCGCAACGAAGCGCGGCTCAAAGCGGCGGGCATGATTTAAAGGCAAAATGCGAAAAGTCAAGCGCGAATCAAACGCGAAAATTTGTTCTCAACCTTAGCAGTGTGAAGTATGAAGTCGGAATCAAAAGCGGTGGTCTTTACGGCGCCTGAAACAGTGGAAATGCGACCCGTGCAGTTGCGTGAGTTAGAAGCAGGCGACGTGCTTATCGAGACTTTCTGGTCAAGTGTCAGTGCTGGCACGGAAAAAATGCTCTTTGAAGGCAAGCTCTCGCCGATGCCGATGACCGACTATCCTGTCATTCCCGGCTACGAAACCGTCGGGAAAATTATTGATAAAGGAAAGGGGGTGGCAGACGACTGCCTCGGAAAGTTCGTGTATGTGTCCGGCTCATTTGGCTATGTCGGCGTCAATGCAGCGTTTGGCGGCGCGTCGCAGTATATCGTCTCGCCGTATCATAAGACAACGCGGCTCGATGTGCTTCAAAAAGAGAGCCTGCACGACGCTGCTGTTGGTCTTGCGCTGCCGCTCGGCGCAACAGCGCTACACATCATCGACCTTGCGCTCGTTGCCGGAAAAAAAGTGTTGGTTCTGGGACAGGGCGTGGTAGGGTTGCTTGCGGCAGAGTTTGCTAAACGCTTCGGCGCGGAAAAAGTCATCGCCACTGATTTGAGCGCGTTTCGGTTGTCGAAATCCGTTGCCGATGTCAAGATTCACACGCCGCAGTTGCCTCTGTCCGACGCGCTTGGCGGTGCGCTCGTCGATGTGGTGATTGATTGTTCTGGCTCAATGCCCGCCATTGAAGAGAGCCTCAAACAGCTCCGAATGAGCGGCACAGTTGTCTTGGGCGGATTCTACGAGCGGATTGACCTTGCGTATTACGTAGCATTTATGAAAGAAGTGAGATTTTTGGCGGCAAAGCAGTGGGCGTTAGGCGATTTAGAGCGCACGCTCGACATCATCGCAACGCATAACATTGACTTTAAGAAACTCTTCACGCACCAAGTGTCGGCGTGGAACGGCGTCGCTCATGCGTACAGAACCGCCTTCTACGACCAGACGTGTTTGAAAATGGTGCTGAACTGGCAAACGGATTAAATTTTGGCGCGATACGAGCGCAACAACATTCACGAAAGGAAAAAAATATGGCAGCGCGAACCATTGCGATTTACGGCAAAGGTGGCATCGGAAAAAGTTTTACGACCACCAACATGACTGCGACATTTGCAATGATGCAAAAGCGCGTGCTGCAACTCGGTTGCGACCCGAAACACGACTCGACCACGTCGCTCTTCGGCGGACTCTCGCTGCCGACTGTAACAGAAATCTTCGGCGAAAAAACTGCGCGACACGAGAAAGTGCAAGTCGAAGATATTGTGTTCAAAAAACACCTTGACGGCATCGAGCAACCAGTGTTTGGCATTGAACTCGGCGGGCCTGAAGTCGGACGCGGTTGCGGCGGGCGCGGCATCATTTCAGGCTTCGATGTGCTGGAAAAACTTGGACTCTTTCAATGGGAGTTGGACGTGATTTTGATGGACTTTTTAGGCGATGTCGTCTGCGGCGGATTTGCCACGCCGCTCGCTCGCTCGCTCTGCGAAGAAGTCATTCTCGTTGTCTCTAACGACCGCCAATCGATTTTCGCAGCCAATAACATTTGCATTGCCAATAACCACTTCAAGACCGTCGGCGGAAAATCGCGTCTGCTGGGGTTGATTGTGAATCGAGACGATGGAAGCGGCATTGCCGAGCGCTACGCCGAAGCGGCTGGCATCAACATCATTATGAAGCTGCCGTATAGTTCGGCAGCGCGCGATAAAGCCGACGGGTTCGATGTTGCCGTTCGCTTGCCCGAAATTTACGAGAAGTTCAGCGCGCTCTGCACAAAAATTTGGAATCGAGAGATTCCATATTGCGAAGCGCGCGGGCTGGAGTACGCTGATTTTATGCGGCTGTTCGGCGAATTCGACTCGCGCAAAGCCATTTCAGCGAACCTCGAAGACCTTCGGCTGACGAAAAACATCGACCTCGATGCAAACGCAATGCTGAGCGAAAAACTTGCCAAAGAGCAATTCGTTGCCAACGGATTTCAATCGCCGATTCAAATTCAGTTGCCTGCGCAAAACGCACTCGGCGATAAAATTGCCATCGGCACAAATGCGGACTCGCTGCCTGAAACGGACGAGTTCGTTCAAAACATTGATGCGGCGCCGGTCAAAAAACTCCCGCCAATGGCAGCAAAGCGGTATAAAAACCTCAGTCCTGCGCAAGCAACGCCTGCCGAACCGCCGAGGCGGGCGCTCAGTGACCAAGAACGGCTCTTGGAGTGCATTCAAAAATTGCCACGCGTCGAGCGCGAGTTGATAACGCTGCATGACATCAAGAAAAAATCGGTGCAGGAAATTTCCATTGAACGCCAGTTAGAAAAATCTGAAATCGAAGCGCGGCTCGGCATCGCTCGTAAGCGGTTGAAAGAACTGTTCTTTCAATCGGAGTGAACGAAAACTTGGAACAAATACCGCGCGGCGGCGGTTATGCCGTGTGAATTTTAATTCACACTAATTCACACGACCATGTTGAAAAAGTTATTCCTGTTTGGCTGTCTTGCGCTCTTCAGCGTTGCCTCGTTTGCGCAAGATGCGCCGAAAAAATCCACTGCCAAAAAAGTTGTCCTCAAAGGCTACCTGTCCGATGTGCGATGCGGCGAAGGATTAGAGAATGTCAAAACCGCCGCGCTCCATACAAAAGAATGTTGTTTAATGGACGACTGTGCGGCGTCGGGCTACGGCGTATATGCCAATAAAAAGTTCATCAAGTTCGATGCAACTGGCAGCGAAAAGGCGAAAGCGTTTCTGACCTCGACAAAGAAAGAAAAAGATTTGAAAGTCGTTGTCAAAGGCGAGCTGAAAGACGGAATACTTGCCGTTGTCTCGATTGAAGAGGCCAAGTGAACAAGAAAAATAAGTCAAACTTGCAAAGCCCGATGTTCAAACCCGTCGGGCTTTTTATTTGGTGCAACAGCAATCTCCATCATAAAACCTAACAGATTTACACCAAAATCATGAGAAGAGGAGTAGATTTTACCACGGTGTCATTCCGAGCGACGCGAGGCATCCATCTTTATGCTTGGATTCTTCATCCCGCTTTGCGGGATTGAGAATGACAACCCCTATCTTCTTCAAACTATATCCGCATTATTTAGTCTAAAAGCGATGCGTCAAATTTTATTTCGTTGAATGTCTTTATGGCGCTCGAGTGCGAGGGCGATGAGCCGATTGATAAGTTTCGGGTAGGGAAGCCCAGCGGCTGCAAAGAGTTTGGGATACATGCTAATCGAGGTGAATCCGGGAATCGTGTTGAGTTCGTTGATATAGAGTGTATTGGTGCCGCGTTCCAGAAAGAAATCAACCCGTGCCATGCCTTCGCAGCCTGTGGATCGATAGGCAATTTTCGCCGCAAGATGGACTTCCGCCGCTATGGTGTCTGAAAGGTCGGCAGGAATAAAGAGTTTTGAATCGCCTTTGACATACTTGGCGTCGTAGTCGTAGAACTCGTTGCACGGGACGATTTCGCCAATCGCTGATGTGACAACGGTGTCGTTGCCCAACGCAGCCACTTCGATTTCGCGGGCGTCAATGCCTTTTTCAATCAGCAATTTTCGGTCGTATTGCGCGGCGAGTGTGAGCGCGGCTTTCAGGTCGTTGCGCGTTTTCGCCTTCGAGATGCCGACCGACGAGCCTGAATTGGCGGGCTTAACGAACATCGGATACCCCAACTCCGCTTCGGCGGCATCGAGAATGTCGTTCAGGCGTGTCTTTAAATCGCTTCGCCTAACGACGTGATACGCGCCGACATTTAAGCCCGCTTGCTGAAAACAAACTTTTGCAAACGCTTTATCCATCGTAAGCGCCGACGCCAGAACGCCGCAGCCGACATACGGCACATTGAACACATCCAAACAGCCTTGCACCGTGCCATCTTCGCCGAATGTGCCGTGCAGCGCGGGAAAAGCGACATCGATATTGGAAAAGTCAAAGTTGAATCGACTCTTTTTCGTCAGCGCGGCGATGTCGGTATGCGTTTTCTTCAACGCTTTCGGCGACTTCAAGAGCGGCTCGAAATCAATGTTCAACACTTTTTGTGACGCGGATTTGCTCAACCACTCACCTTTGCGCGTGATGTAAATCGGCACGACGTCGAACTTGGCTTTGTTGACTGCACTTGCAATGGAGCGGGCGGAGATGATGGAAATTTCATGTTCGCCAGAGCGACCGCCGAAGAGAAGCGCGAGACGTTTTTTCATTTTAGGTCGGGTTGGTCTTGGACTTTCATCACTGCTGTCGCTTTGTAGATGCGATACCGCTTCAGGTTTTGGTCGCTTTCGAATCCGTAGCCAGAAAGCGTTTCGGTCGGTCGTTTGATGGTTACAAATTTATCGGAACGCACTTTTTGGTCTTGATATGTCCACTTGATGTATTCAGTTCTGACGGTGGTACAGTCGCGGGAGGTGATAACGACGTTCTCGAAGGCTTCCATATCGTTATTAGGATGAATGATGGCGCGGTTGGCGGTCAGCGTTGAAGAATGCACCCCTTGGTCGTCGTAGAGCTCGGCGCGGATTCTGCCGTCTAATTTTTTTTCCGTTGAACCCTGTCGAGTGTATTGCGAAATATGATTAGCGGAGACAGTGGCTTTCAGTCGCCCCGAATCGGAGAAAACCACTTGAGCTTCCCATGTTTCCTGAACAGGATAGTCGTTGCCGACATACAGGAAATCGATGCGCGGAGGCTTGGCGGATTTGTCGGCGCACGCCGCCGCGATGAGTAGTAGAAGGAAGAGCAGCACGTGTCGCATCATTGTCCTGAAAAAAAGCGCGGAAAGTTGTGTCTCCGCGCCGTATGCAAAAACCAAACGCCGTTACTTTAGTGCGTCAATGAGCTTATAGGTGAGGTTGTTGCTCTTGTCGCCGTAGAGAACTGTATTGGCGACCCCGCCTTTATTGAGAATAATGCTGTATCCGTTTTGCTGCGCGAGTTTCTCAATCGTTTTGGAGATTTTTTCTTCGACGGGCTTCAAGAGTTCGGCTTCACGCTTTTGAAGCGCCTCGCGCTTGCTTAAGCCCTGCTGCTGCAATTGTTGCATTTTGGTTTGCAGCTCTTCTTCTTTTTTCTTTTGCTCATCAGCGCGCATCATGGCTTTCTTGCGCTCATATTCATCGTAGGCGTCTTTGAGGTCTTTTTGCATCTTTTCAAGGTCGGCCTGTGCTTGTCGAGCTTCTTTCTCGAGCTTTTCTTTTATCGGCTTGGCTTCGGGCATTTCGGAAATCACTTTCTCGATTTCAACATAGCCAACTTTTTCGCCGGCGGGCGGTTGAAACGCTGCGCCTAAAACAAAGCCGATGGCTAAGCCAAAGCCCAACACGAAACTCTTTGCCGATGAGAAACGCGCCGACAAGTGTTCAATTCTTGACATGATACTGTTTTTCCTCCAAGGTGTTTAATTAAAATTGAAACCGCAAAAACCGTGAACTGTTTAGACGAAATAGTGAAAAAATAGTTTATCCAATCGTTACCTGCCGCCTTGCTGTGTCTGACTGCGTGCTGGCAGCAGCGCTGAAAGTTTATCCAACACTTTTTGTGTTAGGTTGTGGTCTTCATTGGCGTAGAGCAAGAGCGTATCCGACGCGCGGTCGAAAATGTAATCATACCCTTCGGCGACGGCAACCTCTTTCATAGCGGTAAACACACGGTCTTGAATCGGGCGCATCAGTTCAGATTGTTTCTTAAAATACTCGCCGTTTGCGCCGAATTTCTGCGCTTGATAATCGGCGATGTCTTTTTCAGCGGCTTGAAGTTCGCGCTGCTTTTGCGCCTTGATGTCGTCAGTGTAAAGAATCTCTTTTGTTTTGTATTCCTTCGTGAGTTTGTCAAGCGCCTCGCGCTTTTTGCGAAGTTCCATTTGCCATTCGGTGGCAAAAGTTTCCAGCTTTTTTTTTGCGTCCTGTGATTCAGGTAATGTGCCAAGCAGCGCCTGTGAATCAATAAACCCAATCTTCTGCGGCGACTGCGCCAAGACAGACGTCAACGACAGCAACACAGCACAGGCGACCCTGCCGAAAAGCCTTGTCATTTCAACATTGTATCGTTTATGATTCACTTGGCGCGAAGTTACAAAAGTTTCCCTGTTCAACAAGTCCCGACAACGCGGCATCGCTAAATCACTTTTTGAAAAAATTTGCCCGGCAATTGACGCACATGCGCTTTGAATTCCAACTCGAAGAGAATCACTAACACATCGCTGACTTCAAGCCCGGTTGAATCGGCGATGGCGTCGATGTGCGTCGGTTCATCGTTGATGGCATCATAGACGATGCTTTCGGTGTCGGAGAGGTCTGGGCGAGCGATAACTGGAGCCGCCGCTGCTTTGTTGGTTGGCGAGAGTTTAAGTTCCGACAGAATATCTTCGGGCGAAAGCACAAGTTTCGCCTTGCTGTCTCTGATGAGTGCGTTGGTGCCGTTAGACTTATGCGAAAAAATGCTGCCCGGAACGGCAAAGACATCGCGGTTTTGCTCGATGGCGTAGTTTGCCGTGATGAGCGCGCCGCCTTTGAAATCGGACTCGACAATCAAGACGCCTTTTGAAAGTCCCGAAATGATGCGGTTGCGCTTGGGAAAATTGTCGGCAAGTGGCTCTGTGCCAATCCACTCTTCGGAAAGAATTGCGCCTTGCTCCATGATGCGCGGATAGAGTTTGGCTTTTGGGTCGGTGTAAATCTTGTCGATGCCGCAGCCAAGAACGGCAATCGTTCGCGCGCCCGATTCCAATGCAACATGATGCGCCGCTGTATCGACGCCGTAAGCTAAACCGCTGACAATCTCAAAGCCGTTTTGTGCAAGCGCAGCGGTAAATTTTTTGACGGCGTTCTTTCCGTACTCGGTGGGGTAGCGCGTGCCGACAACGGCAAAGCGATTGTGCGTATCGGGCGCAAGCGAGCCGCGCACAAAGAGACAGACAGGCGGGTCATAGATTTGTTTGAGCAGCGTCGGATAAGTGTCGTCCCAAATGGTGAGCAGCGTCGCGCCGAGTTTTTCGGCAAGTTCGAGTTGATGGTTTGCTTTCGTCTCGGCAAGTTGAAGCGCCGTTTTGTTTTTGGCGAAGTTCACGACAGACGACGCAATTGAATCTCCGACGCCCTCAACGCGCATGAGTTCCGACGGCGATGATGCCAGCACGCGCTCTGGCGAGTGAAACACCGAGATGAGCGCACGCAGCCGCGCTGCGCCAACATTAGGAATTTGCAGAAGCACAAGCAGCCCTGCTGTGAATGCCCGTTCCTGCGACATACTACGCCGAAATGGAAGCGTCGGTAGCACGCTTGCGTTGAGTCGCGTCGTAAATTCCAAATGCTACCATTCCGACGACCAATAGATTGGCTAAAATCGAGAGCAGTTTTCCGATAGCAAATGCGCGCGACTCAAAAACAAATTTGACATCGTGCGTGCCTTTTGGCACAACAACGCCGCGAAATGCGTAGTTGGTTTTGTAAATCTCCGTCTCGACGCCGTCAATCAAACACTTCCAGCCCGGAGGGTAGTAGATTTCACTCACGAACAAAAAGTTTTGTCCGGTTGCCGTAACCTTTAAATCGAGATGGTGAATGCCTGAACCGATGATGTCAACACGCGCCGCGGTTGAATCAGCAGCCTCAATGTTGGAAATGTCCTTCTCGACAAAGGCTTTCTCCCGCGGATTGAATGTTTGCCCAACGATGGCTTTCATAATCTCGCCTGCCGATTGTTTCTCGATTGACTTGACGAACCAGGCTCGCGGCGTTGGGTTCTCGCGCTCCATAATCGCGCCGCCTTTATCGGAGGCAAACTTGAAGCCGGCAACGGACAATGCTCGGTTACTAAGGAGATACTTGATGTTGAGCAAGTCGTTCAGCACAGGGTTGATAAAGAACATCGGCGACTCGGTAACGCCCATGCCTGCGACTTCAATCAAGTCTTGATACAGCCGCATCTTTGCGCCTGAATAGCCGCCGACCGTCTCGATTTTGTAATAGGCTAACCAGTTGGCTTCTTTACCGAAATCGTAAGTAGCAACGCGGAACTTCGTTTTATCTTGTTGCAGGGCGTCGATGAACAAAGGCTTTTCAAAAAATTGTTGCTGTGCGACGGATTCCTTTAAGTCTTCCAAGAGCTTGGTGTCGGCTCGCCACAAATCAAGCACAACGACAACGACGAGAATCGGCGTCAGGAGTACGGGCGAAAGTTTGCGTTGCGTAAAGAGGTAAGTAGCGATAGCAATGACGGCAAGAAAAAACAGCGAGAGAATCATATCGGTCTGCACCATGTTCCACAAGCCCGTTTGGTCGCTGATGCGCTCAATGACATTTTGAAATCCCGGATTTTGGGAAATAAGCATTTTGCCTCTGGCGCTTTCGGCGAAGCTTTTCAGATACGTTTGTTTGTAGCCTGAAAGCATCAGCACAGAGACGAGAAACATTGCCGCTGCTGCCGCCGCGCCGTAGCCAACCGCCTTCAGCGCGGTTTTATCGCCGCTTTGACGAATGTCGTAAATCGCCTTTAAGCCGAAGCCCGCCAGAATACACGCCGACGTTTGCAGTAAAATCAAAATCATTGATGGCGCGCGAAACTTGTTGAAGAACGGCAGAAAGTTGAACAGCGGGTCGAAGAGAATCGGAAAGTATTTTCCAAACGAAATAAGTAAGGCGAGAAAGCCGATGACCGCCAAGGCTTGAACGAAGTGGTCGCGCCGATAGTAAAAAAGTCCAAGCAGCGCCAGCGCAAGAATCGTTGCGCCGAAAAACTGCGGACACGCCGTAAAGGGCTGCGGACCCCAATAGGTGCTGTTCCCATAGCCAAGATACGACGGGAAGAAAAATGTAATCACCTCGCTGACGCCGAAAGACCAATTGGTAGCGTAGTCATAATCGAGTCCAGTGCCGACGGGTTTTTTTTGTGCGCGCTTTGCAGCGTCCTCAGGCGAGGCAGGAAGCGGTGCAAGCTCTGGCACGGTTTCCGTAATGCTCGCCGCGCCGCGAATGGAATAAGGCGTGTATTCCAACACCGATAGATATGTATCGGCGGACATCATCAAGCCTATCAACACTGCCAGCGCGAAGCCCGAGACGCTCCGAACCCAATGTTGAACCGACTCTTTGCGCATGAGCGTCGAGCCGAGTTCAAACAGAAAATACACGCCGACTGCGAGATACGAGTAGTAAATCATTTGCACGTGCGTCGAGCGCGCCTGCAAGTTCAACACAAAGGCAAGCAAGCCGATATTGAGGATATTTTTCTTCAAGTCTTGTTCGGTGCGCAATCGCTCCAAGAGAACAAACGTGAAGGGCAGCATTGAAATTGCCACCATCTTGGTGTTGTGTCCAACTGAAATCCAGACGAGCGACAGCGTTGCAAATGTGCCGCCTAACGCAGCAATCAAGGCTTGCGTCGGGTTGCATTGCTTCATTCGCAAGAGCGTGTAAATGCCTGCGCCGTAAATGAAAAAATAGATAATCGCCCAGTCGGAGGTGTCGTTGGCGGAAGGCGACGAGAGAACTTTCAGGATTAAGCCCCAAAGTTGGTTGAGGAAATCAAAGGTGCGCTCGCCGCTCGTGAAAAGACTTCCATAGGACGGCATTCCGCTAAAAATGTATGGAATCCAAAGTGGAAACACGCCTTCGGCTTCGGCTTCCTTGATGAAGGTCGTTAAACTAAGCGAGGCAGTGTTGTCGGGAACGAGGAAAACTTTGCCCTCGAAGAGCGCCGTCCAAAAAAACAAGACAAGCAGAACGGCGAGTGTAGCGAGTGCGGCGGCGTCCTGAAATTTTTCGGGAATGAGTGGCGGCGCGTCGGGTTGGGTTGCCTTGCCCCGTTTTGCTTTGCCGTTCTCGTTGAGGTCAGATTTCGTTTTTTTGAGTTCCTGAGTTGATGCTTTTGCCATGAACCGCGTCGTGTTTCAGAGTTAAAGTATGATAACAAAAGTTTGCAATCGTGATTACAAACCAAGAATTACAATTAAATTAAGGCGCGAATTTACAAACTTTTTACGGAAACCGACTATGCTCGAAGACGCCGCACCATGTCCGCTCTGCGGCAGTTGCGACCAAAACTCGTTCCCGATTTATTACCTGTTCAATCAAAAACGTTTTGAAGGCAAGCAGTGTGAGCGCTGCGGGTTTATTTTTATTGCGCCCCGTCCGACGCAGAACGAACTCGCGTTGATGTATAGCGACGAATACTTTTTGCATGACGGCGCGGACTTCGGCGCGCACGCGCAGCACGACTACGAAACTGCTGCCATTCGCGGCTCGGTAAAATTCCCTGCCATTCTTGGTGCAATTCGAGCAGTGAAACCCAACGGCAAATTTTTTGAAATCGGCTGCGGCATGGGATATTTTCTGAACTTCGTCCGCGAGCAAGGATACAGCGTAAGCGGCATTGAATACTCCGCGCTCGGCACAAAAATGTGTCGTGAAAAGTTCGGACTCGACGTCGTCCAAAGTTCTTTTGAAGACTTCAGCGCGCCGCCCGAAAGTTACGATGTGATTTTCATGGGCGACGTCTTAGAGCATCTGGTTGAGCCGCTTGCAATGCTCCAAAAAGCGCGGACACTGCTTAAACCTTCCGGCGTGGTTGCGCTCGAAGTTCCAGCGACGTTTAATTCCATCGTCGGACGAGTTGCGGTGGCTGCGCTCGCTGCACTCGGCAAAGCGCGAAAACTCCCAATGCCGCCGTATCATGTAAATGAATTTATGCCCGCAACGCTCCGTGCAATGATTTTAAAAGCAGGGTTTGCCAATGCGAACATCATTCAACGCATCAAGCCGCCGAACAACATTACGCTGCGCGGCACAGCTGTCGAAAAACTCATCAAACACTCGTTGCAATACCCAAACTACGCCTTAACAAAAGCGTTTGGAATTTTGGGCGACCGATTGCTCGGACTTGGAGTAAAATGATATGCCGTCGATTCAAAACGCGCTGATTGTTTTCTTCAAATGGGCGAAAGCTGGTGATGTCAAAACGCGCCTAAGGCCCCCGCTTTCACCAGAGCAAGCAGCCGAACTCTATCGAGCCTTCGTTCTCGACTCGTTTGAAAAATTCAAACAAATAAAAAATCTTGATGTTCTGGGCTTCGCAGCGGGCGACCTTGGACGCGGCGGCACGCTCGAACAAGATGTATTACAAATGAATGTCTCACTGTTTATGCAGAGCGGAGATGGCTTGGGCGAGCGTATGTCGAGGGCATTTGAAAGCGTGTTTCATCAAGGCTACCAGCGCGTTGTGATTGTCGGCACAGATTCGCCCGATTTACCAACGGCGTATCTGAATGCGGCGTTTGAAGTCCTGTCGTCTCCGCGCCAAACCGTCTGCATCGGCCCAACGGACGACGGCGGCTACTATGCGCTCGGTATGAACAACTTTTTCCCCGACATGTTTTTAAATGTGCCATACAGTTCGCCTGAAACTTACCGTGAGACGCTTAAACAAATTTGCGGATTGCCGATTTTTTACGCACCGCTTCCGCGTTGGTATGATATTGACGACATAAACGACCTGCGAAAGCTTGTAAAATCAAGTGGTTTCGGCGAACTGCGTCGAACAAAAGCCGCAATAGAAGAGCTTAAAGAGAAGATTTAAAGCGTCCGTTTGATGTCCAAGTAGCGTTGCTCCAACTCCATGCGCAATTCGCGCCGCAACTTTCCTTGCTTAAACCGACGCTGTTCTTCGGGCGTTGCTAATGGCAGTTGAGGCACAGCAACAGGCTTGCCTTGTTTATCCACCGCCACCATCGTGAAGTAACAACTAATTGCATGCGTCGAGGTTTTCTCGGCGATATTTTCCGCAATGACTTTAATGCCGACTTCCATTGACGACCTGCCGACATAATTGACCGACGCTAAAAACGTAACCAACTCGCCAATATGAATTGGCTGTTTGAACTGCGCTTGGTCGACCGAGAGTGTAACAACGTAGTTTCCAGAATAGCGAGAGGCGCAGGCGTAAGCGACTTGGTCAAGCAGTTTTAGGATAGCGCCGCCATGGACATTGCCCGAAAAGTTCGCCATATCCGGCGTCATTAGCACAGTCATCTCGAGCTGTGGGTTGTTTCGAAGGTCGCTCATTTTTTGCTCAAAATGTCCGACACCGCAACCACCATATCGCCAAAGGCTGCGGCGGAAATCAAATCGCCGTGTTGATACAGCGTTGTTTGGCGATAGCCTTTCTCAAACGGTTGTCGATACGCTTCAATCGCCTTGTCTTGCAAATTGACAATCCAGTATTCGGGAACGCCGTGCTTGGCGTAAAGCGGCAACTTGGTTTGGCGGTCATAGATAAGCGACGAGTCGGCGACTTCAACGACGAGTAAAGCGTCTTGCGCCGCAGGCGTTGCGTCGCTGTAAAAATCATCGTGTCATCGGTCGCTTCTGTGGTAAGCATTGATGCCGCCATAATTGCTTATATCGTTTCGAGTTTTCGTTTCAAAATATCGTTGATGAGCTGCGGGTTGGCTTTTCCCTTCATTTGTTTCATTGCTTCGCCGACGAAAAATCCAAACAGGTTTTTTTTGCCTGCCTTGTAGCTATTGAGCTGCGATGGATTGAGCGATAAAATTTCGTTCACGACTTGTTCAATCGCGCCCATGTCCGAGACCTGCGCCAACCCTCGTGACTCGACAATGCTCGACGGCGCATCGCTCGATTCCATCATGGCAGGAAAGACTTGTTTTTTGGCGATGTCGTTGCTGATAACCCCTTTATCGACGAGTGCGATGGTCTCTCCGAGCCGCTTTGCATCAATAGGAAAATTTTTCACATCAATCATTTTTTCTTTAAGCGTGCGAAGCACGTCGCCCATCACCCAATTCGATGCAGCTTTGGCGTTTCCAGAGACGCGCGCGACGTCTTCATAGTAATCGGCGAGGTCTCTATCTGCTGTCAGCACGCCTGCATCGTAAGCGGGAATTTTGTAATCGCGCTCGAACCGCGCGCGGCGCACTTCGGGCAACTCTGGCAGTTCCGCTTTGATGTGTGCAAGGAACTCCTCTGTTGCTTCAATCGCGACAAGGTCGGGTTCGGGAAAGTACCGATAGTCATGCGCTTCCTCTTTCGAGCGCATCGGGCGCGTTTCCAGTTTATCGACGTCCCAAAGGCGCGTCTCTTGAACAATTTTTCCGCCCGATTCCAAGACCTGCTTCTGGCGCTCTGCTTCGTAGAGAATCGCGTTCTCGACGTTCTTAAACGAGTTCATATTTTTAATCTCGGTTCGCGTGCCAAATGTCTCAGAGCCTTTCGGTCGAATGGAGACGTTCGCGTCGCAACGCAAGGAGCCTTCTTCCATGTTGCCGTCTGAAATGCCAATCCACCTAACGATTTGACGTAGCTTTTGCAGATAAGCCGATGCTTCTTTGGTCGAGCGAATGTCGGGGTGCGAGACAATTTCAAGCAGTGGCACGCCGCAGCGATTGGCGTCGATGTAGGTCTCCGTGCCAATGTCGTGAATCGATTTGCCAGCATCTTCCTCGATATGAATTCGAATCAATCGCACACTCATCGGTTTGCCGTCGAGCTCAAACTCGACGCGCCCGTCGTAACAAATAGGGTCTTCAAATTGCGAGATTTGGTAGCCTTTCGGCAAATCGGGATAAAAATAATTTTTACGGGCGAACGTTGAGCGTTTCCGAATTTTGGAATTCGTTGCAAGCCCCAGTTTGATTGCCGATTCCAAGACGCGCTTGTTCAAAACCGGCAAGCTGCCCGGCATAGCCAGACAAATCGGGCAGACATTGGTGTTTGCTGGCGCGCCGAACTCCGTCGAGCACCCGCAGAAGGCTTTGGTTGTCGTATTGAGCTGGCAATGGACTTCGAGTCCGACGACAAGTTCGTATTCCATTGACTTGAAGGTTGAGTTTGAAAGAGATTTGTGTCGCAAAAATGGGTCTCGCATAAGCGTAAGATGCCCTGTCGCTTCGGTAGGAATATAATGAAAAGAGCGTCCATCGTTGAACGCTCTGTAATGCCGTCTTGGATAAAACCTATCAACTTTTGGCGGCTTCCAATTCGCGACGCAGCGCCTCGCGCTCAATTTCCAAACGGCGGATTTCACGATTGATTTTGTCCAACTCTTCTGGCACGCTGTCGATTTCCAAACGCAATTTGGACGAGGCTTCGTCAATTAAGTCAATCGCTTTATCGGGCAAAAAGCGGTCGGAGATGTAGCGGTTCGAGAGTTCCGCCGCAGCCACGATTGCCGCGTCGGTGATGCGCACGCCATGATGAATTTCATATTTTTCCTTTAAGCCGCGCAGAATGGAAATCGTGTCTTCGACGCTTGGCTCTTGCACCAACACGGTTTGAAAGCGCCGTTCTAAGGCGGCGTCTTTTTCGATATACTTGCGGTATTCGTCCATTGTCGTTGCGCCGATGCAGCGCAGTTCGCCACGCGCAAGTGCAGGTTTCAAAATGTTCGCGGCGTCCATTGAGCCTTCCGAGCTACCTGCGCCAACGAGCAGATGGATTTCATCGATGAACAAAACGACCTCGCCGTCCGACTCTTGGACTTCATTGACGACCGCCTTCAAACGTTCTTCGAAGTCGCCGCGAAACTTCGTGCCAGCCACAAGCGAGGCGACGTCCAGCGCGGCAATGCGTTTCGATTTTAGATTTTCGGGCACGTCGCCCGCGACGATGCGCTGCGCGATGCCTTCGGCAATGGCGGTTTTGCCGACGCCGGGTTCGCCAATCAATACCGGATTATTTTTTGTGCGGCGCGAGAGAATTTGCAACACCCGTCGGATTTCTTCGTCGCGCCCGATGACCGGATCGAGTTTGCCTTTGCGGGCAAGTTCATTTAAATCGCGCGAGTATTTTTTGAGCGCGTCGTAGCGGTCTTCGGCGTTCTGGTCGGTAATGCGTTGATTGCCGCGCAGCGAAGCGAGGACTTTCATCACGCCGTCTTTTGTTACGCCTGCATCTTTCAAAAGCCGCGAGACTTTTTGCTCGCTATCGAGCATGGCTAAAAATAAATGCTCTGAGCCAATGTATTCGTCGTTCAATTTTTCAGCTTCTTCGGCAGCGATGTCCAACGCTTTGCTAAGCGCGACGGAAAGATATTGCCCTGTAACGCTGGCACCTGTTACCTTCGGAAAACGCTCGATTTCGCGCTCCAAAACAGCGACAATGGTTTCCGTTTGCACGCCAAGTTTCTCGCAAAGTTGAAATGCAATGTTCTCGCGCTTTGAAAGAAGTGCCCACAGCAAATGTTCTGGTTCAAGCTGTTGGTGTTTGCTTCGGCTGGCGCGTGCGGCTGCATCTTGGAAAGCCTCTTGCGCGCGCAGCGTAAATCGATTTGGATTAAAGTTCATCTCATGCCCTGAGTTAGAGGTTAATTTCCAAACACAATTTGATAACGCAGCGCGGCAATCACGTCGGTGCTGCTGCGAACCGTGATGCCGTTGACGACCGCGCCGTTGTTGAAAAACAAATTTACATCGCCTGAAAGTTGCATTGACTGCGTGATGTCGTAAAGAAGAGCAACCCCTGCCAGCGAGCGCTGGAAGTCGCCAAAGGTGATGCCGCCGCGCAGCGTTGCGCGAAGTGTATTTTCCAAAAAGCCATAAGTAACTGAGACATCAACGGAATTGAACACTTGTTCGCGCGGCGTTGCGGCTAAACGAAGCGGCGATGCAGGAAGGCGGTTCGCGCCTCTGACGGTATCCAACACAGCAAAGCGGCTTTGCTGATTCGAAAGACCCAAACTTGCCCGCAAGTATTTGTCGAGCGTCAGATTGCCAGACAGCAAAATCGAGCGGCTGGAAAAATCTTGCGAGACTTGCAAGAGGTCGCTTTGCGAGTAACGCACGCCGCCGAAGAGCGTGTCTGCTGTCGCCAAAATCAACCCTTGAAGCGAGGCAAATGGCGTGAAGTTGCGGTTGTCGGTTCGGTTAGCAAAAACGGTGGTGAGTCCGAGCGAAAGACTCGATTGCGGCGCAATGTCAAACCCATGTTGAATATCAAAGGTGAAGCTCGTTGTGCTGTTATCGTTTTGCAAACTCACACCGCTCAGGTTGTCAATTCTGACCGTCGCGCCAATGCCGACGCTGTCGCGGAACGTGGCTGCAAATGGATTTTTGTTAGTTTGAATTTGGAACTCAATGCGCCCTGTCGGCAGCCCTTGTCCGGGAAACGCCGAGACACCAGCGCGAAAGAGCGAGCGCGTGGTTGTTGCGTCAAGCGTGCCGCCAAGCCGTAGTCGGCGGTCGCGCTGTTTCAAGAGGTTGTCGGAAAGGCTCTCGAAGCCGAGCGAGAAAATGAGGCGGTTGTCCAAAACACGCAGTCGGTCGCTCAAACGAATGCCTTGCACATCGGGCTGATAGAACGCTAAGCCAAACGACTGGAAGTTCGCACCTTGACGAATAAACTCGGCGCGAAGAAAATTGCCAAACGACTCACCCACATAGTTGAACGACCCGCCGATGCGCCACGCAAGCGACGACCCATCGAGCGGCAAGAGCGGAAAAAAACTGGTGTTGACAGTGATTAAGTTCGTCAAGTTTTGATAACTGCCGATGAGTGGTACTTTGCTAAGCGCATCGACAACGCCGACGTTGCCAGTAATCGAATCGACTTGCACTGCCGTGAGACTGCCGTCTGTGATGTCGCGGTTTGAAAGCGAGAAGCCGGCGTCGGCGAAGAGTTCAACCACATTGGCAATTGGGCTAACGCGGAACGTGCCACCGAGTGCTAAGTTTTCCTGAGGTGCGACGCCGCGCGAAAGAATATCAACTCGGCGCAAGTTGCTCAATCCGCCCCGTTCCGAAATGCGCAAAAATTGTAACTCAAATTTTATCACTTGGCTGTTGACGCCCGCCAGCGCCGTGAAATAATCGCGCTGAAACGCGCCAAATGCTTGACGAATGCGGAATGTTTCGCCGCGCGCCGAGGAGTCTGTTCTCACAAACCCGCGTTGCTGCAAACTCGCAATGGTGGAATCCCGATTAACCGCGCCAAACGGCACGAGCTGCTCTGCGCCCGTGAAGAGTGCATCATATCCGTTAGCGCTTGTGCCTGTGGTAACGAGCAATCGCGCTGGACCCGGATGCGCGTTGAGTTCGACGCCGCGCACACGCACGCCGTTGGAGAGGTAGTAACTGTAATCAGGAAAAACATCGCCCGCGCGAATATCTACATACGGTGTTTTGGCGTAACCAATAAACCGATTTGCGGATTGACGACGCGACGCTGGGTCGGTATTGGAACGGAACATCGGGTCTTCATTGGTGATAAAGACTTGCGCGCCGAAGTTGAGCCATTGCCAACTGCCGTCGACATTGAGGTTCAAACGCGCATAGTTGATGGTGCTGTCGGCGATGCGCTCGCTGCGAAGTTCAACAGAGTTTTGCGAGGTAACACGCACAGGTTGTCCCGGTTCCACAGTCGGCTTGCCGATGTCGTCGCGCGACATAGTGTTGAAGTAGGTCGTTGCAGTGCCAATCACATCGCCTTTGGAATCGCGCACGATGATGGTTGCGCGATTGACGCCGACAGGTAAACTGCGCTCTGGCACATAAGAGACCAAGTTCTCGCTGAACACCGCTCGCTCTGTAACATTGACGCCGTTGACGAACAAATCAGTTTTACTTTTATCGACGCGGGCGCTCACCCGGTAAAAACTAAATGAAATCACGGCTTCATCGTTCAAAATGGTTTCGTCCCTTGTGGGCGAGACGATAATCACGTTATCGTCTTCGGGTGTCGGGCGCACGGTTACGCTGACAGGGTTGGCTTCAGGCGAGATGGCAGGAAATGTCAAACGTGAGTTGTCGCTCAGCAACGCCACGACGAAAAACTCAATCGAGGGAATCTCGACATCTTTACCCTGAATGACAGCAGAGAGCACATTGCCAGCGGGCTGCGCTTCAATATCGCGATAATCCGACGAGCCGAAGACTTTGAATCGCACGACGGCACGCACTACCTGCACATTTTGCGGCGGCTCAATGCGCACTTCAAAAGGCTGCCCTTCCTGAGCCTGCCCGTAGCGCACGTTTAATTGTCGGTCTTGCGCCAATCCGTCTGCCGCCCAAAAAAGCAGCAACGAAATAACTGCCAACACGATACAGCGAAGTTTCATAGTTCCTCCGTTTGATTTTTTGAATTATCCTAATCTTCATTGCCGCCTGTTAGCATAAACAGGGCTTCGCGAAGTTCTTTATTGGCGTGCGTCTCTCCGCGCGCGGCAGTCAGCGCAATGCCTCTTTGGTATAAGTCTTTTGCCTTATCGGGCTGACCAAGTTTCTCGTAAATTTTTCCGTAATGGTAGTAAGTTGCGGTGTAGTTTGGGTCGAGTGTCAAGAGCGTTTCGAACTCGCGGACGGCGTTGGGATATTGTTCCGAATTGACGTATTCTAGCGCCAGCGCATAGCGTGAGAAGGAATCGTTTGGGTCTTTTTCCAAGAAGCCTTTGAGGGCGGAGATACGCTTATTTTCCATACAACGCCGATACAGTCAATTGGATTTGACAGTTATTTCAACAAAATAGCGAATCGAATGGACTTTTCAGCCTTTGGGAAACGGAGGCCAGCCCATTGATACGCCGCCAATCAAATGCCCGTGAATGTGAAACACGGTTTGTCCGCCGTCTCGTCCGCAATTGAACCCGAAGCGGTAGCCCGATTCAGCGATGCCCAACTGCTTGGCAAGGTCTTTGGCAACGACGATGAGTTTTCCGACGAGCGCAGCATCATCTGCCGAGAGGTCGTTCAGCGTCTCAATATGAACTTTTGGCACAACGAGAACATGCACAGGTGCAACAGGCGCGATGTCATGAAACGCAGCGATGGTGTCGTCGTTGTAGATTTTTTTGGAGGGAATTTTATCCGCAATAATCTTGCAGAAAACGCAGGTCTCATCGTAATCCAGACGCGGCATAGAATTTCAGCAGTTGATTTTTTAGAATTTTGTGAACGCTAAACCTGACACCTCGCTACTTCGGCAAATCGAGTTTAATGTGCAGTTCGCGCAGTTGTTTTTCGTGTACATCCGAAGGCGCACCGGTCATCAGGTCTTGCGCTTTTTGGTTCATCGGAAATGCAATGACCTCGCGGATATTGTGTTCGTCGCGGTAGAGCATGACGATGCGGTCGATGCCGGGCGCAATGCCACCGTGCGGCGGCGCGCCGTGCTGAAAGGCGCGTATCATATGACCAAACCGCGCGTCGGTTTCTTCTTTGGTATACCCAGCAATCTCGAATGCCTTATACATAATGTCAGGCTTATGATTTCGAATCGCGCCGCTTGAAAGCTCGATGCCGTTGCAAACAATGTCGTATTGAAACGCTGAAATCTCCAACGGATCTTTCGTGAGCAATGCGTCCATTCCGCCTTGCGGCATTGAGAACGGGTTGTGCGAAAAGTCAATCTTCTTGCTCTCTTCGTTATACTCGAACATGGGGAAATCGACAATCCAGCAATACGCTAGCAAATCTTTATCGATCGGATAAGTTTTGCCGAAATAATTTCGAATCGTGCCCATGGCTTTGCAAGTCTTCTCCCAAGCGCCGGCGGCAAAGAAGACCACATCGCCCGTTTGAACATTCAGCGCCTCAATCAGCTTTGCTTTTTCGGCGTCGGAAAGAAATTTGTAAATCGGGCTTTGCACCTCGCCGTCGCGGTAGCGAATGTAGGCGAGTCCGGGCAAGCCGAGCTCTGTTTTGGCGTAGTCTTCGGCTTTGTCGTAAAAAAGTCGCGGCTCGTTGGCTTTGCCTTTGAGAACCAGTGCTTTGACGCAGCGACCTTTCGCTGTGTTTTGCGCAAATACCTTGAAGCCCGAATTTTCAAAGATGGCTGTAACGTCCTGTATTTCCAAGGGAATTCGGAGGTCGGGCTTGTCCGAACCGTATCGGTTCATCGCATCTCGATAGGCAATGCGCGGAAAGGGCAGTTGCCAAATGCGTTTTTTCGAGAGCGTTTTCGTCAGTTGGTCGAAAAGTCCTTCCAGCACGACGAACAAATCGTCTTGCGTGATAAACGACATTTCCATATCGAGCTGGTAAAATTCGCCCGGACTGCGGTCGGCTCTGGCGTCCTCGTCGCGGAAGCACGGCGCAATTTGAAAATACTTATCAAACCCTGCTACCATCAAGAGCTGTTTGAATTGCTGCGGCGCTTGTGGCAGCGCATAGAATTTGCCCGGATGTAAGCGCGACGGCACAAGGTAATCGCGTGCGCCTTCGGGTGAACTGTTCGTCAAAATCGGCGTCTGAATTTCATTAAATCCTAACGCCGATAAATACTTTCGAATTTCAGCGATGACCTTCGAGCGGTAAATGATGTTCGAGTGCAAGCGCTCGCGTCGTAAATCGAGAAAACGATATTTCAAACGCAAGTCTTCCGACGTTTGGGTTTCGTCCGCTATCGGAAAGGGCATCGGCTCGGCGAGATTTTCAATCGAGAGCGCGTGAACATCGACTTCAATTTCGCCCGTCGGAATTTCGTGGTTAATCGTGTCTTCGGAGCGCGGAATGACCGCGCCAGTGATGCAAATAACCGACTCGACGCGCACATGTTCAATGCGCTCAAACACATCGGTATGTTGCGGTTTAAAGACGAGTTGACAAATGCCCGTATGGTCGCGCAGGTCAATAAAGATAAGCCCGCCATGGTCGCGTTTGCGATGAATCCAGCCAGCGAGCTGAACCGTTGTAGAAATGTCCTCTTTGCGAAGCGCGCCGCAAAAGTGCGTCCGATAAGCCATTGATAAACTGAACCAATTAAATTCAAGTAAAGAACAGAAATATACACGAAGATTCGGGCGCGGAAAAATGCAGGGAAAACAAGCCGCGCAAACTCAGCGCGGTTGGGTGTCCAAGTAGGTTTGTAACAAGAGCGCGGCGGCGGCTTTATCCAACCGTCCTTTTTGACCACGCGCTTTCTTAGAGACGCCACTTTGCACCAAAATCTGCATCGCTTTTTTCGACGAGCCAAATTCGTCAATCGGCTCAATCGGCGTGTCGGGAAATTCAGTTTTCAATCGGGCAATAAATTGTTCAACGACGGCGGTCATTCGGTTCGCCGAGCCGTCGCCGCTCGTTGGATAGCCGACGAGAATCTTTCCGACGCCCTCCGCACAGAGCAAGCGAAGTTGCGCGAAAAGTTCCGGCTCGTCGAATGTGCCGACACTTTGCGCGAAAAGGTGAAACGGGTCGCTTTTGGCAAGCCCAATGCGCTTCGAGCCGTAGTCGATAGCCAGAAGTCGGGGTTTCGCGGTTGATGAAAAATCAGCCATTACGCTGAGTCGTCGTTATCGGCTTTAGCATCTTTTTGCAAAAACCGTTTGATGAGCTTGCTGGGTCTGAAATGTGCCTTGCGGCGTCTGCCCGAATAGGCGATTTTCTCGCCCGTTCTTGGGTCGCGCACCGTGGCGGCAGCCTTCATAAATTTCACCTCGAAGACGCCCAACCCGCGCAACTCGATTCGGATTTCTGGGTTCGCCGTGCGAATCAGCCGCGAAATGGAGTCGAGCGTAACATCGACCGTTTCAGCAACTTCTGATTCTGATTTTTGTAAGCGCTTAGCAACGAGCGCAACCAAGTCACGCCGCGTTAATGTTTGAGAGATTTTACGTGCGTTCGAAGGTTTTCCTTTGATGTTGTCCATGCCGCATAGTTGTTAAAGGTTTGGGTTTTGCTTCGGGCGAAAATGTGCGAGGGAATCTAACAAAAAAAAGTGCAAAAAAATTTGTTACGAACACAATAAAAATGACCGTTTGAATTTTCTCGGGAATCGCTGCTGCTGCCCCAGCGACTCAACCTATCAAAACCCAAACGGTCGTATTTTCTTTGCGCAGGGTTATTCGTAAACCACTACAAGATGATACATTCATTGGGCTCTGGGCGTGATACCTATCACAAGACGTGGGAAAGTTCAACGCAAGCACAAATCTTGCAATAAAAACATAGACTTCGTGGGCGTGCCGTTAGAGAGCTTGTTTGCCTAAAAGCGTCGCTGATGTGGCTTCTACAATTTCAACGCGCACAACGTCGCCCGCCTGTGCGGACTGAGCTGCTTTCGGAAACACAACAACGCGGTTCTCGTCTGTTCTGCCCATCCACATCTCAGCCGAGCGTTTGCTGTTGCCTTCGATTAAAACCTCAAACACTTTTCCGACCAAACTGCGATGGATTTCATCAGAGATGCGGCGTTGCACGGCAACAATTTCCGACAATCGGCGCTGCTTGACGTCGCTCGGCACATCGTCGGGAAAATGCTTTGCCGCAGGCGTGTTCGGGCGCTCGGAATAAATAAATGTAAACGCATAATCGTAGCGAACCTCGCGCAGCAGCGAAAGCGTTTCTGCATGGTCAGCTTCGGTCTCGCTGCAAAAGCCCGTGATGATGTCTGTCGAGAGCGCGCACTCTGGCAGTTTCGATTTTATCATCGCAATTTTCTCGAGGTAATGTTCCCGCGTATGATTGCGGTTCATTTTAGCAAGTATTCTCGATGACCCTGATTGAACGGGCAAGTGAATGAACTTGCAAAGGTTGGGGCGTTCTGCCATCACATCAATGAGTTCTTCCGAAATATCTTTCGGATGCGATGTGGTAAAGCGAATGCGCATCTTTGGATTGACGAGGCTGGCGCGATACATCAGTTCGGCGAAATTGACTGTGCTGGTTTCATCGAGATATGAATTGACATTTTGACCGAGCAGCGTAATTTCCTTGAAGCCTTCGTCGGAGAGACGTTTGATTTCATCGAGCAGCGACGAGGCAGGACGGCTGCGCTCGCGTCCTCGCGTGAACGGCACGACACAAAACGAACACATATTATCGCACCCGCGCATAATGGAGAGAAATGCGCTCACGCCCTCGCGCCGCACAGGCGTAATGTCGGCGTAAGTTTCTTCGAGCGACAAAAATACATTGGCGGCTTTCTGTCCAGTTTCGGCAAGTTCAATGAGCTGCGGCAAACTGCGGTAAGCGTCGGGACCCGCAATTAAATCGACGATTTTTTCTTTTTCAAAAAGCGCGGATTTCATACGCTCCGCCATGCAGCCCAAAACGCCGATGACCAATTTCGGGTTGCGGCGCTTGAGTCCCTTCAACTGCTGAAGCCGAAGGTGAATGCGTTGCTCGGCGTTGTCGCGAATGGCGCAGGTGTTCAGGAAAATCACGTCGGCGTCGCTCGCGTTGTCGGTTGTCCCATAGCCCTCGCCGATAAGAACCGACGAGATGATTTCCGTGTCGGAAAAGTTCATTTGGCAGCCGTAGGTCTCCACGTATACTTTCCCTTTGCGGTTCGTTTCGGCGGCGCGTGTAGATGTAGCAACAAAGGTCTCTTGTCCATCGGCAGCGACTTCGCGCGAGCCTGAAATGATGTTCAGTATCGGCAGGGTTGGCGTCTCTTGCATCTGTTCTCCAAAATGGTTCGATTCTTGATGAAGCGCGAAGATACGCCAAAGCAGAGGTCTCGTCAAAGTCAAAGGAAAAAGCTGAGCGAGGCGGAAAGGGCATTAGCGGCAACCGCCCATAGCAATGCTTGCAGATACTCCATATCGAGCAATAAATACATCAGCGTCGACTCAGCTAAAATCACCAAGCCCTCGAACAAAAAAAAGAGCGGCATCCAATCGGCTTGAAAGGTCGAGGTGGCGTTGTGGATGGCGAAGTTCATCATCGGGTTTGTTATTGCGTTCACCAGCGTGCAGTAGAGCAGCGACTTGAGCCGCTCTTTGCGAAAAAGCGTGAGCAGAACCGCATACTCGACCGCAACGGTCAGCGCCCAAATAAGAATCGAGTTCATTGGTTATCGAGTGGTTAGTTTCTTTTTTGGACTTGGCAGGCTGTTATTGAGGCACGGCAGTTCTTCTTCGCGGTCTTCCTCGTAGTAATAAATCACGCTGCGTTTCTCGATTATGATAGCAATGTCGTCGAGTCGTCTGATGTCCAGAATAATTTCCATGCTCTCCGAAAGGTCGTCGGCGTCGGTCGATGTTTTTTCGCCAAGCAATGAGGCTGCGACGCGATGCAAGACAACCGCGTCCAGAAACTCTGCGCCGTGCGCCGACGAGAGCCGCCGATTCCACATATAGAGATGCTCCAAGAGCGCATCAAGCGCAAGTCGGCGCGGCGCGTCGGACACAATTTTTTTCTCTGCAAGAAGCCGACCAGCAACAACAGAGTCAAGCCCCGTTTTCGAAAGACGCTCTAACGGATTTTGATAACTTCCGACAATGAAAAACGCCGACGCTAAATTTTTCCAAACACTATCTTTTAGTGTCTCCGAATATCCTGCCTTTGACAGATGTTGGTCAATCAATCCGTCCAATTCGGGAATCAGTTGATTGGTCTTTAAGATAAGCCGCAGCCGAGACAACAATATGCTGTCGAGGTCGCGCTTACGAAAGACATCAAACGCGATGGCTTCATCGGGATAAAGCCGAAACGTGTCATCGTTGCGAACCATACGGCGTTTAGCAAAATCGGTCGCCCCGAGAACAGACAGTTTCGGAAAGAGCAAGACGTAGCCGGGAAAGTCATCGAGGTTCTCGAAGCTGTATTCGGTGAAATACGGTTTGAAGTTGCTCTCTATCTTTTGCGCTTGAACGGCAGTGCAATAGAGCAACGCTGAAATAATAATCGGGAGTTTCACGACAGCAGCGACTTCAGGTGTTCACGGGCGTTTTGCGCTCGAGAGCGGCATTCAGGTCGGCGCGATAATTATCAAGGCGCGCGAGAACTTCGGACAGAGAGTCGCCGCCGAATTTTTCCAACACGGCGTTTGCCAAAACGGGCGCAATGACGGCTTCGGCAATGACGGCGCAAGCAGGCGCAGCGCACGTGTCAGAGCGCTCAATATGCGAATTGGTTTCCTCCATTGTTTCGAGATTGACGGAATGAAGCGGGTTCATCAAGGTAGAAATCGGCTTCATGGCGACGCGCAACTGCAAGACTTCGCCGTTGGTCATGCCGCCCTCAAGTCCGCCTGCGCGATTGGTTTTGCGATATGGCTTGCCATGTTTATCGAGAAAAATTTCGTCATGGACTTCCGAGCCAAAGCGGACAGCATTCTGAAACGCCGTTCCGATTTCAACGCCTTTGACAGCTTGAATTGAGAGAACCGCTTTGCCGAGTTCGCCGTCGAGCTTGCGGTCGAACTGCGCGTAGCTGCCAAGTCCAATTGGCAAACCAGTAACAAAGACCTCAATGATGCCGCCGAGCGTGTCGCCACGTTTCTTTGCATCGTCAATAAGCGTCATCGCTTCGGTTTCCAATGCAGCATCGAGCATTCGCACAGGCGAGCGGTCGGCTTCATTGGCAAGCGTTTCTGCGCCCGCCGACAGCAGTGCGTAAATGTTTTCGTTTGGATTTTTTTCAATGGCTTGACCGATGGCGGAAAGGTAACTGCCAATTTCAATGCCGAGCGATTTCAAAAAGGCACGCGCAACTGTGCAAGCCGCAACGCGCGCCGCCGTCTCTCGCGCCGATGAGCGTTCAATAACGGGACGAATATCATCGAAGCCGTATTTCAACTTGCCTGAAAAGTCAGCATGTCCGGGGCGCGGCACGGCGACGGTTTTAACGCTGCTCTGTTTATCTTCGAATTGATTCATCTTCTCCGTCCAATTTTTCCAATCGGCGTTTCGAATCAGCAGCGTTATCGGCGAGCCAATGGTTTTGCCGAACCGCACGCCTGAGAGAACCTCGACGGTATCGGTCTCGATTTTCATTCGATTGCCGCGCCCGTAGCCCTGCTGGCGTCGATGCAGTTGTTGATTGATAACATCAGGCGAGAGTGCAAGTCCAGCAGGCACGCCCTCAATAATTGCGGTCAGCGCTGGACCGTGCGACTCACCGGCGGTTAAATAACGAATCATAGTGTCAAGCGGCATTGTCGTGATTGATGAAAAAGAAATGTAGCAAAATTCGTCGCTTAGCTCAATATGATTTTTAAGTAACTTTCGGCCTGAATCTCAATCCAACTTTCAACTGTTTGCAATGCGAGTTGTAATTCTTATCACGATGCTCACTGTCGGCGCGTCTGCACAAGAGCTTCGCAAGTTGCAATTTGTTCAAGCTGGCAAAGAGCTCGCAAAGCCGATGCCTGTCTTTTTTTCCTCGTCGGAACTCTCGAATCCGATTTGGGACGGATTTCAAGAAGAACGCTCAATGCAATTTCAAACGGACGCAACGGGAAAGCGACGCTCGCTGGTGTTAGCAGGTTTGATGTCGGCAGCATTGCCTGGCGCGGGTGAATTTTACGCCGAAAGTTACTTGCGCAGCGCGCTCTTTCTGGCAATCGAGGGTGTGCTATGGACCATGCACGCGCGCTTTCTCAATCAAGGCAATCAAGCGGCGCGCGACTACAAAAATTTTGCTGATGCGCCGAGCGACCTTTTGCAAGACGGACGCTCGCGGTGGAGCGCGGCACGATACGCAGAACGCCTGAACCAGATTTACGGCGCGTCGTTGGATTTACAGCGCGTCGCCCGAAATGATTTCTCCGAACTCAACGCCTTCGAGCGCCAAGCCAAATACGCCAACGGAACAACCTTCTCGCACACCTTGCCGCCGTTTGGCTCCCAGCAGTATTACGAACTGATCGGCAAATATGACCACTACGCCGTCGGCTGGGACGATTACGACGCGCGGCAACTCAACGCGAGCTTCAACGAGCGCGCGAGCCAACGCTTTTTGGACTTCGGCGTGCAGCGACAAGAGTTTAACGATATTCTCAACCGCGCGACGACGATGGTAACATTTGTTATTCTCAACCATGCCTTGAGCTTGATTGATGCGGTCATTGCAACGGCGCAATACAACGAGCGGTTCAACGTGTTTCTGGAGTCGCAGCCCGACCCGCTCACAGGACAGCTTGTGCCGCGTGCCAACTTGCGTGTAACATTTTGAGATGTATGAACAACAACCCAATGCACCGAATTTACCTCGATAACGCCTCTACAACGCCGATAGAGCCGCGCGTCCTTGAAAAAATGCTGCCGTATTTCGCAGAGTATTTTGGCAATGCATCCTCGATTCATTCATTTGGGCAGCAGACGAAAACAGTTCTCGAGGAGTCGCGCGAGCGCATCGCAAAACTGCTGGGCGCAGAGCCGTCCGAAGTATTCTTCACATCGAGCGGCACGGAGTCCAACAACTTCGCCTTAAAAGGGTTTGCAATGGCGGCGGTCTTAGCGGGAAAACCGTCTTGCATCGTCAGTTCTCGGCTCGAACATAAAGCCGTGTTGGAAAGCCTTGCATGGATAGAAAAAATGTTCGGCATTGACATCGTCTATATCAAGCACGACGCGCACGGCAGGCTCGACCTTGACGATTTGAAAAATATCTTGGCGACGCGGCGCGCCGAGAGCGTTCTTATTTCGCTGATGCACGCAAACAACGAACTTGGCAACGTCAATCCGATAAAGGAAATCGCTGCGCTTGCCAAAGACTATGGCGCAATGGTTCATACCGACGCGGTGCAGTCGGCGGGAAAAATTCTGCTCAATGTGCGAGACTTGAATGTGAATATGGCGTCAATGACCGGGCATAAATTTCATGCGCCCAAAGGCGTCGGCGCGATTTATATCAAGCACGGCACCGCGATTGAGCCGCTCTTGCACGGCGGCAGCCATGAGCGCAATCGGCGTGCTGGCACGGAAAACTACGCACTTGCGTTAGGCTTCGCAGAAGGCTTGGCGATTGCAATCGAAGAGCAGGAGAAAAATTTTCTGCATGCACAAACGCTGCGCGCCGCGCTCCTCGCTGCACTGGAAAAAGAGACTGTGGAATTTTCCATCAACGGCGACGCGGAAAACAGTTTGCCGCACATCGTCAATCTAACCTTTAACATTCGCTCGAGACGAAAATTGGCGGGCGATGTCTTGCTCTTAGGACTTGACGCCGAAGGCGTTGCCGCATCGAGCGGTAGCGCTTGCACGAGCGGCACAGAGAAGCCGTCGCACGTGCTTTTGGCGTTGGGTAAAACCGAAGACGAGGCGCGGGCAAGCGTCAGAATTTCCTTCTCAAAATTCAACACGGCTGAAGACATCGAGGCAGCAGCGGCGCGAATCGGAACGGTATTGAGACGGCTCTCGCCACAAATGGCTACAATTTCCTAACGAAGTCATTTCGATTGAACCGCTTACAACGCACCTGCCAATTCTGCTTTTGAGAGTCCAAGCCGTTTCATCTCCGCGTCCAATTTCGCCATTGCATTTGCGCTTGGTGAGACCATAGGCAATCGGCATGTCTCTCCAATCAATCCCATTTTTGAGAGCGTGTATTTGACCGGAATCGGGTTTGATTCAATGAAATTTAAGTTGAACAAATTTAGATATGTAGAGTGCAGGCGTTGCGCTTCGGCGAGATTGCCAGAGAACATGGCTTCGACAAGGGCTTTCATAACGCGCGGCACTTGATTGGCTGCAACGGAAACAACGCCGTCGCCACCGAGCGCCATCATTGGCAGCGTCAGGTAATCATCGCCCGAAAGCACCGCCAACTCTTCTGGTCGGTCGCGCAGAAGTTCCATGATTTGTCCCATATTGCCAGAGGCTTCTTTAACGGCAATGATGTTCGAGAATTTCTGCGCAAGCCGAATGATCGTCTCGGGCGCGATATTGCTGCCAGTGCGTCCCGGCACATTGTAAATCATAATCGGCACGCTGACAGCCTCGGCGATGTGCGCATAGTGTTGAAAGAATCCTTCCTGCGTGGGCTTGTTGTAATATGGTCCGACGGAGAGAATACCTTGCGCGCCAGCTTTTTCAGCGGCTCTCGAGAGAGCAACGGCGTGATGCGTATTGTTGCTGCCCGCGCCTGCCATAACACGGATTTTTCCGTCGGCAGCCTCGACGACCGTTTCAATGATGCGGCGTTGTTCGTCGTCCGAGAGCGTCGGCGATTCACCGGTCGTGCCGCAAGGAATGAGAACATCTGTGCCGCCCTCGATATGAAACTGCACCAAGCGACGTAACGCTGCAAGGTCAATTTCACCATCGTGCTTGAACGGCGTAACAAGGGCGACGATTGAGCCTGAAATTTGTCTGCGCTTCATCTGTATTGCTGATTGAAAAGTTGTTTTGAAATAAGATGCGGCGAATTTAAGATTTTCATTTGGGAAAACTACTTTTACATCGAGTTGCCAAACGGTAACTTTGTGAAAAACCACGCGACAAACCGCGACAAACTATGTCTGAACGCACATCAAAACCAATGTCATATTCGCGCGTTGAGATGACGCAGTTCGTTTCTCCAAACGATACAAATTACTTGGGCAATATCTCTGGTGGACGCCTAATGCACTGGATGGACTTGGCTGCTGCCATTGCCGCTGGTCGACACGCACAAGCTGTCTGCGTAACTGCCTCCGTCGACACCATGGAATTCAGACAGCCGATTAAGCTCGGCGAGGTCGTCATCATTCGCGCCAATGTAAATCGAGCCTTTACAACCTCAATGGAAGTCGGCGTCAAAGTCTTTTCGGAAGATTTGGTCAGAGGGCTAACGAAAGAATGCAACAAAGCCTATTTCACATTCGTCGCAATCGATGAAAACAACCAACCTGTCGTTGTGCCTGAAATTGTAGCTGAAACCGAAGACGACCGCCGACGCTACGAAAAAGCCGCACTGCGCCGACAAATTCGCCTGCTCAACAAAGGATAATTACCAAATGCGGTCGTGACCAAA
>JPGV01000020.1 GCA_000724175.1 [Candidatus Thermochlorobacteriaceae] bacterium GBChlB | reverse complement strand
CGCGACGTCCCTCTCCTTGCGAAAGGAGAGGGACGTTTTGGCGAAAGCCAAAACAGGGTGAGGTCAGAAACAGAGTGAGGTCAGCATAAGCAAGCAAGAAAAACTTGACGTATGCTCAACAAGACGAGTTTAAGCTCACCTTGTCGCTCTGCGATGTCTCTCTCCTTGCGAAAGGAGAGGGACGCCAAAACAGGGTGAGGTCAGGCTACGCTGCGTTCAGAATGACAAGCATTGTTCCAAAGCCGCGATTACCGCCCGTTTTGGTTTGGTTGACTTTTTTTTAATTTTCACATGTTTTTGTGCGGAGAGTGAAACTCTTTGCAGGAAATGGTCGTTTTGGACGATTGTAGGCAAACTCTAAAAGTGAACGGCAGATGAACAGTTTGAAAAACATCTTTGCAGTGCTTCTGCTGCTCGCTGCTACAAGCGCGACGGTGCTCGGCGCTGCCGAATTTGGCGATGCGTCTTCCCCGATGAGCGCAGCATACCCGTCCGATTTTACCGATGCTTCCGCTTCTTCCGAAGATTCAGAAGAGGAACACAATTCCGATTCCAACGAAGACGCCCTGATTTTCGCTGAACAGCCGTTCCGCGCCTTCCGATTGCTATCGCATATTATCACAAACGATATACTTCCCAACACCGTATCCGTGCATATAACGCCGCCGCCGAAATCCTGCATGGCGTAACTGCGGCGTTGGTCTTCTCGAAGACCGAAACATTCACAGATTGTATCATAGACATTAAAGACGCCGCAGATGGGTTTTTACCGTAGCCCTCTGCCTGTGAATTGTTCTTTGAGCACATTTCAACGTTTTCGATAAACGTTGCGCGGACGTTGCAAGGACTTTCAAAAGCACATTTTCAAAGGCACATTTTAATAAGAGAACATTGTCAAGGACATTGTCAAGAACATTACAGAAGTGAGGCGCCTCGATTGAGGCGCTTTACTTTTTAGAGAAGCGGGCAGGGATGGGTGGCGGTCAGAAGTCGCCGAAGCGTGTTGGTGCAAGTTCCAGCAAGGCTTTTTCGGCGAGGTCTTTCGAGGGGGCTTTGCCGTGCCAATTCGTGCCGTCGGGCATAGTGCCTTCGAAGAAAGAGACGCCCTTGCCCATCACGGTTTTGGCGAGAATCACGACGGGCTGTTCCTGCCGCGACATCGAGTGTGCCAGATGAACGGTCTCAATAAATTCAGAAATGTTGTTTCCGTCGCATTCCAAGACGCGCCAGCCAAATGCCGTCCATTTTTCGCCGAAAGGCTCAATGCGCATCACTTTGCTAACTTCGCCGTCGATTTGTTGGTTGTTGAAGTCAACGATGCCGATAAGGGTATCGACCTTGTGATGCGCGGCGAACATGGCGGCTTCCCAGATTTGTCCTTCCTGACACTCGCCGTCGCCCATCAAGCAATAGACGAGGTTTGGATTTTTATCAAGCCGGAACGCCAGCGCCGCACCGATTGCCGCCGAAAGCCCTTGTCCAAGCGAGCCAGACGCGATGCGAATGCCCGGAAGGTGCGTATCGGTGGCGGGGTGTCCTTGAAGGCGGGAATTAAGTTTTCGAAAGGTGGCAAGCTCTTCGAGTGGAAAATAGCCAGCGCGGGCGAGCGTGGAGTACCAAACGGGCGAAATGTGTCCATTGGAAAGAAAGAGAAAATCTTGGTCGCGCCCGCTCCAAAAGACATCGGGCGAGTGTTTGAGCAACTTAAAGTATAGCGCGGTGAAGACATCTGCCATGCCGAGCGAGCCGCCAGTGTGTCCTGACTGCGCAAGCGTTACCATGCGAACAATGTCGCGCCGAATTTGCCGTGCCATCTCGTCGAGGTCGGCAGCGGTGTCGAGCGTTGGGGCGCTGTATGACGATGATGCGGGCGGCGTTGCAAGAGCGGTCATAAAAAAAGCACATTGAATAGTTGAGAAGAAATTAGCCGCCTTTGAACGCGTCTTTCATCACGTCGCGGTGGCGCAGCAAGATAAGCGCAACGAGTGAAATGATGAAGAAGAGCGCGTCGACGGGTTCGAGAATCGGCGCGATGAAGGCGACGCCAATCGTTGCCGAGATATTGCAGAAGTGAATTTTTTTAGAGTATGCCCACGCCAGCACCCAAACAATGACCCATGTAATCACAAGGGATTTCATAAAGAGCAGCGTTGCGCCCGCAACTGTGGCCAAACCACGCCCGCCCTTGAACCCAAGCCAAACAGGATAGCAATGTCCGAGCGTTGCAAAGAACGCAGCGAGCATTTTAACGGGCAGGTCGTCGCCGAAGAAATGGGTTGAGACAAGCACCGCCGCTGCGCCTTTCGCCGCATCAAGCGTGCCGACGAGGATACCGAGAACTTTCGAGCCTGAGACGTCGAATGTGTTCATCGCGCCGACGTTGCCCGTGCCGAGCGTGCGAATATCTTTGCCGCTCGAAAGCCGCAAGAGCAGATAGGCGAAGGGAATCGAGCCGACGGCGTAAGCCATGAGCGCAATGTAAATTGGAGTCAAGCAGTCAAGCGTTTAGAGTGTTAAGAACATTAAGACGATGGCCGCCCAGTTTCGGCAGTGCGTTTTTGTTTGATATAACGATAGACCAGAATGGCAAAGGCTGCGACAACCAAAATGGTCAGCACTGCGCCATAAGTGGTGATGTAATCGCCAAGCATCGACCAATTTTCGCCAAGAAAATACCCGCCGTAGACAAGCAAGATGTTCCAGAGTATCGCGCTGATGAAGGCACAGAGATGCACGTAGAACACATTCAGCGACGACGCCCCTGCGGCGATTGAAATAATCGAGCGCGAGCCGGTCAGAAAGCGGTTGGCAAGAATTAAGCCGTAGCCATACTTGGCGAACTGCGCGCGGACGTCGTTGAAATGCTCAGGGGGAAAAATTTTTCGGGCAAGCCCGCCGATGCGCGACCCGAGCAGCCGTTCATTGACGCCATAAAAGGCGTCGCCGACATACCGCCCAATCGCATACATCGTGAAAAATCCTAATACCGACCCAAGGCTTGCCCAAAACACACAGCCGATAAACGACAAGTCTTTGAAGGCAATGAACGAGCCGACAAACGCGACCGGCATATCGCCCGGTATCGGCGGAATCACATTTTCCAAATAGGCAATAGCAAATAGGAACATGTAAATCGTCTTGTTGTCCAAAGTTTGAACAAATGAAATGAGCTGGTCGAGCATTCAGGTTTATCCAATTTATCCAATCAAACGTTTGCGAACTTCTCGGTAAGCATCCTCGACATTGCCTAAGTCGAAACGGAAGCGGTCTTTATCGAGTTTCGTGTCGGTGTCTTTATCCCAGAGGCGGCAAGTGTCGGGGCTGATTTCATCGCCAAGCAGAATGGCGCCGTGATGTCGGCCAAACTCCAATTTGAAGTCGACGAGCTTCAACCCTTTTTGCAAAAAGTAATCTTGCATAACGCCGTTGATTTTTGAGGCAAGTTGTTTAAGCCGTGCAATATCGTCGGGCGTCCCCAAGCCAAGAAGAACGGCATGGTCGTCGTTGATGAGCGGGTCGCCGAGGGCGTCGTTTTTTAGGTAGAGTTCAATAATTGGGTAGCGCAGCGCCTCACCTTCGGTAAAGCCATAGCGTTTGACAAGCGAGCCTGCGGCAATGTTGCGCGTAACGACCTCGATTTTCAAAATATCCAATCGCTTGCAGAGCATCTCGCGCTCCGACAGTTTGGAAACAAAATGCGTGGCAATGCCGAAACTTTCAAGATACGTGAAAAGATGGCTTGACAAGTCGTTGTTGATGATGCCTTTGCCGACAATCTGCCCTTTCTTCTGCGCGTTGAACGCAGTGGCATCGTCCTTAAATTCTTGGATAATCAAATCGGGATTATCGGTGGCGTAGACTTTTTTAGCTTTGCCTTCATAGAGCAAATCGCCTTTGATAACGGTAGTCGTCATGAACGATGTGTCAAATCGGTTTGTCAAAAGAAAATCAAGTTAGTGATTGCCGAAGGAACTGACAAGAGAGGCTATAACCGTGCAACCGCGGTTTTCTCGAAGGCTTCTTTTTCAAATGGATTATCGTAATACGGGTGCTTGCCGCGCAGCCATACAAAAATCGACGATAAAAAATACGCAGGTAAAAACAAGATGCCCCAGCGTTCATACTGACGAATATGCACATGTTCATGCAAACGCACTTCGTCTAAGATGCGGGCATGCTTGCCGAGAATGACGTGTCCGATGGTCATGCCACTGGCGCGACAGAGCGTCAGAAATAACGCCGCCGCGCCGCCGTGTATTTCCAGCGCGCCTTGAACGGCACGCACCTTGCCGCCCGACACAAGCGCGAGCGGGACAAACACCATGCCGAGCAGCGTGTTCGGCAGCACCCAAAGGTATTTCAGCACAGTGAGCATCATAGTGAATCGCAAGTGGTTTAAGTGAAAGCGGTTTAGACGAATAAGTCGGAAAGCGAGAGCCGAAAGCCGCTTAAAAGTTTTGAGCCGACTTCGCCCGACGCAGCGGCAGAGAAGGCGACCAAATAGCCCGACGGAGTGAGTTCATAGACTTCCACCGTGTCATAGACGGCGTCGATGAGCCAGTATTCTTTGACGCCAAAGCGTTCATAGAGTTTGAGTTTCTCGACGCGGTCGCGCGCGGCGGAGGTCGGCGAGATAATTTCAACGACCAAGTCGGGCACGCCGAAGATGCCGTCGGCTTTGATGATGGTTTGTCGCTCGGAGGAGATGAACAAGACATCGGGTTGCGGCACGTTGTAATCGTCAAGATAGACATCGACCGGGGCGCAGAGTAGTCGTCCTAACTGTTTTTCAGAGATGAAATTGCCCATCTTCAAAAATAAATTTGCCTGAATAATTTGGTGTTTTGGCGAAGGTGCTGCCTGTCTTACAAGTTCTCCGTTTAAGAGTTCATACTGCGCGGTTCGGTCGTCAGGAAAGTCCATATCCTTGAACTGGGCGTAGCGAATGAGTGTCGTTTCGGTTTGCATAGCGTCTGCTATTGATGATGTTCAAATTGCTGTTGGTGCGTGTAAGTTACGGCAATTGACCTGCGGTTTTCAAACTGTCGCGGATTTGTTTTCGACGTGCGTAGTAGAGGGCGGCGTTGGCGGCGTGTTCCGCGCTGGTGCGTGCAAAGCGATGTCCGCCGTCGCCTGTGGCGACAAAATAAAGGTAGTCGGTGTTCGCTGGATACAATACGGCAAGGACCGACGCTTTGCTCGGATTGCCAATAGGTCCCGGCGGCAGCCCGTTGTATTTGTAGGTGTTGTAAGGCGAATCGCGGCGTCGATGTTTCGGATTGTTTGGGTTGCCGTCGTAGTCGCCCGCGAGAATGGCGGCGTAAATAAACGTCGGGTCGGCTTGCAACGGCATTCCAATTCTGAGCCGGTTCAGATACACGCTGGCGACAATCGGGCGCTCCGATGCAAGTCCCGTTTCGGACTCGACGATGGAAGCGAGCGTGAGGACTTCGACTTCGGTCAAGCCTTTCTTACGTGCGGCGGCTTGCAAACTGTCGTTAAAAAACCGCCGAAAGTCTCGCACGAAATATCGAATCACGTCTTCCGCTGTCGATGCCCATGGAAAACTATAGGTGTCTGCCATAAAGTAGCCTTCTAAATTCGGCGCGTCAATGCCGAGTTCTTTGAGCAATGCGCGGTCGGAAAAGGCTTTCATAAACGCGGCGGAATCGATGTCCATATTTTCGCCGATGATTTTAGCGACCTCCGAGCCGTAAGAAACTTCAGCAATACGAATTTTGACTTCATCTTGTTTGCGTGTGCAGAGGAATTTCAAAAGTTCCGAGGTGGTCATGCCGCTTGGCACATAGTAGCGTCCGGGCTTAATGGCCTTGACTTCAGGCATAAATCGGGCGACAACATGAAGCGGCCATGTTCGCTTAATCACCCCTTGCTCATGGAGTTCATTGACGATTTGTGGAAAGTTCATGCCGCGGTGAATCTTGACGAGTTTCGGCTGCTCATAGCGCGGCGAGTTGAGCGATGATTTGTAGAGGTAAATGTAGGCAAATGCCACTAGCACCACGCCGAGCATCACGATAAGAAACGCCAATTTGACAAGAACACGAAGCACGGCAACCATAGCGACGGTGCAAGATGTTAGAGTAAGCAGCTGACGAGAACAGGCTACCGGCGTCGTGTTTTGATGAGCCTATCCAGATTTAAATACGGCAGTTCTTCAAGCGATGAAATTCTCAACACGCCTTTCGGCATACGCTGTCGCTTTTTGTAGTTGTTGATGAACACTTTTGCCGATTTGAAATGCTCGACGGGCGCAATATCGCGTTCAAGATTCGAGCCGACGATAATTACATCGCGCTCATCGCAAGACATTGACTCGATGGCCAAGCGAAAGATGTTCTCATTCGGTTTGAAGACGCCCGAATCGCTGGAAGTGATGATGGTCTCGAAGCGTTTGACAATGCCAACGTTTTCCAAATCGTCAGCAAGGTTTGATGCCGAGAGCGGAGAATTGGCGACGAGACCGAGCATATAGCCGCTTCGTTGCAGTGCGATTAGGCAGGCGGTGTGTCGTCGCGAAATGGTTATATCAAGCATTCGGCTCAGGACATGCGCAACTTCGGCGACTTCAACATCGTATGCAGGGCGCTTCAACGCGGTCGAGAGCGCGCGTTCTGCGATGACAGAAAAACTCGGCGATTGATTGTTGCGAATCACCGTTTGCTCGACGCAGGCGTTGAAGACAATCAGGCTTGTCTCGACCAGCTTTTGAATTTCCGACATCGACAGATGCTTATGCAGATATGGGAACTGCGACGCGGAAAGGTCGATGAAGAGTTCGCGCGTGTCCTCGCATTCGGTTTTGCTTTTGGTCAGTGCGTCGAGGCTAAAAATAATCGCTTTGCCGTTTCTTGTGGTTGCCATACTGGTGAACCCGGTCGCTGCCGGAGATTAGGTTTTTGAACGAAAGAACGCAGTAAGTTCCGTTGAACTAACGCATAAAAGGTATTGTTAGGAATTGAACAACTTTTTCCACTCGTCCAAGTCAGCGTCAGAAAGCGTTGCCGGTTTATCGGTAACGCGGTCGTCGCCTAATCGTTTCGGATTTCCGAGTCGCGCCGCAGGTTGAGCGCGTTTATCAAAAACGGTTGTCAACGCTTTCAGAAACTCTTCCGACGAGACTGCCTCCACGCCAGAGAGTTTTGCATACTGACGAATGCTGAGGTCGGACGAGACGATTTTCAGTCGAGATTTTGACGGCGAGTCATCGATAAGGCGTTTGATGCGCGCGTCGGCGCTTTCGCCCGCGGGCGTGAAGATAATTTTAACGACGCCGTTTGTGTCTGCTGCGCCAATCGTGCCACGACCGTCGTAGACGACCGTAATGTCGCACTTTGCGCCTATGGCATATTTCTGGAGCCGCCGTTCAAGGTCGCTACGAACCTCTTGGAGGCGTTGCGCCGTGAGCTTGCCGCCGAGCTTATGCGCGAGATTGTAACCGTCCACCAAGAACTGCTTCATTGATGCTGAGCGTTGAGTTAAAGCAATATACAAAGGCTTCTCAACAAAAGCACGCGCGATTAGCCACGCTCAATGAAATAGTCCGCTTCAGCGTAATCGCACACGCCGCCAACGGGCGGATTGCGCTTGCGAACTTTAATGCGAAGCGACGAGATGATTGGGAAATCGCTCATCAGGCCGTCGGCAATTTTCTTTGCAACGGCTTCGATGAGGTAAAATTTTTTCGAGGTAATGACTTGGCTGATGGCACCATAGACGCGCTCATAATCGACCGTTTGGCTGAGCTTGTCGTTTTTTCCCGCTTCGGTGAAATCGAAATAAATTTCTGCATCGACTTCGTAGCGTGCGCCGACTTTATGTTCCGCCTTGCCGACCCCGTGATAGGCATAAAAAATCGCGTTTGTTAAACGCACGCAACTTTTTTGCTTCAACTGTGATGGATTCATAAGTGATGTTTCTTCAAAATACTTATTGCGCATCGGCTCTTAAAATCTCGAGCGGCGGTTTTGTGTGCGCTCCACGGCTCATTAAAATTCCAATCAAGACCGTCAATCCGACGACGCCCACGAAACCCAATAAAATCGGCAGGAGCGAGGGAATGAACACCGATTCAAAAATAAAATACGCGAGTGCCCAGCCTGCCAAGAGCGCAAGCCCGAAACCCGTGAGCGCGGCGAAACTGCCCAAGAAAATATACTCGACCACCATGATCTCCGTTACTTGGCTGCGCGAGGCGCCCAGCGTGCGAAGCAGCACGCTTTCCTTCATGCGTTGATAGCGGCTCGTCAAAACTGCGCCAGCCAATACAGTCAAACCTGTGAAGATGCTGAACAGCGCCATGAACCGAATCACCAGAGAAATTTTCCCAAGAATCGAATCGAGCGTCGTTGCAATAAGCGCAAGGTCAATGACCGAAACGTTCGCATATTTTTTGACCACCGCCTGCTGCACCTTTGCCGATGTTTCGGTCGTCGCCGCCCGTGTTACAAGCGCGTAAAACTGTGGCGCATCATTCAAAACCCCGTCGGGAAACACTGTCGAGAACGACGGCTGCACGCGACGAAAATCCACGCGGCGCAAACTGCCAACATAAGTTTTTATCGGAACGCCTTGCACATCGAACGTTAATTCATCGCCTAACGAGACTTTTAAGTTCTGCGCAACGAAGTCGGAAATGGAAATCAAAACTGAGTCGGTCGGTGAAGTTACCTTGCCTTGAAACTTGCCTGAAATAATCGTCTCGTTGTCGCTGAGTTTATCGCGGTAGGTCGAGCGGTATTCCCAAAAAAGCGCGGAGCCTTGCGAGACCGATGAATCGTTTCGAAGTTGATTGACCGATTTGCCTTTGACCGATGCAAGGCGCATGGTTACCACAGGCACGGTTTGCAAGACGGGCATCTCAAATGAGCGCACGAGTTGTTCAACGCCGTCTTTTTGGTCGGGCTGAATATCGAACATCACCATGTTGGGCTGCTGCGCGGTGGAACTGAATGTAATCTGCCCCAAGAGCGTCTCTTGCATAAGATACACGGTTGAAATCAAAAATGTGCCGAGTCCCAGCGAGACGATAAGCGTGAGCGTTTGGTTGTTCGGACGATACAAATTCGCCAAGCCTTGCCGCCACACATAGCTCCACGATGAGGGGAAGAATTTTCGAGAGACGACCACAACGAGTTGCGCCGTGAGCGCCAAGAGTCCAAACGCTGTGCCAATGGAAAGCGCGAAGAACACGCCTGTTACCCACCCTGTGCGCGTCGACGCCGTCTGACTAATCGCAAACGCCACAATGCACGCTGCGATAAACAAATACACCAGCCAGCGAAGCGGGTCTTTCGGAACGCTGGCGTCTTCAAACGAGGCGCGGAGCGTTAGGAGCGGCGATATGTTTCGAATCGAAAGAAGCGGCAGAAGCGCAAATGCCAGTGCCATTCCCAACCCAATGCCCAGCCCTTGCAGAACGGCTTTCCACGAAATGGTGAACTCAATGCTCACGGGCAAAAAATCGCCCAAGACCTGCGGCAAAAACGCTTGAACACCGACGCCAAGCGTTGCGCCGACAAGCGAGCCGAGAAATCCCATCGATGCTGCTTGAACAAGGTAAATCCAAAACGTTTGCGCAGTGCTTGCGCCAACGCACCGCATCACGGCGACCGTGCCGAGCTTTTGTTTGACATAAACACTAATCGCACTCGAGACGCCAACGCCGCCCAAGAGCAGCGCAATGAATCCGACAAGGTTCAAAAAACGATACAGATTTTCTACGGCGCGACCGAGCGAGGCTTGGCGCGATTCGGCAGTAACGACGGAGATATTTTGGTCTTCCAAACGCGCTTTGAGCAGCATCGAGAGCGCGGCGAGGTCTTGCGTCGGCGGAAACTTAAAGTAAGCCTTGTAGGTAGCGCGACTGCCATATTGAATAAGTTTGGTCGCGCCGAGTGTCGAGCGCGGAATATAGACTCTCGGTCCTGCCAGCGCAGTAACTGCGGCTTCGCCTGCAATGTCTTTGAGCCGCCCTGCAATGGTGAACATAGCTTCGCCGATTTTGAGCGTGTCGCCAATGCTTGCGTTGAATTGAATCATCAAGGCGTCGTCGACGAGTGCATAGTAGCCACTCTGAAAAGAGGTTGCGGCGGCAGCAGGGTCGGTGATAATCTCGCCGTAGTATGGAAATTTGCCCTCGAGGGCGCGAAGCTGCGAGAGCCGCGTGCCGCCTGTTTTAGGAAAAAAAACCATTGATGAAAAATCAACCTCGAGCGAATGCTCACCGAGCGAATCAATCAGGGCTTCGTTTTCTTTTGAGAACGGCTGGCGCGCTTCAAGCAGTAAGTCTGCGCCGAGCAACGCTTTTGCCTGAGAAGCAACCGAGCGCTCCAAGTTTTCGCCGAGCGACGTAATCGCCACTAACGCCGCCGTTCCAAGCACAATCGACGACATAAAAAACAGCAACCGCCGACGGTGTGTGCGGCTGTCGCGCCATGCCATTTTGAAAATGAAATCCATCACTCACGAATTAAGCCAAACAAAAATGGAGTCTCTCTTAAACCGAACCTCACAAAACTGTTTATCCTCTTGACGGCGGATGTGTTCCGTCGAAGGCACATCAAGTTAGCGAAAAAAAGATGGTGTCAAAACTATGACGAGCGTGTCTGAATCCAGTGCTGAATAATGTCGCTTGCCGCGCTGAACATGCGTAGAGAGCCCTGTCATCAACGAACAATCGCCAGTTTTTCAATCATCTCGCGTTGAAAGTCGCCGCGCAGGCTACGGACGATGACCTTGTAAAGGTAAATCCCATTGGCAAGTTCCTGTCCATCGTCGTCGCGTCCGTCCCAATCGATGCGGATGTTGTTGGGCGAGGCGGACGTGGTTTGCTCAAGCGTTTTGACGAGACGACCAGCGACCGTATAGATCTTTATCCGCGTGTTGAGGTCGTCGCCCGCGCGGTTATGGCTGAAAATAAACGCCGTGCGAGTCTGAAATGGGTTTGGAAAATTGTAGACGTTGCCGAGCGCGAGGCGCGACGAATCAGCGACCGTGAACGAGAGCAGTTTTTCCGTCGAGTTGTTGTAAGCGTCCCATGCTTTGAAGCGCAGCGTGTAGTTGCCCGGGCTGAGATTGCGCAACGGATAGCGCACGTCGCCATCGGTGAAGCTCTCCGACCTTGCTTGATAAAAATCATTTAACACAATCGGATTTCGCTCATCGTTGTTAATGACGAGCGTGAGTGCGTTGCCAACGTTCTGTGTGAGGTTGATGCCGCTTTGGTCAGAAAGTTCTGCAATGAACACGGGATTTTGATTTGTGATGCCGCCCGATTGAAAACTGGGGTCGTTGAGAAAGACCTGTGCGTCGGGACCGTCGCTGTCGAGTGCGGCGTTAGGGTCTGTGCCTGCGGCGACGAAGTTTTGAAACTCGCCGGCAGCCGTTGCCGAGTTGTCGCTTGGCGTGGCGACGTCGCGCCAAAGGTAAAAACTAATTTTTCCCGTTTGGAGGCTGTCGTAAGCGATGTCTTTCGGAATAATGAAGTTAAACCGAAACCGCCCGTTGCGCACGACAGCTGTGCCGCGATAAATCAGGGCGTTTCGGACAGCGTAAAAATCATCAATGTTTCCGGTGCCGTTGTGGTCGGCGGCAACTTGGCGCGGTGCATCGAAGACAACCATCGACGCCGTGCCATTGAACGATGTGTTCACAAGGCTGCTGTCGCTTGTCAGTCGAGCCGACCCGGAAATCGAGACGCGCGAGAGTGCGTTGAGTTGAAGGCGTGACTGCGGTGAGACTGCGATGCCGTTGATGGAATCGATGCGCGCAAGCGCGCGCGCTGCGCCAAGCCGCATGGCAGGGTCGCCAATGAGATAAAATTTTTCGGCGTCGCCGTAATTGCCAATAGCGCTGAGCGAGAGCTTAAAGCGATACAGGCTGGTGCCGAGCGGAAAAAGCAAGCCGTCGGGCGCGCGCGTAAATAACTCGCGGAACAAAATCGGCGGGTAAGTTGAACCGCTTGTAATCAAGATGGAGCGGCTGGTTGTGATGAGCGCAGACGCGCCACCGTTGGGCAAAACAAACAGTTGTTCCGAGCCGCTTTGAACGGTTGGGTCATCGGCTCGCCCAAAGTCGCAGGTTGCTGTAACGCATAGCGTTGGGCGGTCTCGATTGGTCAGGCGCGGAAACGACGTCGAGGGTGAAAAAATCTGCTCTGCTGTCCAAACAATCGGGTTTCCGTGTCCGATGAAATTAATGGCTAAGACGCCGCGATTGAGTTGGGTAATGATTTCGTTGAACGCCCCTGGTCGACGTGTGCCGCCTGCTGCCGCTTCGGCGCGGAAGAACGAGGCGTAAATTTTGACGGGGTTGAGATACGGCGCGACGCTGTTCATTGCGGCGATCGTTGCTTCGCTGTCGCCTGCAAATTGGTCGGGCGCATTTGAAATCTCCCGCCCGTTTGGTCCGTCGTCCGCAACGAAGGCGACGCGATTTTTCCAATCGCCCTGCTCGAGTTGATTTTCATACTCAATGATTTTATCGACGGCCAGTTGCGCTTCGCTGCGGCTCTGCACCGTGAGCCGACCAACGGCAAGGTCTGGAATGAAATCTTCGCCATCGACGGCGACGAAAAAATCGTCGGTCGATGCGGCAAACGCCAGCCCGTTTAAGTTGTCTTCCGATTCGTGCATCGGCACTTTCGAGTAACGCCGCCCGGTGAGGTCTCGAAAATCCCAATCGCCGTCGCCAAAGAGCAACACATATTTCGGACGCTGCGCTGGCGGAGCATTGTCGTAAAGCAGTTTGACGAAGTCACGTATCGCTGAGTAGTCTTGCTTGCCGCCCGAAAACTCATTGTAAAGTTGTTCAACGCTCACAGCAACACCCCGCAGTGCGTGATTTCCCAAGCGATTTCGGTCGGTTCGATATTGAAGCAACCGCACTGCCTCGCTCTCAAAATCTTGTCCATACACGATAATGTATTCGGGAAATGCTGTTGCGCTCGAGCGGCTTGCAAGCGAGCGAAAGTTTTGAGCCGTTATCGCCCGCGCAGACGTCGGTCGGCGAAATTCCGCTGCATCTGAAAATGCAATGTATTCTCGATAATGTCTCGGCGATTCCTCGCGCTGAACAGTGATGGTGTTTGCGGACGCATTGCCCGAAATGCGCACGACGTTGTTCCGGTCGGTGATGTCCCAAACGCTCGGCGTGGACGTAAATCCTGAAAGCGTGTATTCTACGGCACTCGGCGCAGACAATCCGACGAGCGAATTGAACTTCAAAAAATTATTTTGAGCGCTAAAGCGGCGAGCGTAATCGAGCTCAATCCAGTCGGGATAAAGTTGTGATGTTTCCGATGTGGCAGGAAACTCAATTTCAATGCGCGACTGCTCGCCTGAAATCGTCGATCCGTTGAGCGTGGCATCGACGAAGAAGTCAAGCCCGTTGATATAAAAGCCTGATGTAATGCCTGTATTGCCCTGTGAAATCACATTGCTGCCTTCACGAAGCGAATACCGCTCGTTCTGCGTGGTTGAGGCAACGAACTTGGCGCGGTAGCTAAGGGAGCGCGTTTTATCAATGCTCGGCACATCAAGCGAATACGTAACGCGCTGCCGCGCTGCATTGAGCGGGCTATCGTAAAAATTCAATCCGGTGTTGGTAAAGTTGACGCGGTCGTTCTCAATAAATACTTGCGTTTGGAAAACCTGCGCCTGAAAGGGCGACGCGGCTTGCGACGATGGGCGCGTTTGGATTCGCTTACCGTCCTCGCCGTCGAGTGCCAGAAATGCAAACGACGACGCGGCTTGACGGTTTAGGTAGTGCTTTAATCGCTGTTCCAGTGAATCGTATTGGACGCCGCTGGTGGTGGTGGCATAGAACAAAATAAAATCGCCAGCATCGAACCGCCCATCCTCTTCGCCCGAAACGAAAATGGCCGACTCTTGTAGGTCGCTGATTTTGCTACTGTTGACGCGGCTGTCGAGTTCTTCGCCGCCGTTAAAATAAATTTTCAATCGACGTGGGTTGAGCGACGCGGTGTTGATGCCAATGGATTCCAAGTAAGCGCGGTCGAGTCGATAAACGCCCTCACTTCGAAGTTCTAATTTGTAAAATCTGCCGGAGCGCAAGACGCTCTCTGTGGCAGTTGAAACGGACGACAGTCGCGCTGTTGTCGGCGACGACGTCACCTGAGAACCGAAGTTCAAGACGCCTGATAAAAAGTCGCTGTTGTTGTTGGGTTGTTCCGTAAAAAACTTTGGTGTGCCAAACGGTTCAGCAAAGACAAGGCGGGCAACGATGCGCGTAAATTTTCGAACTGTTTGAGTTTGGGCGTTGTATTGAACGGGATAAAACGAGAGCGACGCGATATAATTTCCGCGTGCAATCGAGACGGGCGAGATGTCAGCCAATGTTGCGCGCTCTTCTTTGTTGATGCTACGATTGAAGAACCGTCTCTCGCCCGTTTTCGTATCGACGAGCGGCATTGGCGCAACGCGCACATTAGGAACAATGATGCTTTCGGCTGTGAGAATTTCAAGCGTTGGACGCGCTGGTGAGCTAACAAGAATCGGAACGCTGCGAAACTTGCGCTCTGCCAGCCCAACGCGACGGGCATCGGAGAGCGCGCCGACGAAATGAAAATCTGTATAGGCGACGCCATCTATGAGTTGAGACCGTGTTGGTTGCCAATTCGGTCGAAATTCAATCGTTAGGGCAGTTGAGGACGACGAGATGAGGCGCACATCTGGCTCGTTGATGGTCGGTTGAGCATTGAGGCAGGAAGCGACAAAAAAAGCAACGGCAATGGCAAAGAAAAAACGAGTCATAATTATATTGATTGAACCAAAATATACTCAATCAAAACAACGGACGTCAAGGGCTAACGCGTCGGCTAAAATTGTTATCTTGATTGATACACATAAAACCAAACATGAACTATCGTTTTCTTGGAAATACGGGACTCAAAATCTCTGAACTCTGTTTCGGCACAATGACCTTCGGCGGCATCGGTGGCTGGCAGGACATCGGCAGACAATCGCAGCGCGACGCTGATGAACTCGTGCGCGCTTGTATCGACGCGGGCGTGAATTTTTTCGACACAGCAGATATGTATTCCAACGGTGTCTCGGAAGAACTGCTCGGCAAAGCCATTGGCGAACTTCGCCGCGAGACCGTCATCGCCACCAAAGTCCATTTTCGAATGGGCGACGGACCGAACGACATCGGGCAATCGCGCCACCATATCATCGAGTCTTGTCACGCAAGTTTGCGCCGACTCAACACCGACTACATTGATTTGTATCAAGTCCATCTCTTCGACCATGCCACGCCGCTCGAAGAAACGCTGCGGGCGTTGGACGATTTGGTGCGTCAGGGCAAGGTGCGCTACATCGGTTGTTCAAATTATGCGGGCTGGCAATTGATGAAAGCCTTGTCGATTTCAGAGCGAGAGCATCTCGAGAAATACGCAACGCTTCAAGCCTACTACTCGCTCGTCGGTCGTGAATTGGAGTTCGAGTTGATGCCGCTGTGTATTGACCAAAAAGTAGGAATTCTCGTTTGGAGTCCGCTCGCGGGTGGCTTTTTAAGCGGCAAATTTCGGCGCGGTCAGCCCAAGCCCGATGGCGCGCGGTATTCAAGTCCAGCAGGCGGCTTTCTCGGCTTCAATGAAGAAAAGGGATACGACATCGTCGAGACGCTCTTGGAGATTGCACAGCGTCGGAGCGTAAGCGCGGCGCAAGTTGCCTTAAACTATGTGCTGCGCAAGCCAGCAATTTCAAGCGTCATCATCGGCGCAAAGAGTAAAGAGCAACTGGCAGATAATCTTAATGCAAGCAACTGGACATTAACATCACAAGAAATCGCTGCGCTCGATAAAGTCAGCGAACCGCCGCGCATATATCCGTATTGGATGCTCGACGCAAACAAAGGCAATCGATAAGACATGAGAAAACTGGCAGTGCGTCAAAGTTGTAGTTGTGTCATTTTGAACGCCGTGAAGCATCTACGCTGTCAATGGATTCCTCGCTCTGGCTCGGAATGACGACCAGTCGATGTTGTGATACAAGTGGGATAACAACCAGAAAGCTCGCCGCAGTGTTCGCGCGCATAGCTGTCGTGCCTGAAAAAATCCGCTATTTTTCCCGAAGCAATGTTGTCTGATAGGAAACCCAAATGTCGGTTCGAGCAAAAATCATAGTGGTTGACGACGAGCTGCACATTGAGTCGCTCATCAAGCAAGTGTTTCGAAAAAAAATCCGCGAGGGCGACTACGAATTTATCTTCGCCGCAAATGGCATAGACGCGCTCGCCAAGTTAGACCAATACGGCGACGTCGACTTGGCGCTCTCCGACATCAATATGCCTGAAATGGATGGACTGTCGCTGCTCGAGAAACTCATCGAGCGCAATCCCGTGCTGAAAGTCGTGATGATTTCTGCTTATGGGGATATGCAGAATGTTCGCACGGCGATGAACCGCGGCGCGTTTGATTTCATCACCAAGCCGATTGTGCCCGCCGACCTTGAAGCAACCGTTGAGAAAACGCTGCGATACGTGGCGCGCCTCAAAAGTGCAATTAAATTGGAGCAAGAGCTTTCGATTGCGCGCACGGTGCAGCTTGGGCTGTTGCCAAACGGCTGTATGTCGAGCAACGATTTTGAAGTCTCTGGCTTTTGCGAACCAGCGCAGAGCATCGGCGGCGATTATTACGACATCATTCAACTCTCGCATGCAAAGTTCGGAATTGCCGTCGCGGACGCATCAGGCAAGGGCGTGTCGGCGGCGATTTATATGACGCTCATCAAAGGCTTATTGCACGCCAACGCAACAGTCGAACACAGCCCAAAAGAAGTGCTGATTAAAATCAATACGCTCCTGCATCGCATCATCAAGCGCGGCTCGTTTGTCAGCATGATTTACGCAGTGATGGATACCTCGACCGGCGAATTTTCCTACGCACGTGCTGGACATCTGCCTCCGATTCTCGTCAGCGAAGAAGACGACGTGCGTGAAGTCCCCCTTCGCGCCAAAGGCATGGCGTTGGGATTGGCAAATTCCGCCGCGTTTGCCTTCACCATCGACGAAGCCAGCTACACGCTCAAACATGGCGACGCGCTCGTGCTGTATACCGATGGGTTCATTGAGGCGCGAAATCCACGCGGCGAAGAATACGGCATGGAACGCTTGCAACAAGCCGCCTTTGTCCACTGTCTCAATTCCACCGCAACCGATATGGTGCGCGCGATTGTAAACGACGTGAAAGCATTTGCGGGCAATGCGCCGCAGCACGACGATATGGCGATGGTTGCCATCAAATCCCGCACTCAACGCTAACGTGCGCAAATTTTCGAATTCGTCGTATCTTGCTGGGCTATTCAAACCGAAGTATCGTTCAACTGCCTGCAAAACACCATGAAAGTTTTAGTCGTCGACGATGAACCGGATTTTGAGTTGTTGATTCGGGAGCGGTTGCGGCGCGATGTCGAGGAAAAACGATATGCTATACTTTTCGCATGCAGCGCGTTTGAAGCGCTGGAGCTGCTGGAACAGCATAAGGACATTTACGTTGTTCTGACCGACATCAACATGCCAGAAATGGACGGGCTGATGTTTCTGGAAAAAGTGGTAGCAGCCAACTACCTCTGTAAGGTCATCGTCGTTTCGGCTTACGGCGATATGCGCAACATTCGCACGGCGATGAACCGCGGCGCGTTTGACTTCATCACTAAGCCCGTTGATTTCAAAGACCTGCGGCTCACGATTGACAAGACGCTCCGGCAGGTGAGCGAACTGCGGCGAGCCTTAGACGAAAACCGCGAACTCATTGCTGCTTACGACATCATGGCTCGAAGCGCGGAGGCATTGCGCCAAGCCAATCAACTGAAAACTGAACTCTTGGCGATTGCCGCGCACGACCTGAAAAACCCGCTTCAAGCCGTCGTCGGCTTTGCCGAACTCATCTACGAAAAATCTAAAAGCGAACTCAGAAACGGCGTTCCCAATCCAGCATTTGAAAGCATCGCGACCATGTCGGAGAAAATTTCCAATTCGTCGTATCGAATGTTCTCCTTGATTCAACAACTCTTGGAAACGTCCGCCATCGAGAGCGGCAGCATGAAACTGCACAAAACGAAAACCGACATCGGCGACCTGCTCCGCCAAGCGGTTCAGCAAAATCAAGCGAACGCTGACAAAAAGCTCCAAACGATACATTTTACTTCTTCGCCAACCCTCATTGCTGAAATCGACGCCGACCGTATGCGTGAAGTGTTCGATAATCTCATCAGCAATGCGATAAAATACTCTCCGACGGGAAAAACAATTTACGTGGAAATGAAGAAGCATACAGGAAACAGAAGACAGAAAACAGAAGCAATAAACGCACTTCCGTCTTCTGATTCCTCTATTCTGATTTCAATTCGTGATGAAGGACAAGGCTTGACCGACGAGGATAAGAAAAAGCTGTTTGGAAAATTTCAGCGCTTGTCGGCTCGACCAACGGGCGGAGAGAACTCGACGGGGCTTGGGCTATCGATTGTCAAGCAATTGGTGGAACTGCATGGCGGATGGGTATGGGCGGAAAGTGAAGGCAAAGACCAAGGCAGCACATTCTTCGTCGAACTGCCCGCGACCAATGGCTTTGCATAGAAATTGGCGTAACTTTGCAAGAAACCTAAAAAGTTTAATACCCTCGACGCGCGGCAATGACAGATAGCAAAGCAGAAAAGACAACAGCGAAAATTATCGTCGTCGACGATGAGCCAGACTTGGAAGCGCTCATCAAACAAAAATTTAGACGGCAAATCCGCGAGAAGGCTTACGAGTTTATTTTCGCTAACAATGGCTTAGACGCGCTTGCAAAATTAGACCAACACAGCGACGTCGATTTAGTGCTCTCCGACATCAATATGCCTGAAATGGACGGGCTTACGCTCCTCATGCGGCTAAGCGAACTCAACCCGATTATGAAGGCAATTGTGATTTCGGCTTACGGCGATATGCAAAACATTCGCACAGCGATGAACCGTGGCGCATTTGACTTTGTTACCAAACCCGTCAATTTCGACGACCTCGATGCGACAATCGCTAAATCGCTTGCCTACGTGCGCCAGCTCAAAGAAACGCTCAAAGCCGTCCGCGAGAACAACATTTTGAAAATGTATGTCGATGAGAACGTGCTGAACTTTATGACGCGCAAGGAATTTGAGAACGCGATAACGGCAAACGAAAGCATTGAAGCAACCGTCGTATTTATTGACATCTGCGGCTTTACGGCCATCAGTGAAAAACTGCCCGCCGATTTGGTGGTGCGGCTTATCAATCAACATCTCGATGTTATCGTCAAAGAAATCATCGCGCACGAAGGATACATCGATAAATTCATCGGCGACGCAGTGATGGCAATTTTCAAAGGCAACCACCATATAGACAGAGCCATTGAGGCGGCGCTCGCGGTCAGAAAGCAAGTCAACCAAATGCCCGAGGCGAACTACGACGGCGTTGTGTTCAAGGCGCAAGTCTCTATCGGCATAAATTCGGGCGAAATGGTGTCGGGCAATATCGGCTCGGTCTCTCTGAAACGATTGGACTATACGGTCATCGGCGATGTGGTCAATACCGCGCAACGATTTCAAGCGGCAGCAGCGCCGTCGCAAATTATCGTCGGCGAGAACATCTACGAAAACATCAAGGAGTATTTCAAGTGCGAGTGCATCGGTGAAGCAAAGTTGAAAAACAAAGAGCAGCCGTTGGTTATTTACAACGTCGTCGAGTAGCTGGGTTTTAATTCTCATCAATACCAAATAGGCTAAACTATGTCAAAACTTGTTCTGATTCGGCACGGCGAATCACAATGGAATTTGGAAAATCGATTTACAGGCTGGGTCGATGTAGATATTACTGCCAAAGGCGAAGCTGAAGCCAAAGCGGCTGGCGAGAAGCTCAAAGGCATAAAATTTCATGTGGCGTTTTCATCGGTGTTGAAACGCGCGAACCATACGCTCGAGATTGTGCTGCAAACGCTCGGACAAACTGATGTGCCAATTCACAAACATCAAGCGCTCAACGAGCGACACTACGGCGCATTGCAAGGACTCAACAAAGCCGAGACCGCCCAAAAATACGGCGAGGAGCAAGTCAAAATTTGGCGACGCAGCTACGATGTGCCGCCGCCGAAAGACAAAACTGACCTCAATCCCGAAGGCATCAGCGAAAGCCTAAAAGACACCGCCGCCCGCACGCTGCCGTATTTCAACGAAATGATTTTGCCCGAAGTCCATAACGGCAAAAATGTGCTTGTCGTCGCGCACGGCAACAGCCTTCGCTCTATTGTGATGAGCTTAGACAATCTAACGCGCGATGAAGTCTTGGAACTGAACATTCCAACAGGTAGCCCAATCATTTATGAGTATCTCGGCGAGAAAATCCTAACTAAAACGATGCCATAGCCAAAGTTGTTAATGCCGAGCGGAGGCTTGTAAGGGATTCATCTAATCTTGACCAAATACCTGAATTTGAAGAACAGTCGGTTTTATGATTGCTTGTCGCGAGGCGTTAGGACGCCGTCGTTTGCGTTTTGGTGGCACATGCCGCTTGATGCCAATCGTCTCGCATGGATGGTAGCAAGAGCCGTTGTGGTTGTCTCTTTAGCGCAGAGTTTAGCGCTGGGGAGACTTGCTGCACAATCCTCCGACTCTGCCGCCCGCTACAACTTTATTCGCTACGACCTGAACGAGATTGAATTTTTCGGTGACCCTAAAAAAAGCCAATTCAAAAAATTTTTCGCGGCCATTGATAGCGTCGCTGCTGGGCGGAAGCGACAAGTCAAGATGCTTCACATTGGTGGCTCGCACATACAATCAGACGTATGGTCTGGGCAATTGCGCACGCGGCTGTATGAGTGGTTCCCAAAGACCGGCGGCGCGCGCGGCTTTATTTTTCCGCAAAAATTGCGTCGCTCCAATGGCTCGCCGACCTTTCGAGTCAATTACACAGGAGAATGGAGCGGCGCAAAATGCACGGCCGCAAAGGACACCATCCCGCTCGGATTGGCAGGTGTGTCCGCTACCACCACCGACAGCCTCGCCACACTCGAGATTATTTTAGTCAATGACATCGCACACGCGCATGCCCAAAGCCGTGTTACATTCACGCGGGCGAAAATTTTTCACAATCGCGGCCGCTATTGTCACCGAATTTTACTTGCAGACTCAACCCTGCGCGCGGTTCAAACGTCGCTGCCCGATTCGGGATATACCGAATTTCGATTTGAAAAGCCGATGACGCAGTTAGCCGTGCAGTTTCTCAAAACCGACTCGAGCGCGGGCGTCTTTACGATCTATGGGATTGATTTACAAAACGACGAATCGGGCTTCGTCTATCACGCTGTCGGCGTGAACGGTGCGAAAGTCTCGTCGTATTTGAACTGCGAGTTATTGCCCGACCATGTCAGAGCGCTGGCCCCCGATTTAATTACGCTTTCCGTTGGCTTGAACGACGCATCAAGCACAGAGTTCGATGCGCGAAAGTTTGAACGCGAGTACGATGAGTTGATCAAAATGCTTCGCCGCGCCGCGCCCAACGCCGCCATTTTATTCACGACGGTTACAGACAACTACAAGCGCCGCCGCACATTAAACCGAAACACAGTTGCGGTGCGCGAGGTCTTTTTTTCCCTTGCCAAAAAACATCACGCCGCCGTTTGGGACTTGTTCTCGATTATGGGCGGATTGGAATCGATACTCCATTGGAAAGCGGCTGGACTGGCAAAGCGCGACCGCGTGCATTTCACACCGGTCGGATATAAACTCATCGGCGATTTAGAGTTTGACGCTCTCATGAAAGCCTATCACGATAAACGATACGCCGCGACCAATTAACCGCTGTGTGCAATGGACGCCGTCTCAAAAATTTTCCTTTACTCCGAACACTCGCCGCTCATTTTCACGCAGGCGTATTTTTGGGGATTCTTCGCGGCGGTCTTGGCAGGCTACTCGGCTATCTACAAAAACAACGGGCTGCGTCATGCCTATCTTTTTTTCGTCAGCGTGTTTTTTTACTACAAAACGGCGGGACTGTTTTGTCTGTTTTTGTTCGCTTCCACGCTCGTTAATTTTTTCATTGCGCTTGCCATAGGCGGACTCTCAAACGAGTGGACGCGGAAAGCGTTGATAACGCTCAGCATCACGCTCAACCTTAGCGTGCTGGCGTATTTTAAATACGCTTATTTTTTCACCGACTCCTACAACGCGCTGTTTCATACCAACAATGCGGTCTTTAACTACCTTGCGCATTGGGCGAACACTGCGGTTGGAACAACATTCGACGTATCAAAAATTATTCTTCCGGTTGGCTTGTCGTTCTACACGTTTCAGAAAATTAGTTATATGGTCGATGTGTATCGGCGCGACCTTAAACCGCTCGATAATTTTCTCGATTTTGGGTTTTTTGTGTTTTTCTTTCCGCAGCTCGTTGCTGGACCGATTGTTCGTGCAACTGATTTTCTACCGCAGCTCTCCAAACCCTACACGCTCACCAAAGAGGAATTCGGCTTGGCGACGTTTTGGATTTTGAACGGGCTGATAAAAAAAATGCTCGTCTCCGATTACATCTCGGTCAATTTCATCGACCGCGTGTTTGAAAATCCAGCGCTCTACGGCGGTGCGGAATCGCTCCTAGCATGCTACGGGTATTCGCTGCAAGTCTATTGCGATTTTTCAGGATACACCGACATCGCCATCGGGCTGTCGCTCTTGATGGGATTTCGACTGCCGATGAACTTCAATCAGCCGCACAAAGCCGCAAATGTGGCGGAGTTCTGGCAACGCTGGCACATCTCGCTCTCGAGCTGGCTTCGCGATTACCTGTATATTCCGCTCGGCGGCAATCGACACGGCGAGACTCGCACAAATATCAACCTCATGGTAACCATGCTCTTAGGCGGTCTGTGGCACGGTGCGAGCTGGCAATTCATCATCTGGGGCGGCTTAAACGGACTGGCACTGCTGGTTTATCGATATTGGCGTCGAGCCATGTCATCTCGCATTACCCCAACTGTCGTCGGATACATTGGCTCGATTGCCCTAACGTTTTCTTTTATTTCCTTCACACGCATTTTCTTCCGCTCTGAAACGCTCGATGTCTCGCTTCAAGTGATGTCAAACATTGCAACGCAGTTCCACATAGGAGCGCTGGCAAGCGTGGCGGGGTCGTATAAGACGGTCTGTGCGGTAATGCTGTTTGGGTTCGTGGGACAGTGGTTGCCGAGTGCGTGGAAAGCGTCGCTCCGAACTGCGTTCATCAATGCGCCTTCGACGGCGCAGGCAGCGATTGCGGTTGTCGTCGTCTTTGTGATTTACCAAGCAGTTTCTTCCGACGTGCAGCCGTTTATTTATTTTCAGTTTTGATAGGTGCGCGTTTGATGCTGCGCAGCGACGCGACAATCGCCGCGCGTTTTTCGGGCGTGAAATCGTTGCCGTAGAAACGCAAAAACAACGCAACGCGCTGTTCCGTCTCGTCTAAGTCGGGCGGGAACGACGCCAACGCCATTGTTCGGGCGACGTCAAACGAGCGCAGCCCCATCATAACCCGCTCTTCATTGGAGCATTCCATCAACTTGTCGCGATAGAGTTTTTGCATCGCAGGCGGTTTGTCCATCATTGTTTCACATCGTTGAAGCAGGGCATCGACGCCAAGTTTTTCCGCCCAGAATTGAACATAAATTTCATCGTAAGGGAGATTGACGAGATGTTGAACGTCGCGCCGTTGCTGCGGCGATTCCGACGCTTTGAACCACAAGAGTTTGGCTAAAATCAAATCTTCTTTTAAAATCGCCCAAATCATAAAGCCGTCCGCTTTAAGCCGCCGCCGCTCGAAAGCAACCAGCGAATACTCATCGGTCTTTCTGATGATAAAATCAACTTTTCTGCCACGTCTTGCAAGACGTCCAACTCTGCGTGCATTGGTCAATCTCCGAACTCCATCAAATAACGCTGAATGAAGTCATCAAGGTCGCCGTCCATTACGATTTCAACGTCGAAGCGTTCATAGTTTGTGCGGTGGTCTTTGACGCGGCGGTCGTCGAAGATGTAGCTGCGAATTTGGCTGCCCCACTCGATTTTCTTTTTCTTGCCCTCGATTTCGCGCCGCTTGGCGTCTTCTTCTTCGCGTTTGAGTTGATACAGCCGCGATTTAAGCATTTTCATTGCTCGCTCACGGTTTTGAAACTGCGAGCGCTCTTCTTGGCACGCCACGACGATGCCCGTCGGCACGTGCGTGATGCGCACGGCGGTTTCGACTTTATTGACATTTTGTCCGCCTTTGCCGCCGCTTCGATAAGTATCGATTTGCAGGTCGTCTTTTCGTATTTCAATTGGCACGTCTTCGGGTGCTTCGGGATAAGTGAAGACGCTGGCGAACGACGTGTGCCGTCGAGCATTGGAATCAAAGGGCGAGACGCGCACCAAGCGATGCACGCCGTTTTCGGCTTTGAGGTATCCGTAAGCGTATTCACCGATAACCTCGAGCGTTGCGGTTTTAATGCCTGCGCCGTCGCCTTCTTGGTAATCGTCCGTAAAGACCTTGAAGCCTTTGCGTTCCGCCCAGCGCATATACATTCGGTAGAGCATTTCTGCCCAGTCTTGCGCTTCGGTGCCGCCCGCGCCAGCGTGAATGGTGATAATCGCATTGCGTTTGTCATCAATGCCAGAGAGCATGTTTCGAAACTCCAGCTTGGCAATATCGGCTTGAAGCGCGGCAATGTTTTTAGCAGCTTCGGCTTGATAGGCGTCTTCGCCTAATTCTTCCGCCACGTCAATGGAGTCCTTTTCGCTTTGCGCGCGTTTTTCCAGCGCAGCATAAGCCTCCGTCCAAGATTTGATGTCGGCAATGTCTTTCAGGATTTTTTGCGCAGCGACATTATCGCTCCAAAAGTCGCTCTCGGTAGTTTTTGCTTCGAGCGCAGAAATTTGCGTCAGTTTTTCATCGATGTCAAAGAAACCTCCGCAGTTGAGAGAGGCGTTCAAAAGCGTTGGCGAGTTCTATTTTTTCAAGTTCGAACATGGTCGTAAAAGAGTTGTGTCAAAAAAATTCGGGTGCAAAGGTAGCAAAATGTGGCGGGCTTGAAAAAAGCAGTCGTGATTGAGAACTGTGCTTTGAGTGTGTTAAATAAAAACGGAGACGATTGTGGTCCATTGCAATAATAAGCGCATGGGTATCGAGCAGAAGTTTCACGGCAGATAGTCTTTGAAGTGGTCAAGCGGTGCGTCGAAATCGTTGGACATTGTAAATGACCCTTTAAGCAATCCGTAAGCCTCGCGTAAGGGAATTTTTTGAGGAGCCTGTTGCAACGGCGCGGTCTCTGGTTGGTGATGCTCACGAACCGCACTCAACGCCAAAGCAAGTTCCGCATCGGAAAGTTTGGCAAGTTCATTTATCATTTCTTGTCGGCTCATACGTCTGCAACTGGGTATGGTTTCAATTTCAAATGTCATTTCAAAGGTCGTGTATCAACGTGGGTTTGGCGGTCAAACACTGCCATCATGGCTGAACAATGGATTGCGTCGCTTCGCTCGCAATGACGCCACCCAGACAAGCTAAAAAGAGCAACACGCACAAGTTTAATTCGCGACCCGTTTCAAAATAAGGAGAATCAACAATGACTAAAAAATTCGGGCGCAAAGGTAGCAAAATGTGGCGGGCTTGAAAAAAGCGAAAGCCAAGAATGGGGGTAGCTATTCCCGTCAGGTTTTCTTACCTTTATCGCGCTCAATGAGCCTTCACTTAACCAACCAATAATGTCTATGCTCAAAAATATCGTTCTCCTTTCACTGCTGCTTGTGTCTGTTTTATCTGCGGGATGTAACAGTAGTTCATCATCGGAACCAAGCCCGACTACGGCGAAGGTGTCGGTCTATCATGCTGGCGCCGACGCGCCGACGGTGAACATCACGGTTGACGGTCAAGTCGCAATCAACAATCTGACATTTTCAAACGGTGTTTCTGCCGAGGTGCAAGCTGGCGCCCGACAATTAGGCGTTCAAGTAAGCGGTCTGACAATTCTGCAAAGCTCGCTTAATGCAGTCGCGGGTCAGAACTATTCTGTCTTTGCGGTCGACACGATTGGCACTGGCGTTGCGCCCGGTCGTCTGTCGTTGTTAGTTACAACAGATAACCTGTCGTCGCCACCGTCGGGTCAAGCCGCGATTCGATTTCTCCACCTGTCGCCCGATGCGCCTGCCGTTGATTTTGTAACATTCACTGGCGGAACCGCTGCACTACCAACTGGTGTGCAACCAATTTCAGGGTTCAGCAATGTGTCAAGTGTTTCGGGCAGAGGCGCGGCGAATCCATCTGCACCTAACGGCGGCAACTTTGTAACAATTCCAGCAGGGGCGCGAGTCGGCGTCCGATTGGCGGGATCGACTGGGTCGCTCATTGCTGAGTTTGCGCTGCCGGGTCAAGGCGCAACTGCGGGGGTCGCGGCTGGTAAAATCTACACGGCAACGGTTCAAGGATTTTTGACACCGCCAGCTCGCGTTGGTTCGCTCACACCTGCTCGGACGCTCCAAACCGTTACCTATGCGAACAACTAACTGACGCTTCGCGACTCTCAGTCCCGCCGTGCTGCGGGACTTTTTTGTTCGACCGTATTTTCGACCATGTTCGCCATTGCACTTCTTAACATCGAGAGAAGGGCATCCTTATCTTTGAGAATGGATTTGCCGATGAAAATTAACTTGCCGCAGCTCTGTTCCTTGTCATCGTAATCTTCAATCGTATAACGACCATACGCATAGTTCAGAATAAAATGGCCGGGCTGGTCTGAAAGTTGAATCACGCCTTTGAGCCGCCACAGATGTGCAGGCAGGGTCTCGAGCGCAGCTTGAAGGGCGGTCAGCTCAAACGGCATCGGCGCCGTAAAGCAAAAGGTTTCAATGCCGTCGTCAGTAATGTGGTGGTGGTGGCGATGGTGAAAATCTTCAAAATGAGGTTCAGGCAGTCGATAATAATACGTCCCGAAAATCAAATCGAGCGCCACAGCCCCCTTGATGAACACATGGGCTTTGGGATTATAAGTTTTCACGTAATCGAGAACGGCGTCAAGGTCGAGCGCATCGGCAATATCGCTTTTGGTAATTAGCACCACATCGGCGGCGTGAAGTTGCTCTTCAGCGACATCGGTTTCATTGATGAGCCTGAGAAAATTCTGGGCATCAATCACCGTAATCACCGCGTCCAAAACGAGGTTCGGATTCAGGAGCGAGTAGATGATGGACATCGGATTGGCAACCCCTGTGGTCTCGATGACGATGATGTCGGGCGAATAGGTCTCGGCGATTTCATTCATCACCTCGACAAAGTTCTCATTGACCGTGCAGCAAATACAGCCATCGTTAAGTTCAAACATCTGCACCGAATAGCCGGATAAGAGTTTGGCGTCAATGGAAATTTCGCCGATTTCATTCATCAGCACGGCGATTTTTTTGCGTCCCTGATTTTCTGCCAAGAGCTGTTTCAAGAGCGTGGTTTTGCCGCTGCCTAAAAAGCCTGTTAAGATATTGACCGGGATTTTTTTCATAACGTTCTATCCAAGTTCGTTAGTTACAATTTCCGTATTTTCTTCTAAAAGTTACGATAAATCCTGCATACCGACTATGCGAATCGGAATCGGCATTGACATTCACCCGCTCGTCGCAGGGCGCAAACTCATCATCGGCGGCGTCGATATTCCACACGACAAAGGCTTGGACGGACACTCCGACGCCGACGTGCTGCTCCACGCGATTTCAGACGCTTTGCTCGGCGCCGCAGCACTCGGCGACATAGGCAAACACTTTCCGAACTCCAATCCCGCCTATAAAGACATCGACAGCCAATACTTGCTCAAAAAAGTGCGGCAGCTATTAGAGCGCCAGAATTACAAACCCGTCAATGTAGATGCCATGCTGCTGCTTGAAAAGCCGAAAGTTGCGCCTCATATCTTGCAGATGCGAAAAAACATCGCCAAATGCCTACAGCTCGAGCTCGACGCCGTTTCGGTGAAAGCCACAACATCGGAGCAATTGGGATTTGTCGGCAAAGGGGAGGGCGCAGTGGCCCACGCCGTTTGTTTGATTGAGAAAATTAACCCAACATAGACCATGACTACATCGGCAATGCAATCGGCGGCAGAGCGGTATATTGACGCCTACAATCGATTCGATATTGACAGCATGCTCGCTGAACTGCATGAGCGCGTCGTCTTTCGAAACTGTTCTAACGACGAACTGACGTGCCAAACCGAAGGCAAGGCGGCGTTTCGCGCACAGGCAGAACAGGCAAAGGCGCTCTTCAAAACGCGGGAGCAAAAAATTCTCAGTGCGACAGAGCGCGACGGAAAACTGCGCATTGAGATACGCTACACGGGCATTTTAGGGAGCGATTTGCCCAATGGCTGGAAAGCCGACCAACGCATTGAGATGAGCGGATATTCTATATTCGGCTTCGAGGACGGAAAAATTATTTCCCTCGATGATGTCGCCTAATGCTGCGTGCCTCGGATTAGCCCGTGTTTCTAATGCCAGCGGCGATGCTATTGACGCTGTTTCGCAGCAGCATCAGCAGGGCAGCGCGCTCTTCTTCCGAAATATCTGCGCGTCGAAATTTTTTCAGGGCAATGACTTGAATGTAGCTCAGTGGGTCGATATACGGCTCGCGCGCCGATAAAGACTTTTGCAGCGATGGGTTGTTATCAAGCAGATTTTTTTGCCCTGTGATGTTCAATATCACTTCGACCGTTTGTTGGAATTTGGTGTCGATGATGTCAAAAATTTGGCTGCCGGTCGATGGATTGGCGACGAGTTTGGCATATTCGCGCGCCACGCGCATATCGCTTTTGCACAGCGACATTTGAACGCTGTCAAGCAAGGTGGTAAAGAATCTCCACGACTGATACATCTCGCGCAGTGTCTCCACCGTGAAATCCGTTTGCAGCGCGGCGTGAATGCCGTCAGAAAGTCCATACCAACTCGGCAGCGACGCGCGATTTTGTGTCCATGCAAAGACCCACGGAATCGCACGCAGTTCCTCGATTCGACCTGTGTTTCTGCGCTTCGACGGGCGGGAGCCGATTTTCATTTGCTCAATGATGTCAATTGGCGTCGCTTCGCGGAAGAACTCGGCAAAGCCGTCGGTTTCATAGACCAATTCTCGAAAGGAGCGTTGCGAGTGTTCAGAGATGGTTTTCATGCAGGCAGCCCACTCTGCTTTCAAGGGCGCGTCGCTTGCAGACGCTATTGAGGCGAGCATCACCGCTGAGGTTGCCAATTCGAGATTGCGCATGGCAATGGGCGGCACAGAATACTTTGCAGAAATAATTTCGCCCTGTTCAGTGATTTTGATTTTTCCATCGACGGTGCCTTTGGGCTGCGCCAGAATGGCTTGATGCGCCGGTGCGCCGCCGCCGCGCCCAACGGTGCCGCCGCGCCCATGAAAGAGCTTCAAACTAACGCCGTGCCGCTCCGCAGAGGCTTTGAGCGACACCTGCGCGTTGTATAGTTCCCAATTCGATGTCGCAAGCCCGCCGTCTTTTCCCGAATCGGAATAGCCGAGCATAATTTCCTGTAAGCCTCGCCGCGCGCGAAGTTGCTTTTGATAAATGGGCAATCGATACAGCGTCTCCATCAATCCTGTGCCGCGATGCAGGTCCTGAATGGTCTCGAAGAGCGGCACGATGTCGATGTCGCTGCGAAGCTCATCGTCGTCGGTGTGATAAATCAAGCCGCCTTCTTTGGCAAGCAGCATCACTTCCAACACATGGCTTGCCGACGCTGTCATGCTGATGATGTAGGTTTGAATCGCCCTTTTGCTAATCGATACAAGCGAGCGTCGGATTTGGCGAAAGGTTTGAATCGTCTCGTTGGTTTCATCGGAAAAATCGAGCGCGTGCGGAATCATCGGACGGCGACTTTGCAGTTCGCTTGATAGCCATGCCATGCGCTCTTCTTCCGACATATCGCGGTATGGTTTTGGCAGCAACCGCAGGCGTTCGGTGATGTCGTCAATCGCAGCAGTGTGCCGCGAGCTATGTTGGCGAATGTCGAGCATCACGAATGAAAATCCGAACACATCGACCTGACGAATCAACTGTCGCAGTCCTGCTTTCGCCAAGCGTTCTCCTTTATTTTCCATCAAACTTCGCTCAATGACGCGCAAATCAAGCAGCAAGTCTTCTTCACGCGCGTAGCGATGTGGCGCAGGACGTTCAGGGTGTAGCACTTCGGCGAGCGTTTGCTGCAATCGGAAATAAACATACCGCAATTTGATTCGATAAGGCTCAACATCGTTCTTGCCAGCCCACTCTGCCTCAATGACGGTGCGCCCAATTGTCTCGTCGTCGCGTTTGATAGAGGCAAGCAGTGCCGATGACACGCGCACGCGGTTGAGCGACGCGCTAAGCTCTACCAACACCGACTCGACAGCGACGAGATATTTTCTCAGAATGCGCTCCTTGAGCAAGAGCAGCGTGTCGCGCGTAACGGTGTAAGTAACGAGCGGGTGTCCGTCGCGGTCGCCGCCTGTCCATGAATGAAGTTTCAAAAACGATGGCACGCGGAATGAAGCGTGCGGATAATGCGCCTGAAGCGCGTCTTCGAGTTCGCGGTAAATGTCGGGCAAGACATCGAAAAACACATTCTCGAGGTAGTAAAGTTGATAGCGCACTTCGTCGGCAACAGCAAGCGAGCCTTGTCGGACATCGTCGGTCTGCCAGAGCGCTGTAATCTCACTGCCGAGCCGCTCAATGATATGCTGACGCTCTTTTTCGGTCAGATGCGAGCGGTCTAAGTCGGCGAGTGCGGTGGCAATGCGCTGGCGTTTGAGCAAGACCGTTTGTCGGACTGCTTCGGTCGGGTGGGCGGTCAGCGTCGGTTCAATGGTGAGCGTGTCGAGCAAGGCTTGAATGGTCTCGGCGGAAACGCCTTGTGCGGCAAATGTTTGAATCGCGCTTTCAATCGTGCCATCAAGCGCATGGCTGACGCCTGCATCGGTAAGCGCGCGCCGCGTGAGTTTCTCTTTCCGAATTTGGTGGAACTGGTCGGCGACATTGGCAAGGTGAAAAAACGAGCCAAATGCCCTAACCAAATTACTTGCGTCGTTAATAGACAGCGATTCTATCGTCTGGAGTAACTCGTCGTGCAGATTGCTCTTTTTGTTTTGCCGAATATCTTTGCAGAGCAATCGGATTTTTTCCTCGAGCTCGAGAAAGGCTCTGCTTTCCTGTTCAATCAACACATTGCCGAGCAAATTGCCGAGCATCTTGATGTCGCGCTGCAAGAGTTCATCGCCCTCGCGCAACATCGTTCTCGATACGGTTTCGGTGTCCAAAACTTTCAGCATCGTTCATACTCCTTTCTTTAATGTGCCAACACAAAATTTTTGCGTAGTTTTGAAATTCAAGTTACGGTTTTCAACTATCCTTTCAAGGGCTTCACAGGTATTCATGCAAGCAGAGATTCTTTCCATCGGCGATGAATTGCTCATTGGTCAAGTCGTCAATACCAATGCAAGCGTCATTGCTGAACAGTTAGGGCGCATCGGCATCTCGACGCGCCGTGTGATTACCGTTGGCGATAGAAAAGCTGACATTCAACAGGCGATTCATCTGGCACTCTCCGACTCTGACCTCTTACTCATTACGGGCGGCTTAGGCCCGACGCACGACGACATCACGAAAGCCGCCGTCGGCGAAATGTTCAATTTGGGCATGGAGTTTAACGAGCAAGCCTATCAAAACTGCTTGAACATTTTCGAGCGGCGCGGCGTCAAAATGCCCGATTCAAATCGCTCGCAGGCAGAAGTGTTTGTGGGTTGCACCGTCTTTCAAAACACAAAAGGCACGGCGCCGGGAATGCTCTTGAAAAGTCCAACCGGTTACGACGGAAAATACCTTGTCATTATGCCCGGCGTGCCATCGGAAATGCAAGAGATGATGCGCGTGTCGGTCATTCCCTATTTTGCGCCGCTCTCCAACGAGTTCATTAAACATACCATGCTGATGACAAGCGGTGTCGGCGAGTCGCGCCTTGCAGAGTTCATCGGCAACGAACAAGAATTTCTCACCGAGGGCTCAACGCTGGCGTATCTGCCGCACTCGACCGGCGTGCGCTTGCGCGTCAGCACGCGCGGACGCAATCAAGCCGACGTTGAGCAAGAGAATGCGTCCATCGTCAAGACAATTTCGGCGCGCATTCAAAGATTTCTCTACGCGACCGACGAGATGTCGATTGAAGAATACATCGGCAAGTTGCTACACGAGCGCGGCTTAACGATTGCAACGGCAGAGTCCTGCACTGGCGGACTTATTGCGCATCGTTTGACCAATGTGGCGGGCTCGTCAGCGTATTTCAAACAAAGTTTTGTGCTGTATAACAACGAGTCGAAGGAACACACCTTAGGCGTGCGGCGCGAGACGCTGGAAAAATTCGGCGCCGTCAGCGAAGAAGTCGCACAAGAAATGGCAGCACGCTGTCTGGAAAAAGCAGGGTCGGACATTGCAGTCGCCTCGACAGGCATTGCTGGACCAGGCGGCGGCTCTGAGGCAAAGCCTGTCGGTATGCTCTGCGTCTCGATTGTAACCGGCGAAAAACTGCATCACGCCAGCAAAACGCGCACCTTGACCTTCACCAAAGATCGCCTGCGCAACAAGGAACTCTTCAGCCAAGCCGCGCTCGATTTGGTCAGGCAACTGTTGATGCCTACCCCTGATTAAGCACACCCGCCACAACGTCCTGTATTCAACTGGCGTTTCTTTGTATCACATACAATGACGACCGTTGGTCGAGTGAGCGAGTGTGGAATGGAACAGCGCTTGTCATTCTGAACGAAGTAAAGAATCCATACGGGACAAGCCACTTCAAAGATGGATTCCTCGCGGCGCTCGGAATGACACGAGCTCAACCTTGATGGACAACCGAATTGCGCTGCACTCGTTGCCGTGTTACTCTTTTGCGGGGACAAGCGAGGCATAAAATTTTCGATACGCGACGGCGAGAATGGCAAGCAAGCACATGCCGTTGAATGCGAGCGCAACTGTAACGCCAAAGGTTTCCGCCAGCGTCCCCGTCAGAAGGCTGCCGAGCGGCAAGCCGCCTCGAAACGCCAACGCATAAATGCTAATGACTCGCCCGCGCAACTCATCGGGGACGCCCGCTTGCATAATTGTATTGCCAACTGAGCCGCAACTGACAAACGCATATCCCGCCAGAAATACCAAAACGAGCGAGAGCGCAAACACCGTTGAAACCGCAACAACAATGACCATAACGGCAAGTATGGCAGCGGCGATAAAAACAATTTGATGTCGATTAGCGTCCGATTGCAGCGACGCCACGCGCACCGCACCGACCACCGCGCCCGCCCCAAACATCGAGAGCAACGTGCTAAACCCGCCCGCCTCAGCGTTTAAGTTTTCTTTGGCGACGACAGACACAAAATTCAGCAACGGTCCAGCAAAAAAACTCACACAGAAGACAATGACCACGACGGCGAATAAATCGGGTCTCGTCCAAACCGTTGTAACGCCTTCCGTGATGCTCTTCGTTATGGAATGCTGACGCGCCTCGCCAGTCGATTGCGCTGGAAATTGCACTAAATAAAACGCGGCGAAGAGTCCTGCAAACGAGAGCGCGTTTAAGCCGAAACCCCACGCCGCGCCAAGCGACGCAATCACAATGCCGCCAATAGCCGGACCAATAAACCGCGACACATTGAACTGCAACGAGTTGAGCGCAATCGCATTCGTCAAATGCTCTTTGCTGACGAGCGACGGCAGCACAGCCAAATACGCCGGTGTGGAAATCGATTGCACGGTGCCGACGATGAACGAAATAACAAGAATCATCCACACGTCGATTTTTCCCGTGAAGGTCAGAACTGCCAACGCCGCCGCACCCAAAAATTGAACCGTGTTCGAGAAAATGAGAATGTCTCTGCGGTTGAATCGGTCGGAAATCGCGCCGCCGAACAAAAGAAAAATCAAGAGCGGGGCATCTTGCATAAATCCATCTAAGCCGAGCAAGAACGACGAGCCAGTCAGGCTTAATATCAGCCAAGGCTGCGCGACCTTTTGAATCCATGTGCCGATATTGGAAATAATCGCGCCTATCCACAGCAAGCGGTAGTTCGGGTGCGTGAGCGCGGAGAACGTGGTTGCGACAAATGCCGCAATGCCGACGGCTTGGTCGGGTTCAGAAGCGGTCGATGTCGTCGGCTCTTGATTCATTAAAACGTTGCAGACCTTTTTGGGAAGATACACAAAGTTCGGCAGTCTTATCCGCCGGTCGCGCAAGTTGAAAACAAGCCCGCATCGTAAGTCGCAGGTTTTGAACGCACCGCGCTAAGGACATGAAAATGATTGATTTTAAGTCAAACATTTGCGTAAATTCATTGAGAATAACCCAGCACCCAAACATCTATACTCACGCTTGTGGCTGGAAGGGAACACAACCAATTACAAGCATTATGAAAAAGAAAAACATGTCGGAAAAAAATACGCGAAAGCCTGCTGGGAAAAAGCCGCGCTCAGCCGACGCTGCAACGCCCGCCGCCAAACGGTCGCCAAAAAAGAAGGTAATCCCATTCAATGCCGAAGCCGTGCTTAACGGCATCAGCGACGGATTTTTTCATCTCGATGCACACTGGCGATTTAGCTACGCGAACCCGCTCGTATCCACATTCTTTGGCAAGAGCGGGCATCGCCTTATCGGAAAAATTATCTGGGAAGAATTTCCGCAGTTCGCGCAAGAACAACGCCCGATTTTTTCTGAATGCCGCGCCGCCGTCGCCGACCAGCAGGTAAAGACATTCAACGACTTTTCAGAGTCGCTCCAATGCTGGTTCTCCTTCCGAGCTTATCCGGTGCCCGATGGTCTGGCAGTGCATTTCCAAGATGTGACGGAAAAAATAGCGTTGGAAAATCAGTTCCTGCTTCAAAGCCGCGCCTTGAACGCCACTGCCGAGGGCATCATCATCACCGACGCGCGGCAGAAAAATAATCCAGTCGTGTTCGTCAACGACGCCGTCCTGATGATGACCGGCTACGATGAGAAAGATTTTCTCGGAAAAAATTGCCGCTTCTTGCAAAATGGCGACTGCGACCAACCCGAATTGGAAAAAATCCGCACGGCAATCCGCACTGGAACATCGTGCGTGGCGCGCCTGCGAAACTACCGTAAAGACGGCAGCCTCTTTTGGAACGAACTTTCGCTCTCGCCCATCTTCGATGCCAAAGGTGAACTGACACATTTCATCGGCGTTCAAAACGATGTAACCGCGAAAGTGGAAGCGGAAGCAGCGCTTCGTCAGGGACAAGCCTATTTTGAAACCGTGTTCAACGAATCCACCGACGCGAAATTCTTGGTAAATCAGGAAACAAATTTAATCGTCGATTGCAACCGTCGTGCCGTTGAACTCCTCGAAGTCAATGATAAAACCGAGTTGATTGGCACTTTTGGCGGGCGCTTTCAGGAGCGCGAGTTTACAACCGAAGAAGTGGACGCCATTTGGATGGACCTCAACTCCAACGGCGCATGGAACGGCGACCTGCCCTATGTCTCCGCCAAAGGCAAGCGGTTCTGGGGAAATCTCGCCATTAGCAAATTGGAGATTGCAGGTAAGCCTATGTTGCTCGTCAGGCTGACCGACATCAGCGACGCCAAGTGCATCGAGCAAAAACTGCGCGACAGTGAGGAACGCTATCGCGTGATTTCAGAACTGACATCGGACTATGTCTATTCGGCGCGGGTGGAAGGCGACCAAATTATCACCGAATGGGCGTCCGAAAAATTACAGGACATTTCGGGATACACAGCGGAAGAAATCAATCGCATCGGCGGCTGGCAAAATGTGATTTATCCCGACGATATTCCACGCATCATGGAACAGGTGCAAGCGCTCTTCGCGGGACGAGAATACGTGAATGAGTATCGCATCGTTGCTAAAAGCGGCAATGTCAAATGGATGCGCGACATCAGTCGACCCATTCAGGACGAACACGAGAAGACCGTGCGTATTTACGGCGGCACAGAGGACATCACGGCTAAAAAAGAAGCGCAGGCACAACTGGAAGCCTCCGAAAAGTTTCTGCGCAGCTTGCTCGATGCCCTGCCGATAGCCATTTGCCTCTATCACAACAAGCTTATTGAGTTTGCCAACATTGCGTTTTTACGCTCACGCGGATTGGAAACAATGCCAATCGAGCATCTGCGCGAGATTAAGCGAGCAGAGCGTAAACCCGAATTTGAGCTAATTCATCCCGACGACGAAAAGCAATTTCTTGAAGACCTTGACGAGCATCGCGCCGTTATCGAGCAGGGCGGCATTGTTACGGTCGACCGGCGCGTGCGGCGGTATGGGGAAAGCACCTATCGCTGGTATAGCTGCTCGATTTTCAAGGCGAAGTTCGGCGAAAAAGAATACGTGATTGAAATCGATAACGACATTACGGAACGCAAGGCGGCGGAAGAAGCCATACGCCAGAGCGAAGCCCTTCTGGCTGAAACGGAGAAAATCGCTCACATTGGCAGTTGGGAATGGAACATCGAGACGGGAAAAATTAAATGGTCTGCTGAAACGTTCAGGATTTACGAGCGTCCAGAAGAACTCGGCGAGCCAAGTGTGGAGGAACTGTCGCAGCGATACGCTTTGGCGGAGAAAGCCAATCGCATGAAAGGCGTCATAGAACGCGCGTTAAACGGCGAGGCATACGACGTAATAGAAAAAATCATCACGGAGCATGGGTCGGAAAAGTGGGTGCGTGCCATTGGCAAGCCGGTAATGCACCATGGGCGCGTCGTTAAACTCGTCGGCTCAATCATGGACATCAGCGAACTCAAAGCGGCGGAGCGCGAGAAAGACAACCTCTACGCGCAGCTCTTGCAAGCTCAAAAACTGGATTCGCTTGGAACTTTGACGAGCGGCGTGGCGCACGAGTTCAACAACATCTTAGCGGGCATCATGGGAAATGCCTCGCTGATGCGCGGAAAAGTCGAGCCGAACTCCAAACTCGCCTTGCACGTTCAACGCATTGAAGAGAGCTCGCGCCGCGCTGCCACGCTGATTCGACAGATGTTGGGCTTTGCACGGAAAGGCAAGTCCAACGTGCAGCCCGTCCAACTGCAAGACTGCGTGCGCAATGTGATAGAGATTTTCTCGCCGACGCTCGACCGAAAAATTCAAATCATTTATGATGCCACACACCGCCCGCCCATGGTTGAGGGCGACAGCGGACAATTGGAACAAGTCATCTTGAACCTTGCCGTCAATGCGCGAGACGCCATCATGGAAACACTGCCGCATAAAGGATACGGGGAGATCCATTTTACCGTAGATGTGTCGACGATTCCCAGCGATGATGCCAAGTCGCTTCACTTGAAACCGGACGCGCCGTTTGTCCATCTTGCCGTCAGCGATACGGGCGTTGGCATGACCAAGGAAATACAACAAAAAATCTTTGAGCCGTTCTTCACCACCAAAGAGGTCGGTAAAGGCACAGGACTTGGGTTATCGATGGTCTATGGCATTGTTAAAGGACACAACGGCTACATTTTTGTCGATAGTCAGTTAGGCAAAGGCACGACATTTCATCTGTATTTTCAACCCACCGTAGCTGAGAGCGTGACACGCGACGAGGCGAAACCAGTGTTGACAATGAAGGGAACGGGGCGTGTGTTGGTTATTGACGATGAGCTATCGGTTCGAGAAATGGTGTCGGAGACGCTGAGCGACGTAGGCTTTGAGGTTACGATGGCGGAGAACGGCGCAAAAGGCGTGGAAGCGTTTCAGCATTTGGGAAACGACGCAAATTGGTCATCGTCGATATGAACATGCCTGTTATGAACGGCTTAGAAACCTTCCAGCAGTTAAAGCGACTAAACCCGACGGTGAAGGTGATTTTATGCACTGGCTATGCGTCGAACTATTCCGTCAGCAACCTTTTGCGAGACGGCTTGCAGGGTGTTTTAGAAAAACCGTTCACCGCCGAGCAACTCTTAGAGACGGTCGCCAAGTATATTCCGTCGTAGTCTGTGCTTCAAGGGCGTATGATGATGTCGTTGGCGAGCTACTTGCCGTCGCCGAGCAAGACGATTTTATCGCGGTGATGCTGAACGGCTTTCGTCGCGTTGCGCGTATCAATAATGCGTTTGGACTCGCGGACAATCATCTCGTAATCAAATGCGCTGTGGTCGGTGGTAATGACGACGACGTCGGCAGCGTTGAGCGTCTCTTTTGAAAACGGCGTCGCGCTCATTTCAATGACGGCGTTTGCCGTGCCGTGTTCTTTGAAGTGCGGCACGTGTGGGTCGCAGTAGCGAATGTGCGTCGCGCCCTCTTTTTGCAAAAGTTCAATGACCTTTATGGCTGGCGAGTGCCGAATATCATCGACATTTTTCTTGAAGGCGACGCCCAAAAACAAATAGTTTGCGCTCTCGACTGTAACGGGCATGCGTGCGATTTCTTTCATAATCACATCGCGCACATAGAACGGCATGTTTTCATTGGTTTCGGCGGCGAGCATAATAAAATTCGTTTGGAAATCGTATTCGCGGGCTTGCCACGCAAGGTAATACGGGTCGATGAGGATGCAGTGTCCGCCAATGCCGGGTCCGGGGTAAAACGGCATAAACCCAAACGGTTTGGTTGAGGCGGCTTCGACGACTTCCCAAATGTTGATGCCGCCCATTCGGTCGCACAGCACGGCAAGTTCGTTGACGAGCGCAATGTTGACGCTTCGAAAAATGTTCTCCAAGAGTTTCTCCATTTCAGCGACTTTCGGCGACGAGACCCGATGCACGTGCGAAATAATTTGCCGATTTGCCAGCGCGGCAAGTTCGGTGCAGGTGGGCGTTACGCCGCCAACCACAATGGGCGTGTTGCTCGTGTTCCACTTTGTATTGCCCGGGTCGATGCGCTCCGGCGAAAAAGCAAGATAGAAGTCTCGTCCGACTTTCATACCCGTCTGTTCCAAAATCGGTTGAACATACCCTTCGGTTGTGTTCGGAAACGTGGTCGATTTCAAAATGATGAGCTGCTCTGTACGCAGGTGTTTGGCGATGGATTCCGACGCGGAGGTGATGAACGAAATGTCTGGTTCTTTATTGGCAGTGAAGGGCGTCGGCACGCAGATGTAAATGACATCGCACAGTCCCGAATGGTCGTAATGGTCATACGCAGTAAAGCCGTGTGCGCGTGCGTCGGCGAACTCTTCCGCCTTGATGTCCTGAATGTAGTTTTTATCGGCGTTGATGGCGTCGACTTTGCGTTTATCCAAATCAATCCCGATGGTCTTGAAGCCTTTGCGGGCGAACTCCACCGCAAGCGGCAAGCCGACATAGCCTAAGCCGACAACGCCGATGACGGCAGATTTATTATCAAGTTTTTCTTTAAGCGACATTTTTCCAAGTGTTAAAGTGAGGCGCAAAAATAGCCGTTTGCATCGGAATCGAGAAAATTCGGCGACAAGTTGCGAAAGGCAGTATATTTGCACCGAGTTATGTCGATTCTAAGTGCTTCCGACCCGTGAAAGAAGAGTCTCTGCGCCCAATTCAAGTGTTTCTTTTTTTGGCGAGTGTCATCGCGGTCTTGGTGTCGATTTCCGCGGTGTTCCCGAAAGACGGTATTCAACTCAGCAACTCGCTTCGCCTTGATTTCCCAACGCTGCACGACCTAACAGCCACTGCACCCGCCAAAGCCGATATTTCGAACGTGCTCAAAGCCGCCGAGGCGCCGCCCGCCCAAGCCGCCGAGACGCCAACGCCGAACCAAACGACCATCGACACAACCTCCCCGGCGCGACTGCATTATCCTAACAACGACCCAAGCGTGTTGTATCCGTTTTTCGCTGCGCTCGATAGCGCAAAGACCAGCAAGCGCGTCGCGCGCATTTTGCACTACGGCGATTCACAGATTGAAGAAGACCGCATCTCAAACTATTTGCGCGAGCAGTTTCAACGGCAGTTCGGCGGTGCAGGCGTCGGCTTAACATCGCTCTTTCCGCTTGCGCCATCAATGTCGCTCACTCAAACATACTCGGGAACGCTTGAGCGATTTTCCATTTATGGTGGCGATTCGGCGCGAGCAACGCATCGCAAATACGGTGTGATGGGAAGTTTCACTCGATTCTCTCCGCCTGATGCAACGGTGCGCCTCAAAGCCTCTTCAGTTGCGCTCGAGCATAGCCGCGCATTCACGCGCGTCTCGCTGCTCTACGGAAACGGCACAGGCACAGCGAAAGCAGAACTCTATGCAGACGGAAAATCGCTCGGCGCAAAAACGCTCAAAGCCGGGCGCGGCGTGCAACTCGTCGACTGGACAATGACCGAACCGCCGAAGCAAACGGCACTGCGGTTCTCAGGCGCAAGCCCCGACCTCTACGGCGTGATGCTCGATGGCGCGGAAGGCGTTGCGCTCGACAACATTCCCATGCGCGGCAGCGCAGGAACGGTCTTTACCGCTATGGATATGTCGCTGATTGGCGAAACGGCAAAGCTCGTCAATGCAAAACTCATTCTCTTGCAGTTTGGCGGCAATGCGATTCCAATACCGAACTTGAACAATAACCTCGACAGCTTCGAGAAAGCCTTTTTGAAACAACTGCAAGCCGTGCAACAGCATTGTCCCGACGCTACGCTGTTGGTGATTGGGCTTGCCGATATGTCCATCAAGCAAAAAAATAAAATGACGACACATCCGCAGGTCGAGCGCGTCCGAGATGCCTTGAAACGGTGCGCATTTGCGGTCGGCGCGCCTTATTGGGACATGTATGAAGCGATGGGCGGAAAAAATTCCATGCCAAGTTGGGTGGCCGCAAAACCGCCACTCGCGGGCAGCGACTACATTCACTTCACGCGCGCAGGCGCAGAAAAAATTGCTGCCCTCTTTTGGAACAGCCTCATCAACGACTATGCGCTGTATCGGCAACGGTCGTTCTAAGCAGCGCAACGCGGCGTGAAGAATCCGCGCAACCGCTATTCGGCATGGACAATCATCACGACGGTTCCCGACCCGCCGTATGTCCCTAAGACAGGCGAAATCTGCGCAGTCTCAATCACAAGTTCTGGGCGCGCGTCGTTCAGTTTTTGTTTGGCGTATTGAGCGCGTTCTGGCTTATCGGAATAGACAACGGAGAGTTGAATGCGCTTTTTACCGTCAATAAATTTCAAGGTGTGTTCAATGGCTTTATCGAGCGAGCCTTTATCGCCGACACCTTTATCCAACTGAACGACTTTGCCTTTGTCATCGAAGGTTAGCACAGGATTGATGTGAAACACGCGCGCAAGTAGCCCTTTGGACTTGCTTAATCTGCCGCCGCGCACCAAGTTCTCAATAGTCTCGAGGCTCAAAAAGGCTCTAATGTTTTTGGTCATGTCGTTCAAGCGCGCTTCAATTTCTTCGATGGTCTTATGCTCGTCGCGCATCTTGACGGCTTCGCGCACCAAAAAGCCTAAGCCAAGCGACGTGATTTTGCTATCGACGGCGACAATTTTCCTGTCCTTGAAAAATTTTCCCGTGGTGCGGGCGTTTTGCAGTGTGCCCGAAATGCCCGACGAAATATGAATCGACAGCACGCTGTCATACTTGCGAAGCATGTCGTCATAGACCTGCTTGAACGCGGCGGTCGCTGGCTGCGATGTTTTCGGAAAGTCTTTGCTGGTTTTCAGGCGCTGGTAAAACTCTTGCGATGAAATGGTAATGCGGTCAAGAAATTCCTCTTCGCCGAACCGCACTTGAAGCGGCACAATGCGCACATCGTTTTTCTCCAAAAAGTCTTCCGAGAGGTCGCAGGTCGAGTCGGTAACGATGCCAATGAGTTTTCTGCCAAACGCCGCTTCGTGTTGCGCTTTCATGTCCTCAAACTTCTTCTTCTGCACAATGCCGTAGCGCGCGGCAATGTTAAAGATGGTCTCAGGCTCGTTGGTATGAATATGCACCTTTGTTTTAGTCGATGAGCCGCCGATGATGAGCGAGTCGCCGTATTCAATAAGTTCCTTCCGCAGCGCTTTTTTGTCGTAGGTCGCGCCGTTCTCCAAGACGAACTCGGTGCAGTATTGAAACGTAATGTCTTCGGTGTTGGCATCGACGGTTGCACCAGCGTCCGCGCCCGCAACGGAGAAAAACTTTTTCTTGATGAACTCTTTGATGCTGCCTTGATGGATAAAATTATAGACGCCGTCGAGCATATCGACAAAGCCTTGCGCGCCAGAGTCCACCACGCCAGCTTTTTTCAAAATAGCAACGCCGTTTACTTTGAGTTCATCGGGCGTTCTGGCAAGCGACTGTTTTGCGGCTTGAACCGAGTGTGCCATGACTTCCTTGAAGTCGGTTGTCTTTGCGGCAAGTGTGGCGATGCTGTGCGTCCAATCTCGAATGACGGTTAAAATCGTGCCTTCCTTTGGCTCTATCATGGCGTCGTAGGCGTAGTCTTTGGCAAGCAAGAGCGAACTGCCGAACTCTTTGGTGGTGATGCGTTCTTTTCCCGCCAACCCGTCTGCGAACCCTTGATAGAACTGCGCCAAGATTGAGCCGGAGTTGCCACGAGAGCCAACAAGCGCGGAGTCTGCTGCACAAATGACAACGGCGTTGACCGTTGTGTCGTCGCAGTCGTAGAGTCCGTCAATAATGGATTTCAAGGTGAGCGCCATATTGGTTCCCGTATCGCCGTCGGCGACAGGAAACACATTGATTTTGTTGAGGTAATCTTTTCGCATGATAACGGATTCCGCGCCCGCGATAATGGCGTGTTTAAGTCGGCGACCGTTCAGATACTCAATCGGCATAGTGTAGTTTGGTTAAAGTTAAAACGCTTACAGGCGAGGCGGCTGTGGCTGGGCAAAATTTTGGCGTGACCAACAGCACGGCGCCTCGGTCAGCGTATCGAGCGGTGAACATATCGGTCGTCTCCAAGCGCGTCGTCTCTATCGTGTCACACAAATGTTTCTTCAAGAACAAGAAACGAGAGTTGCAAATTTAACTTTTGTTGGAAGACTTGCAAGCGGTAGCCTGTTCAAAATTGTCCGCGTTCCATTGGCGTATAGTTCCATTGGCGTATAAATGACCGACGAATCAAAAAGGCGAATCTGCCCATGCGCAAATCCGCCTTTGAGATGCAACAAATGCTGTTTCCTTTGGGTTACTTTTCGCCTTCGGTTGCGCCCATTGTGGTGCCGCCGCCAGCGCCCGTGAGTTCATAGCCCATATTGATAGACTTTTCAATGGCGGGAACGCCGTCTTTCATCCACACAGGCATTGGTGCGTCCTTCAAGTAGTGGTCGAAGAACTGCATCATTCGAATCGAGAGGTCTTTTCGATTTTTGCGCTGTGTTAAGTTGTGTTTCTCGCCGTTGTAGGTGAGCATCCAGACGGGTTTTTGCAGGCGGCGCAGCGCAGAATACATTTCAATGCCTTGATACCACGGCACGGCGTCGTCGGCGTCGTTGTGCATCATCAGAAGCGGCGTCTCGATTTTATCTGCCTTAAAGAGCGGCGAATTTTCGAGATACAAATTCAGTTTCTGCCACGGTGTCGCCCCGATGCGGCTTTGCGTATGTTCATATTGGAACTGCCGCAAGATGCCAGGTCCCCAACGAATGCCGCCGTAAGCGCTCGTCATGTTCGCCACAGGCGCGCCTGCCATTGCCGCCGCATACATATTGGTGCGCGTGATGAGAAACGCCGTTTGGTAGCCGCCCCAGCTTTGTCCTTGCAAACCGATTTTCTTTTCGTTCACAAAGCCTTTGGCAATCAGCGCCTTCGTGCCGGAGACAATCGAGTTGAACGCGCTCTGCCCAGGATACCCAATTTTGTAGGGAATGTCGGGAATAAAGACCAAATACCCGTTGCTTGCGTAAATGCTGGGACTGATGGTCGATGCCGACGGCGCAGGCGAAATAAACCGATGCAGCCCGTCGCTATTGCGCTCGTAGTAGTAGACAATCATCGGGTATTTTTTTGTCGCATCGAAGTTCTCGGGCTTATAAAGCAACCCTTGCAAGTTTTGTCCATCGAGCGATTTCCAATCGACAAGTTCGACCGTTCCCCAAAGGTAGTTTTTTTGTTGCGGGTTGGCGTCCGAGAGTTTCGTCGGCGATTGGAAGGTCAAATCAGACGTCCAGATGTTCGGAAACTCCGTAAATGTCGAGCGTGTGAAAATAACTTGGTCGGCGTGCTTGGCTTTGCGTGGCACAGAGAGCGCCGCATCTACGGCGTAGAGCGTCTTGGGTGCGTCGGCTTTTGAGAGCGTCATTGAGCAGTAGCTCTCGCCTTTTGTCGTTTCGTTAAAGGCTTCGAGGAAAATCGGCGCGGCGGAGTTGATGCGGCGTTCCTCGTCATCGAGTTGAATGTAGCGATAGCGCGTTTTCGTCTCGCGTCCTTTGGTCAAGCGTTTGGGCGCAGTTTTTCCCGTTGGGTCGAGTTCCCAAATATCGTAACGGTCGTATAGCAAGAGACTTTTATCTCCTTCGGTAAAGCCGACTGCGCCATAGGGCGCTGGGTCGTCGGGCGAGTCGTGCAGTTCATCGTAAAACTTACGGTCTTTCTTGGTGAGGTTCGCGGTCTCGCCCGTTGAGACATTGTAAGAAAACCACGACCGTTCAGGCGAGCTATACCAAACGACGTATTTTGAGTCGGGCGAAAACCGAGTGCCGTAAGCGCGTTCATTTTTTTTGACCAACTTACGCGACCCATCGGCGAGATTGATAAGATACACATCAACGCGCGGCGGGCCTCCTTCCCACGTGCGCTGAACTTGATACGCATTGTCGGAAAAACCCAATGCAACACTCGCGTCGCCGTCGCTGCCGAGGGCGATGTTGTCCATGTCTTTTGTTGCCACTTGCAGCATTTTTTTCGTGGTAAGGTCAATTGCGGCGAGATACGACCGCTCGCGTTGCTGTTTAAGCGTGGCGTTTTGTTGCGCCTGAATTTCGCCATCTCTCCAATGCCACACATCAACGCTGACGATTTCTTCGGGAAGCCGTGTGGTATCGGGCAAGAGCGGGCGCGGCGCGGTTCCAAAGAAGAGCCGTTTGCCGTTTTTCGAAAACATCGGTTTGCGATACTCGCTCACGAGCCACTGTTTCGGCAGCGCAGCAGTGTTGGTGTCTGCCAGAACAATAGCGGAATCCCCGCTCCCCGCCTGCCAGTAGCGCAGGTCATAAAATCGAATCCGTGATTTCGACGTGTCGGTGTTCGACAGAAACGCGGCTTGGTCGCCTTGCTCATCAAAGATGAGAAACTTGTATTTGCCTTTGGCGCGACAAATCGGTTTCAGTGTCTGCGTTGCAAGCTCGACAAGGTAGGTGCCCGCTTGCATTGAGCTGTCGTTGCCGGTCGTGCCAAACATCAGGCGTTTGCCGTTCTCTGAAAATTCAAAGTCGGTAACAAATTCAAACGAGATTTCTTTGCCTGTGTTGAGGTTGCGCAAGACGAGCCGCGTGCCGTTCTCGTCGTCTTCTTTTTTGGGCACTTTGGCGTTTCGGCGCGACGTGTCGGGACGGGCAGGTTCTTTGGGCGGCGCAGGACGCTCCAAGTGATAGGCAAGCCAGCCTCCTGCTTTTTCAGGCATCTTGAACGCTTTGACGCGCGGAATTTTCGTCAGCGCGTTTTTCTGCACGTCAAAAATGCCGAGCGAATCTTTCGGAAGGTCTTCGGGCTTCATTCGGCGTCGGCGCATCGACTTCAGGCTGTCCAATCGCGGTTTGATTTTAAAGACAAGAAACTCAGAGTCGCTGGAAAATCGCCCGTCGACGCCGCGCTCAAACAAACGCTGCTCTTTGGTTGTAAGGTTGTGAAAGACCTGCGTGGCGTCGCCTTCCTGCGGTTCAAGCACATAGCCGATAAACTTGCCGTTGGGCGAGACCTGACTATTGACAATCGACTTCCAATCGTCGTAGACGTCGTGCGAAATCGGCTTTTTCTGTTGCGCCGCCGCGCCGCCGCACATCAAGAGCAGCGCGAAAATGATGTTGGTAACGGTTTTCATTGCAGTCAATCTGATGCTGTTTTGTCAAAAAGAGGATGTCGGGAAATACGCAACATTTTTGAAATGTCAAAAACGATTCGCGCGTAAAAAGTGTATATTGGGGCAAGTATCACAAAAACATCACGAAGTTTTGCCAATCTAAACTCAGTTTCTAATCGTGTTACAATACAAAGCTGACATCAGAACCGTTGCCTATCTGCTCGTTACAACGGCATTATTTTTCGTGCAATGGAATCTTAACGAGTTGAACCCGATTTTGTATGTGTGGTCGCTTTTTATGGCGGTCAGCATCGCTGTTATCGCGCACAACCACAACCATTTGCCAATCTGGAAGTCTGATGCCATGAACAAACTCACCGACTATTGGCTCACGCTCTTCTATGGCTTTCCCGCCTTCGGTTGGATTCCGACGCACAACAAAAATCATCATAAGTTCAACAACCGCGAAGGCGACTACACCCTGACCTATCGATTCAGCGAGAAGAACAATCTCTGGACAATTCTGTCGTATCCGTCCATCAGCAGCTACTTCCAGCAAACGCCAATTCGAGATTTCCTCAAAAAGACATGGGAAAAAGATAAAGGCAAATTTGCGTTCTACATGTTGCAATATGTTGCGCTGGCGGCGTTCATCGTCGGCGGTCTCGTCATCGATTGGAAAAAAGCCGTTCTCTTTATTTTAATCCCGCATCAAGTTGCGCTCTTCTCGATTCTCGTGTTTAACTATTTGCAACACGTTCATGCCGACGAGACCTCGCCCGTCAATCACTCGCGCAATTTCGTCAGCCCGATACTCAACGCGCTTTTGTTCAACAACGGCTACCACACCGTTCACCACGACAACGCACAACTGCATTGGAGCCTGACGCCAGAAGCCCACGCGAAAATCGCTGACAAAATCGACCCGTATTTGAACGTGAGAAGTTTTTGGGGATACTTGTTCCAAACTTACATTTTGGGCGCGTTCAGTGAGAAATTTAAATCAACCTCGATGCGTTTGGAGCGCCTAAGCCGAAAAGCCGCAATGCAACCGACGACGCTGGCACCGACACGTCAAGAAAGCGTTCCTGCCTAAACATCGCGTCTCAAAAAAATAACAAGGCGGCGATTCCTTTTGTGACGAGGATTGCCGCCTTTTTTCGTCGAGCCGCGTAAATATTGAACGCGTGAACCTAAAAAGTTTATCAACGTCAATTTGGCTAAACGAACCATGAAATTTGTTGCACTGCTCTCGCTCGTATCGCTCTTGATGTCTGGCGCCGTATTGGCTCAAACCGACGAGCTTAAAACTGCTGAAAGAAATGTCAAGAAGTATCCGAAAAATCCGGTTGCGCATTTCAATTTGGGTGCGGCGTTGGTCGAGGCGGGAAAGCTGCAAAACGCGGTTGCCGCCTTCAAAGAGGCAATTACACTGAAAGCGGATTTCGTCGAGGCGCATATCGCGCTCGGTATGGCATACAACGACCTTGAACAGTATAACGACGCGATTGAATCGCTGAACACCGCACTGAAACTTAACCCGAAACAGCAGGACGTCGCGGTTAATTTGGCAATTTTGTATGACAAAATCGGACGCACAACCGACGCCGTTGCGCTGCTTAAACAACGCTCAACGCAGTCGCCCAACGACACAACGCTTCTCTACAATCTTTTCGCGGTGGCGTCAAAATCTGACAGCACAACAACCGACGCGATTGACGCACTGAAACAGATGCTTCGTTTGAAACCCAACGACCGCGAGACACAAAAAGCGCTCGCCGAACTTTACCGAAAACAAAAACGCTACGACGACGCCATCGACATATACACCGCGCTCATTAAGCGCTTTCCAAACGACGCCGAAGCCGTGTTTGGTCTGGGCGTTACGTTTGTGTATGCCAAAAAACGCAGTGATGCTTTCAAGCAGCACGAGGTGCTTAAATCGCTCGACAGCACAAGGGCAAGAACGCTCATCGAGCTGATTTATGTCGAGATGCCGAAACGCCAACAAGACACTGTGAAAACTCAATAGCCGGCGGCTTGTCCATCTTTGCGCGACTCCGACGCGCCGTAATAGACTTTATTTTTCGCGTCATACAAAATGCCTTGATAGCCGCCGTAGCCGCTGAGGCTGTATCCAATTTTATGTCCCATCTTCAAGAGTTCGCGTATGGTTTCGTGCGGGTAGCCTGTCTCCAAAAAAATCGTGCCGCCGTCGGTCATTTTTTCGCCAGTCGGTTCCGACGAGCCTTCGTGTGCAATGCGCGGTGCGTCGCCAGCTTCCTGTGCGTTCATTCCGTAGTCAATGATGTTCATAATAATTTGCACGTGTCCAAGTGGTTGAAACTCACCGCCCATGACGCCAAAACTCATAAACGGCTTGCCGTCTTTGGTGATAAACGCAGGAATAATCGTTTGGAACGGACGTTTGTGCGGCGCGTAGGTGTTGGCTTCGCCCTCGGTGAGCGAAAAGAGTTCGCCACGGTCGTGCAGCATAAAGCCAAGTCCGTCTGGCACCATGCCCGACCCCATGCCGCGATAGTTGCTTTGGATAAGTGAAATCATATTGCCGTCTTTATCGGCAACAGTGAGGTAGGTCGTGCCGCCAATTTTGAGCGCGGGATTGCCCGCGTCGACACGCCGCGCGGCACGGTCTGGCGAAATGAGTTTTCGTCGCTCGTTGGCATACTCTTTCGAGATGAGTTCTTTGACCGGCGTTTTAACGAAATCGGGGTCGGCGTAATACTTCGCGCGGTCTTCAAACGCAAGTTTTTTAGCTTCAACGAAGTAGTGAATATGCTCTTTGCTGCCAAACGGAATTTTTGAAAAATCATATCCTTCCAAAAGGTTCAGCATTTGCAGCGCGGCAATGCCCTGACTGTTCGGCGGCAGTTCCCAAACCTCATAGCCTCGATAAGTCGTCGAGACCGGTTCAACCCATTCAGATGTATGGTCTGCCAAATCTTTTGCGGAAAGAAAGCCGCCTTGCGCTTTCATAAATTTTTCAATCGTCTGCGCAATGTCGCCTTTGTAGAACGCCTCTCTGCCGCCGTTGGCGATTTTTTCAAGTGTTGTTGCCAAGTTGGGATTTTTGAACACGTCGCCTTTTTTCGGCACGCCGTTTGGCGCGTAGGTCTCTTTGACGTTGGGATATTTTGAAAGCGCCGCCACGCTGCGCTCCAACGAATACGCGACAAGTTCCGACAACGGAAATCCGTTGCGAGCATAGGCGATGGCGGGCGCAAGGGTCGTTTTCATAGGCAGCTTGCCAAATTTTTTATGAAGTTCAAACCAGCCGTCGACACAGCCCGGCACGCTGACAGGCAATGGACCCAGCGCAGGAATATGCTTGAGATTTTGCTTCTTGAAGTAATCGAGCGTGAGTGTGTAGGGCGAGCGTCCGCTGGCGTTGAGTCCATAAAGTTTTTGCGTCTTGGCGTCCCAAACAATCGCAAAGAGGTCGCCGCCGATGCCGTTGGCGGTGGGTTCAACGAGTCCGAGCGTCGCATTTGCCGCAATCGCTGCGTCAATCGCGGTGCCGCCCTGTTTGAGTATGTCGAGCGCAACTTGTGTGGCAAGCGGCTGACTGGTGCAGGCCATGCCGTTTTGCGCGATAACTTCGGAGCGCGTTGCAAAACTTTTTCCCGTCAAACGGTCTTGTGCAAAACTCGAGAGCGACGCGGCACAAAGCAACGCGAAAACCAGATGTTTCATACCTTGACAGTGTTTTGTTGATGTTGTTGAATCGATGCGGGAAGTAACAACAAATCGAGCGTTTCTGCAAGCAAGGCGGGCATTAGAAATTTGACTCGTCGCGCCAGCGCGAGAGTTTCCAAACATCGCTGGCAGCGGCGCGCACCAGTGTCATATTGGCGTTGCCTGTGATTTCAACAAGGTCGGTCGCCCGAAATCCGACGCGCAGTCGAAAGCTCCGAATGACTTGCGTTTGCAGCGAATCGCCATCTTGAAAAATCACGCTGTTCCATCGCAGGTCAATGACTTCGGTGTTTCGGAACAGCCCAAGCGTGGTAACAAGTTCAATGTCGCGCTGCCAAGCCACATCGACGCCGTTGTCAAAATCGCGGTATAAAAATGTAAATCGGTCGGCGAGTAATTGGCTGTAAAGCGCAGTGTCTTTGGTGATATAGGCGAATTCAAATGTGCGAAAAAATCCGTCAATGGTGCGCTGGTCGCCGAGACCGACATTGTTACGGTCGGACGTGTCTAAGCGTGGCGCAAACGGATTGATGGAACACCCAACTGCCAGAGTGGTAATCATGCCGATGAGAAGCCAACGCGCCATGTGTCAAGTTAGTTAATCAAGCGCCGTTTGAGTTCGCTGATGGTGAAGTCGCTTTCGCCTCTAAAATCGCGCCACTCGCGGATATACCAAAATCCCTGCGCGGATTGCAAGAGCCGCAAGACCGCTCTGCCACGGCAGACCGACGGAATATCGGCAGCATTGTAGCGCGCTGTTAAGCGATACGACACGGAAAGTTGGAGTTCGGTCGGCGAGCTAATGTTTCGCTCATCGATTGTGAGTTGAAATTGCGGCGTTGAACCGCGCTGTGTTTGCGAGCGAAAGTTTTCAAAGAAACGTCGCTCCGAGAGAATCGTCCAATTTTGGAAGAGCGTTCCGGCGACGCCAGCCGTTTCGGGCGCAGGCGTAAAGACAAAATCGGACGTGGTCAAGTTATCTGTCGTGGGCGCCGGCGAAAACGTGCGAGCGTAGTCAACAGCGCTAAGGCTAACAAAAGCGTTTGATAAATTGGTTAAAACCACATCGGCGACCGTCGGCGGGCGAAACGCCAGCGTTGAAGAAACAGCACTCTGCGGCTCTTCGGGCGTGCGCGGCGTAAAGAGATTGCACGACGCAGCCCACAGCGCGGTAAAAACCATCCAACTTACATACATCAGCCGCATCGACGGAAACTTAGAAAAAGACGTTTGGTGATTATATTAGCCCAAGCCATTCTAAAAGTAAGTTCGCATATCCGAACCAAACAAAAAACTCCAGCCATGAGCATTGAGATACGGGAAGCCGTCTCGAAAAAAGAAATCCACGAGTATATCAAATTCGCATGGAAAATTTACCGCACTAATCCCGACCTCAATAAATACTGGGTTCCGCACCCGATTGCCGATTACGAAAAGACACTGGACAAATCGCGTTACCCGCTTTGGAAACACGCCGACCGCGCCTGCTTTACGGCTTGGAAAAATGGCAACATGGTCGGCACCATTACTGCGGTTACCAACGAGCGGCACAATGAATTTCATAAAGACGGTGCAGGCTTCTGGGGATTTTTCGAGTGCATCAACGACGTTGCTGTCTCGCGCGCGCTGTTCGATGCGGCAAAAAATTGGCTCGTCTCGAAAGGCAAAACCGAAATGCGAGGCCCAATTAGTCCCTCCACGAACGACCAACTTGGCATGCTCTCAAAAGGCTATAACTTGCCGCCCGTCTTTCTGATGACCTATAATCCGCCATACTACCACGACCTGTGCAGAGACTACGGCATGACGGTCGCACAAGAACTCGTTGCATGGATTGTCAATCAACGCACAATAGATTTGCCGAGATTAAAGCGCATCAGCGACCTTGTCAAAAAGCGCGAGAAATTGAAACTGCGCTACCTGAATATGAAAGCTTGGCAGGAGGAAGCGAAAATTATCCGACAGCTCTACAATCAGGCGTGGGAACTTAATTGGGGATTCGTGCCATTCACCGAAGAAGAATTTTACAACCTTGCCAAAGACTTGAAACAAATTGCCGACCCGGACATCATCTATTTCGTTGAGAACGACAAAGGCGAGCCGGTTGCGTTCTCGCTCTCGCTGCCCGATGTGAACATCGCGTTGAAACATGTGAACGGAAATCCAATGACGCTGACCGGGCTGCCAAAGTTTCTCTGGTATTCGCGCAAAATTAACCGCATTCGAACAATTGTCATGGGCGTCATTCCCGAATATCGTAATAAAGGCGTTGACTCGGTGATGAACGCCGAGACGGTCGAGGTGGGCATTCGCAAAGGCTATTATGAAGCCGAACTGTCGTGGGTGCTCAAAAGCAACACAGCGATGTCGAAAGTTGCCGAAGCCATCGGCGCTGAGCCTTACAAAGAATATCTCATATATCAAACTGCCATTTAACAGACGCCCGTGCCGAAACTCAACATCACCCTCGATGCGATTCTGGAAAAACTCGATAAAGGCGAGCGGCTCGGCATTGATGAAGCCTTAGGATTTCTGGCTGCCTCGAGACAATTCTTGAATCGAGACGCCGAAGAAAAATTTTTCGACGCTGCGCGGCGCGCCGCAAAAAAAAATCCGCCGCCCCTTGCGCTCGATGGCGAATACATCACGACTGCAAATAAAACGCCCTCCGACATTGCTCTTGCTGCAAAGAACTCCCCGAAAAGCCTTGTCATACTGATGGTTTCGGACGAGGACGCATTGGAGAGCGTTGAGCAAGTTGTTCAAGCAGCGTCGGCGCATAAAACCGTCGTGGCGCTCTCGCCCGATGCAGTGCTCCGTCTTGCCTCAAGTTCAGGGTCGAAAGTAACTGAAACAGTGAGGCGTTTAGCGTTGGCAGGCCTTGGCATTGTGTCGGGTAAATTGTCGGCAAAAGGCTCGGACGACGCCGCGATTGACGAGTATTTCAGCGTCATCATGCAACTGCACAAATTTAAAATCAAAACCAGCGTTTGGCTGCCAACGTCGTTCAGCGATACGGAAAAAGTGATGCACCTTGCCAAATTGCGCGAATTCGAAGACCGAACCCGATGCTTCACACATTTTTTTCTTCACATCAATTCCAAACCGAGCGATAAAGACCTGCTGCGCACTGTCGCGCTCTCTCGATTGATGCTCGATAACATCAAGCACATCTCGCTTGTCGATTATGCCATGTCGCAACCAAGATTGACTGATGCGCTCTTGCAGCAGTGCGTTGAGTTGGGCGTCAATATCACTGAGCAAGCATAGCCGTCTCGTTTTTGCCGTTGATTATTTTTTCAACGTGAACGACTTAGCGTGATGCGGCGCAGCAATGCTGACAGCGGCGGTCGGCGATTTTCGACGCCGTTTGCCTTTGAAAGCGTAGCGCCGTTTGCGGTAGCGGCGGTAACGCCTCTCTAAGCTGTCGTCCGAGAGGTCGCGCAGGGAATAGTTGACAGTGTGAAAGACGCTTGCCGTCGTCGGAATCATAACCACGGTGCCTTTGGCTACATTCCAGTTTGCCAGTTCGTTGAACGATTTGAGCGCGTCGGCAGAGACGCTGTATCGCTTGGCGATGGTTTTGAGATTGTCGTCGCGTCGGGCTTTGTATGCCACAAAATAAAGCCGTTCACTAACGGGAATTTGCGCAACGGCTTCGGAAATTTTCTCGCCCATGCCTTTCGGCGTTTTGAGCGCGTAATTGCGCATCGCAGGCGGCGTGATGCCTTTAATTAATTCGGGGTTCAGAAACAGAAGCGTGTCGAGACTGACTTTGGCGTAATCGGCAATCGTTTGAAGCGGCGTGCAATCGGGAACGATAACCTCATCGAATTCAAACGGCGGTTGAAAATGAAGCGGCTTGAAGCCAAAGCGTTCCGGATTAAGTGCGATAATCGTAGCAGCAATGTAGCGCGGGACATATTGACTGGTTTCGCGTCGAAAGTATTTGCGCAGCGTCCAAAAGTCGTGCGACCCCTTCGTCAGTCGTTTCGCGCGGTTGATACGTCCGCCCCCTGCATTGTAGGCGGCAAGTGCCAGATACCAATCTTTGTAGAGGTCGTATAAATCGCGCAAGAGCCGCATTGCTGCGCGCGTTTCTTTGAATACATCGCGCCGCTCATCGAACCACTTGTTGCCTTCCATGCCGTAGAGCCGTCCGGTGGCTTTAACGAACTGCCATGCGCCCACAGCATTGGCGCGACTACGGGCGTGCGGATTAACGCCGCTCTCGACCAGCGTAAGGTAGATGATTTCGGGCGGCATATTTTCTTCGGCAATGATTTTTTTCATCACCGGAAAATAAATTTCGGCGCGCTCTAAGTAGCGTTGAAAAATGCCTTTGAGCTTTCCGCGGCTGTAATGCCCGATGAATTTTTTGACCTCGCTATTGAGCTCAAGCGGAATTTGCGTTTTCGGCAGGAACATCCCGATGAAGAGGTCGTCGTCAATGTCGGTGCGGTCAGCGCTTCCGAAGAAGCGTTCATAGACGGCGAGCGCGGGACTGTCGGTGTCGGTTTCTGAAATCGGCTTGACATGCTCATCGTAAAGCTGAATCAGGCGATAAGCGGTTCGGCAAAATACACTGTCGCGTTCCAAGTCTTCATTTTCCAAAAGTTCGCTGATGTGTTCGAGTGCCTCGGTAAGGGTTGCTTTCAGGTCATCGGGCGCAGTCTTGGCTTGTCGTTCGGCTAATTTGGCGAGCGCTCTGACGCGGGCGAGCTTTTCGGGCGCTTTCAGTTTTGCGGTTCTCATCTCGACCGCAAGTAAACTGTCGGCTTCGGCGAGAAGTGTCGCTGCCTGTATGCGCCGCAATGAATCTTGCTGATGCAGCGCGAGTGAATCGACGGTCGGTGTCAGGACTGTGGCGACAGGCGTTTCGGAAACCGCAGCAGTTTGTTGTTGCGAAGCGCAGCCTGCCCAGAACAGCAAGCACAAACTCGCCCAAAAGATGCGATGAAATGGTGTCATTCAGCAGACGGTTTTTTGTTGCATATCATGTTGCACAAAAGAACTTCAAGCCGTGAATATAACGGAAGTCCAGACAAAACCCGTATTCGCAATAAAGAATTTTGGTCGCGTATCCAACTTGTGTTTGATTTCACAACATCGAGTGGTCGTCGTTCCGAGCCTGTTGCTTGTCATTCTGAGCAATCCATTGAACGCGTGGATGCTTCACGGCGTTCAGAATGACACAACCACCGCTTTGATACACAACCAGAATTTTTAACCAACTGCTTGGGGGCGCATCTCTTCTGAAACCCAGAGGGTATGGCAGAGCGAGGTGTTAAACGACAAGATTTTTTCCGAGCAAGTCCAATTCGCGTTTGGCCTCGCTTTTTTGTTTAAGCAACGTGTTTCGTTCCAGCATGAGTTCGGCGATTTTTTCCTCGCTCACTTCGGATTGTAGGCGCGCGATATTTTCTGCCAGCGATTCATCGTATCGGCGCAGCATCAATTTTGAACACGCATCGAGAAAAGCCGTCAAACAACGCCGCGCATAGTTCATCGCCGATTCAGTTTGCCACCGCTCGCTAATCGGCGGCTCAATTAAAAGTTCGGAGATGAAGTTTCTTAACTCCGCATTTTCCAAAAACGTAATTTCGGTAGAGACATCGAAGTCTTTGTTGGATTCGGCTGCAGCAGCATAGCGTTGCACCACGAAATCAACTGATTGTCGAACCCAAGCGTGCCGAATATCGAGCAAGTCCAAATGCGCATGGGCAAATTCAATAACCGCCGACCCGTGATACGTGCTTTCCAAAAAAGCTTTCAAAAACGTGCGCTCGGCAACCGATACAGTTTCCCGAAGCAACGGCACGACGGCGGCGCCGTGGGTTTCTTCTCTTGCTTTTGCGGGCGGCGGCGCAACAGTCGGAGGTGCTTTCCTAACGCGCTCTTTTAGCTGAGATTGCTGACGACGTACTTCATTTTGTAAGATGCCCAACCCTACATCGAGTTTATCGGCGAGCGCTTTCAGATAAAATTCGCGCGCAAGTTCATCGGGAATTTTGAGCAGTGCGCCGACAAGGTCGCGGATGGAATCCCTTGTCTTTTCGGGCGTCGAGAGCGCATCGCTTGCTCGAAGGACATCAAGTTTAAAGTCAAGAAACGAGCGTTGATGTGCTTTGGCAAACGTTTGAAATGCCTCGCCGCCGACTTCGCGCACGAAACTGTCGGGGTCATGTTGGTCAGGCAAAGAAACCACGCTGGGTGATAAGCCTTGTTCGAGCAAAACATCAATGCCGCGCATCATGGCTTTAATGCCCGCGCTGTCGCCATCGTAAATGAATATCACATTTTTCGTCAGCCGTCCGATGAGCTTGGCTTGGTCTGGTGTGAGCGCTGTGCCGCTCGATGCAACCGAATGTTTAATGCCCGCTTGATGCAGCGAAATGACGTCCATATAGCCCTCGACCAAAATCGCTTCGCCTTTTCTGCGAATCTCGTCTTTGGCGACGTTCATAGCGTAAAGCAATTTCGATTTTTCGTAGAGCGGGCTTTCAGGCGAGTTGATATACTTCGGCGCGTCTGTATCGCTGGTGATGAGTCTGCCGCCAAAGCCGACGACCTTGCCAGCAGTCGAGAAAATCGGAAACATCGCGCGGCCTCGAAAGACATCAAAATACTTTCCCGCCTTCTCGCTGTATGAGACAAGTCCAAGTGTCTTCAAGGTCTCGATAGCAATGCCGGCGTTCTGCGCAGCAGTGTGCAGTCTGTCCCAATCGTCGTAGGCGTATCCCAAGCCGAACTGCGAGATCGTGTCGTTGTGAAGCCCGCGCTGTTTGAAATACTCGAAGCACGCATTGCCTTCGGGCGTGGTGAGCGCAGCGTGAAAAAACTTTGCGGCAAACGTCAGCGCGTCATGTTCGGGCGAGTCTTTCTGTGTCGCCACCGACGCTTTGTCATAGGCAGATAAATCAATGCCGACGCGCTTGGCGATGAACTTGACGGCGTCAATGAAACCGACTTTTTCCATCTCCATCACGAAGGTAAACACATTGCCGCCTTTGCCAGTCGAGAAACACTTGTAAATTTGCTTATCGGGCGAGACGATGAACGATGGTGTTTTTTCGTTGGTGAACGGCGAGAGCGCTTTGAAATTTCGTCCCGCCGGCTGCAAGCGCACATAGTCGGAGACGATATCGACAATGTCGGCCGTGCGGCGCACTTCGTCTATTTTGTCGTCGGGCAATTTCATCGGCGAACAGCGGTTGCAGTTGTGAACGCAAAAAGGTCGGAAAATCCGACCTTCCTGCCAAATGGGTATGCGAGAATTATTTGACTTGGAATTTCACGGGCAACGTGAGGGTGCTTTTTACGGGTTTGCCTGCCGAGCGCGCTGGTGTGAAACTCACTTCATTGACCAAGACGCGCAGGACTTCGTTGTTCAAAAGCGGGTGCGCCGTTTTCAGCAGCGTAACCTGAACTGGCTTCCCAGCTTCATTGAGGTAGACTTTTGCGACGACCTGTCCCTCGATTTTCGCGCGCTCTGCTGTGGCAGGATAAACCAAGTTTCTATACAAGGCTTGCTGCCCGCCGACGATTTCAGGCTCTTCGTCTGGCAATACCGAGTTTTCATCAATTGCTTTGAGCGCTTCAGCTTCAGCGAGCGCATCGGCAAGCGCTTTGCTGATGTTTGATTTAGACAAATCCAATTGTGCATCGGCAATGCTTGGTTTGTCATCAGCCTCAGGCTTGCGCTCAGCGCGCTGGCGCGATTCGGAGACAACAATCTCCTGCGCTTGATATGTGAGCTGGATATTGACCTGCTGCATAGTGCCAGCGGCAACGGCAATTTGTCTCTGCCAACTCGGTAGCCCGGGTTTTGTAGAACGAATCGTGTATGCCCCTTCTGGAATAGCGAGAAAAACATAGTATCCTTGCGCGTTGGAGACAGCGGCTTGCGTTAAGCCGTTGCCAAGAAGAGACACTGTTGCACCGCCAACGGGCGAGCCATTGTCGTCAGTGATTTGCCCTAACACTTTTCCCTGACCAAATGCGGTTGCCTTGTCGGTAGCCGTCAAAATGATAAGTAAGAAAAAAATTATTTTCATGTTGCCTTATCCCTTTTTGTTGATAGAAAAGTTCGAATGTTCTAGGACAAGCGGAAGATAATAATTTGGTAATGAAGAAAGCAAGTATTTGCGGTTGAGGAAGGAAAAAGTTAAGCTAACGAAATGCTACGCTTACTTTAGCTCAAACTTGACGGGAATGATGAGCGAACTTGGAACAGGCCTGCCGCCCATGGTAGCAGGTTTGTAGGTAACTTCTTCGGTGAGTGTTCGGAAGACTTCATCGTTAAAGACTTCTTGCGCAGTTTTGAGGAGCTCGATTTTGGAAACGTTGCCGGACTTATCGAGGTAGACTTTTGCAACCACTTGTCCGCTCATCTTTTGGCGACGAGCCATTTCAGGATATTGAAGTCTTTGGTAAACCGATTTGATGCCGCCCTCCACTTCCGCTTCGGTGATATTGGCGGCGGCGTTCTCTGCCAGCGCAGCGGTCTCCTGCGCCAAGCGCGCAGCTTCCTCCTGCGCCTTTTGTATCGCAACATCGTCGGCAGTGTTGCCATCGGGCGTGGATTGCTTCGACGCGTCAGCAACAGGCTTGTCCGCAGGTTTATCGGGCGCCGGTTTTTCAGCCTTCGCTTCTGCCAACTTTTCTTCTTTCTTCACAGGTTCTTCTCTCTTCTTTGCAACAGCAACGACAGGTTTTTCTTCGCCCTCCGCTCCAATTTGAATATCAATACGTTTGGTTGAGCCACTCGCCAAATTCACTTGGTTTTTCCAACTTGGTAGGCCTTTTTTGGTGGTTTTAATGGTGTAGTCGCCAGCGGGAACGCCCAAAATGACATAATAGCCATCAGCATTGGAGAACGCGGCTTGTGTCGCTGCCAGTCCTGATATGGAGACCATGACGGCAGAGAGCGGAGACCCACTGCCATCGGTTACGCGCCCAATGAGTTTGCTTTGGGCAGTAGCGTGAACGGAAATCACCGCAATAGACAAACACACTCCAACGATGTGGGTCAGCGACGATTTAAGCAACATACCTGAGAATCAAAATGATTGGCGAAACGAATTTTTACCGAACAAGTCACGACAAGACATACAAACTGGTTTTCACCGTTTCAAAGTTCAGGCGTAACAAAATGTTAACATTCTTCCACAACGACAACGGGCGAGACCCGTTCTTTGCGAATGAGCGCTGGAAAATACGCGACGACCTCCGACGGCTTCGGTCGTCCGCCCGCAAAGCCCGTTACGCTTGGCGGACCGGTTAAAATAAGCGGCGCGAGTTCATAGCCGAAACGCTCAACCGCGTGTTTATTCTGGTCGCGCACACCGACGCGCATCTGAACTTCGTTGACATGTTCAAGCGATTCTAACTGCTGATGACACGCATTTGCGCCAATAAACTCTGTGCGAATTTCCTCGAGCTCTAAGCCTAAATTTTTTAAGCGTGCGCGAAGGATATCGTCAGCGCGTTTTGCTTTTTTGAGCGCGTCGGGAAAGGCATAGGTAAGCGAGCCAAATGCTGTCCAACCATCGGAGTAGGACATAGACACTTTATAGAACGGTGTGGCGGGTGCGCCTTTGACGCCGAAGACTTTGACACGGTCTTTTCCAGCGTCCTCCAACTGAATTGATGTGAAATCCGCGACGCAGTCGGGCGTGATGTATTCCTTCGGATTGCCGATTTCGTAGCAGAGCTGTTCTTTGATAACCGCTGGCGTAATCAGCCCGCCCGTGCCTGCATGTTTGGTAATGAAAAATTCACCGTTGGCGTGCATTTCGGCAATCGGGAAGCCGATGGTTTCAAGGCTCGGCACGCTTTGCCAATCGCCGAGAAAATTGCCGCCGCTTGCCTGTCCGCCGCATTCCAGAATATGTCCGGCGACTGTCCCTGCCGCAAGTAAATCCCAATCGTCCGCGTTCCAATTAAACTCGTAAATCATCGGCGCAAGCACGAGACCCGTGTCGGTGCATCGACCGGTAACGATAATATGTGCGCCTTGTCGCAGGCACTCGACAATCGGGTGCGCGCCGAAATAGACATTGGCACTGAGGACTTTTTCGCGCACAGCGGCAAGTGGCTCGCCCGTATCCATATTGCGCAGTTCCTCACCTTGCACGAGCAAGTCGTCGAGTCGAGTCATAATATCGTCGCCCATAACAACGCCAACTCGAAGATGCTTGACGCCAAGTTTTTTAGCGACTTCAAAAATTTTGTCTCGACAGGCGATAGGATTAACGCCGCCTGCATTAGAGATGACCTTAATGTTTTTTTCGAGCAAGTCCGGCAGAATTTGCGCAATGATGTCGGGAAAGTCGCGCGCATATCCCAGTGTCGGGTCTTTTTGACGCTGCTTTTGCATAATGCTCATCGTTACCTCCGCAAGATAATCGAGCATCATGTAGTCAATTGCCGTATCGCCTTTGGAGCCTTTGACTTGGTCAATCGGTGCGCGTGGCAAATCGCCCCAAAACCCTTGGCCGGACGCAACGCGAATCTGTCGAGTCATCACAAGCGTTTAGAACTCTGAGTTTACTTGAATGAAATCGTCGCACTCGGAAGCACCTTTGCCAATTTTGCAGCGTCGTCCGCCGAGACGTTATTGCCTCTGAGGTTAAGGTCTTTGAGTTTTTTAAGTTGCGCCAGTTCTTTCGGCAGTTTGGAGATGTCGTTGTCGTGCAAATCAATGACCTCCAATTTTTTCAATTTTCCTAAGCCTTTCGGGAACGCGTTCAGGCTGTTGTTGCCCAAATTCAACACCCTCAAATTTTTAATCTTATCGAATCCGCTGGGCGATGTTGCAAGCTGGTTGTTGCTCATATCAATTTCTTTAAGGTTGGGCAAAGCGCTCAATACTTTCAGCGCATTGGTCATATTGAGTTTCGGGTTATTACGCAGATTAATCACCTCCAAACTCTTGATTTGACCGATGTCAACGGGCAGTTCTTCCAAATTGCAGTTGTTAAGATGCAGCACTTTCAAGTTCGGCAGCTTAGAGAGCGTCGTGCTGACTTTGAACGCGTCAATCGGATTGCTGCCCAGATATAACCTTTCAAGCAAGATGAGTCGCTCAAGCTCCTGCGGCAGTTCGCGCAGTTGGTTGCTGTTGAGATAGAGCGTCCTCAACCCGACGAGCTTGCCAAGTTGCGGGGTTAGCGAGCTAAGTTGATTGATTTGTACATCGAGCTCTTGAAGCGAAGTGAGCGTGCCAATTTCGGAAGGCAAGGCTTTCAAGTTGTTCTCGCTAATGATCAGCGTTTGGAGGTTCGGCACGGCACTAAGCGCGCTAAAGAGCGCCGCGAAGTTCACCAGCGAATCGCTGCGCATCGAAAGGCGCCGAAGGTTTTTCAGTTTGCCGATTTCAGGCGCAATCTTCACGATGGGATTTTGGTCGAGAATGAGCGTCTGCAAGTTCGGCAGGTCGCCAAGCTCAGGTGGCAGTTCGGTGAGTTTATTTTGACTGACGTCAAGAATCTGCGCATTTTTGAGTTTGGCAATTTGCGGCGAGATTGCTGTGAGCGCCGAAAGCACACTGCTGCCTCCGCCGATTCGAAGCCGATAGACTTTTTCAGGCTCTTTGAGTGCGTCGGCAATGACATTGTATTCTTTTTGTGCAGCAAGGTCGGCGGAGTCGAGCAGTTTTCCAGCCGTGATGGTTTTTACATCGGAGCCGTCGGTCTTTTTTTCTTCCGAACAAGCCGAGAAGGTCAGGGCAAAAATAAAAAGCAGTGTTAGCTTTCTCATCGGATGTGAATGTTACGGGTTTATTTTTTTTCTGGCGCGGAAAGTAGCATAATTTAATCAATTTTCCTGTGATTCCCGTCGCAGCGCGGCGTTAAAAAATTAAAAACTAATCTCCGCCTGCGGCAGCCACTGCTTGACGGCAGCTTGGTCAGCGTCGGAAAATTTGTTCCGACTCAGTCCCAACTGTTTGAGATTTTTTAGCCCAGCCACAGCGGGCGGCAGCGACCTCAACTCGTTCTGACCTAATATCAGCATTTTCAAGTTCGTCAAATTTCCAATGTCGGCAGGCAGCGATTCCAAATCGTTTTTGAATAAGTCGAGCGTTTGCAGTTCTTTAAGTTTTCCAATCTGCGGCGGCAGTTGTCTCAATTTGTTTTCTCGCAAGTCCAAATACTGCAAAGCTGTGAGCTGTCCAATCTCCGGTGGCAGCGTATAAATTCGATTACGGTTCAAGACGAGTTGCTTCAACTCTTTGAGCGCGAAAAATTCTTTCGGCAGGCTTTCGAGTTGATTGCCTGTTGCTGAAAAAAATTGCAGTTTTTTCAGGTTGCCGATTTCTGGCGGTATCGACGAGAGCTGGTTGCGGCTCACATTGAGTTCAACCAAGTTCGTCAGTTTGCCGACATCGGCGGACAACGACGAGAGTTTTTTATCCGACAAGTTGAGCCGGGTAACCTTATCAGGCGCTTTGAGCGCGTCATCGAGCGAGCTAAATTCATCAGCCTCTTGTGCGAACAACACAATAGAGATAGCGAAAACTCTCCAAGCGCAAAGCGCTGCAACGAGGGCCGTTTTCATCGTATCAGTCGTTAGCGTTCCCTTAAACATACGCCGCTTTCACACGATTTCATCTGTGTCAATAGACTTTTTACAATTTTGTAACACGCTCAATGCAGAATTTTGTAGGGCGTGTCGTCGGGCGTATCTTGCCGACGCCGTTTCCAAATGAACTGCCTCATCTCGTTTTTGAAACATGAATTTTCCCGTTTGGATAGACCTGTTTGGTTTCAAGCTGCACCCGCATTTGGTCTTCGAGGCGCTCGCTTATTCGCTCGGTTTTCAAACGTATCTGCGACTTCGCACGCGCTGGAAACTCCCTGCCGAACTTCCGCTTGAACACAATTTGCAACTTGTCGCAGGCTGTATTTTCGGCGCATGGGTCGGCGCGAAAGGGTTGGACATGCTCAATGCGCCAGTGCAGTATTGGGAACATCGTAGCGATGTCGGTTTTTTAATGTCAGGGAAAACGATTGTCGGTGGGTTTCTCGGTGGCTGGGCGGCAGTCGAGGTAATTAAAAAATCGCTCGGTGTGTCGTTCGCGACCGGCGACGTGTATGTCTTTCCGCTCTTGCTGGGCATTTCCATCGGGCGCGTCGGCTGTTTTCTGACCGGACTTGACGACGGCACATGCGGCGTGGAAACAACACTTCCGTTTGGCATTGATTTCGGCGATGGCATTCGGCGACACCCGACACAGCTTTATGAAATCGCCTTCGCGCTCTTATGCGCTGCATTTTTTTTATGGCGAATGCAGCGACCTTTTGTCAACGGCTGGCTCTTTCGCACGATGATGTGCGCATATTTTTCGTTTCGCTTTTTCATAGAGTTTCTCAAACCGCGCCCCGAAACGTATCTTGGAATCAGCGCAATTCAGCTGGCGTCGCTCGGCGGTGCGATTTACGCTGCGGCACTGTTGGCTCAAATGGCGTCTCAATCAAATTCTGCAGTGTCGCCTGAAAAGACGTGATTTTACAGGGGTTTTCAGGCAATGTCGTCCCGTTGTCTCGTCAAACTTTAACATCTTGTATGGCTATGGCAGATCGTCCGTATGTTTTTTTTGAACTCACCAACAGCGTTTGTTCGATATGTCTTCGAAAAACGGAAGCAAAAATTATTTTTCAAAACGACTGCGTCTATCTCGTCAAGCATTGCCCGGAACACGGCTACGAGAAAGTGCTTATTTCGACCGATGTCGAGTTTTACAAGCTGCAACGCAGTTTCTTGAAGCCCGGACAACTCGTTAAAAAGTTTAACACACCGGTTAAATACGGCTGCCCCTACGATTGCGGCATCTGCACCGACCACGAACAACATGGCTGCCTGACGTTGGTTGAAGTAACCGACCGATGCAACCTAAGCTGTCCCGTTTGTTATTCTGAGTCATCACCCCAGCGCTTGAAGCACCGCAGTTTGGAACAAATCGAGTTTATGCTCGATTGTGCTGTGCGCAACGAAGGCGAACCTGATGTCGTCCAAATTTCCGGCGGCGAGCCAACAATTCACCCCGACTTTTTCAAAATACTTGATGCTGCGAAAGCGCGCCCAATTAAACACCTGATGGTAAACACCAACGGCATTCGCATCGCCGAAGACGCCCTGTTCGCCAAGCGCCTGAAAGACTATATGCCTGACTTCGAGATCTATTTACAATTCGATTCGTTTGAAGAAAAGGCGTTGATGGAACTGCGCGGCGCCGATTTACGGCGAATACGGTTACGCGCCTTAGAGCAATTGAACAAGTATGACATTTCAACGACGCTGGTCGTTACGCTTAAAAAAGGATTGAACGACAACGAGATTGGAAAAATCATCGAGTTCGCGTTGCAGCAGCCGTGCGTGCGCGGCGTTACCTTCCAGCCGATTCAAGCCGCCGGTCGAGTCGAGAACTACAATCCCGCCGTTGATAGATTGACACTGGGCGAAGTTCGACAGGAAATTCTGCGGCATTCAAGCATCTTCAAGCCCGAAGACATAATTCCTGTGCCGTGCCACCCCGATTGTATTGCAATGGCTTATGCGTTGAAGTTGGGTGGCAATGTGGTGCCGCTCACAGGACTGATTGACCCGAATGTGTTGCTCAACACGGCGGGCAGCACAATCATTTACGAACAGCACGACGGCGTGCGCGAAAACATCGTTAAATTATTTTCAACGTCGCACTCGCCGCAATCAAGTTCACTGTCGCTCAAAGAGTTGCTCTGCTGTATTCCAATGGTTCTCGCGCCAAAAGACCTGAGCTACAAAAATGTGTTTCGCGTTCTCATTATGCAATTTTTAGACGCTTACAATTTCGATGTGCGCTCCGTCAAACGCTCGTGCGTTCACATCGTTCATCCCGACGGGCGCGTGATTCCCTTCGACACCTTCAATATGTTCTACCGCGACGACAAAGAACAGCGTTTGAAAGACCTTCAAGCTGACTACGCGCCAAAAGAATACACTGCCACAATGTTCGCAAAGGAGATAACGCTATGAGCGAAACACCTCTACCACCTCCCGACAGTTCTGCCGAAAACGTGATGTTTGTGATTGGCGGCTTTGTCGGGTTTTTTAGCTCGATATTTTTCTGGGTGATATTGTTTTTCGTCATTGTGCTTGTCTTTTCGGGCGTCGGTAATGACACCTTCACCTTTCCGCTCTTGGCGGCAATGCCTGTGCTTGCAGTGGGCGTTGTGATTTATTTCCTTGTTACGCAAAAGCCGAAGGGATTTATTTTAGGCTTGCTGATTGGCGCGGGCTTTGGCTTCCTTTTGCAAGGACTTTGCGCGTTGGGAATTTTCGTCAATTAATCGCGCTGGCTTTGCTAACTTTTCACGTGTCTTTATCAAATGGATAAACTCGTCATTGAGGGCGGCAAGCCGCTTTCGGGAACAGTTGCCGTTTCAGGGTCAAAGAACACTGCGCTGGCGCTGATGGCTGCTGCGCTCTTGCCAGCGTCGGGCAAGACGGTTATTTCGCGCGTGCCAGATTTGCGCGATGTGCATACGCTTGCCAATTTACTGCGTATTCTCGGCGCACGGGTCGATTATGAAAATCATACGCTGACGGTTTCAGCTGCCAATGTCTCGCACCTTGAAGCACCCTATGAACTTGTCAAAAAAATGCGGGCGTCGATTTACGTCTTAGGTCCGCTCTTGGGGCGATTTGCCAAAGCCCGCGTCTCTTTGCCCGGCGGTTGTGCGTTTGGTCCGCGTCCCGTCGATTTGCACATCGAGGCGATGAGAAAACTTGGCGCAACGATTGAACTTGACGAAGGCTACATCGTTGCCAAAGCAAAACGCAAAACACTCATCGGAGCAAAGCTGAACTTTAAGTTGGTCTCGGTTGGTGCAACGGGCAACGCGCTGATGGCGGCGGTTCTCGCCAAAGGCTCAACGCAAATTGCCAATGCCGCTGTCGAACCCGAAATCTCTGCGCTGGCAAAGTTGCTCGTTAAAATGGGCGCGAAGATTGACGGCATCGGCACATCGACGCTAGAAATTGAAGGCGTCAATGAACTTTACGCCGTGCGCGAAGAAAATCTGTGCGACCGCATCGAGGCAGGGACCTTGCTCACCGCGGCGGCAATTACGCACGGAAAAATTACACTGACCGACATCGAGCCGATTCATATCAAAGCCATTTTGCAGAAACTTGAAGCGGCGGGCTGCACCATTAAAACAACGGCGAACACGGTCGAGCTTCGTGCGCCGAAAAAACTTAATCCTGTGAGCATTGTCGCCAAACCGTATCCGAAATTTCCAACCGATATGCAAGCGCAATGGACAGCGTTGATGACACAAGCCGTCGGCGCCAGCAAAATCACTGATACGATTTACGCCGAGCGGTTTAAGCATATCCCTGAACTCAACCGTTTGGGCGCAGAGATTGACATCAATGGCAATTCGGCACTTGTGCGCGGAGTCAAAAAACTCAAAGGCGCGAAAGTGATGTCGACCGACCTGCGGGCGTCGGCAAGTTTGATTCTCGGCGGCTTAGCGGCGGAAGGCACAACCGAAGTGTTAAGAATTTATCACCTCGATAGAGGCTACGAAAAAATCGAGGAAAAACTGCGTAACTTGGGCGCGTCTGTGCGGCGCGAACAATACGACGAGTTCGCGTCACCAAAGCCACCTGAAGAAGATTAAACCGTAATGCTATCAACAACTTAAACCTTACAAGTATGCTGCAAAAAAACGCCTCTTTACAGACGCTTGCTTTCACCATACTTTTCGGCGCGTTAGTTTTTGGTTGTTCAAAGCCGCCGCTCTCGATTGAAGGCTCATTGAAAATGAGCTTCACGAATACGGGAGAAAAAGAAATGACGGAGCGACCCGTGTTATTGCTCTCGGACAGCGCCGCTGCCAAAGGGTTAGAACAATGGCGCAACGGCTACAAAGCCGAACTCGACCGCATTTCAGCAATAGAGACCGCGCGCAAAAAAATCATCGACAGTTTGGAACAAGCCTTCAAGAAAAGCGGCGATAAAAAAATTGAGACAGCAATTGTGGCTCACAACGACAGCCTGCGACAGTTCTACGCTGAATCGGTAAAATTCAAAAAAGAATTTCTGACCGCGCTTGTTCAGCAGGTGGTCAAAGCCTCGATAGCAAAAAGCGTAACGGACAATCAAGGCAAGTTCAAGTTTGACAACCTCAAATCGGGCAAATACATTTTAATGACGCTCTACACCGCGCCACGACAAGTCGGCTTTATTCGCCAAACGGTCGAGCTTGCATCGGCGTCGGTCAAAACCGAGTTGTCAAATACCGACATCGACCCCATCTTGAATATGGTGATTGAAGAAGGCAAGGAAGGAAAATAAACAATGCCGCTTATCACGATTACGCTCGCCGAAGGCAAGTATTCGGCATCGGAGAAACAAGCGATTTCGGACGGCATTCATCGCGCGATTGTTCATGCGGGCTTTCCTGAGAGCGATAAGTTTCAGCGTATTTTGGAACTGCCCGCCGCGCACTTCCTCTATAACCCAACGCACCCCAATCTGCAAACACCGCGCAGCGAAAAGTTCATCGCCATTGAAATTTTACTTTCTGTCGGTCGCTCAGTCGAATTTAAAAAGACAATTTTAACCGCGCTGATTGAGAACATGCAGCAGGGCGTCGGGGTGGCGCCCAACGACGTCTTGGTCGTGTTTATTGAAACAGCGCGCGAGAATTGGGCATTTGCATCGGGCGTTCAATACTATGTGGAACAAGAAAAATAGGTCGAGCAGGGCATATCTTGAAAGTTACTGATACGCTGCGCCGCTTGTGATTGACGCTAACGCGTTGTCCTATTTTGGCGTATCTCTGACGAATGCGACTGTAAAATGGTGCGTTTGATAAAAGCGCAACTGACTATGCGAAATAACCAATTAGACACTGTAAAAAATACGCTCGATGTTCAATTTGAAGAGCGTCTGCGTCCCGTCCGATTTGAAGATTTTTCAGGACAGCAGAAAATCGTCGAGAACCTGCGCGTCTTTATCAGCGCGGCACGCGCGCGCGCGGAAGCACTCGACCATGTCTTGCTCTCTGGTCCGCCCGGACTTGGCAAAACGACACTTGCTTACATCATTGCCTATGAAATGGGTGGCAATATCAAATCCACATCTGGTCCTGTCCTTGATAAGCCCGGCGACCTTGCTGGGGTGCTTACCAACTTGGACAAAGGCGACATTTTATTCATTGATGAAATCCACCGATTGAATCCTGTCGTCGAGGAATATCTCTATTCAGCGATGGAAGATTTCAAACTTGACATTATGATTGATTCTGGTCCGTCGGCGCGAAGTGTGCAGATTTCCATTCCGCAGTTCACGTTGGTTGGTGCAACAACGCGGGCAGGGTTACTGACGGCACCGCTTCGAGCGCGGTTTGGCATCTCCTCGCGGCTCGATTACTACACTGCCGATTTGCTTGAGAAAATCATCCTCAGAGCATCGAGAATTTTGGGCGTCGAAATTGACGCGCAAGGCGCGTTTGAAATTGCCCGACGCTCACGCGGCACACCGAGAATTGCCAATCGATTGCTGCGCCGTGCCAGAGACTTCGCGCAAGTTGGCGGCTCGAGCATTATTACGCTCGATGTTGCCCGAAAAACCTTGTCGGCATTGGAGATTGACGAATACGGGCTGGACGATATGGACAAACGGATTCTGTTAGCGATTATTGAAAAATACAACGGCGGTCCGGTGGGGGTGTCCACGCTGGCGATTGCCGTCGGCGAGGAACAAGACACAATTGAAGAAGTCTACGAACCGTATTTGATTCAAGAAGGCTATTTGATGCGGACGCCGCGCGGCAGAGTCGCCACCGACCTTGCCTATAAACGCTTCAACATTGAGCGCCCGAAACAGCCTGATTTGTTCAACGCGCAGCCGTAGTTGCCGCCACGCCGTTTGACCTGACCTTACCGACCTTGCTGTTCTTCTTGCCATACACAAAGTAAATCACGAAGCCAATCGCCATCCAAATCGCAAGCCGAAGCCATGTATCGGCGGGCAGTGCTGCCATCATGCCAAAGCAGGTAACGACGCCCAAAATCGGCACAATCGGGACGAGTGGTGTTTTGAACGGGCGTGGCAAGTCGGGCTGTGTGCGACGTAAAACGATAATACCGATGCAGACCAACACAAACGCAAGCAGCGTGCCGATGCTCGTCAGTTCACCGACAACGCGCGCAGGAACAAATGCCGCAAAGAGTCCGACGAACACACAGAAGAGCGCGTTTGATTTCCAAGGGGTTTGATATTCTGGATGCACTTCGGAAAAAACAGGCGGAAGCAAGCCATCTTTCGACATTGAAAAAAACACCCGCGACTGACCCAAGAGCATAACTAATACGACCGATGAGTAACCCGCAAGAATTGCTATGATGATGCCTTGTTGAAGCCACACATAAGGCGTGTGTGAAATTGCCACTGCAACAGGCGCGATGCCGTCCTGTCCGCGAAACTCGGTGTAGTTGGCAAGTCCAAGCATCACATGCGAGAAGAGAATATAAAGCACCGTGCATATTGCCAGCGAGGCAAGAATGCCAATTGGCATATCGCGCTGTGGATTTTTTGCCTCCTGTGCTGCCGTCGAGACCGCATCGAAGCCGATGTAGGCGAAAAAGATAATCCCAGCTGCACGAATAATGCCGCTCCAGCCGAACTCGCCGAAGTTGCCAGTGTTATCGGGAATGTAAGGCGTGTAATTTGACGGGTTGATATACGCCCAGCCAAGAGCAATGAAAATCAATACAACCGAGACTTTGAGCGCGACGATGATGTTATTGACAAACGACGATTCCTGCGTGCCTCTGATGAGCAGGAGCGAAATAGCAATCACAACAATCACAGCAGGAAGGTTGAAGATGCCTGTGATGACAGCGCCTTCGGGCGTCGTTACGGAATCAAAGGGCGACATGACGAACTGCGGCGGCAAATGTACGCCGAAATTTTCCATAAACTTGACGAAGTAACGCGACCAGCTAATCGAGACTGTGGCTGCGCCGACTGCATATTCCAAGACCAAATCCCAGCCGATAATCCACGCGATAAATTCGCCCATTGTGGCGTAGGAATAGGTGTAGGCGCTGCCTGCAATCGGAATCATTGATGAAAATTCGGAGTAGCACAAGCCAGCAAAAGCGCAGCCGATAGCCGCCACAACAAAAGAAATCGTTACGGCAGGACCGGCATTGTAAGCTGCGGCGCCGCCCGTAATCGAAAACAGTCCTGCGCCGATAATTGCGCCGATACCGAGTGCCGTCAGTCCCGACGCGCTCAGCGTGCGTTTGAGCGTGATATGCTGCGCGTCGCCTTCTCCCTTTTCAGACGCGGCAATGATGTCAGGAATGGATTTCGTTGAAAAAAGTTGATTTGCCACAGGACTAACTCCCTTGTTTACGGAATTTTTGTTGATAAAAACGTCGCCCGTCTGATGCAGGCGTCATCGAGTTAACGATTTAGTATTATAGCGAAAAGCTGCGCATCGTGCAAGGCGCGAGGATCATGCAAACGCTTTTTGAATCCGCAACGCAGCTTTTTCCAATTCCGCCATTGATGCCGCGTAAGAGAGTCGCAAGTAGCCGGGTGTGCCAAAGGCATCGCCCGGCACAGTGGCGACAAGGTGTTTCTTCAAAAGAAAATCCGCTACATCGACCGAGCTCTGAAGCGTTGTGCCGCCGAATGTTTTTCCAAGTAGTCCCTCGACCGACGGGAACAAATAAAATGCGCCTTCGGGCAAAGTGCAGGTGATGCCTTGAACTTTGGAAAGTTCGCGATGAAGAAAATCGCGTCGCCTTTTGAACTCGTCGCGCATATTGAAAACAATCTCTTGATTACCCATCAGCGCGGCGGCGGCGGCTTTTTGTGAAATGGAACTGGTGTGCGAACTCATTTGCGATTGCAATTTTGCGGCGGCATCGATAATCCACTTTGCGGCAGCAATGTAACCGACGCGCCAGCCTGTCATAGAATACGTTTTTGAGAGTGCGTTGCTGACGATGACACGCTCGCGTAAGTCCGAAATTTGAGCGGGCGAAAAATGCGCGACTTCGCCATAGACGAGTTGGTCATACATCTCGTCGGAAATCACGAAAATATCTTTTCCAGAAAGCACATTCATCAACGCGCGAATTTCTTGCTCGGAATACATCGCACCCGTCGGGTTCGAGGGCGAGTTGAAGATGAGCATCTTGGTGCGCGGCGTAATGGCGTCGGCGAGTTGTTCGGGCGTGAGTTTAAATTTTTGCTCAATCGTCGTTTGAACAATGACGGGAGTGGCGTCAGCAATTTTGACCATTTCAGGAAAGCTCACCCAGTATGGCGCAGGGATAATCACCTCGTCGCCCTCGTCGCAGAGCGCAAGTATCGCATTTTGAATGGCTTGTTTGCCGCCGCCCGCCACGAGAATTTCATCGGGCGAATAGTGCAAGCCATTGTCGCGCTTGAATTTTTCACAAACGGCTTTTCTTAGGTCAGGAATGCCAGCGACGGCGGTGTATCTCGTGAAACCGTGTTTGATGGCGTCAATGGCGGCGTCGCAAACGAAATCGGGCGTCGGAAAATCGGGTTCGCCTGCTGAAAGGCTGACGACATCGTGTCCGTCCGCGCTCATTTTTTTGGCGAGCGTCGTGATTTGCAGCGTCGGCGATTCTTGAACGCGCAGCACGCGGCGCGATAAAAATCGTTCTGTCTCAATGCTAAGTGTGTCGTTTGTCAAAGGTCTCGTCCTCCAAAAAGGGAATCGTTGAGCGTAAATTATTTTGTTTGGTGATTAAATCGGTGTTCTAAAAATTTCAGCACGGGCGGCGGCACAAAGTCCGACACATCGCCGCCCAAACTTGCCACTTCGCGAATAATCGACGATGTCAGATACGTATATTTTTCATTCGGCATCAAAAATACGGTTGTAATTTCAGGATACAAGTGCCGGTTCATCAGCGCGATTTGGAATTCATATTCAAAGTCTGCCACCTGCCGAAGCCCGCGAATAATGGCTTTCACGCCCATTGCCTTTGCGTGTTCAATCAGCAAGCCGCCCTCGAACCGCTCGACCTGAACATGGCTGTAGCTTGCCACCGATTGCTGAATCATCTCGACGCGCTCTTCAATCGTAAAAAGTGGTTTCTTTTGACTATTGACGGCGACGACCAGCGTGATTTCGTCGAAAATGTTCAAAGCGCGTTCCAGCACGTCGATGTGTCCGTAAGTAAACGGGTCGAAGGTGCCGGGATAAATGGCGCGTCTCATGTCTCGTTGTCGTTTTGTTGTTCAAGGTTCGTTTGGAAAAAACTCACGGCGCTCGAGCCGAACTCTTTGCGAAGGCTGAACGCCCGATGCGCTGAAAAATCGATCGACGCATGATGCTCCAAAACAAAATAGCCGTTTTCTGCGAGCAAGCCGCGAGAAAAAATTGCATCGAGCAGCATGTTGTAATCCGAAAACCGATACGGCGGGTCGGCGAAAATTAAGTCGAACACATCGGAACACGTTCGAAGAAACCGCAGCGCGTCTTTCCGAAGCACGCGAGCCTGAGCCGCAACATCCAAAGTGTTTATCGAGTTGTTGAGCATAGAAATGACTTGGCTGTTGTGCTCGACAAAGGTAATGCGGGCGGCGCCGCGGCTGAGCGATTCAAACCCCAACAAGCCGCTTCCGGCAAAAAGGTCGAGAACGACAATATCGTCAAACTCGAGTCGCGCAGCGAGTGTGTCAAAGACCGCTTGCCGCACGCGGTCGGTGGTCGGACGCACATCCCGTGTTTCAACGGTATGAATGCGTCGGCTGCGAAATTTTCCGGCAATGATTCTCACCAGCGGCGATTAAGAAATGGAGCAAGTTTTGGCGTGGCGTCGGAACGGCTGGAAAAGCACATTTGAAATCAATGTCAGAGCTCTATGCGTAGGTGCTATTTCTTATCGGATTTTTTGAGCAGGGCAGCGAGTTTTTTCAACCCATCGATTTCCAAATCGCTTTGCGGGTTGCTCGTGCCACGGATATGCTCGACCATAGCAGCGGTTTTTTTGTTATCCTCCGCCGCTTTGAGCGTCCACTGCCGAATTTTTAAGCCGTCCTCGATACGCTTTTCAAATTCGTCTGTCGCTTCGTAGAGCGTTTTTTTGAGCTTGTGGATATCCCACGGCTTTTGCACGAAGCGGAAAATTTGCCCTTCATTGACCAGCCGCACGACATCATTGACGTCGGCGTAACCCGTCATTAAAATTTTGGGAACAATCGGCGCGATTTTGTGCGCAGCAATCAAGAAATCCACGCCGCTGATGTTGGGCATACGTTGGTCGGAGAGGACGGCGGCGATGAGCGAGTTGTTCTCCAAAACATCGAGCGCGGCTTGTCCGCTAATGCAGGCAATGACGTCGAACTCATTTCGGAGCAAATCGGTCAGCGTTATCAAAACGCGCTTTTCGTCGTCGACGACGAGAACTTTCGGTTTGCCGTCTCTGCCATAGACGATTTTGCGAAGGTCGTGATGTTTGTCATGCGAGTGGAGCGGTTCAATTGGTTCTTGCGCGGCTTGGTCGGTCGGCGCAGGAAGCTCGCTCTCCGTTAGCGCTTGTTCATTAAGGCGGGCGAAAAATTCTTCCTCGAAACTTTGATATTGTTTGATTTCGTCAATGGTCTGCTGCTGAAAGGTGGCGAAAAATTCTTCTTCAAACGAAGCGAACGTCTGTTTCTCTGGCTCGGTGCTGAGCGAAGTTGGCGACGGCGCACTGGTTGATGTGTCGCCGTCGGTGGTAGCGCGTTTTTGTCGTTTGAGCATATAAGATGCTGCTGCCATCGCCACAATAGATTTCAGCACGCTCGACTGCCACGGCTTTCTGACATAGCGAAACACCTCGCCGACATTCACCGACTCCAAGACTGAATCAAGGTCGGCATAGCCCGTAAGCAAAATGCGCATCGCGTCGGGACGAATTTCCCTGATGTGTTTCAAAACATCGACGCCCTTCATGCCGGGCATGCGCTGGTCGCAGATAACGATGGCAAGGTCAGGCTTTTGCTCGGCGATTTTAATAGCGGTTTCGCCATCGTTTGCCGTAAAAACATGAAAGTCGTTATCGAAAAGCTGATACAGCGCCTCGACGACTTTTTGTTCGTCATCGACAATGAGCATGGTGAGCTTTATGGCAGGTTTTGCGTCGGTCATGGTTAGAATGCGCCTTCTTTTGGTTTAGCAAACTCTACGGCGGGAATTTTAACGATAAAGGTTGTGCCTTCGTTTTCTTTGGTTTCAAAAAGAAGTTCGCCGCCGTGCTTTTGGACAATATCGTAACAAATCGAAAGTCCCAGCCCTGTGCCTTTGCCGACATCTTTGGTGGTGAAAAACGGCTCGAAAATTTTGGATTGGACATGTTTGGGAATACCGCAGCCATTGTCGCTGATGCGAATCGTCGCCATATTGTTTTCCAATGCGGTCGAGATGTGAATTTTTTTGTCGGCTTTTTTTTCAACGGCGTGAATCGCGTTTTGAATCAAGTTCAAAAAGACCTGATTGAGCTGCGCAGGATAACAGTCGATTTGCGGCAAATGACCATAGTCGACGGTTACATTGATTTTTTCCTCTTTCAGTACATGGGTAATCATGACCAAACTGTTTTTTAAGCCTTCGTGCAAATCGGCTTTTTTCATATCGGCTTCGTCTAAGCGCGAAAAATTTTTCATGCTGGCGACAAGTTTCGTCATTTGCTCTAAGCCTGCTGCAATACCTGAAAAGAGCCGCTCGGTGCGGCGCACGGTTTCCTCTAATTCCGACATTGAGCCGTTGGGCGAGTTGCGCACCGCTTGCAGGCGTTCCAATGCTTCTTCAAATCGCTGTTCCGTCAAGAGATTAATGCCGTCGAGCATCGCAGCATAAAGTTTGGCGACGGCGTTGAAGCGTTCATGAATCAAATCGGCGTTGCTCGAGATATATCCAATCGGTGTATTGAGTTCGTGGGCAAGTCCCGCCGCCATTTGCCCAAGCGAGCGCATTTTTTCCGATTGTGTCAAATGCGTTTGGGTTTCCTGAATTTCAATAAGGCGCGTGGCGAGTTCGTTGTTGAGCCGTTTCAGTTCTGCCTCGATACGTTTGCGCTCGGAAATATCGCGAATGAAAATGGACGCGCCGAACAAATCGCCCTGAAAATCTTTGATGGGGTGAAAGGCGATTTCATAAAAACGAGTGCCCTTGCCGAGCATTTGGGCGTCCTCGAAGACAACCGTTTCGCCAGTGAGGGCACGGTCGCAGTATCGCCCCCAGTTCTCGACGTCCTCCGGCTGAACAATAGAGAAAATCGACATGCCCACCGTCAGGTAAATTCCGAGGGATTGCTGCACAGCGCTGCGCGAGGCTTCATTCACAACGGTGATGTTATACTCTCGGTCAATGGCCAGAATCCAGTCGTCGGTGTTATTGATGAGTGCGGAAATCGCCGCTTCTTTTTGAACCAAATCCGCCTGAATGTGAAGCATCGTCTCTTCGCCTTCTTTTCGAGCGGTGACATCGCGGCTGATGATAACAACGCCCAGCACGTTTCCTGCCGCATCTCTAAACGGCGACTTTGTAACTTGATGCCATTTAAGCAATCCCGACGCGGGTTCAATAATGACCTCTTCGTGCGCTGGTATCGGCTTGCCCGACATCATCACATCGCGCTCCTCGCGCTCTTGCTTTTCGGCAAGGTCGACGGGAAAAAAATCATAATCCGTTTTTCCGATTGCCTCTTCTTTCGCCTTCAAACCCAGCATCGCCAGCATCGCTCGATTAAGCCACTGGTAACGGCCCGATGTGTCTTTAATGCACATCGGGTCGTGCATCTCGTCTGCCGCTGCGTAGAGCAGCAGTGCAGTGCTTGTAAGCGCCGTTGGGTGGGACGCGATTTCCATAAATTCTTGCATTGGCGTCATTTAAATCTGAAATTTACGACGCGACGTAAAGATTACCTAACCCCTTGACAAATTCGCACGCGCGCCAGTGAAACCTCTGACAGAATCGCTTTTCTTTTTTTGACGAGAACGGCACGCTCTCTTGGCACGTCATCACCGACTTGCGCGAGTAGCAAACGCGCGTTGTTCGTCTAATTTTTTTTCGGAACTAAGAACGGTCGTCATAAAAAACTCTTTTCCAAGAAACTTCTGACATGTATTTGGTAGATTTGTAGGAAGTTACTTTTGTAAAGAAAAAAATCACAACCAACGATTTTTTATTGCATTTTAACAATGTCCATCGCCGATTTACGCAAAGATTACCTCAAAGGCAGCCTTGACGAAAAAGACCTCAATGCCAACCCGTTCAAACAGTTTGAGACATGGTTTCAAGACGCCAGAGACGCGGGCATTGATGAACCCAATGCAATGACGCTTGCCACGGCGACAAAAGACGGCAAACCGTCGGCGCGCATTGTCTTGCTCAAAGGATTTGACGAACGCGGATTTGTTTTTTTTACCAACTACGAAAGCCGAAAAGGGCGGGAGTTGAGCGAAAATCCAAACGCTGCGCTGTGTTTTCATTGGCAGAAATTGGAGCGGCAAGTCAATATCGTGGGCAGCGTTGAAAAAATCAGCACGCAAGACTCGGAGGCGTATTTCAACAGTCGTCCGCTTGCAAGTCGGTATGGCGCATGGGCGTCGCGTCAGAGCGAGCCGCTTGAAAGCAAAACCGCATTGCTCGCGCGAGTAGCAGAGCTGGCATTGAAATACCCAATTGGCAATGTGCCGCTTCCGCCGTTCTGGGGAGGCTTTCGCGTTGTGCCTGACGAACTCCAATTTTGGCAAGGGCAGCCGTCGCGCCTGCACGACCGATTTAGATACCTGAAACAAACAAACGGCGTTTGGAAAATCGACCGCCTGTCGCCGTGAAGAGCATAGGAAAAATGAAACCTCAGTTGGTTGTTCTCGGCACAGGCTTCGGCGCGGTGAGTCTCATCAAAAAAATCTCCCTGGCGCATTACGACGTTACAGTGGTCAGCCCGCGCAATCATTTTCTGTTCTCGCCGCTGTTGCCCAGCACCACCGTCGGCACCATTGAGTTCCGCAGCATCATCGAGCCGATTCGCTTGGCTCGAAAAGGCATCACATATTTTCAAGCAACTGCCGTCGACCTCGATAAAATGTCTAAAACCGTGGTCTGCGAGCAAGTCGAGGACAAGCGCCGATTCAGCGTCAAATACGATAAGCTCATCATTTGCGTCGGTGCGGTCAATAACACGTTCGGCATTGAAGGCGTGTATGAACATGCGTTGTTTTTACGCGAACTCATTGACGCACGGCGGATACGAAATCGCATCATTGATAATTTTGAACGCGCTGCGCTACCAGCCCTCGATGAGCCAGAGCAGAAGCGATTGCTGCACACCGTCGTCGTTGGCGGCGGTCCGACGGGCGTCGAGTTCGCTGCCGAACTTGCAGACTTTATGAGCGATGAACTGACTGCGACCTTCCCCGCACAGATTCAAGCAGCCAACATTACTTTGGTTGAAGCAGGCAAACAAATTCTTAGCACGTTCGATGAAGGACTCGCCGATTACGCCATGAAGGTCTTTAAGCGGCGGAACGTGACGGTGCTGACGAACACGACTGTCAAAAAAGTTACGGCGACCGCCGTCTTGCTCTCGAGCGGCCAAGAACTGCCGTGTGGCTTGGTGGTTTGGTCGACGGGCAACGGTGCGACGGCGTTTGTAAAGTCGCTCCCGTTTGAGCGCGATAAAGCACAACGGTTGGTAACAGATGGATACTTGCGCGTTAAAAATGAATTGGACATCTTCGCGCTCGGTGATTGCGCCACCATTGAAAATTACACGCAGCCTGCAACTGCGCAGGTCGCGCAGCAAGCGGGCGCCTATTTGGCAACCCAGCTCAACGCCATGGCAAAGCGCGGGTCGCCCGAACCTGTCGGCGAAAAATTTAAACGCATCAACTTTGGAATGTTGGCTTATGTCGGAGATAACCGTGCGCTTGCTGAATTACCTCAGGCAAAATCGAGCGGCATTGGCACTTGGCTCTTTTGGCGCTCGGCTTACCTAACAAAACTGATTAGCCTGAAAAACAAAGCGCTGGTGTTGTTCGATTGGACGAAGGCAATACTCTTTGGGCGCGACATCAGCCGATTTTAACCATCACTGCTGAAACATCGGCGAGCGCTGCGGCATAGGAATAAGAATTTCAAACGTGGTGCGCTCCAAACACGCAACCACTACTTCGTTGGCAAGCCACGCAAGGCGTGCGAAAGACACGTTCGGAAATGCCTGTCGATTCACTTGCTCCATCGGTCGGAACTTGACAATTTTCGAAGCCTGCCAAATCTCGGTTGCTGGTTCGTTCGCCGACTCAGATGATTTAGCAGTGAGGCGGCTCATCGTCATGGAAAGTTGAAAGTTCTGCGTCGCTGGAATTCCAACTGCTTCAAATTCTTCCGACATAAAATTGACCGACACCGTCAAGTGTGGAATGCCCAAATCGTCTCTGCCGCGAAAAGGGGTGTTGGCAGGCTTCGTGACCATATCGTATTTGGCGAGCAAGATGCCTTGACGACGAAAAAACTCGCCGACATATTGTTCCAGCCAAAGTCGCTCGTTTGCGGAAAGCGTGAAGGTGTTGAACGACAAAACCATCACGTTGCCGCGAATCAAGACGCGTTGTTGCGCGGTTCCCGCTCCGCCGCACCCGCTAAAAACAACCGTCGTTATCAAGGTCGACAAAAGGCAAAATCGTTGCATGGTCTTCTCATTTGGTGCTCACCGAGGCTCTTATACCAAAGTAATTAGAAGAGGAGTAGATTTTACAAGGGTGTCACTCCGAGCGACGCGAGGCATCCATCTTTATGCTTGGATTCTTCATCCCGCGTTGCGGAATAGAGAATGACAACTCCTATCTTCTTCAAATTATATCCGTATTAGGCGCTACTTCACGCTCTCGATGCTGGCGCCTTTGGGCAAAATCGCGCGGTACATTTTCAAGGCTTTCTGCGCCTCTTTGCGCGTTTTGAACTGTGCTGTGCGAACTGTGAAGCGTGGTTTTTTCTTAGTGCCTCGCCGTTTCAGAGACGCCGTAAATCCTTTCGTTTGGTAAAGTCCTAATGCCGCGTTGGCTTCTTTTTCAATTCGGGTGCGGCGCAGCGCAATCGTAAAGCCGCCTTTCTTTTCATCAATCGCTTTTTTGAACACATCGGGAAGCGGCGCCTCTGGCACAACTTTCGGCAACGGCACAAGGCGCGACGGCGGCACAACGCGCACTGTTACCTGCGCCGATAATGATCCAGTCGGGTTCGTCGCCGTCAAAATATAGCTCGTGGATTTCAGCGGCTTAATCGTGAATGAGCCTTGCGCAGCAACCTTGCCAATGTCGGGCTGAACGCTGATGTCATCAGCATCGACGACTGTCCAAACCAAGAGCGTCGTATCTCCCTCGACCAGCGCGTTTTTGGCAGCGACAAAATTAATCGTTGGAAGCGGTCGTTCCATCGGGCGCATCGGTGCGCGTAGCTCATCGGGCGAAAGAACCTCGTCGGGCTTGATGACACGTATGCGCAAGCCCAACCCAAAGGCGAGATGCTGTGCCGAACTCGGCGAGAGAAATCCCAAGAGGTTTCGTGTGCTGACGTCAAACGTAGCATTAGGCGTATCGAATCCAAAGCCAAATGAAATTGAGGCGTTCTGATTTCCACCAAGCCGAACTCCCGCACGAACCGGAAGGTTTCTAAGACCGCGATATTCAACGCCGAGACCAACAAGCGGCGACGTCGTATTGCCATAGCTACTGTTGAACCCTTGCACCCAATCGAGCGTGGCAACGAGCGGAATTTTATTGAACTTTTCCAAATCGACTGCCGCACCAAACCGCAGATGCGTTGGCAGCGCCAAATTGAAAGTGCCCGCCGTTTGTCCTGTTCCCTCAATGCCGCGCCGCAAGCTATCGACTTGATTTTGATTGGCCGTGCCGTCAATCGGGTCTCGAAACCCCGTGAAACTGACAAGCGTATCGGCGCGTCGGATAAAGGAATTCGCCGAGTAGCTGACCGAGCCGACATCGTTCAAGGCGAGTGCAAGCGTGATGCCTTCGCGCACATCTGCCGAGAGACCAAGGTCGAATCCAAATCCGCCGCCAGAGCTTTGCGGAAAGAAAATCGTTGTTACCTCTCGCGGTCCTGCGGTTTGCAATTGATACGACAATCGAGCGGCGAGACTATCGCCCGATGCGGAATTAAAAATCGTCGAGGCGTTATCCAACTGCGCGACGGCGAAGCCTTGCACATATTTGAGCGTAATGCCAGCAAGGAAGTTTTTTATCGCAGGTGTCGGCAGTTTGATGTCGCGGGCGTAAGACGCGCCGTAGTATCGATGCCACCATGCGCGACCTTCCGAGCCATTGGAGGGAATACGTTGTCCAAGCAAATTGGCGTTGCCATTGAGCGCAAGGTCAATGTAGGTTTTGTTGAGCTGCCCTTGCACGCCGGCGTAATCGCGTATAAAGAATCCAACCGAACCAGCGGTTTCGGAAATGTGATACGCTGCGCCGAGCCAAGTTGCACTGAAATTGACATTGGCTTGCAGCGCATCGCCGAAGAGCGAGAGAATACCATTTTTGTCTTCTTGCGTCCATGTCGTTGTCGATTGTTGCGATGGCACGCTGCGGCTGTCTCTGCCAAAGTAACGGTTATAGGCGCTTATCGAGAATGCGTTGTTGTAGACGGCAAGTCCTACTGGTGCAAGTCCAATAGTGAGTTTCAATGGGTGAAATTCTTTAGCAGCAAGTCGCGCGGGATTGACATCCAATGCTAAAAAGCCGCCCATAAACGCGGCGCCGCTATTGCCCATCGCGTTGCTCACGCCGTTATCGACCGAGAGTTGCGCGCGTGCGTCGGTCTGAAAGCATGACATGAAAATGATCAGCAGGCAGGCAAGTTGGAGGCATCGATGGTTCATCATTGTAAGTGTTAGACTTGCTTTTTGCGCCTAAATTGCGCCGTTAGGTTTTTTACGGGCGAACACCCAGTGCGGACGCCATCATACACAACACATAGAGCAGCGTTCCAAAGGAGTTATACCAAATGGCGCGGTCTCGCGGGTTGTTGATAAGCAGACGTTGCATCGGAAATTGACACAGCAACAAACCCAGCGCGACGCTCGCCCAAAGCCACGAGGTTCTTGCCGCAAGAATAAGAATCGCCGTGAGCTGAGCTGCGTTCATCACGCTGACGGCAAGAATAGCCGCGTTCCGCTCGCCGAGTTGAACAGGAATAGATTTTACGCCGCGAATTTTATCGCCGATGACCGACTTAAAATCGTTTAGTGTCATAATCCCGTGCGCGCCGAGCGAAAAAATCACCGCCATAAAAATAGACTCCGTCGATGGCACGCCTTTCGTAAAGGCAAAGCTGCCTGTCAGCCACGCCACGCCTTCGTAAGCTAATCCAACCACTAAGTTTCCAAACCAACCGTTGCCTTTGGCGCGAAACGGGGGACCTGAATACAAGTGCGACATCAGCACGCTTGCAAACGAAATCGCCAGCACATACGGGTGAATCAGCCAAGAGACAACAAAAGCAATTAAAATAAGCCCAATGGTTACAATCCAACTTGCCGATTTTGAAATCAGACCAGCAGGAATCGGGCGGTCGGGTTCGTTGATGGCGTCGACATCGCGGTCGAAGTAATCGTTCATCGCTTGCGACATTGCACACATCAACGGGCCGGCGAGTATCAAGCCTGCCATCAGCACGTCCCAATAGTCTATCAAACTTTTGCCGGTCGACACCGCGCCGCAAAGAAACGCCCACATCGGCGGAAACCACGTTACTGGTTTCATCAGTCGAGGAATTGCACGAAGGCTAAGCCGGAATCCCGGTCGATTGACATTATCAATCGCGTTGAGAATTTGGCGTTTGCGGTCGTCGGAAAGCCCAGCGCGTTGGAACTCAGCTTGAAGCGATTTCGTCGCCTCGTCGCCAAGCTCTGGGAGCGTCCCTAATGTTGATTCTATACTGCTCATCGATAGCTCGATAACGAAGTTCATTTGCTTGGTCGAAGTTAGTGCCTTTTCGCCCGTTTCGAAAATCTTGACATTAGGGTTGTTCAATGCCGAGCAGTTTAGTATTCTTACCAAATTTTTTTGCGCCGATTGTAAAAAAATGAAATCAATTGTATCGCTCACAAAAAAAAAGTCGCGTGTCGGCATCGGCGTTCTTTCTGGCACGTCGCTCGATGGTATTGACGTCGGCATGGTTGAACTCTACGGGTCGGGTGAGCGCGGACGAGTCGCGCTGCGTGCGTTTGAGACCTATCCGATTCCGTCTGCAATTCGCGCCAAAATTCTCCGAAACTTCAATCCTGATGCGGCTCGACTGCCCGAGCTTTCGCAACTGCACTTTCTGATTGGCGCGCTCTTTGCAGACGCAGTTGAAAAATTTATGACGACGCATCGCGTCAAAAAACAAACGGTGGATTTTATTGCGTCGCACGGACAAACGTTTTGGCATAATCCAACACCCGAAAAAATCGGTGCATATAAAGTCTCTTCCACATTTCAACTCGGCGAGGGGTCCGTGCTGGCGAATCGCTTTTGCCTTCCGGTGATTTCAGATTTTCGCGCGTCGGAATTTTTCTTCGGTGGCGAGGGGGCGCCGCTTGCGCCATATCTGGATTTCCTCTTGTTTCGGCATGCCAAGCTAAACCGCGCGCTGCTCAACATCGGTGGCATCAGCAACATCACCGCGCTCCCAAAAGCCTGCGGAAAATCCGACGTCATTTTCTTCGACTGCGGTCCGGGCAACGTGCTGCTCGATAAAGCCGCGCAATTTTACTTCGGAAAACCGTTTGATAAAAACGGGCGCTTCGCCGCGCAGGGAAAAGCGTCCGAAAAAATTTTATCCCAGTTGCTCCGAGAAAAATATTACCGGGTTCCGCCGCCAAAATCGACTGGACGTGAGTTGTTCAGCGACGCATACTTTGAACGCATTGTGGAGCTGTGTAAGCAAGAACAGTTAAGCGGCGTCGATGTGATGGCAACATTGACGGAACTAACGGCTGAAACGATTGCGCGGCAGGCTGAAACATTCATTGCGCCGAAGTGTTTAATTGATGAACTGATTGTCGCGGGTGGCGGCGCGGAAAACCCGATGCTTATGGCGGGACTGACAAAAAAATTTCCATCTGCTCGCGTGATGAAGCAAGACGACCTGCCACTGGCCGCGATTCCCGCCAAAGCCAAAGAAGCGGTGCTCTTTGCTGTGTTGGGCAATGAATTTTTATCGGGACAGAGCGCGTCAATGACGACGCCCGCCGTGCTTGGAAAACTGTCGCTTCCGCCAACGATTTGAATGTATGTAACTCATCAACCAATATTATGAACGATTCGACCTCATCATGCCTCATTATCGGCGCAGGCGTAACGGGACTCATCGCCGCCAACATCTTGCAAGAACAGGGCGTAAAAGTAACGCTCCTCGATAAAGGGCGCGGCGTGGGCGGCAGGCTGGCGACGCGCCGCATTCAAAAAGGCGTCTTCGACCACGGCGCACAATACTTTACGGTAACAAGCCCGCGCTTTTGGATATTCGTAGAAGAGTGGCTCAATGCCGGCGTGATTGCCGAATGGACGCGGGCGTTTCCGACATGTCAGGGTGTTTGGTCGGACGACCGAGAGCCGCGCTACTTAGGCGTCGGCGGAATGACCACGCTTGCCAAATACCTCGCCCGTACGCTGGATGTTCGGCTTAATGAACGCGTTATCTCGCTTCGCGCCGAGAACTCTGGTTGGCAAATCAGAACTGAAGCTGGCCTGGTCTTCAATGCAGATGCGCTCATCCTAACGCCGCCCGTGCCGCAATCGCTGCAACTGATTCAAGCCTCCGAAATTTATTTGCCGCCCGACATCAAAGCCGCGCTCTCGTCTGTAACCTATCAACCGTGTCTGGGTGTTCTCGTGCTGGTGAGCGGCAAAAGCCGCGTGCCAAGCCCTGGCGGCGTGTGGTGCAACGACGAGTCCATTTTGTGGATTTCGGATAATCAACAAAAAGGCATTTCGCCCGACGCCGCCGCTTTGACAATTCATCTTTCGCCGTTGTTCAGCCAAGCCTTCTGGGAACGCAGCGACGACGAGGTGTTGGAAACGGTTTTGCCGATGGCGACGCCGTATCTCGGCGCGGAAATTATCCACGCTGAAGTCAAACGGTGGCGATACAGTTCGCCCGATACGTTTATCTCCGAACCCAGTCTTGCCGTGTTAGAGCCAGCGCCAATAGCATTTGCAGGCGATGCTTTCGTCTCACCGTGTATTGAAGGCGCAACACTCTCAGGGCTGGCGGTAGCAGAACAGATATGTGAAATGATGCGCATTTAGCCGACGGCATCTAAACAATGCAGTTTGAACGACAAGAGACTTGCAGGTAGCTAAACGCGGTTAAACAATTTGCCGCTCGTGATGCGAGTGCATATTTCGCTTCTTCTCTTCATCTTTCATCAAAGACGATACGCACTCTTGACTGACAAACGAGAGCAGCCCAATCACAAAGGCAACAATCAACCCAATAATCACAAAAGTCATGTCTGTAACTGTTTTCTTTTTTCCGAGCTTGAGACTTGGTTAAATGGACAAGATGTTTCAGGGCAATCCTACGCGCCGACGTCGGTCAAGTTTCTCTTTATGCCCAAAAAGTTTCAGGAGTGAAGGATGGCAACGATTTTTTTGCGTGATGATATGGTGAAAAAGTCGTTGTAAATTTTGGTTCTGCGCAAGTTTTGCCCTATCTTTGCGTCCCTTGTTTCGAGGGCTGGTAGTTCGCCAGCATTTTCGGGGTGTAGCGCAGCTGGTAGCGCGCTTCGTTCGGGACGAAGAGGCCGTGAGTTCGAATCTCGCCACCCCGACCATCCATGAAAAGTCCCACTTCAACGGGGCTTTTTGCTTTTTATCATCTGTTCCACCGCTGCTGTTCTGTCAACCCAGCACCAAACTTGATTTGAAAAACTGAACTTGAATTTAAGTGTGTCGCTTCGCATGACGCCAAACCCCTATTAGACGTATTTTTATGTAGGATTTTTAAATCAGATTTTTTTTCGAGTCAAATATAGTATTAAACAAATCCAAGTTATTACAGATGTTATAATGATGCCTATTTTTTCAAGAAGTGCGCAATTAACATCCATTAAAATATTAAAGGTCAAGTGAACAGCTGAAACAAATAATAGTGAAGAGGTCGCTTCTGATATTTTTAATAAACCCCATGCCCCTGCCAGTAGTGAGAAATAATGGATTAAATGTATTTGTATAGTGATATTTGGATTTAGGAAGTTTAGATGCCAGATATACCATAAAGTTCCGATAGTAAAAATCCTAACGGGTAATTTTATTGGTTCAAGCGCTTGTTGCAAATAACCTCTCCATCCATACTCCTCAAATAATGCGTAAATTATCAAGGTAAATCCAGTTGTGAATCCGAAAAAACGAGTATTGATGTTCTCTTTGTTTTCTACACCAACGACTGCTAACCCTATCAATATCGGAGATATTGATAAAAAACTAATTATGTCTTTTTTTCCTAAAAAGGTAATTTCCTTTTTTACTTTACTATTAATGATATAGAATACTACAAGATATCCAATGAATGGTCCAATCCCTCTGAATGCTCTGAAAAAAACGTTTAACCCATAAGGTAAGGAAATAAGGTCTTCAAATGAAATCAATCCTAATCTAAACGGTGCTGACGATAATACAGCAATTGTATAAAATACAGCAATTTCAGTCCAGTTAATCTGTTTGATGGAAAGACTCATTTTTTATTTTTCAAAGATGATTGGTAATTATGTATTTGGCTGGTTTTGATTCTTAAAAGTGTAGCTAACGTTTTCAGGCTTTGCGTTCGGGCGGGGATTTTTAGCACCGAAATTCAATATAATGTTTGCCTTAGCACAAATGCCCAATAAAATTACAAATTTTATTTCTTTCAGTCTCATTTACAGCGATTTATCGCTGCTTGAATTGGCAAACACTGTACTGTCCCGTAACTACAATAAACACAACAGTCGCCTAATTTTGGCTTTAAAACTTTCTTGCAATTCTCGCACTCGTAAAAATACTGGCAGGCATCTGTCGGCATTATTTCTGCTTTCTTATGTCCACAGTTGGGGCAAGTTATTGTTGATTGTGGTATTATAGTCATTTTACTTCTTGCTTGTTGGTTAGTGAATAGCCTGTTTTCGCAATGGCTTTTTCTATTGCTTGAATGTCGGTTTTAGTCTGGTCAAACACCACAATGACGTTTCTGGTTTTGTATGAGACAGTCGTGTTAATTATTCCTGTCAATTTATTTACTTCGTGGCTTACGTGTTCTTCACAACCGGAACAAGTCATCCCGCTAATTGTAAATTCCGCTGTCTGAATGTTTTCTTGTTTTGTTATGATTGTGCGGCTCTCTGTCTTTGAGATAAAGATGTGTGCATAGGTCGGAAACGCAAGCATAAGTGCCGCAAAAATTGTTACGATACCTAAAAATGTTTTTGTCTGAACAAATGGTGTTTTTTCTTTCATGTCGCAGTTGCAGTCTATTGGTTTTTGCGGTTTGAGTTTTTCATACCATGCAACGCCAAGCACCAAAACAGTCAAGCCAATTAAATACGGCCTTAACGGGTCAAGCCACGAAAAAGTCGAAGCAAGTCCACTTGTCCCTGCCAACAAAGCCAAAACAGGAGTAATACAGCAGAGTGAAGCCGAAATTGCTGTCAAAAGTCCAAGTCCTGCAAGTTTATTTTTTGATTTCATTGTCTATCGTCTGGTCGTTTATTGGTGTCTTTTGAGTTACCGCATAACGGAGCGGCACTTGGCGTAGTGGCGGATTTCGGAGCACNNCTTGGCGTAGTGGCGGATTTCGGAGCACAAAACTGTCAATACACCACAAAAGTTGATGCGAGGTAGAATGTTCAATTAACCACTTCACCCGCCATTGAGCCAAACGCCTGTTAGTGGCTGCCGTTCTTTTCTCCGTCCGCCAAGTTCTCTTTCATTTTATGCTCTGTCCAAATGTCAATAAGTTGTTGTCTGGGTCAAGTAATGCAAACTCTCTCTGTCCCCAAGGTTTTGTTTCTAAATGCCCGTTTGGGTGAATTGAAACTTTGTTGTCCAAAAGCATTTGATAAAGTTTATCAATGTCATTCATTCTGATATAAACTTGTCCGTAGTTTTCTTTTGGATCAAGGTCTTTGAACTCAAAGAAATGAATTTGCACATTGTCCTTATGAACCATCAGATGACCGTCAAAGTCAGTGTTTCCAAAAAGTTGAAAACCTAATTTGTTAATGTAATAGTCTTTTGTTACTGCTTTGTCCCGCATTGGTAACTTTGGATTTATTTCTGTCAGCATATTTTATTTATCAAGTTATTGTAAATGTAAAAACAATTTTCTAAATGTTAGTTGTGGTCGTGTGATTGATTGTCCAACCGTCAACCAAGTCCGTAAGACAATCAATTACTATCCCCCGAAACCGAACGAAAATTAAAAGCACAACGCTTAAAAACCAAGTCAAAATCAGCCGATAAAGAACGAAAGGGTCCGTCATTCAGTGTCTATTTGCCACTCTCGTTAACCGTTGAACTGTCCTGTCACATGGTTGCCACTAACGTTTCGCGGCTTGGCGTAGTGGCGGATTTTTAGCACAAAAGTTCAATCGAAGCACTGCACTTGAACCTACCACAAAACTGTCATACGAAGCACTGCTCCAAGTTTGCACGTCTGCCCGCCTGACGCAAAACCCGTGTTATAGGGCGTTTTTCTTCTTCACAAAGTCAGCAATCCTTTCATTTTGTTTCAGGTCTGGTCTGTCGTAATAAAAAACAGTGTCGGTATTAAACGTAACATTATTCGCAGCAATTATAACATCATTTTTATAGTCCTCTGTCCTGAAAATGAAAAATTGATAGTCTTGCTCAATTTCATATTTTCTATTTAATTCAATTTCATTATTAGGAATTTGAAAAACTGTTTTCTCGGTGTCTGAACGCCAACCCCTGAAAAAACAAGAAACAAAGAAAACATCTTCGAATATTACTTCTAATGTGTGGTAATATGCCAAGTCAATACTACCGGCCACCGCTAGTCTGTATCCGTCAAAGTTTAAAACGTGAAAATCAAACCATGTTTCTTTGCCTTTGCGAATAATATCATCAATTTGTCGAGAGGTTTCAACATTTTTGATTTTCCATTCAGCTCTTTTTCTTTCGATAACTTGTTTTGCAGCTATAACTTGTTCTTGTGAATGAGAGTAATTGTTCCGAACAATAAAATCAAGCTCAGCAACCGTCCTGCTTAAATACTCTTTTACCAGTTCTTCTATCTGTCTATTCGATGTCATGTCTGAAAATTCCCTATACGGTTTCGGGCTTTGCGTTCGGGCGGGTTTCAGAGCACAAAACTGTCAACCTGCACTGAACTTGAATAGAAGCACAAAGCTCCAAGTTTGCACGTCACCCCGCCTGACGCAAAACCCGTGTTATAGGGCGTTTTTATGGTCAGAATAAGGTCAGTGATTCTTCTTCGTATTTTATTATTTTCTTTATTTTTCCTGGTTGTGCCCAATTCATTGTTCCTTCCATTTTTAATGAAAGAAGGTAGTTCTCTATTTGTTTGTCAGATAATTCCTTTTGTATTCTTTCAGCTTCAGATAATGACCTAACTGGAATAAATGCTTGTAATGATTGATTTGCTTGCCAAATGCCTTCAAATATTGTAGGATTAAAAGTTGTCTTGCCGTATGCTTCCCACACTACCTTGTATGGGAAGAAATTGTATTCACCTACACCTAACATAGCCCACCAATGACCACGATTAAGCATAGCATTGAGCATAACCCCCTTTCTGCTTTGCAAGACAGCCTTGTTTGATTCAAGGTAAAAACTAAGTTCAGGGAACTGTTGAATCTGTTTCCATTCTAACGGCTTGCCGCTTTTGTTGTATGGCAATAGAACCCACTTTGAAGGATTTGACAATTCACCTTTAAACTCTTTCGAAGTAATAAGAGGAAAAATCAATTTCTTGGGTAAAATGATTTTGTCTCTACTCTTATTTGAAACACTAACCAAATCTTCATTCACTTCAATCAAATCATCAAAGAAATATACATCATTGGCTCCACAGGTATTAATTCCTTGTCTTGGACTCGATTCTTTCTTAATTATCACGGGTTGAATACTACCAAAATTTTCATCTTCGACATTCGTAATAATGCTCAATGGGTCGGTTTCGTGAAACATTGGTTTGGCAATGTAGTTATTCCAAGTTCCGCCTTCATTTCGATAATATGGTATCGGGAAGGATGGTTTTTTGTCTCTGATAAAATGACTTAGACCATATCGGGTTGCAATACCACCAAACACGGCTTCGTCATTGAAATCAAAAACAGCATCTACACTGTATTTTACTTCTCCGATGCTGTAAGTTCTAAAATTTCTGTTGGCTCCATCATTAAGGAACAGTGATAGCGGCATAAATATAATTGCTTCACCATCTTGAGTTAAAAAGTCTTTAATTGATATTTGAATTATCAAAGCAGCTATATCAATTCTACTTCCCCCCAATAAAAGATTTTGGGTATTACCCACTAAGTCAAATTTGAAAAAATAGCATTTAATCTGCTCTTTGTAGCTTTCAGGTAAGTCCACAAAGTTTTGCCAAGGAGGATTTCCAAAAATGATGTCGAATTTTTTAGGTTTAAGTTTTAACAAATCTTCATTTGTGAAATTGTTCGACATATCTAAACCATACTTTTCATTGAACTTACTTATCGCTTCATTGAAATAAACTGTATTTAATTCATTGCCAAATAGATTATGAGTTGGAAGATTTTCAATCGTCAGCCCTTTTGATAAACCAAAAGTAATTAAGGATTCAAGCAGGTTTCCTTCCCCCATTGTTGGGTCAAAGATTGAAGCACCATTTAGCCACTTGGAAAATAGGTCGAATTTGTCAATGGCAAATTCACCCCATTTGATTGGAGTGAAAACATCACCAATTTGCAAATCCTTATCTGATAAATCGAAAGTTTTGATATCCGCCATCTTTAAATTGTTCTATTGATTTAATTCTTTTTTCTGCATCTGCTTTTACTCGCCTGTAGTGAGTTATTGCAAGGTCGCAAAAAATATCGAAGAAGTCGCTGTAAGACCTATTCCAGTCAATTTCATCCCAAACTTGATTTATCGTGTAGTTTAGTCTTACTTGTCCTGTTCCCAAGTTCTCAATACGATAGGTGTTTTCTGGAAGGCAATGAAAGGGGGCTACACGAATGTATTCAATATCTCTACTACTGTTTTTTGTCGTTGATTTGTCGTGGCCAAATTCAACAATCATGAAGACACCTTTGTCATTAGCAAGAAACTTGAGAAGATTTCCAACCGCACACACACCGCCATCAGAATACCTTGTTGAATCAAGGTCTTTTGTTTTTACATCAAAGCCAAATAGTTTGTTCTCAATATTGCAAGCGAAGTCGAATATTGTCCTTCTACCAGGTATGTCAATGGCTTGATAACCCAAGTTTGAACAAACGTTACCCCAGTTTTCAGTTATTCGTTTTTCAATCATTGCACCAAAGGCTCGGCTGTCTTCCCTTGCCGAAATTCCTGACCTGAGTTCTTCAAAAAGTGTTTCTATCTGAAGTTCAATTGTTTCTGAGATTTTCTCGTAATTCATATTCTGTTTTTATCTGTTACTGTGTCTTTTTAAAATGCCCTATAACGGTTCGGGGCTTGGCGAAGGTGGCGAATACGAAGCACAAAACTGTCTGCCAGCACTGAACTTGATACGAAGCACAAATGTTCAATCAACCACTGCACCGCCACTTTCGCTAAGCCCTTGTTACCGGCTGCTCTACTTCTTTCATTGTCTGTTGTATCGTGTAAAGTAGTCGTCAATTTCTGGTCGTAACTCAATCCCAACTCTCTCAAAGATGTCAAGTAGTTGCTGATAAGTTCCCTGTCCACCGAGGAAGTCCCAAAACTCACTGGCTACTTTCAATTCGTTTTGCAAATCCAACATTCCACGCATTGTCCAGCGGTTGTATGGTTCGGGTTCATAAGGGTTGTAAGGAATTGCAATTAGCGTTTGAACATTTGCTGTTGGATTGGTTGCAAGTGTCGCAGCAACCCACTCTAATAATGTCCGCTTAAATTCTTTGAAACCTCCTGCGTTTGGCTTTGCTGTCTTGATGTCAAAGAGGAAGATAGCACCGTCATGTCCGACAACTTTAACATCAACCTTAGTGAGTTTTACAGTTCGCATTTCTCCACTTTGGCAAACTGCTCTAATTGCATTTATCTCATCTGGTTTGTTTGGCGAAGTGTTGGCAGTTGCCAAACCGTCCATGATGTTTTGAATTAAGTTGTGTGCATCAGAAGAAATTTGTGTGCCTGCAATTTGTTGCGATGTTGCAGATTGAAAGTTTGCAGTCGCTAATGCTTTTGCAACTGGCTCAAAAATGCTTGTCCCAAAATTTGTATTGAGAGAATGAATGAAAGAAAACAAAGCCATTCTGTCTTTGCCTAACAGTCGTGTGTGAAACGGCATTGATGCCGGCTCAGGATTGTAACTTTGGAATTTGTTACGCAAACTGTTTCTTAAAACAGTTTCTACATTTTGAATTTGTGTTTCGGTTAACGCCATTACTTTTTCTTTAAGTGGAAAATGATTTCTGAATATGCACCTTTGTCTTTCTCGGTGCGGTTTAATACAGGTCGCTTGAATTGATTTACGATTTTCATTCCTGCATTTTCCGCTATGACAGGATACATATTGTATTTGTCGTTTGCCACTAAGAAAATGTCAAAATCTGAAACGAGATATTTTTTGGCGTTGTTCAACACATCGCTGATGCCTTGAATGTAACTTTGTTTTGCTTCTCTGCCTTGTCCTTTGAAAAGCGGTCCTATTTCTAACTCATCGTGCCTGTCAAAACCAAAAAGGTCATAAGCGTAAGCGTGTTGTTCGTGATAGTCAATCAGTCCGACATAAGGCGGTGAGGAAAAAATGCCTTTTATTCTTTTCTTCTCTGCTAATTCTGAGAAAGCAGAATTTTTCTTTTTGAGTTCACTGAAAATATCAATCGTTCTACTGTCACCTGTCAGGCAAACCTGAAAGGTTTGCGTTCTAAGTTTGTCAAAATGAGCAAGACGTTTAACTGTGTCTTTAGAGTAAGTTTCCCACCATTTGAGAATGGAGAAAAGCGGCTTGCATATTTTGCCGTGCTTTGCACAGTAGTAAGTAGCAGTAATTGGTTCTAAAAGTGTAGCAAGGTCGGCATGTGTGGTGGCTCTACAACTACGAATTGTCCGACTTAGAATTACGCTGACAATTTTTTTTGTGTCAGCGTTTTTAATTTTCTTGATTTTATTGAAAACAAATTCAATTTCTTCTCTTATGTGCTGTGAATACCACTTGTCAAGAAATGTGTCTCCTTTGTCTTGGCGAAGTTTGATATTATACTGCTTTACTAGTTTGTTGTAAGTCGGCAAAAATTCTTTTTCTTTTTCGGCACCGTATTTATCTTCATCAATTTCACCTCGTCTTAATTTGTATTTGTAATCAGGAACAGGAAAATATTTGCTGTTGAACTCATAAAGAGCTTGCAGCAATTTTTCTTCAAACTCCAAAGTGTGAGAGTTGATAAGAAATTCTCTTAGTGCTTTTGTGATGCGGTTGATTTCTGTTTGCAAATCAACTAAATTGTATTTGGTGACTTTGCAATTTCCGATTAAAGCATTGAAAGCAGAAACATCAATACCGATTGCATGCATACCAAGTTCGCATGCTTGCACCATTGTCGTGCCGCTACCAGAAAAGGGGTCAAGAATGATGTCACCTTTTTTGAAATAGGTCTCTGTTTTGAATTTGTCTGTTTTACTGTCAAGAAAATACTCTACAAGTTGTGGAATGAACTTGCCTTTGTATGGATGTAGTCGGTGAACATGCTTTGTTGTTTCAGCTTCCTTGTATTGGTCAAAAGATAATGCCCAGTTTAGGTCACTGCCGAGTTGGTCTTTCCAGGAAACTTCCCGGTGCCCGTTGTAGGATTTGTAATAATTGATTAAGTCCCGTTTTGAAACCTGTGTTGAGCCGTTGTCGCCAATCTTCTTTATTCGTCCGTATTGAATGAGGTAGGAGATATTGGCAGTCGTAACCGTCTTGCCAGTGTGCTTTGTTGCCCACTCGCTTGCCTCTTTTATTGTCAATAGTTCGTCTGTCGCTATCATTTTAATTCAGTTGTTAAGTTACACAAAGGTAATTTTTTGGTCGGTCAAGTCAGTTGTAAGTTGTCAAATATTTCGCACAAAATCGGTGTCAAGGTCTGTCAGTTGATAGTGGCACTGTCGCTAAAAAGAGTTGCCGGTAACACTTGGATTGACGAAATCTCCCAAAATGATTTAGAAAACTGCGTATAACTACACTTAGCCTGCTTATTTACGATTAAAGCTCACAATCTTCGCCAAACTGCTCCTTACTGCGTTTCTCCATCTCTTTTCTTGTATTGGCTAAAAATCGCCACTTCTTTTGGCTTCACCTTGTTTCAAGCGCAAGAACGCCTTATGCTTGTCATGAGAAAGCCTTATTGTAATGAAAAGAATGCAGCTTTTTAACCGTGAGAATGCGACATTCTTGCCGTCGAAATCAAGCTTAGTTTCAGCCGCTAAAATCAAGCTTAGTTTTAACCGTCGAAATCAAGCTTAGCGGAAACGGTTGCTACCAGCTTAGTAGAAAAACTACCTGCTAAGCCTTACAAACAGGAGGTTATTTATGCCCTAAGGTTAGTCTGTTAAAGAAAAACGATACCAAAAGCTACTCGAAGCGCACTTGCTCGGCGATAGCCAGACGCATTGCGTAGCGGGCGGGAAACCAGCCAGCGACAAGGGCGGTAAGAATCACCAGCGCTGCTGCACCGAAAATACTCTCGTAGGGTAAATAAAGTTGTATTGTCCAGCCGAAAGATTGCAGGTTGATGACATAGATTAAAATCAGCGAGAGAACTAAGCCGCACGCGACGCCCAACGCCGAAGCAATCACTCCCATAAGAAACGCCTCAATGAGCGTGATGTTACGAAGTTGCTCCGCGCTGGCGCCGACGGAACGCAGCACGCCGATTTCGCGCCGCCGCTCAAAGATAATCGCCATGAGCGAACTGATAACGCCCATCGCTGCTACTGCCATCGCCACTAATTGCAAAACATAAGTAATCGCAAATGTCTGGTCAAAGACGTTCAAGACATTTTGTCGCAAGCCGAAATTGGAATACGCCAGTATCGAGGCACTCTCTTTGAATCGGTCTCGGACCAGCTCAACAATACGTTCCGCCTGAGTGCGGTCGTGGAGATAGACGCCGATGTTGTTCAGCTTGTCGTCGTTCCAAAATTTTTCAAAGTGCGCTCGATGAAGTGAAATCAAGCCTCTGTCCGACGCATAATCGTAATAGACGCCCGCCACCCTGAACTGACGTGTTCCACTTGGCGAAACGAGCGAGAGCGAATCACCCGCTTTGTATCCGAACTTGTTTGAAAAGACTTCCGTAACGACGAGCGACTGCTCGTTCTCAATGATGTCGCGCAAGATGCTGTTCGCATCGCCCTCGCGGAACATCAGTCGAGACGACGACAAAACGGTTTGGAAATCGGCGGCGCAGAGAATTGTCGGCTTGCCGTCGAGCGTAATTGCGCGGGACGAGAAGGCATCGACCGCTTTGGTTTCTGGCAAGGCTCTGACGAACTCATACACCTCGCGCGAAATCGGCGTTTGCGACCCGACCGCAAAGCGTTCTGCGGGCGCAATAAAAACATCGGCTTTGAGCGTTTGGTCAACCCAATAAACAACCGTTTGGCGAAAGCTGCCGACCATGACACTGATGCCGATGAGCATCGCCACCGAGACCATCAACGCGCTGACCGCCGTCGCCGTGCGATTGAGCGATTCGGCAAGATTATTGTTCGCCAACTTGCCCTCGATGCCGAAGAGATTGCCGACAAGTTGCTCGAACAGGCTTCGGCACAACACAACGACTTCGGGTGAGAGCAGCGCGAAGCCAACAATTGCGCAAATCGCCGACGCATAGCCGAAGACGGGTTTTCCACCGACACTCGGCAGTTGCGCAAACACATATCCTAAAATCAGAAGCAAGAGGCTCGTGATGAGAATGCGGCGCAGGTTGAACGAAAATTTTTGCTCAAACGCTTGCACGTGAAACGTCTCGCGCGGATGAACTTTATAGACTTCCAGTGCAGGGTAAAGCGCAGAGACGACCGACGCGGCAACGCCGATGCCAAAGCTGACCAATATCAACGACACATCAAGTTGCAGTTCTTTGACAGCGATGTAGATGTAGAGCGCGGTGATGGTTTGTGCCACGCTTTGCAAGGTGTAAGTCGCCAGCACGACGCCCAACGCCACGCCAAGTGCGCTGCCCAAGATGCCGATAAACAGCGCCTCTGCCAGAAACAACAAAAAGACATCGAGCGCACCGAGACCAAGTGCGCGCAAAATGCCAATTTCGCGCCGCCGCCGAATGGCGTTAGTGGTAATCGTGTTGTAAATGAGGAACATGGCGACAAGCAAACTAATGAACGCCAGCGCAGCGAGATTAAGGTCAAACGCCGAGAGCATTTTGGCGACCTGTTCGCCGCGATTTTTTGCGGAAACCACTTCCACATCGGCGGGCAAGAGGTCGGCAAGGTAGGCTTTCAGGTCGGCGGCAGTTTCATCGCCGATGAGCAAATCGATTTTGTTGAGCTTGTCCACTTTGCCAAAAGCGCGTTGTGCCTGCTCAATGTCCATGACGGCAAAGGAACTTGACACTGCGCCCGTTGGTCGGTCGGTTTTGAATACCCCAATGATAGTTACTTGCTTCATCGCACCGTCGGCAAGAAGCTCGACAGTTTGTCCTTTGCGTAGATGATTGCGTTTCGCAAATTCTTCGGAGACGAACATCGTATTGGGTTCGAGCAGAAAGCGCAGAAAGACGTCGTTGTCAGCGCCGTCGGCGTCTTCATAGCTGCGAAAGGCGCGGTCGCTAAACACATCGACCCCAAGAATGATGAGCGACTCGGATGTGCCTTTAATTTTTGAGAGCTGCTCTGTTACGGGCGTAGCGGCTTTGAGCGCGGGAATTTTTTCTTTCGCCTCTAAGACGCGCTTAAAGACCCGCTCGCTGAACTCCGTGCCGCTTCGGGATTGAATTTGCGCGTTGGCTTTGCCGTTGACATTGTCAATCGTCGTCTCAAACGATTTAAGAGCGGAGTAGTTCGAGAGCCGAATAGCAAGGAACACCGCTACACCGACTGCTACGCCAAAGACCGAAAGGCTAAACTTTCCCCATTCGCCAACCGCATGGCGCAGACCAACTTGAACAAAAATTTTTAACAGAGGCATTGTTGCAAACAGAATTGTCGTTAGCGAAGACAACGCCGCAAGAGGATTGTTAAGTTCATTTGTAACTGTTTATTTGCTACCTTAATGCGTTTGCTTCCATGAAAAAATTTAGGACAATGCAGAAAGCAACTTATGCGACGGTCTTTTTGGTGTTAGCGACCACGGGCGTTACTGCGCTGCTGGCAGCATGCGCTCATGACAGAGACGAAGTCATGCACCCACCAGTGTTCGCCCGATTTCGACCTTTAAATGGTCAGGCAGTTCGGTTCGAGGTGTCCATCACTAACAAAATATCAGAGCCAATTATAGTCGACCCATTGTTAATTGTAGTGATAGCTCCTGATGGTCGTCGGATAAACGTCAAATTTCAGATGTTGGAGTCAGGGCAAAAAGTTGAACCGTCTAACTTCAGAAAGCGCAGGTTTGATGTCAGGGCTGGTGGTCGGTTAGACCTGATTTATGTAGATGATTTCTTTTTATCGCGCCCCAATGAAGTCTGGCTCGATGCGACTCAAGCTATCCGCACAGCATCGGGCGATGTTGTGCAAGTAACACCAGTGATTGCTCGTCCAGACCTCTAAGCGGCAGTTTGGTCGGCGTGCGACACAAGTGTCTGAGAACTTCTCTCTTTCCAGCGCGGATAGGGCGATTCAACCCATTGAGATAAATGCGTCGGGTTTGCAAAGTGATTTGACAAAATCGACGATTCTCGTATATTTGCGGCTCTCAAATTTGAGGGCTAAACAATTAGCAAAACTATGAAAGAAAATACGCATCCAACATACGTGAGAGCAGAGGTAATTTGCGCCAACTGCAACAATAGGTTTACAACGCGCTCGACACAACCGCTCATCAAAGTCGATATTTGCTACAACTGTCATCCCTATTACACCGGCAGGCAGGTCTTGGTCGACACTGCTGGTCGCGTGGAACGGTTCAACAAGCGTTTCGCTAAGAAAGAAACCGCGAAGTAAGCAGGGCCGTATTGAATAGGATGCTCAAATGCACGTAAAATTCTGCGCGGCATTTGAGCATTGTTCATTTTACGCGCCCTAAAAAACTGTTCATAAAACCAACCTTTTCAAACGACGCTATGACCAAAGAAATTCTCGGCTCGGCGGAACAAAAAATGAAAAAATCGCTGGAGACGCTTCAACACGAACTTGCCTCCATTCGCACTGGAAAGGCGACAACGGCATTGCTCGACAACATCAAGGTTGATGCTTACGGGCAACTCTCGCCGCTCAAACAAGTCGGCAATGTCGGCGTGATTGACAGTAAAACCTTATCGGTTCAGGTTTGGGACCGCGCGCTGGTGCCAGTCGTAGAGAAAGCCATTCGTGAAGCGGGCATGGGTCTCAATCCCGCCGCCGAAGGACAAACGATTCGCGTGCCAATTCCGCCGCTCACCGAAGACCGCCGTAAAGAATATGTGAAACTCGTCAAGAAAATTGCCGAAGACGGCAAAGTGGCTCTGCGAAACATTCGCCGTGACTCGATTCAATCGATTGAAAAAGCCGAAAAAGAGAAAATCATCACTGAAGACGATAAAAATCGCGGCAAGAAAGACGCCGATGCGCTCACCCAACGCTACGAAAAGATGATTGATGACTCCGTCCAGAGAAAAGAAAAAGAAATCATGGAAGTCTGAGGCGCGGTTAAGTCTGTCTCAATTCCTCCGCTCGAACCATTGAGACGACAAACAAGCCTGCCGTATCGACGCGCAAGATGGTTGCTCCGAGCGAAATCTCCTGAAAACCAGAGCGCCTTGCCGCCTCGATTTCTTCTGGCGTAAAGCCTCCCTCGCCGCCGATGACGAACAAGACACGTTTACCAGCAAACGACACTCTTATTGGCTCTCTCGAGAACTCGTAAGGAATGACCTTCACGTCGTCAGTGCGTTTAAGGACATCCGCAAAGTGTGTAACTGTGTGTAGATGCGGGAAGCGAAATCGCTGCGATTGTTTGCAGGCGGAAATGAGAATCTTTTGCCAACGCGCGTGCTTCGCCTGAAATTGCGCGGGCTTTGGACGCGACACAGTGCGCGTGGTAATCATCGGGATAATTTCGCTCACGCCAAGCTCGGTCGATTTCTCCAAAAAATTCTCGAAGCGTTCGGGTGTTTTCGTCAGAGAAATGGCAACGCTTAAATGCGTTTTCGGCGGCGGTTCAACGAGAATGTCCCTAACGGCTAAATATAGCGTCCCTTTTGAAACCTCACTGACGGTGGAAACAAAGCATCGTCCCGTGCCGTCAATGCAGCGCAACTCATCGCCGACTTTTTTTCGCAAGACTGTGACGGCGTGATGCGCGTCGTCGCCCGAAAGAGCAAGCGAGCGGGTTTGAGCGTTGTACGTGTCGGGCGGCGCGTAGAAGAGTTCCATAGAAATTAAGACGATGCAACGGCGAGCGTTGCAATGGTGATGTGTGCAGCGCCGCTTTGCTTGAGCGCACGGGCGCATGAACAGAGTGTTGACCCAGTGGTAAAAATGTCGTCGACCAACAGCAGACGCTTGTCCGAAAATGGAGTTGGGCAAACAAAGGCGTCTTTCATGTTGGTCATTCTGCCGCGCAAGTCAAATCCGGTTTGCGACGATGTGTATCGCGTGCGCTCGACGAGCGACTTGACTGGCACAGACAACAGGCGTGAGATGCCAGCAGCAATTCGCTCCGCTTGATTATAGCCGCGCTCAATGAATTTGAGCTTGTGCAGGGGCATTGGCACGATGGCGTCAAATGTTGCAGTTGGTCGTTCTTCCGCAACAACGCGCCCAAGCAATTCTCCTTGGGCAACTGCAAGCTCTGACAGCCCGTCGTATTTTATGCCATGTGCAAGGGCTTGAAATTTTCCGCCCTTGTGAAAAAAGTAATGCGACAGCGCGTCGTCAATTGCGGTTTGGCTCGGAAAATTCTCGTTAAGTGTGTTCATCATAAGGTCGGTCGATTCATTGGGGAGTAAAAATCGGTCTAAATCGGCGTCGCAGCTCGAGCAAATGAAGCGCTCATTTTCTGCCAACAGCCGTTCGCAAGAAATGCAGACAGCAGGATATAGCAGATGCATGATGGCATCGAGCAAGCGCGTGGCGGTCATGAGCATCGTAACTAAGGTTGCGGACGAAAGGTAAAAAGGTAGGCGGAACGCTCCCTTGAACGCTCCGCCAAGCTTACAAATAAGGAACAGAACTACCAACTACATCAGTCGGCGCGAAACAACTTTGGAGGTGCGCAGTTTTTTTTAGCAAGGCAAAGATAGAAAAAATGCTTTCACCAAAAAATTCTTTTTGTTATTGTCTACTGTTCCACCTAAACCGTTGATGATGCAACGCAAAATACTTTTTACAGCACTGCTGCTGCTGCTGTGCAACGCGGCTCTGACAGCGCAGCAATTGCCGCCGGCGTTCAAATGCGCCCGCTTGAAATACTCTGGCGGCGGCGACTGGTATAACGACGCCTCCGCTGTGCCGAACTTGATGCGATACATTCGTGAAAAAGTTGGCATCCTTGCGCCGCTTAAAGAAGAGACCGTCGAGGCGAGCAGCCCTGCGATATTTCAATATGCGTTTGTGTTTATGACCGGACACGGCAATGTGAAATTCACCGACGCCGAACTGGAAAACTTGCGCAACTACTTGAAAGCAGGCGGATTTATTTACGCCGACGACGACTACGGCATGGACAAAAGTTTTCGCCGAGAGGCGAAGCGGCTTTTTGCCGGAACAGAGCTGGTCGAGCTGCCATATTCGCACCCGATTTACAACGGCTACTACAAGTTTCCCAACGGGCTGCCGAAAACGCACGAACACGACAAAAAACCGCCGCAAGGTTTTGGACTGTTCTACAACAACCGCTTGGTGTTGTTTTATAGTTATGAGTCTAACCCAAGCGACGGCTGGGCGGACGCCGATGTGCATAAAGACCCGCCCGAAAAACGCGACGAAGCCTTTCGCATCGGCACGAACATTGTCCTGTTTGCCATTACGAATTGACGATTGGGGCGCTCTCTGAAAAAGTGTAGATTCCAAAAACACAAGAAAACACTATGCTTCCACCCGCGTTGTTATGTTTGATAAGCTGCATGGTATGGGCGGCTCTGATGAGCGCAGCGTTGTGCTCCTCCCTCGCTGCGCAAACCCGCAAGATTGACAGTTTGAAAATGGCGGCGGAATCTGTGAATGATTCTATCCGTCCCACAGTTTTGTCTGAAGTGGCAAAGGAGCTCTTAAAACAATCTAAATATGCGGAGGCTATTGAGACGTATCAAAACGCTTTTTTGATTTATAAAAAATTAGGTAAAAGAAAAGAAGAAGCGACAACTCTGATCAATATCGGAAATATTTTTAATGCGAAAGGAATATATGCTGAGGCTCTTAATTATTACTACAAAGCTTTATCGGTTGAAGAAGAGATTCAAGATATTGAGGGTATTTGTTTTGCGCTGAATAATATCGCCGCTATTTTTTACTTTCAGAAAAATTACAACGAAGCGCTAAGTTTTAACTTAAAAGCTTTACAAAAGAGAAAAGAAAGCAATGATAAAATTGGAGAAACTGCTTCTCTGAATAATGTTGGCGCAGTTTATTTTTCACTCGAGAAATACGATAGCGCGCGTGCGTACTATGAAGAAACTTTAAGGCTATCCCGTGAAATCGGTCGAAAGCAAGGTGAGTCGAATGCGTTAAATAATATCGGAGAGATATACGCCAAACAAGGTAAATTTAAAGAGGCTCTCGAGAATTACGAGAAGTCCTTGCAAATAGAACGGGAACTTAACAGTAAACAGGGCGAGGCGTATGTCCTTAACAATATCGCCCTCATTTACTACGCCCAGTCTCAGTATTTAAAATCCATCAATTATTTGCAGCAAGCGTTAAAAAACACAATGCCAGCGGAGGCACAGGAGAGCTACCGATTACTCTCAAATAATTATGAAAAAATGGGAGACGCCAAAGCGGCATTGAAGTATTTTCGTTTGTATGTTCAGTATAAAGATTCACTGTTTAATATTGAGAGTATAAAGAAAATCGCAGAGATTAAAGAAATATATGAGAAAGAGAAGAGCGAAAAACAAATTGAACTCTTGAAGCGCGACAACGACATTGCGCGATTGGAAAATGAAAAATGGAGAAACACTTTCATCGGGCTATTCGCTGTATTCGTCATCATTGGGCTATTTGTGTCGTATCGGTATAACGCCAAGCGGCGTGCCGAAAAACTCTTGCAGGAAAAAAATGCAGCACTTGAGGAAAAGACAAAATTAGTGGAGGAAAAAACTGCGCAGTTGGCGAAAGCGTACGACGAACTTGCAACGTCGAAAAGCGAAGTAGAGCGTAAAAATGTCGCGCTTGAAAAAACGCTGGCAGATTTGAACGCCACGCAGCAGCAGCTGGTTCAGCAGGAAAAACTGGCCGCGCTGGGCGAACTTGTGGCCGGCGTCGCTCATGAAATTCAAAACCCGCTCAATTTCGTCAATAATTTTGCGGAGCTCTCCTCTGAACTCTGCGCTGAAATCGCCGATGAATTGAAAAAAAACGATGTCGATTTTGCCAACATTGAAGCCCTGCTTGCCGACGTGGAAAGTAACCTGCAAAAAGTATCGCACCATGGAAAGCGAGCAAGCGCCATTGTAAAATCCATGCTTGAACACTCGCGCAAATCGTCAAGCGAAAAAGAGCCAACTGACCTAAACGCGCTTCTACACCAGTACTTAAAACTCACGTATCAAAGCTACCGCATGAATCATCGCGGATTCAACGCGCAGATTACGACCAGATTTGACGACGCAGTCGGGCATGTCGCTGTAATGCCGCGTGAGGTCTCGCAAGTATTTGTGAATATCTTTAACAACGCATTTTATGCGATGCACGAAAAAGTGCCAGTTGCACAAAACGGCTATATGCCCGAACTGCATGTCCAAACCAAAAAGCGCGACGATAAAATTGAAATTCGCATCCGAGATAATGGTGTCGGCATTTCGGACGATGTAAAGCGCAAAATTTTTCAACCGTTTTTTACGACCAAGAAAAGCGGAGAAGGAACAGGCTTGGGGCTTTCAATTTCAAACGATGTGGTGAAGGCGCACGGCGGCTCAATTTCGATTGAGAGCAGTGAAGGCGAGTTCGCTGAATTTGTCATCACGCTGCCGACGAAATCACCGCGCCATGGCGACCATCGCCCTTGACTTTCTCGCTAACGCGCGCTATACTCAATTTTTATCAAACGAACTGAACATATCACACGAACCACGATGGCGAACCACATTTACGACGATTTAATCAACCGCCTGAAAAGCGTGTATCAGCGCGAAAGGCTGCGCCTTGCGGCGTCAGGACTGTCGAAGTGTCTGCTGCTTGTATTTACTCTGTCGGTTGTTGTAGCGGCGCTCGAATCCGTTGGAAAGTTTGAGAGCGCCGGACGCTTTACGCTGCTCGCTTTGCTTGTAATGACAAGCGTTTTCGGGCTGCTGTGGTTTTTCTTGCTGCCGCTGGTGCGTGAAAAATTCAATCCTGATGACGCTGCTAAAAAAATCGGCGAGGCATTTCCGCACCTAAAAGACCGATTGCTCAACGCAATGCAAGTCTACCGTGAGCAACGAGAAAATCCCTTTACTGTGCGGGCATTAGAGCGCGTTGCAGAAGAAACCAAACGGGAAAATTTCGTCTCGTCGATTGACTTCACTGGCGTCAAGAAAATCGGTGGCGCAGCGGCGTCAAGCATGGTGCTGGCGGCGGCGCTCTTTGCGTTCTCGCCGACGGGACTTGGCGACGCGCTTCATCGAGTCGTGAATTTCAATAAAGATTTTACGCCGCCTCCGCCGTTTAGAATCATCTCGCTCTCAAAAAATGTGGAAACTGCCAAAGGCGGCGACGCAGAAGTGAAATTCCGAATCGACATCATTGACAGCGCACCAACGCTCGATGTGCGGCGCATCTCGCTTAAACTCGCCGACGCCAACGGCTTTGAAGTTCAAAACATCACGCTCACGAAAGACAGCACAGGCGTGTTCGCCTATCGCCTGCGAAATCAAAAACAAGAGTTGAGCTATTTCGGCGAGGCGGACGCATTTGGAAAAAAAATCCGAAGCGAAACGCACACGATTAAAATTTTAGATAAGCCGCGCCTCGAGCGGTTTCAACTGACTTTGACGCCGCCCGCATACAGCCGGCTGTCGCCGCAGCAACTCGAGCCAAACTTCGGCGACGCGTCCGCGCTGGTGGGAACGCGCGTGTCGATTCGGCTCAAATCCTCGAAGCCGCTTCAATCGGCGCGACTGCGCTCTGGCGATTCTTTGTCGTTCACGATGGACGTGCAGAACGACATGGCAACGGTGAACTTTCAACTGCGCAGCGACCTGACCTATCGCTTTGAGATAATTGACAAAGATGGCTACCGTAGTTCAGAAAACGCGGAGTATCATCTTCGCGCTGTCCGCGATGAACCACCGCGTGTGAAGTTTTTGCAGCCTGAAACGACGGAAAGCAAGTTGCCTGAATCGCTGCTTCAGTCACTTGCGGCTGAAATTCAAGATGATTATGGATTCAATCGCCTTGTGCTGAACTACAAAGTAACAAAGTCTGAGTTTGGCAATCCCGACAAGGAGTTTCAGGAACTCACAATGCCGACGGCAGCCGACGGCGAAACGGACAAAACCGTGCTTTACACATGGGATTTGAACAAACAAGGCGTTGTGGCGGGCGATGAATTAGAGTTCTACGCCGAAGTCTTTGACAACGACGCTGTATCGGGCTACAAATCGGCGCGGACAGATATTTACAAATTGCGCCTGCCGACGCTCGATGAAGTCTTCGCGGAAGTCGACAAGAGCGAACAAAAAACGCTCGATGCGTTAGAAAAGAAACTCGACGAAGCTAAAGCGATTGAAGAGCAGCTGGAAAAAGTTCAAAACGACTTGCGTCAAAAGAACCGTGCCGATTGGCAGGACAAAAAGGCGTTGGAATCGGCGTTACAGAAGCAACAGGAGCTTCAGCAGAGCGCGCAAACATTGAGCGACGAAATGCAAAAAATGATGCAAGAGATGCAAGAGCGAAATCTCGTCTCGGAGGAAACGCTGGAAAAGTATCAAGAGATACAAAGACTGTTGGAGCAGCTTAATTCGCCTGAATTGAAAGAGGCAATGAAGCAGTTGCAAGAGGCGATGCAAAAGATGAGCGAACAGCAATTGCGCGAAGCGTTGAAAAATATGCAATTCAACGAAGAGCAAATGAAGCAAAGTCTGGAGCGCACAAAAGAGCTCTTAAAGCGCGTGCAAGTGGAGCGCAAACTCGATGAGGCGCAAAAACGCATGGCGGATATGATTGAAAAACAAGAGCGCCTCAAAAACGAAACGGTGCAGCAACCGCCCGACAACAAAGAAAAACTCGACCAGCTTCGCAAGGAGCAACAAAGCATCGAGAAGGCGCAAAAAGAATTTCAACGGTCGCGCGAAGAGCTGGAAGAAAAAATGAAAGAGTATCCGAAGCAAGAGCAAATGCCGCTCGATGAGATGGAAAAATTGAAAGAGCAGCAAATGCAAGACAAGCTCGAGGACGATTTGAAGCAAGCACAAGAAAATCTGGCTCGACAAAAACCGCAAGAGGCGGCGGAAAAGCAGCGTTCTGCGTTACAAAAAATGCGTCAGCAACAAAAGCAGCTCGCCGATATGAAGCAGGAAATTTCGCGGCAGCGCAAACAAGAAATGTTGGAAGCGATGCAAAATGCGGCGCAGTCCGCGCTTGAACTCTCGATGGAACAAGAGGCACTCAAAAAAGAAACCGAAGAGATGCGCGGACAGCTCTCAATGGAACAATCGCGCGAGGCGGCAAGCAAGCAGCAGCAAATTTTAGAGTCGCTGCGCCAGCTTCAAGAGAGTATCTCGAAAATCGGAAAGAAGTCGTCGCAGATGCGCCAAGAAATGTCGCGCGAACTTGCCAAAGCCGAGCAAGAAATGGAGCAAGCCATCGGTCAACTTGAAAATCGACAGTCGCAAGGTGCAGCAATGGATATGCAAAACGCGATGCAGTCGCTCAATGAATTCGCCAAACAAACCGGACAACTGATGGCAGACATGATGGGGCAGCAGGGCAGCAACGGACAAGGCGACGGCGACGCAATGTCGGAACTCATGCAAGGCTTGACAGGACAACAGGGCGAGCTGAACGGACAAACCGAAGGCATGATGCAGGGCATGCAGACAGACAAAGCGCAGCGCCTCGCGCAAATGGCGGCGCAGCAACGCTTGATTCAACAACAGTTGCAACAGCTTAGCCAAAAACAAAAAGCAAGCGGCAAGAACGAACTCTTAGGAAACCTCGATAAAATCGCTGAAGAGATGGAAGAGGCAGCCAAACAGTTAGAGCAACAAAACCTCTCGCGCGAGTTGGTCAAGCGCCAGCAACAGATTTTATCGCGTATGTTGGAATCGACGCGCTCACTTAAAAAACAAGAGCAAGATGAACAGCGTCAGGCAACGGCGGCGAAAAATGTGTTCAAGAAATCGCCTGCCGAACTCAAGGAAGAAGTGCAACGAAATAAAGTGCAAGACGCCGTCAACCGAATGAAACAACAAGGCTTTTCGGACGACTACCAACGGCTGATTCGAAAGTATTACGAGGCGCTTGAAAAAATGCAGAAGAATTAGCTTAGGCTGGATACCACTGACAGCAAAACCAACGTATCGTAGCATCAATTGCTGGGCTTTTCAGGCGCAGGGTGCGATGCAAAAAAGTCGTGATAAAATCGCTCGGTATAATTTTGCATCAATTCGTCAATACGCTCTTCTTTCGGCGAGCGCACCACCAAGCCAACATGATGCAGTTTTTTCATTCGCCAATAAACTTCCGAATCGTTGTAGGCTGATGTATCGGGATACTCTTGTTTAGCAAGCGAGACGAGCAATCCTGCATAGTCTTTGCGCACCTGAGGCAAGCGATATGCTGCCCCCTGAATTTCAAGTTTCGCCCATTCTTCCCAAAGATTGATGCCTGTCGCCGCTTCAACAAGCTCAACGATATTTGCGCCGCCGACGCGCGCCGATGTTTCCAAGAAATAAAACTGACCATCTCCGCCTTTAATGAACTCCGTATGCGATACGCCGCTTACGTGTCCCATTGATTTCAAGACGCGCTTGTTCAAGGCAAGCAGCGTTTGCTCGTCGTCTGAGCCATAGCGTATAATTTTGGTCGTAAAGACCGCGCCCTGATGCGCGACGTCCATTGGCGGTTTTCCGTATTGGCTGGCAATGGAAAATATCACCTCGCGGTCTTGAACGATGGAATCGACATGATACACGTTGCCAGCGACGTAACGCTCGAGCAAATGAAACGATTGTCTATCGCCGAGCGCGTTGATGATATGCCAGAGTTCTTCGGGCGAATGAGCTTTTTTGATGCCGAGCGACGAGGCTTGCATACGCGGCTTGACCACCCAAGGTGCCGGCACGCGCGAGATATACTCATTGATTTTGTGGTGATTGAGAATGTGGACAAACTCTGGCACGGCAATGCCATCCTCCTGCGCTTTAACGCGCATGGCAAGTTTATCCCGAAAGTAGCGCGCCGTCGTCTCGCCCATTCCGCCGATGCGCAAGTGTTCGCGTAATGCTGCCCCCATTTCAACATCGAAATCGTCGAGCGGCACGATTTTATCGATGTGAATCATTCGCGCCATGTAGCTAACGCCGTAAATCACGTCTTGCTTATTCCATTCTTTATTGACGTCGGGAATGTAGAAAATCTCATGGAGGCTCTCACGAGGCCAATCAGCATGCTCTAAACTTTTTGATGTGAGAAGAATCACGCAGCAGCCTTGTCGCTTACATTCGCGCATAAAGGCTTGTCCTTTCTCGTAGCTGGCAAGGCATAAGACTGTCAAGGGCGCAGAACCGCTCATAAGAATGCTTGTTTTGTGTTGATAGCGTCTGCCGAAATGTAAGGCTTTTTTTGCCTTTCCGCGAAAGAGGAGACTGCGCAATATGGATTAGCGTTAAATGCTTGCAACGCGGCGTTGAGGCGCGGCAGCACGGACGCGTATTTTTCCAATCGGGCGACATCTTTTTCGGTGGGAGTTTCAATGCGCGAGAGGTTCATATTGTCGGTCATGTCGGCGATTTTCACGCGCAGCGCAAGTTCATTTGACATTACCCGTTGCAGATATGCTTCGTATTCTTCCCCCTCGCGCCTCGTAATCGCATCAACGGCGGCGATGACGCCGACTGAAAAGCCTTGTGCCGCAAGCGTTTCCAGCGTGAGGTCGGAATCTTCCACTGCGTCGTGCAAGACGCCGACGATTTTTTCGTCGAGCGTTTGTCCTGCATTCATCACGCGGATTGGGTGTCCGATATACGGCTTACCGGCTTTGTCGGTTTGTCCCGCGTGCGCCCGTTCAGCAATCTCAATCGCTTTTTGTAGTAAGTGATGCACGATGCGTATGGGTTTAGACGTGAAGTTTTTCGCCGACGAATTTTTCGAGCAGCTCGACGCACGCCTCGTTTTCCTTTGGCAGCCCGATAGAGATGCGCAAGCACTGCGGCAGGCCAAAGGCTTTAAGCGGACGAGTAATCACACCACGCTGCAATAAAAATTCAAATGTCTCATTGACGCGCGCTTCAGTCTCCAAATCAAGCATCACGAAATTTGCCCACGAGGGATACCATCGTAAGCCCAACTCCGTGAACGCTTCCGTGAAAAATGTATATCCCGCGCGGTTGTTCTCAATGGTGCGCTGCACGAACTCCATATCGTCCAGTGCTGCCAGCGCGCCCGCCTGCGCCAGCGAGTTCGGCTCAAAGGGCAGTTTTACTTTCAAGAGGTTTTCGATAAACTTGTGATGCGCGAAGCCGTAACCGACGCGCAATCCCGCCAAGCCGAAACTCTTTGAGAAGGTGCGCAGCGTGATGACATTGTCGTAGCGATACGACATAGAGTCGGGATAAGTCAAATCGCTTGACGCATACTCGAAGTATGCTTCGTCGAGGATAATGATAACGCGCTCCGGCACGCGCGCCATGAACGCGTCGAATTCGTCGCGGGTGAAAATTGCGCCGGTCGGATTGTTTGGGTTGCAGAGATATACCACTTTTGTTCGCGGCGTGATGGCGTCGGCAATGCCCTGCAAATTGAACCGATACCCGTCGAGCATGTTGATTTTTTTGAGCGGCAGTCCGCTGGCTTGCGCTAAAACGTAGAAGCCGATAAATGTGCTTTCTGAGGTGAGCAGCTCATCAGTGTCGCAAATAAACGTGCGCAGAATGTTGCCAATGATGCTCTCCGAGCCAGCGCCGACAATGACATTGTCAATTTTTAGATTAAATCGCTCTGCCAACTTCGCGCGTAATTTCAGGGCGAGCGGGTCGCCATAGACATTGACGCCCGAAATCGCTTGTGCAATAGCCGCGTGCGCAAGTGGCGAAATGCCAAGCGGATTTTCATTTGACGCCAGTTTATAGACCTCTTTCAATCCGTAAAGTTGTTTGATGTCATCAATGCTTCTACCTGCTTTGTAAGGCTCAAGCGTCTGGATATGATGCGGAACGAGCGACATATTTTTTTGCAGAATGGTTAAACAAATTGCGTTGGCTTAAAATAAAAAATAACAGATTGACTCGAGGCATGCTTCTGAGCATAAGTGTTGGCGGCTGTTCAACGCGCTGCGGATGAAACGAGCGGCGACAGTTGCCGCATCAAAGAGAAAGTAGGTGAAACATAATTGCATATCAAGCCACTGCATTTCGCGGCGGCTTCTTTATTTTGTATGACCAAACCAAAAACTGTTTCAGCTATGACCGCCGCCAAACAATTCGAGATGCTCTTTCCAGACCTTTCACAGATTCCCGACGCGCATCGCATTACGCCGATTCACCAAACGGAATATCTCATTGATGGAAACATTCATCAGTGGACGGGCGAGATGGAAAAAATGTATTCGCCTGTGTATGTCAAGACGGCTAACGGAATTGACCCGATGTATCTGGGCAGCCATCCGTCGATGACCGAAAAAGAGTCGCTGCTGGCGCTCGACGCCGCCGTCAGAGCCTACGACAATGGGCGTGGCAAGTGGGCGATTATGCCTGTCCAAGAACGCATCGCCCACGTCGCCGATTTCATTGGACGAATGAAAGCACAACGCGCGAACGTCGTTAAAACCTTAATGTGGGAAATCGGCAAAACGCTGCTTGATTCGGAAAAAGAGTTCGACCGCACGATTGAGTATATGAACGACACAATTGACGCGCTCAAAGACCTCGACCGGAAATCGTCGCGCTTCGACATCGAGCAAGGCATCGTTGCGCAAATTCGCCGCTCGCCGCTCGGCGTTGCGCTCTGTATGGGTCCGTTCAACTATCCGCTCAACGAAACATTCACAACGCTGATTCCTGCGCTCACTATGGGCAACACGGTGATTTTCAAGCCGCCGAAATTGGGCGTGCTGCTCTTTAAGTATTTGCTCGATGCGTTCAAAGAATCTTTCCCGCCGGGCGTTGTGAATACGATTTACGGCGCGGGACAAAAAGTCGTGCCGCCGCTTATGGAGTCGGGAAAAATCGACGTGTTGGCGTTCATCGGGTCGAGCCGCGTGGCGGGCATTTTGAAAAAGCAACATCCGCGTCTGCACCGCTTGCGCGGCGTTTTAGGACTTGACGCGAAAAATCCCGCTGTCGTCTTGCCCGATGCCGACCTTGACCTCGCTATCAAAGAATGTCTCTTGGGAACGCTGTCGTTCAACGGGCAGCGATGCACGGCGCTGAAAATCTTGTTCGTTCACAACAGCATCGCCGACGCCTTCGTCGAAAAATTTTCAAACGCCGTGAATGCATTGAAATGTGGAATGCCATGGGACGCTGGGGTGAACATTACGCCGCTCGCTGAACCGAGCAAGCCAAAATACATTGCGGAAATTTTGGCAGACGCCGTGGCTCACGGCGCAAAAGTGGTCAATGAAAACGGCGGTGTGTCGTATCATTCATTGGTGCAGCCCGCCGTGGTCTATCCCGTAACGCCTTCAATGCGGCTCTACAACGAAGAACAGTTTTGTCCCATTGTGCCGATTGTGCCATTTGAACATCTCGACGCGCCGATTGAGTATATCGCGCAATCGAACTACGGGCAACAGGTCAGCATTTTCAGTGCTAATGCCGAGATGGTCGCGCATTATGTGGATGCGTTGGTCAATCAAGTCTGCCGTGTAAATATCAATTCGCAGTGTCAGCGCGGTCCTGATGTGTTCCCGTTTGCTGGGCGCAAAGACTCCGCGGAAGGAACGCTCTCTGTCAGCGACGCGCTTCGAGCGTTCTCAATCCGCACCATGGTTGCAGCCAAAGGCTCGGAGCAAAATAAAATGCTCTTGACCGATATTGTAAAATCGCACAAATCGAGTTTTCTTTCGACAGATTTCATTCTTTGAACAACAGGGACTTCAATGAACGATGAAACAAACAAACTGCTCGAGGCTATTCTAATCACGCTTCAAGATAACGGCAAAGACATTCGGGATTTGAAAGCTGAAATGCGCGGCGTCAAAGACGAGATAAAACTGTTGGGTGCTCGGATGGCAAATGTCGAGACTGCCGTGCTTGGGCTTGATAAGCGGATGGCGAATGTTGAGGTTGCTGTGCTTGGGCTTGACAGGCGAATGGCGAATGTTGAAGTGGTCGTTGTCGCAAACAGTGAAGAAATGAAATCGCTCAATGCGCATGTCCAAGAAAACACGCGGGAGATTAGGTTGCTCCGTCAAACCACCGAGCGACACGACGAAGAAATCACCAAACTGATTGAAGTCTTCGGCGGCGACATTCGCGATTTGAAGAAGCGCGTTTCAAACTTAGAAACAAAGAGCTGAAATATGAACGACGAAAATTTAACTCTGCAACAAACCAACCTTGATAAAACTTACAATCCGCAGGACGTTGAAGCGCGTTGGAGCATCGAGCACTGGGAACGCTTCGGCATTTACAACGCTGACAGCGCGCGCGTGTTGAAAGACGGAAAAAAACCGTTTACCGTGCTGATGCCGCCGCCGAACGTAACTGGCAGTTTGACCATCGGACACGTCTTGAACCACACAATTCAAGATATTTTCATTCGCTATCACCGAATGAGCGGGTATGAATCGCTGTGGCTGCCCGGCACCGACCATGCTGGCATTGCAACGCAAACCGTCGTTGAAAAACAACTCCGCAAAGAAAAACTGTCGCGCTACGATTTAGGGCGCGAGAAATTCTTAGAGCGCGTTTGGCAGTGGCGCGAGCAATACGGCAGTTTGATTCTCAAGCAACTTCGTCGGCTGGGCGATTCGGCAGATTGGCGCAGAAATATCTTCACGATGGACGACGCGGCGTCGCAAGCCGTTATCAATGTGTTTGTGCAACTCTACCGCGACGGCTTGATTTACAAAGGCAAGCGCATCATCAATTGGTGTCCCGCCTCGCAGACTGCACTCTCGGATGAAGAAGTAACGATGAAAACACAGCGCGACCCGCTTGTCTTCGTCAAATATCGCCTCAAAGAAGATCCAAATGACTTTGTTCCTGTGGCGACCGTGCGCCCTGAAACAATGCTGGGAGATGTTGCTGTGGCGGTCAATCCCAAAGACGAGCGTTACAAAGTGTTCGTCGGCAAATTCGTCGTGGAGCCGCTTACCAAGCGTGAGATTCCGGTCATTGCCGATGAGTATGTTGAAATCGAGTTCGGCACGGGCGCGCTCAAAATTACGCCGGCGCACGACCCAAACGACTATCAAGTCGGCTTGCGGCACAAGTTGCCCGTCATCGTTGCGCTCGATAAATACGGCAAAATTGCCGACGGCTTCGAGCCGTATTCGGGCATGGACAGATTCGAGGCGCGAAAGAAAATTATCGACGACCTAAAAGCGAGCGATGTGCTCATCAACATCGAGGATTACGAACACAATGTTGGCTATTCGGAACGCGCCGACGTCGTCATCGAGCCATATCTTTCCGAACAGTGGTTTGTGAAAATGCAAGAACTTGCCAAGCCCGCGCTGGACGCGGTCGAGGACGGACGCATTAAATTTTATCCGCCACGTTGGACGAATACCTATCGACATTGGATGACGAACATTCAAGATTGGTGCATCTCGCGCCAGCTTTGGTGGGGACATCGCATTCCCGCGTTCTACGACGAAGATGGCAACATCACCGTCGCCGCAACGCTCGAGGAGGCAGAAAAACTATCGGGCAAAAAAAATCTTCGGCAAGACGACGACGTCTTGGACACATGGTTCTCGTCGTGGCTCTGGCAACAAACCACGCTTGGCTGGAAAAACATCGGCGACGACAACGACGACTTCAAAGCGTTCTATCCCACAACGCTGCTCGTTACCGGACCCGACATTATTTTCTTTTGGGTAGCGCGAATGATTATGTCGGGTATGCGCTTCAAAGGTGATGTGCCGTTCAAGAACGTCTATTTCACAAGCATTATTCGAGACCAACACGGGCGTAAGCTCTCCAAATCGTTGGGCAATTCGCCCGACCCGCTTTTGGTGATGGATAAATATGGCACCGACGCGCTGCGCTTCACTGTGATGTATCTCGCGCCGCTTGGTCAAGATGTACGCATCGAGGTCAACGAAAAGACCAAAGACATGCCACAAGTCGAGCAAGGGCGTAACTTCGCGACCAAAATCTGGAACGCCGCTCGATTCCTGTTGATGAACCGCAACGACGCATTCGCGAGCCTTGAACTGTTTGAAAAAACATACGCGGCAATTGCCTCTCGCCTCTCGCCCAGCAACTTAGATGTATCGGAACGGTGGCTCTTTTCGCGCTTGCACTCAACGCTGAAAAATTATCACGACGCAGTCCGAGAGTTCCGCGTCAACGATTTAACGAAACTGATTTACGACTTTATTTGGGGCGACTACTGCGACTGGTTTATTGAACTCTTGAAAGTCAAGCTGCAAACCGCAACATCGCTCGATGAAAAGCAGGCGATGGTCGCGCGCGCGATTTTTGCATTCGACTGTGCGATGAGAGCTTTGCACCCGATAATGCCGTTCATCACAGAGGAAATTTGGCAGAACATTGCGCTGCGCCGTAACGGCGAAAGTATTTCGGTGTCGAACATGCCGCCCGCCGTAGACGCTTGGATTGACAAGGAAATCGAGGCGGAGTTCGAGTTTTTGCAAAAGGTGATTACGAGCATTCGAAGCACGCGCAGCGTATTGGGCGTGCCGCCAGCGCCGATTGCCGATGTGAGCATTCGTGCAGCGTCTGGGTCGTCGCTCGAGATGATGTCGAAAAACGCTGCGCTCATTGAAAAACTCGCTCGCGTAAAAGTAACCGCGGCGCTCTCTATGGAAAAGCCAAAGGCAGCAGCAAGCACACTCGTCGATGGCAACGAGATATTCATTCTCTTAGAAGGCTTAATCGACCTTGACAAAGAAAAAGCGCGTTTGGCGAAGGAAATCGAGAAAACGGAATCTTACGCAAAGCAGATTGAAGCGAAACTGACCAACGAAGGCTTTGTGGCGCGCGCCCCGAAAGAGGTTATTGATGCAGAGAAGGAAAAACTCTCAACCGCGAAATTGAACCTGCAAAAGTTTAAAGAAAATTTGGCGAGTCTCGCCTCCTGACGATGATGAACAACGACGCTTCTGCAACAAAACGGCTGTTGGCACTGACGTATCTTTTGCTGGCGTCGTCGGCGTTTAATTTCGCGGCAGCAATGGTGGCGCTCTGGAACGCGACGAGCGGCTTTGACGCACCGTTGCCCACCACAGGCGAAAGTTCAAAAATTACACTGTGCGTGTTTACATCGGGCTTGCTCATTGCGGCGAACTTTACCTATCAACTCGTGATTCGCAAGGGCATTCCGTTCTCGGAAAAAATGCTGGTCGGATTCGTCGTCGGCGAAATTCTCTTTTCGTGGTTCGTGCTGACGCTGAAATGAACATCCTGCGCATCTCAAACGCACTGCCTGAAAACCCTTGTCAGTATTGGCATGCGCAGGATAGGCGACAAAAAAGTCCCGACTTGCGGGACTTTTGGACAAGCGCTTAACGCGATTGTTCGTCTATACGCAGTTAAACTGCAACTGCGGAATTACTTGCCTGATGCAGCGCTCAATGCCTTCGAGGTATCTCCAAAGAATTTCGATACCCAGCCGTTCAAGTTCGAGTCGCTCACTATTGTGTTCGCCACTTTTGCGGCTTGCGAGAGTGCGAAGACCGGCAGACCAATGGTCGCCAAAATAGGTGCGCCGAACAGCATCGTGGTAAATTGAACCACGCGGTCTTTGTGCGTCAGGTCGCCAATGGTTTCGGTAACTTTGTAAGTTCCCAAAAGCGGCATAAACGGCACGAGCGAGAACATCGCTGCTGTGCGTGCGACAATATCGGCAAGTTCGTTTTTCGGTTGCGATTTCACGTCCGCGTCAAAGCCAGCGCCAACGACCTCTGGCAGTTTTTCAGTCGCTTCCAAAAACGCTTTATCGATGCCTTGAACGCGCAGGCGCGCCGATGTGAAATTCGCCGCCTCGTAGAAGCCGATAATCACATTGAACGGCGCGGTCAGCAAGAGCGATAAAATGCCGCCCAACATCTGGTTCGACTCGTCTTTCGAATATGCCTTAGCGGTTTCCACGCCGATTTTGTATGCCTTAATCAAGCCCAAAACAGGCACATAAGGCCAAGCCGTGTTGAGAACGACCCACGCCGTTAGCCAGTCGTTCATTCGGCGGTGCTTGTCGTCGTCAATGTGTTCGTATTTCAAATCGCCTTTGACATAGTCGAAGAAATGGTCAAGACCGTTTTTGCCAGTGTTTTTGAGCTCGACCTTCATGCCGAGCGACTCAGACACTTCGGGCAGAAACTCTATCGTATGCGGAAGCGTGAAGTGATAGACAAATGCGGTGGGCAGGGCGCGGATTGCGTCTGCTCCGGTTGCGTTGACAGCCATAGTGTTGTTCTCCTTTTTTGCAGTTTAGAAGTTGCTCTGAAAGAACCGATGTAAAACTGGAACTCATTTTTTATGCTTCTGTGCTGCAACTCCTTGCACAAAACTCGGCTGGGGAGAGCCGATACATACTGCTGTAACCTCTGGCGTAAATTTAGGATAAGCGCCATCGATATACAAGCACTTTTTAGCGAGGTCTCATGGTCGAGATAGCCGTTTGTCTGCACCGAGAATTTCTGTATATTTGCCGTTCACGAAAAATCACGCCAAAAAAGTTAATCCAAATTAAGCGGTAGGGTGTTGGAAACGCAAGGTTTTTTCAAGCAAACGTCCGACGACTTTGAAGGCGTTATCAATGTCCGCAAATACAGGCCAGAGGCCGCGCCCAAGACCGTTAAAATCGAGCTGGAGACATTCGCCGACCCGACGCCGTCTGTCAGTGCCGAATCGCAAGGCAGCATTGAAGAAGAACTCGGCGCAATTATTACCGACTTGCTGGCCACTGTCAAGGAAACTGTTCAAGCCCGCACCGTTGCCTTTTGTTGGGTAAGTCAGGCGAAAAAAAAGTTTTACATCGCCTCGCATCAAACCGATGCCGCCGATTTCACCACCGATAAATGGCTTGCCTTCGGCAGCGACGCCGTTACACAAATTTTTTTGGCGCGAAACGCACAGCTCTACACGGAAATCAGCGCAGCAGACGAACCTAAAATTATTCGATACTACCTCGCGCCCAATGCCATCAAAGCGTTTATGGGCGTGCCTGTATTTCACCGCGACCAAATCTATGCGGTGCTCTTCGCCGACAGCATCGAAAAAGGCGCATTCGGACACGACGACGTAAAGCTGCTCAACCGATTCGGAAAAATTTGCTCGACGCTCATCGACAACTATGCCCTGAAATCAGCCTATCTCGAGTCCATGCGGTTTGCCGAACCAGCGCAGGCGTTTATGCACACGCTTCACGCGACGACAAACTTGGAGACCATTTTAACCTGCTTGTGCGAGTCGCTCACCGAAGCCGTTGACGTTGACCATCTGGCGCTTTTGTTGCTCAACTCGAAGTCCGAAATGACCGTTCGCAAGGTCAGGTCGGCACAAGGATACATTTCCGAAGGGGCAAAAATCGACTTAGAACGCTCGGCGGTCGGGCTGTGCATTTTGCACGGCGAACACGGCGCAATTGACGACCTTGCTCAACTCGGCGAAACGCCACGCTTTTTTTCGGGCGAACCTGCCATTGAAAAAAACGGCTCGATGCTGATTCTGCCGATTAGGTTAGGCGACCTTACTGCAGGAGCGCTGGTGCTGGAAAGCGGACAAAAAAGTTTTTTCACGTCCGAAACCTTCGCGCGCGTGCGTTTTTTCGCTGAGGCGCTGACATTCTCGATGCAAGTGATGCTTCTGGACGAGCGCGTCAGAACTGTAACACCGCTCGATGAGGAAACCAACACGCTCTCTGTGCGCACATTTTTTTCGCGGCTTCGTGCCGACATCAATCGCGCAACGCGGCTCGGACACGACCTTGTGCTGATGCTCATCGCCTTCGACGACACGGACGGACTCAAAAGCCGCTACGGACAAGCATCGCTCACGCAATTGATGCGCTCAACGGCGAGGCTCATCGAAGCTAATACGCGCAATTACGACTTACTCGCCCGACTGGATAACCTAAAATTCGCCGTTTGTTTGAGCGGCATCTCGGAACTCAACGCGCGGTTTTGGGCGGACAAAATCCGCGAGCAAATCTTAAACTCGCCGTTTGAGACGGACGACGAATACAAAACCATCATTGCCACCGTCAGCGTCGGTATTGCACGGCTGAAACCAGATAAGCCCGATGTGGAACTCCTGCTCGAGCAAGCTGAAAGAGCCTTAGACCACGCGCGACAATCAGGCGGCAATGTGGTGAAGATTTTTTAACAAATTTTTGTAACCGTGTGGAATTTTAGCCGTAGTGGAACGGTTTTCAACCAGAGTTGTAAACAAACAATGATTTTGGGAAAGGTAATCGGCACGATTTGGGCGACGCGCAAAGATGAGGGACTTGTCGGCATGAAATTGCAGTTGGTGCGACACATCGGCTTGGACGGTCAAAGCAAAGAGAGTTTTTTGGTGGCGGTTGATTCGGTCGGGGCGGGCGTCGGCGAAACGGTTCTCGTTGCCACCGGCAGCTCAGCGCGGCTGACGGAACTGACGAAGAATAAGCCCGTAGACGCCGTCATCATGGCAATCGTCGATAAACTCGATGTCGCAGAATGAGGACGAACTGAAAGGGACGATGCCAGATGCCAGATGAAGGGATTCTCAAATCAGGGAAAGGTCGTTTCGAAAAAGTTGAACAATTTGCTCGGTTCGGGTGCGACATTTTTAAATCGTGGACAAAACAATCCAAATTCGTCAATCGTTAAAGTGTATTTCGGAAAAGTAATCGGTGCGATTTGGGCGACGCAAAAGGACGCGAGCTTGGTCGGCGAAACATTGCAACTCGTCCAGCCGCTCGATGCGGCAAAGAAGCCGTCGGGCAGTCCGATTGCCGCCGTCAATTCGGTCGGCGCGGGCGCCGGCGAAACCGTGATGTTCGTAACATCGTCTGAAGCGGCGATTCCGATACGCAGCCGCAAGCAAATGTCGCTTGTGCCGACAGACGCGACCATCGTCGGGATTGTCGACCGCATCGATGTTGTAGTCGATTCAGTAATAGTTCTTAAATAAATTTAGAAGTTTTAAGAGGGGAACAAATGAGACAGTTAAAAATCAGCAGGCAGATTACGAACCGCGAGAGCCAATCGCTCGACCGATATTTGCAGGAAATCGGCAAGTTCGATTTGCTCACGGCGCAAGACGAAATCACGCTCACGATGAAAATCAAAAAGGGCGACGGCAAGCCCGTCGATTCCAAAGAGTTCAAGGAAGGGCGTCGGGCGTTGGAGAAGCTCATTAAGGCGAACTTGCGCTTTGTGGTGTCGGTGGCGAAGCAGTATCAAAATCAAGGCTTATCGCTCGGCGATTTGATTAACGAGGGCAACCTCGGTCTCATCAAGGCGGCAAAACGCTTCGATGAAACGCGCGGATTTAAGTTCATTTCCTACGCGGTCTGGTGGATTCGTCAATCGATTTTACAGGCGCTCGCCGAGCAGTCGCGCATTGTGCGGTTGCCGCTCAACCGCGTCGGCACGCTCAATAAAATCGGCAAGGCGTTCTCGCAGTTGGAGCAGGAATTTGAGCGCGACCCCAGCACGGAAGAGCTGGCGAATCTGCTCGATATGAACTCGTCGGAAATCACTGACACGCTCAAAATTGCAGGGCGGCACATTTCGGTCGATGCGCCCTTTGCGCAGGGCGATGACAACCGACTGCTCGATGTGCTTCAAAACGATTCGCAGCGTCCCGACCACGGATTGATGCGCGAGTCGCTTCGCATTGAAGTCGAGCGCTCGCTCTCTTCGCTCACGCCGCGCGAGGCAGACGTGATTCGCTCGTATTTTGGAATTGGAATGGACAACCCGCTTACGCTGGAAGAAATCGGCGAGAAGTTCAAGCTCACGCGCGAGCGCGTGCGGCAAATCAAAGAAAAGGCGATTCGCCGACTGCGCCACTCGCCGTATAGCGGTGTTCTGAAAGAATACATCGGCGGATAAACTCCATCGCCGCAGAGCAAGCAAAGCCAATCTGAACACGATTGGCTTTTTTGTTATTGTGCCTGCCTGCTTGGTGAAGGGCGAACTTGCGGTATAGAAAATCGCGCTGTTTTTCCGTAAATTCGCGCTTCATAACAAATTACCATCAAACCAACCCAAAGGAGGAATGCTATGGCTGCGTATTTCAGCGACATGGACGGTTTCGTCGGCGGTGCATCTGCTGAAGGCGAATCGGCACGAACTTACACCGTTAAGAAAGGCGACTCGCTGTCTAAAATCGCCAAAGAATTTTACGGCGACGCCAATAAGTGGAAGAAAATTTACGAGGCGAACAAAGACCGCATCAAAAATCCAGACATGATTCAAATCGGCTGGGAGCTCGTCATTCCAGACTAACTTTTTTCAAAAACCAAACACAGGAGAACACATCATGAAGAGCAAGTTTTTAGTATCGTTGATGCTAATTGGCTTCGTTGCCGTTGGTCTGAGCGTAACGGGCTGCGAAGACAAGAAGAAGAAAGAGGCAGAAATGAAAGCTGCTGCCGAAGCCGAGGCGAAGCGCCGCGAAGATTCAATCAAAGCCGCAACGCCGCCACCGCCGCCTGCGCCGATGGTCTCTGCCGTAATGCTTGGCAAGGACATCGACCAAGCTACGAAGACAATTAAAACGGCGGCGACAGAATTCAAACCGAAAGACCAAGTGTATGCGTCGGTGAAAATTGACAACGGCGTTGTGGGAAACAGCGTTTCTGCCAAATGGATGATGGGCGATAAAATTGCTCGCGTCGATTCTGCCAAAGTCGTGCAAGCTGGCACAAGCAATGTGCAGTTCAACCTTGCCAATCCGAAGGGTATGCCCGTCGGCGACTACAAAGTTGAAATCTCGCTCAACGGCGCTGCCGCGAAAACCGAATCGTTCAAAGTCGTCAAGTAACCTAACGGCTGTATCTATGCAAGAGTCCCGCCGATGCGGGACTTTTTGTTTTCTGCTCGGCTGAATCAAATTCAAATCTTCATCGTAACTTTGGCGCGGCAGAAATTAACAGGTAAACCACGCTGTATATGTTCGGATTTGAAAATCGATATGGAGAGCCGAGCGGCATGAACATTCGGTTCATCATTGGCGTCATTATTGCGCTGGTGTCAATCGTGGGCTATTTCAGTTCGCGCGAATACAATCCCGTAACGAAAGAGACGCAGTTTGTTAGTCTCTCGCCGAAGCAAGAAATCGCGTTAGGGCTACGCGCTACGCCGCAACTGATTCGGCAATACGGCGGCATGCACCCCGACCAAAATGGACAAGCGATTGTTGATAAAGTGGGCTTTCGGCTGGTGAAACAAAGCGACGCGGCAAAAACAAATTGGCAGTATGAGTTTCATTTGCTGGGCGACACTCGAACCATCAATGCGTTTGCGCTGCCGGGCGGACAGGTGTTCATTACTGCGGCGCTCTACTCGCGGCTTAAAACCGAAGGACAATTAGCGGGCGTCTTGGCGCATGAAATCGGACATGTGGTTGCGCGGCACGGCGCAGAGCGTATGGCAAAGTCTCAACTGACGCAAGGCTTAACGGGCGCGGTCGCCGTTGCGTCAGGCGATGCTTCAGCGACGCAAATCGCGCAAGTCGTCGGCGAATTGGTCAATATGAGCTACGGACGCGACGATGAGTTGGAGTCCGACCGGCTCAGTGTGCGCTTTATGGCGCAGGCGGGCTACGACCCGCGTGCCTTAATCGGCGTGATGGAGGTGCTGGCGCAGGCAAGTGGTGGCAATCGTCAGCCTGAATTTTTCAGCACACACCCAAATCCCGAAAACCGTATTGAGAAAATCAAAGCGGCAATTAAAGAGGAATTTCCGGGCGGCGTGCCAAGCAACCTGATTCCATAATGCGCCGAAACGGATTACGCCGAATAAAACTTAACGTTTGCAGCAACCGTCAAATTTACCGCAATGGAAGAGTTCTTTACGCAAAACTCCATTTATGTTGTTCTTGTCATTGTTCTGCTTGTGTGGACAGGTGTGTTTCTGTATCTAACGCGGCTCGATGCCAAAATTTCCCGACTTGAAAAACTCGTCTCCGACGACGACACACTCCAAAAAAGCGACAGGCAATAGATGAGAGTCGCCTTATGCACAGGTCATTTCGGGAGACGGCGGAAAATCAAAAAAATCTCCAAGCGCCGAATTATATTAGCCTCTGTTTAAAATCACCATTGTGGTCAGAATCCGCTTTTCGCGTCGACGCACAACAGCCGTCCGCGCGTTAATTTTAAGCAGTCGGTATGGAAACAAGTAGTAATCGTCAGGGAGACCCTAATTCTGCCGACGCCTCCACATCAGCGCGGTCTTCGAGCAGTTCCGTTAAAGTCGTGGTCGTAACATCGGTGATGCTCTCGTTTATTTCTTTTTGGAGAGCCGCCGCAATTGTCTTGAGCGATTTAGCCTCGACCGCCTACTACATTGGCGGCATTACAGAACGCGCCATCGGGGAAGCGGCGCCGTATTTTATTTTCGGGGTGATGATTTTCGCCTACGCGGTGCGCATGGTGTATATGGAGTCATGCTCAATTTTCACGCGCGGCGGTGTCTATCGCGTCGTCCGAAACACGCTCGGCGAAAACCTCGCTAAAATCGCCGTCTCCGCGCTGATGTTCGATTATGTCCTAACTGGTCCAATTAGCTCGGTCTCTGCGGGACAGTATATCGTCGGTCTCGTCAATTCATTTTTGCCCGACGGCGGAAAGTTGCCTGTCAACCTAACGGCTCAGTTGATTGCGATTCTGATTGTCGTGTATTTTTGGCGGCTCAACACGAGAGGGATTACGGAGTCGTCGGGTCAGGCGCTGAGGATTATGCAAATCACGGGCGCAATGGTGTTGATAATGCTCGTCTGGTGCGGGCTAACGATTTACTTGCGCGGCGCAGAACTGCCGTCTTTTACCATCAAGTTCAACGAAGAATCGTTGGGATTTTTAGGGCATACTAAACTCGGCGAAACACTCCTGTCGGGCAAACTGCTCGGCGCGATTGGGCTGGTCATTGCGCTGGGGCACTCGATGTTGGCAATGTCGGGCGAGGAATCACTTGCGCAAGTCTACCGCGAAATTGAAGCGCCGAAACTGCAAAACCTCAAACGCGCCGCCATTACCATTCTTATTTTCAGCGTCACGTTCACGGGCATTTTCTCGTTTCTTGCTGTGATGATAATTCCCGACGAAGTTCGCGTGGCGCAATACGCGGACAACCTGCTCGCTGGCTTGGCCATGAATGTCGTCGGTCCCGAACCCGTGCGCCTTGCACTTCAAGCGTTTGTGGTTGTAGTCGGATTTTTGATTTTGTCGGGCGCGGTAAACACATCTTTCATCGGCGCTAACGGCGTGCTGAACCGCGTCGCCGAAGACGGCATTCTGGCAGATTGGTTTAGAAAACCGCACGACCGATTCGGCACAACCTACCGAATGATTAACCTGATTACGTTTTTTCAACTCACCACAATTCTCATCAGCCGTGGCGATGTTTATCTGCTTGGCGAAGCCTACGCCTTCGGCGTGATTTGGAGTTTCGTCTTTAATGCCTTTGCGATGCTCGTCTTGCGCTTCAAAGACCGCAGTCCGCGTCGGTTCCGAGTGCCGATGAACCTTGCGCTTGGAGGCGTGGAATTTCCGGTCGGTATTCTCATCGTGTTTCTCGTGCTGCTCACGGTGGCAACGGCAAATTTATTTACAAAGTCGGTCGCGACCATGTCGGGCGTGGCGTTCACAATGTTCTTTTTGATACTCTTCAGCGCGTCGGAAAAAATCAACCAGCGCGAAAAAGAGAAACGCAAGAAAGCACAGCGCGATGCGCTCTCGCTCGAGGAGTTGCAATCGCTCGAGAAGTTCAATCAGGAAAACGAAATTAAAATTACGCCAGAGTCCATCGGCTCTGAAAAGCCGAACCGCGTCTTGGTTGCCGTCAAGAAAGCGACGAACATGGAGCATTTCGCCAAATGCTTGGACGTGGTCGACGCTGAAACGACCGATGTGATTGTGATGACGGTGCGCGTGATTGAAAAAGGCGACCAGCCGTTCTCGCCTGAAATGACCAGGGAAGAGCGCCAACTCTTTACAGAAGTGGTGAACCTTGCGGAAGAAGTCGGCAAGCCTGTCATTCCGTTGGTTGTGCCAAGTTTTAATCCGTTTTTCAGCATTGTCAATACGGCGAAAGAACTGGGCGTGCGCGAGGTCTATCTGGGAGAATCGCAACGCTTCAGCATGGAGACCGAAATGGAGGAACTTGCGATGATTTGGGGATACGAGCGCCCGAATGAACAGCAAAAAATTATGTTCCGCATCTTCGACAGCGAGTCGCAGAAAGTCGAGGTGGAACTTTAACTGCGCAAGACGAGCGACGGCGGTTGGTTGTAAATCCCAAGAGAGTTTCACCGATACTGCGCTACAGCCAAGCGTTCTGGCGACACACAATTTCCCCCTTTAGTTGCCTAAGGTAATGCTTGCCGTCGGAGGAGTGCCATAGTTTATTTACTGCCTGTTGGCTCTTTCGGGTCGCGCAGGTCGGCAGCTTTGATTTCCCGTGTCCAAACCTCTTTGCCGTCTTTATCAAAAATTTGAATTGTCATGACGCGCTCCAAGCGTTTGCCTGAAAATTTCAGCAACGCAAAGTTTTGCATCTCGATATGTGTGCCTTCGACGCGCAGCGTGTTGGTTTCATCGGCTTTATGAATGCCTGACGTGAGCGGCGAACAGGTGAGGTCGTAGAGCGGATAGGCGTTTTCACGCGGCAGCTTGGAGAGTTCGGTAAAATGTCGGTCGCCGTCGACGAACATAACGCCTGTGATTTTCTCTTTGGTAATGGCGTCAATGAGTTTTTGCCGTTCTTCGTCGTAGTTGGCGTAGTTCTCATATTTTTTGGCTGTGTTCAGCACTTGTCCGCCGATGGCAATGATTTTGAACGTCGCGTTGCTGTATGACAGTGCGTTAATAAGCCAGTCGAGTTGGGCTTTGCCGAGAATCTCGCGCTCGCCGGTCTTACGGTCGTTGGGCGTGCGGAAGTAGCGGTCGTCGAGCAAAAAGAAATCGACGTCACCCCACGAGAACATACCTGTGATGCCTTTCCCGCCATTCACGCCGTAGGAGGGATTGCACCAGAAAAGTTTAAAGGCGTCCAGCGTCATGTCTTTGTTCCAAAAACTGCCGTCGGCGTCGTTAGGCCCGAAGTCGTGGTCGTCCCAAATTGCGTAGTGGTGTGTGGATGCCAAGAGCGGCTGCAGTTCAGGAATGGAGCGTGTGTGGGTATGTCGATGAAAAATACCTGTGCGCGTGTTCCAATCGGGGTCGCGTAAATACATGTTATCGCCGAGCCAGAGCATTGCGTCGGGACGCTTGGCGTGAATGGATTTGAGAATCTCGTAGCTCTCGCCGTAGGGTTTGCCCGGTCGGTCGTATTGCGATTCATTGACATAAAGACAACTGCCCATAGCGACGGTGAACTCTGGCGGGTCGGTGCGGTAACGCCAAAGCGTTTGCGTTTGAAATTCTAACGGATACGGGCGGGCGATTTTTTTACCATTGATGTAGAGTTCATACTCGTATTTCTTGCTCGGCTGAACTTGGTCGGCCACCAAATGCGCGGTAAACGCGCGGTCTTTCAGGGTTTGCACCTCTTCGGTCGAGAACTTGTCCTTTGGGTTGGATTTCTCCCAATACTTGAACTGCACTTTGGCAGGCGCATTGGTTTGAACCCAGAGCATAACTTCGCGCATCTCTGAATAGCCAACCATCGGGCCAGATTGTAAAAGCGTTTGTTGTGCTAACGCAGAAAGCCCCATCAGAAAAGAGAACAGGAGGCTAACGGTAAGGTGAAAGCGATACATGACACGGTAGTAAAGAGTTGATAAGCAAGAAATTACTTCAAATAACTTAAACAAGGTCAATTTAGTTTAGGCAAGATGTATGTTTTCATAGAGGCGGGATAAAAAACAGGTGTCGTGCGAAATAAAGAAAAGCGCCCCGAGAGACTCGAGGCGCCTTCTTATGGTTTTGAAAATGTCCTCAGTTAAAGATGTAGCGAATGCCGAACTGAGCCGACCAAATGTCGCCTAATCCTGCCGAACGCTGGAAGGTTTGGTCCAGAAGAATCGGGCCAGACGGCGTGTTACGGAAACGCATCGTAAATTGTGGCGTGCCATCGGCAGCAACCGGACCGCCTTGCGCCGCAGTAGCCACGTTAATCGGAGCAGGTTCAACGCGCTGCCAGCCGACGCCCCAAGCGCTGTTCAACAAATTGCCAACGTTGAAAAAGTCGGCGCGGAATTGAAGTGTGTTGCGCTTGCCGCCAATGTCAATGAAGAACTCCTGAGCAATGCTGAGGTCGGCTCTGAATACCCACGGGAAGAGTGCGCCGTTGCGCTCGGCGTATTGACCGCGGCGGGTTTTGAGATAATCATCTTGCTCAATATAAGCATCGAACGCAGCTGCTTGCTCGGCAGGCGTGAAGGTGCGTCCGCTGACTGTGAGCGGCACGAAGCGCAAGTCTGTGGCGCGATTTGGAATGAAAATAAGGTCGTTTCCAAAGACACCATCTTGGTTCATATCGCCGTTGTAGGTATAACTGAACCGACCTTGTGGGTTCGCTGACCAGAACAGCGAGATCTGAGTGGCGGCAATATCGCCATACTCCTTGCGATACGATAAACTGGCGATAATTCTGTGAGGAATATCAGCACTCGAGAAGCCTAATTCTGGACGGTTAGGGTTGTTGGAAACGGCGTTGTTTGTCCAAGAGCCAAGCGCAATGCTGCCCGGGTTGTTGGTATTGCGCGAGACGCTATAGGTGTAAGCCAATTGAGCAAACCAAGTGCCGAAGCTGCTTTCACCAAACGCCCGTTGAAGTTGGGCAGTGAACTGGAACGCATCGTCTTGGTTCGAGTTTTGAAGCACAATGTTGCTGGTGATGAACGTGTTAAGACGGTTCGTATCGCGCACCGTGCCATCGTATCGCAGGCGGTTGTCCGGTCCAGCAAATCTGCGCGTTGCTGGTCTTAGATTGGCATTGATATAGCTAATGCCGTTGATGGTTCGCGTGTAAATGAAGTCAAGCGTTGCGACGATGCCAAGCGGCAACTGATAATCGCCGCCCAAGTTTGAACGCCAAACTTGCGGGAATCGGAAGTTCGGGTCGGTCGTTGCCAATTCAAACGACGCAGGCAACTGTTGCGACGCATTCGGCGGGAGGTATTGGTTCGGGTTTGGGCTGAACGGACGATTGCGAGTGTTATCAAGCTGCTCGAAGCCCGTCAGAACGCCGTTGTTACCAATTTGGTTGGAAATCCAAACGAAAATCGGCGGACCTGTGAAAATACCCGTTCCACCGCGCAACTGGAACGACTTGTCTTCAAATACATCCCAGTTGAACCCAACGCGGGGCGAAAAGAGCGGCGCGGTATTCGGAAGTTTGTCGGTCTGCGATTGGATTGGATTGCCATCGCCGTCGCGGAAGGTAAGCGATGGAACACGCGGGTTAGCGAAGCCTGTGTTTTCAAAAATCGGCAGGTCGACTCGGATGCCCCCTGTAACGCGCAGGTTTGGCAAGGCTTGCCATTCGTCTTGAAGGTAAATGCCCGGATACCACACGCGCGTGGGCTGAACAGGTTCGGCGCCGCCTTCAAGCGCAGAGAAGCGATATTGGAATCGGCGGAGCGTAACGGGCGATGTGGTGCGGTTCGGATTGCGCAAGCGGTCGTTGGCGTCGGTGTAAAAGTCGGTAAGTGTATTATACACATAGACACTTTGCGAGCCGGGGAAGAACACGTTGCGGTAGTTGTAGTAGTTTAAGTTCAAGCCGCCCGTGATGGTATGCGCACCTGCAAAGTAGCTGAAGTTATCTTGCAATTGGAACGTGCCGTAGCTCAGTTGGTTCGACGGCGTAAAAGGTTCGAAGCCGAAGGAGTAGAGCGTTGTATTGGCGCCGTCTTGAATTTCAACCAGTGGAAATAGCGTGCCACGCGAGCCTCTGTCTTCGTTCTGGTAGGTATAGCCGATAATCAAGTTGTTAGAAAACTTTCCACCAAACGTGGAGTTCAATTCTGCGATAACCGACTGGATGCGCTCAAATTGAATGTAGTTCGAGTTTTCGAAGCTCAACGCATTAACGCCTTGGCGGTTGCCGAAGCCAAGTGAATTGCTCTGGCTGATGCCGACATCTTGACGCGAATCCAGACCGTTGTAGCGAATGCTGAATTTGTTGTAATCATCAATGTTCCAGTTGAGCTTCACAAGCCAATTGAGGCTGCTCGGACGTTGCTGGGTGTAATCTTGGAACGGACCGGTTTCGTAGCCAAAATTGGTGCGCAAGAAGTCGCTCAAGGCGCGCATTGTATCGGCAACGGCACGCGAGACGCTGCCCCCAGAAGGCTCTCCGGGATTTCGAGCGCGAAACCCAAACGGCTGTGTGTTCTGTTCGGTTTCGGCGGCGGCAAAGAAGAAGAGTTTATCTTGGATAATCGGCCCGCCGAAGCGAAAACCGCCTTGAAAGTTGTTAAAGTTGGCAACGGTAACGTTGTTGGTGTCGGAGTTAGCCCGTCTGCCCAAGAAATTCTGGTTACGAATGTTCGCAAATGCCGAGCCGGAAAAATCATTCGTGCCGCTTCGCGTAACAAGGTTAATACCGGCACCGACGAAGCCTGCTTGGCGCACATCGAAGGGCGAAAGATTGACACTAACCTCTTCAACCGACTCCAAGCTTAGCGGCGAGACACCCGTTCTGCCGCCCGGCAAGCCTGACAAGCCGAAGCTATTGTTGAAATACGAGCCGTCAACCGTGATGTTGTTCAAGCGGTTGTCTTGTCCGCCAAACGACGTGCCGTTTGCCTGTGGCGTGAGGCGCGTAAAATCCGTAAAGTTACGGTTAATCGTCGGCAGCGTATTGATAGCCTCTTTGCTGATGTTGGTCGAGGCGCCAGTGCGGTCGGGGCTGATGGCCGCGCTGCGAGAGGCGGTAACTGTTACTTCGGCGGTCGTGGTTGCTGCATCGGAAAGTTTGGCGTTTACATTGCCAGCGCTGCCGAGCGAGAGGAAGATATTTTCAAAGGTTTGTGATTGGTATCCGACGTAGCTGACGACCACACGGTATGGTCCGCCGACGCGCATACCCGGAATCGTAAAACGGCCATCGAGTTGCGTAATCGCACCGTATTTCGAGCCCGAAGGCATGTGCGTGGCCACAACCGACGCGCCGATAAGTGGCTCGTTCTTGGTATCCGTAATAAGTCCTATCATAGACGACGTCGTAACACCTTGCGCCAAAGCGTTGCCCGAAAAGGCAAACAGCGCAAGGAGAGCCGCTACAAGGGAAAATCTGTATCTTGGCTTCATTGTTGTTGGTTATTTGGTTATTGGTTTACCGAGAAAATGTTTACCTGAGAAAACTGTAAAGTCGTTAGGTCTTGCCATTCTCACTGCTTTGAGCAAAGTAAATACCCGACTGCTGTGGGGAACAGATATTCCTTTGACGCGCGGCAAATATAGGTTCAGAGTTCAGAAATGCCGTATTAAACTTTTGTTAAGAATCCTGATATGCTGCCCTGCGTTTGCGACCTTTAACATCGCTAAAACCGCTGTTTGAAAGGCGGCTTAAACTAACGTCAATAAATGCCTACAATGCTAACCATACGTTTTTTGAAACTGCACCCGAAAGCAATTGCGCCCGCTTATGCCACGCCCCAAGCCGCCGGAATGGACGTGGCTGCCTGTTTGGAGCAAGAGATTGTTATTCCGCCGCGTCGCTCCGCCTTAGTGCCAACGGGACTGGCAATTGAACTGCCCGACGGCTACGAAGCACAGTTGCGCCCGCGAAGCGGTCTTGCCTTGAAGCATCTCATCTCTTTGCCGAACACACCGGCGACCATCGACGCCGATTATCGGGGCGAAGTGAAGGTCATTCTCATCAATCACGGCGAAGATGCCTTTACGGTCAAACACGGCGACCGCATTGCGCAAATGGTTATCGCCAAAGTCGAAAAAGCGCAATTTGTGGAGGCAACCCATCTGAGTGAAACGGAACGCGGCGCGGGCGGGTTTGGACATACAGGCATGGCGCAAAAATAAATTTTTCAACATGCGTGCAAACGCGCTGATTTTTCGTAACTTGCTTTTAGGCATCATTCTAACATCTCGTTATTTTAACTCATGAGTGAGAAACACATACTCCAACGAATCAATTGGACGAACACACTTTTTATCACCATCACGCCTGTCGTCGCCATTGCGGGAACAGCATGGTGGATTGCAAGCGGGAGCTTTAACTGGGCAACTGTTATTTTCGCAGTCGCAATGCTCTACGCGACGGGAATGTCCATCACCGCGGGCTATCATCGACTTTTTTCACATCGCAGTTACACCGCTTCAAAACCCGTTGAGTGGTTTTTTATGCTCTTCGGCAGCGCGAGTTTTGAAGGCACAATTATCGATTGGTGCGCCGACCACCGCGTTCATCATCGCTTTCAAGACAAAGAAGAAGACCCTTACGCGATTCACAAAGGCTTCTGGTATGCGCACGTCGGCTGGCTCTTTCTGAAAAATTGGAAGGCGGAAGAAGGCAAAGGCGTAAAAGATTTGTGGGCGAATCCGTTGCTGAAGTGGCAACACGAAAACTACATCCTGATTGCGTCGGTGATGTGCTTCGGATTTCCAATGGCGGTCGCGGCGCTTTGGGGCGACGCCCTCGGCGGCTTGTTTATTGCTGGCGCGCTGCGCTTAGTGCTGAACCATCACTTCACATGGTTTATCAACTCGCTGTGCCATTATGTCGGCGCGCAGCCCTATTCCGATAAGCACACATCGCGCGACAATTGGTTTACCGCGCTCTTCACCTATGGCGAAGGCTATCACAATTTCCACCACGAATTTCCGGGCGATTACCGCAACGGCATTCGTTGGTTCGATTACGACCCGACCAAGTGGCTGATTTACGGGCTCTCGAAAATCGGCATGGCAAATGGCTTACACGTCGTTGCGCCAGAGCGCATCATTGAACGCAAAATTCAGATGCAGGAAGTTCGCCTGACGCGAAAATTAGCCAAGAAATCGCCTGCCGTCGTTACATTCGCGCACGAGACCATCGCTGCCGCAAAAGCGCGCTTCCAAGCTGCATCGGAACGACTGGCCGACATCCGCGAACAATATCACGAATTGCAATCCAAAAAGGACGAAGCCATCGCGCACCAAGTCGAGGAAATGCGCGTGAAGTTCCACGAAGCACAGCGCGAGTTTTATCAAACCGTTGCGATGTGGAAAGCCATGGCACAAGGTCTCGGAAAACTTGCCTGATAGAAATTTCACCATAAAAAAGTCCCGCAACAAACGGGACTTTTTTGTTTCGAGAAGGGCGGCGTCTACTCCCACTCAATCGTCGCTGGCGGCTTGGAAGAGACATCATAAACCACGCGATTGACACCGCGCACTTCGTTGATGATGCGGTTAGAGACAAGCGCTAAAAAGTCGTTTGGCAAGGGCGTCCAGTCTGCCGTCATGCCGTCGACGGAATTGACGGCACGCAGCGCGATGACATTCTCGTAAGTGCGATTGTCGCCCATGACGCCGACCGATTGAATCGGCAAGAGAACCGCAAAGGCTTGCCATGTCTTGTCGTAGAGCCCATGCGTCTTCAACTCGGAAATAAAAATCGCGTCGGCTTCTCGAAGCACGTCGCATCGCTCTTTGGTAACTGCGCCAAGCACGCGCACGGCAAGTCCGGGTCCGGGAAACGGGTGCCGCTTCAGAATGGCGTCGGGAACATGGAGCAACTTACCGACTTGTCGCACTTCATCTTTGAAAAGTTCTCGGAGCGGCTCGATGAGTTTGAGCTTCATGCGCTTGGGCAGCCCGCCGACATTGTGGTGCGTCTTGATGGTTTGGGACGGACCGTTTACGCTCACGCTTTCAATCACGTCGGGATAGAGCGTGCCTTGAACTAAAAAAGTCTCGTGCTTCAATTCTGATTCAAAGACCTCGATGAAGGTGCGCCCGATAATGCGCCGTTTCTTTTCGGGGTCGACGACGCGATGAAGTCTGGAAAGAAAGAGCGACGAGGCGTCAACGACGTTGAGATTTAAATTCAAGGTGCCGAGCGCCGTGCGAACTTCTTTTGCTTCATTTTTTCGAAGCAAGCCGTTATCGACGAACACACAGCGCAGATTTTTCCCAATGGCTTGGCTGACGAGCGTAGCAGCAACAGTGGAATCGACGCCGCCCGAAATTGCGCAAATAACTTTTTGCTTTCCGACCATCTGGCGCACTTTGTCAATTTCGGACTCGATGAAGTTTTTGGGCGACCAGTCGGCTTTAAGCCCGGCAATTTCAAAAAGAAAGTTCGAGAGAATTTTTTTGCCCTGCTCGGTATGATGCACTTCGGGGTGAAATTGCAGTCCGAAAATGCGGTCGGTCTCGGAAATCATTTCGACGGCGCAGAGTTCGGAGTTCTCGCTCCGTGCGGTAACCCGAAACCCGCTTGGCAATTGAGTAACTTTATCGCCGTGCGACATCCACACTTCGGAATCATCGACGCCCGCGAAGAGTTGATTTGACGAGCCGTTTCGGGCGATAGTGATTTTGGCGCGACCAAATTCTCGGCGTTTGGCGTTCTGGACTTTTCCGCCGAAGTGTTTGGCAATCGCCTGAAGCCCGTAGCAAATTCCCAGAATGGGTTTGCGGAGCGAGAAGAGCCGCTTATCGGGCATCGGCGCAAATTTGTCATACACGCTTGCCGGGCCGCCCGAAAAAATGAGCGCCTGCGGATTGAGGAGTTGCAGTTTCTCGAACGGCGTGTGATACGGCAGAATTTCGGAATAAACGCCAAGTTCGCGGACGCGCCGCGCAATCAGCTGCGTATACTGCGACCCAAAATCGAGAATGATGACTGAACTCATAGTAGAATGATAAAGTATGAATTGTGAAGTGTGAATGAGAACAAATGCCTGTGGATTGAACTCCTCATTCAGAATTCATACTTCACAATTCAGCATTGATTAGTATTGACCTTCGCCACGCTTTTTTTGATTGACGACAGGTATCAAGGCGGAGTTGCCGATGCGAATAGAATCGGAGCCGGGCATCAGCGATGTATAGCGTCGCAAACTTGCTTCGGTGAAATACTCGGGATAAGCTTTGTTGGGCGACGTATCGGTCGGGTTATTTGGGTCGCGCGAAACCATCTTAGTAATCACACTGCTGGGTTTGGTGAAATAACGGTTCTGCAAGCCGAGCGATTTGTCGTCGTAACACGCTTTCATGAACATCGCCCACACAGGCAGCGCCGAACTGGAGCCTTGTCCGATACTCATTGACTTAAAGTGCATCCGGTTATCGTCGAAGCCCGTCCAGACGCCTGCGACGAGTTGCGGCGTGAAGCCCATAAACCAGCCGTCGCCTTGATTTTGCGTCGTGCCGGTTTTGCCGCCTGCTTCACCCCTAAAATTATACTTGCTACGAATCGATGCGGCTGTGCCTCTATCGACCACGCTTTTGAGCATTGTAACCATCACATAGTTCGATGAGGCGCTAAGCGCTTCGCGTTTTTCGGGCTTGTAGCTGGCGACCACGTTGCCAAATTTATCTTCAACGCGCAAGATGCCAATCGGCTCGACATGGACGCCGTTGTTGGCGAAGGTGCCGTAGGCAGATGTCATCTCAAGCGGCGTAACGACCGACGCGCCCAGCGCCATTGCCAAGTTGACTTCAAGCGGTGTTTCAATGCCCATGCGTTTGGCATATCGGGCGACCTTATCGGGCGTGGCGAATTTCTGGGACAAGCGAACCGTTACTTGATTGAGCGAACTGGCCAATGCATCGCGCAAGGTAACATAGCCGCCCGATTTACTATCGGCGTTTTCGGGAATCCACATCCGCTGTTCGGTGGCAATCGCAATCGGCTGATTAAGCACTGGGAAGTTCGGCGGAATGCCCTCGTCAATCGCAGCCGTATAGACAAACGGCTTGAATGTCGAGCCGGGCTGACGTTTTGCCTGCCAAACATGGTCGAATTTATACTTGACGAAATCTTTGCCGCCTATCCATGCCTTGATGTAACCCGTTGATGGCTCAATTGCCACAAACGCATGTTGGACGATGCTCTTTTCGCGCAAGAGCGTATCGAGCCAGCCTTTTTCGTTTTTGAGTTGCCTGACGGCTTCTTTTTCCGAGAGACCTGTTTTGACGAGGTTTTTGAACCGCGCCGTTTCTTTGATGAAAACGACTCTCAAACTGTCGCCTTCGCGCGAGTCCCAACTCCAACTCTTATCATGTGCAGCTTGCACTTGCGGAAAGTGTTTTCGAATGGCTGTTTCTGCGTGATGCTGTATGCGCGTATCGAGTGTGGTATAAACGACGAGGCCGTCGCGGTATAAATCGAGTTTATTTTTCGCTGCTTCTTCCTGCATTTGTCGGCGTACATATTCGGTGAAATACGGCGCGAGCCCAAGGTCGGTAACGGGCGTATAGTTGAGCGCGAGTTTCGTTGCTTTGTATTTGGCTTCGTCGCTGGCACTGATGAACCCTGCGTTTTTCATTAAGCCGATGACAAGGTTGCGCCGCTCTAACGCTTCGTCGGGCTTTTCGACGGGGTTGTAATTTTTCGTGCTTTTCAGAACAGCGACAAGTAGGGCACTTTCAGCGATGTTGAGCTGCGAGGCGGGCTTTGCAAAATACGTCCATGCAGCGGCTTCAACGCCGTATGCCCCAGCGCCGAAAAAAACCGTGTTGAGATAAAGTTCAAGGATTTCCCGTTTCGTATAGGTGCGCTCGATTTGTATGGCGGTCAAGACTTCTTTGATTTTGCGTTTCACGCTGCGCTCTGGCGTCAGATAAAGGTTCTTTGCCAATTGCTGTGTAATGGTGCTGGCGCCGCGCGCATTTCTGCCGCGAAGCACCGCAGCGACATTGTCGAACAGCATGACTTTCAAAAAGCGCGGCAAGTCAAATCCCCAGTGCTTGTAGAAGTCAATGTCTTCGGTTGCAATCAACGCATTGACCACATGCCGCGAGACCGAGTCGATGGGAACAGCAGTGCGGTTTTCATTGAAAAACTTGGTCAGCAAAACGCCATCCGCCGAATAAACTTCGGTCGCTAATTGCGGCTTTGGATTCTCGAGTTGTTCGAGGCTCGGAAGGTCGCCCGAAAGAATCGCGATGAAAATCAGCAGTGCCAAAACGCCAACGCCAACCGCGCCCAAGACGCCAATGTAAATGCGCTCCAAGAGCTGACGACGCGCGGCGACTTTACGACGCTGTTCGGGATTGTTGAAGTAATCTTCGCGCTGTTTTGACGAGTAAGCCCCCTCCGACGATGGCGCGGTTTTTTCGGGAGTGTCTTGCGGTTTAAACGGATTTTGTTCTGACATAGACAAGGGCTACGATTGTCATGCAATGATGGTTTCAACCAAACAACTTGTGCGTAAATGTGCGCGTGAACATACATCGTGAAAGCGCAAAGATAAAAATTTTTCGGACAAACGCCTGATAACTTTGACTGAGAAACGGCTGGCGCGTCTGTCCAACCAACCGCCTTTGTCGATGCTGAGCGTCGCTTACTCGTCCCAAACGACTTCGCGGGCGTCAAGAACGCTGCCATATTGACAAAGCAGTTCGTTGCGCACGGCGCCGCGCGCATCGCGGATTCTGACAGGACAGCCATAGCAGATTCCAATGCCACAGCCCATCGTTGATTCAATCGAGACCTCGCAAGCAATGCCGCGTTCATTGCAAAATGCCGAGAGCGCGGCGAGCATTCGGTTCGGGCCACACGAAAAAACGCGCACGTGCGAACCGCGTAGCTTGGGGAGCTCTCTGGCGAGTAATGAAACCACAGTGCCTTTCAGTCCCATTGTGCCGTCGTCCGTTGCCACCGACCAATTCGAGAGATGCCGCGTCATGATGTCTTCGGCAGTGCGCGCGCCGATGAGGTTTATCACCGTTTTGCCGCGTTTCAAAAGTTCCTCTTCGAGCATCGCCATCGGTGCAACGCCAATGCCACCTGAAACCAGCAACGCCGTATCAAAATCGTCTCTATCGTAGCCAAATGTGTTTCCAAGCGGCGCAAGAACTTGAAAGCGGTCGCCGACGCGGGCGTCGTAAAGCTGCTTGGTGCCGATGCCCACGACCTTGCCCATCACTTCAATGCAGTCGCCCTCGACGCGGTGAATGCTATACGGTCGGCGCAAAAGCGGCGCCAGCCCGTTTGACGTTTTGATTTCCAAAAATTGTCCTGCGCCGAACACATGGGCAAATTCTGGCGCGCGGAGTTTCAAGACGTGAATCGATGAGGTGAGCCGAGTGTTGTCGGCAACGCTCAAAAGCAAATCGCGCACGGGCGCGGCGTGTGTGGCTGTGGTCATTTTGGTCGCGGCGTTGTAGTCGTTGTGGATTCCGGTCGAGCCGGAGTTGGTTTACGAAAGTTACGAGATGTCGAGGGCGGCGTTCTCGAGGATGCCGCGCCACCGAGGCTGTCAGGCAAGGCGGCGTTGGGCGTCATGGGTTGTTTCACGCCAGTTGATTTCGGCGCAGCAGGCAGCGCGTTTCTCGTCTGTGCCTCTTTAACAGGCACGCTTTTTTGCGTCGTGTCTTTCGGCGACACCGATTTGGATTTCACGGTGTCCAATTTTGGCGCGCGCGCAAGGGCGACCGCTTGCAATTTCGCTTGTATCGACAACGCTTCGGGCGACGATGGATACTGCAACTCCAACTGCTTGTAAATTGCAATCGCCGAATCGGGCAAAGCGACTGATGTTTCATAAATGTAGCCTTTGGCAAGCAATGCCTTCGGGCGAAGCGGCGAGCGCGGATAGCGCGTAAGGAGACTATCGAGCCGTTTGAGCGACAGCCGAAACTCTCGGCGCTCTATGCCTGCAATCGCGGATTGATACAACGCGTAGTCTTTCGTTTGTTCAACCGCGTCGCTCGGCATGTTGTAATAAATCCTGATGCGCTCAGCGTAACGGCTTTTCGGATAGCGCTCCAGCATCAACTTATAAATCGAGTCGGTCTCTGACAGGTCATTTTTAAGGCGATGCGCGTCGGCGAGTGCATACAAAATTGGCTCTTGAAGCGCACGCACAGCGGGTTTCATTGAATCGGGAAAAACGTTCAAACTGTCGTCAATGGCGCGAAGCGTAAACCGATGCCAATGAATCGCCGAGTCAGGAATGGGCAACGTGGTTTGATAGAAATTGCCGATGCCAGAATATCGATTGAGCAACTCGCGCTTATAGCCGAGCAGCGTTGCTGTGTCGCGTGCAGCGTCAAAGACGATTCGTTGGCGCTTCTCGGTTTGGCGTGTAGTAAGCGTATCGCCGAAGGCGTCGCGTGCGCCGGAGGCTAAAAACGCGCTGCGTCGGTAATCGCGCCGCGTGCGCTGCACCGTTGGTGCGTCGGGCTGGGCGTCGAGTGTGTCGCGCGGTTTCTCCGTCTTTTTTTGGCTCACAATGCCCAGCCGAATTGTGCTATCGAGCGCGGCGACGGCTTCATAGAGCGATAAAATTTTCGTCATACGTTCCGATGCCTCGCTTGCTGCTTTGTTTATCTCGCCCTGAGCGAACTCAATTTTAGCACTATCGAAGAGCGCACGCGCCGTTTCATAGTCGCGCGAAATGTCTTGCTTAATCAAGCCCAACCGATAATAACTTTTCGCTGCGCCTTCGGTGCGCGGATTTTTTCGAATGATTTCCAAATACAAATCAATCGCTTTGCCCAATCGGTCTTGTTTCTCGTAGCATTGCGAGAGTTCATAGCGAATTTCGGCGAACTTGTCCAGATTTTTATCGTCGGAGAGCATTCGCATAAATGCCTCGATTGCCTCGTCTAAATTATTTTGTTCGCGCAAATCGAGCGCGTAGCTGAGCTGTGCGGCATAGCGCAGTTCGTAGTCGGTGTCGAGCGAAAGCACGAGTTGATAAAATTGAGCGGCTTGGTCGTATTTCCCCAATTGGTCGTAAATGCGTGCCAAGACGAAAGCGGCAGTGGCTTTGCGGTCGTTGTCGGTGGCAAGCGGCAGTCCCAAGCGAATTTGCTTTTCGGCTTCGTCGAGTTCTTCGTCTCTGATGGCAAGTTCGGCGAGCGAGAAATGCGCGTCGGCTCTGACATTGGGTGCTGTTCGAGGCGAGGCAATCACGCCTCCCAAAATTTCCCGCGCCTCTGATGTTTGCTGCTGTTGCGAGAGCGTACGCCCATACCAGAATGTCGCCTCGTCCAAGATGTCGCTGGTCGGATAATTCGAGATGACTTCTTTGAACTTGCGCTCGGCGGGCTGAAATTCACGCTGATAATAATACGCCCTGCCCATCAAGAGCAACGCGTTATCTGCTAAATCGCTGTTCGGATGCGCCTGCACCACTGCGCCCGCCTTCTCAATGACCTTGTCGAAAAATTGTTTTCCCTGCTGTGCATTCTCGAGCGAAATAAAAATCTGTAGCCGCGCGTTGCGGTCGTAGCTAACCGACGATTTCATTGCCTTAATGCCTTTCTCATACTCAACCCCTGCGTTGTAATACGCATTGAAAAACGCCGTGAAATTGTGATACAAGTTTCCGGCAAGGCTGGCGTCGTCGCGGGCGCACGATGAAACCAAAAGCGCTCCAAGAGACAGCGCAACAAGCGCAGCGCGGCAAGGTAATTGAACTAATGGTATCAAGCGGTGCAACGTGGTCAAAAAATTTGTGGCCGCAAATTAACGCTTTTTATCAACCAAGAAAGCCGCAAGTTGCGCGCCCGCCAAGAAAAACGCCTGCGCTTTCTCGATATGCTGTTTCTGAAACGACGGACGTTGGTCGATTCAAAGCAAATCGCGTATTTTGAAAAAAACACAAACGCCAATGCCTGCAAAAAATTTAACCGATGCGCCCGAGCTGCTGGTCGTCAAGAATCTGACCAAATGGTTTCCCATCAGAAAAGGATTTTTTTCGCGGACGGTCGGCTATGTTAAAGCCGTTGATGGTGTCTCTTTTACAATTCGCAAAGGCGAAACGCTCGGTCTCGTCGGCGAATCGGGCTGCGGCAAAACAACAACGGGCAGAGCCTTGCTGCGATTGATTGAACCGACGAGCGGCTCTATTTTCTTCGAGGGCAAAGATGTTTTAGCGTTAAGCAAAGATGAGTTGCGCAAACTGCGCAAGGAAATCCAAATCATTTTTCAAGACCCATTCAGTTCGCTCAACCCGCGGCTCACCGTTGGAGAGATGCTGCGAGAAGTGTTAGAAGTGCATCAACTCGCTGAGGGCAGTTCGGCACGCAGCGCAGCCGAACAACTGCTCGACATCGTCGGTCTGCGAAAAGAATATCTCAATCGGTATCCGCATGAATTTTCGGGCGGTCAGCGTCAGCGTGTCGGCATTGCGCGGGCGTTAGCAGTGAAGCCAAAATTCATTGTTTGCGACGAACCTGTTTCTGCGCTGGACGTGTCCATTCAATCGCAAATCATCAACCTCTTGCAAGACTTGCAAAAAGAGTTCGGATTGACATATCTCTTCATTGCGCACGACCTGTCGGTCGTCGAGCATATCTCAGACAGAGTCGCGGTGATGTATCTCGGAAAAGTGGTCGAGATAGCGGGCTGCGACGAGCTTTACGCCTCGCCGAAGCACCCTTACACCGAAGCCTTGCTTTCCGCTGTGCCAGTGCCGAATCCAAAGGCGAAGAAGAAACGAATTATCCTAACGGGCGACTTACCAAGTCCTGCCAACACACCGAGCGGGTGCGCATTTCACCCACGCTGCCCGAAAGCCGTCGACGCTTGTAAAATCAAGGCTCCGCAGCTTGCCGCGCTTTCGGAGGAGGAAACGCACAAGGTCAGTTGCTTGCTCTATGAGCCGACTGCAAAAAACGTGCAGGCAGCATAAATTTTTTTAACAGTTAATTTTTTCAACAAAGGAGCGGATTATGGCGGAAGAAAAGAAGCGTTCAAGCAAAAAGCGACTGCTCATTATTCTACTTGTTTTGTTCATCGCGCTGTTCGGCATTGGCGTATTTAGTTTGCTCAACCCAAAAGCCGATGTGCCACCCAAAAGCGTGTTGGTGTTGCCCGTCAAAGGTGCATTGCCGGAAATTTCACTTACGGAGCCGTCGCCATTTAGTCGGCAGCGCCAGCCCATCACGCTGCAAGGCACATTGCAAGCCTTGCGAAAAGCCAAAACCGACGACCGCATCAAGTTGGTGCTGATGGAAATCAGCGTTGGCGCTTATCCCTCAAAAGTCAATGAAGTGCGCGAGGCGATAAAAGACTTTCGCGCGTCGGGCAAAGAGGTATGGGCGTATCTCTCCTCGCCCGACGACAACGATTATCATCTGGCAGCGGCGTGCGATAAAATTTTTCTCGAGCCGTTTTCCTCGCTCTCGCTCGACGGCATCAAAACGGAGAACCTCTATTTCAAAACGGCGTTGGAAAAAATCGGCATTGGCGTCGAGGTCTTCGGACGCGGCAAGTATAAAAGCGCAACTGAACCGCTTGTGCGCGACAGCGCAAGCATCTACGACATTGAGCAGCGTAGCGCGCTCTTGGACGACTTTTTCAACGCTTATGTCGCCGACGTCGCCAAAGACAAAAACCTCTCCGAAGCCGAGTATCGACGCATCATCGATGAGGTCGCAATTGTCTCCGAACAAGACGCGGTCAAGTTAAAATTGGTCGACAGTGTGCTGTATCTATCGCAATTGAAAGAGCAGTTAAAACAAAAATTCGACGCTGCCGACGACGCGCTGTTTGTCAGCGCAGGGCAGTATGCGGGTGTCAGTGTGTCGACAAGAAATCTGGCGAAGGAAAAAATCGCGGTGGTCAATGTCGTAGGAACAATTGTCGACGGCAAAGCCTCGTCAAGTCCGCTTGGTGATAGCGAGGACAGCGGCGACCAGACAATTGTGGCGGCAGTCAGCTCGGCTCAGAAAGATGAGAGTATTAAAGCGATTGTCTTGCGTGTCGATAGTCCGGGCGGCTCGGTGCTCGCCTCCGACAAAATACTCAACGCACTCAATGAAGCGAAAAAGAAAAAACCATTGGTGGTCTCAATGTCGGGTCTTGCAGCGTCGGGTGGCTATTGGATTTCAATGAACGCAAATAAAATTATCGCTGACCCGCTTACAATTACAGGGTCTATTGGCGTGTTCAGCGTGCGCCCGTATTTCAAAAAGTTGCAAGAGAATGCCGGATTGCACCGTCAGGTGCTGACGCGCGGCAAATACGCCGACGCGCTCAATATGTTCGAGAAAGCCTCGCCCGATGCCTTTGCAAAGTATGACGAACTTGTCGGCAAAATTTACAAGCAGTTCCTTGCGGGCGTCGCCGACGGTCGAAAAATGACCGTCGCAGATGTCGACTCTATTGCGCAAGGCAGAGTATGGACTGGACAACGCGCCAAAGCTATCGGGTTGGTCGATGAACTCGGCGGATTTAGAAAGGCAATTCAAACCGCAAAAGAGTTAGCCGGCATTGACACGGCGGCAACGGTTCAACTCGTCTCGTATCCCGCGCCACAATCTTTCTTTGAAAGCCTCTTTGGCGACGACAATGACGACGCCTCGCTCTACGAAAAGTTCGTCAGGACATTCAAGCGTGATGTCGAAGACGCCGTTTTATCCGACATGTTTGGCACAGGCTTAATTAAAGACGAACTCCAATGGATGAAATCTGCCTTGCAATTTCTCAGTGCATCTGTGCTGTCGCCACAAGCGCGGTTACCTTACGACATAATTGTGAAATAAAAAAATAAAATGAGCATGAAAACCATCGTTTGGTCCTTGTTGTGCGTCGCCGCGCTTAATCGTGTTGCAAGTGCGCAGGAGTTTAAAAAAGAACTCGTCGGCTGTGTAAGTTCTTACAAAATCAAGATGACGTTGGAGCGTAAAGACAATTTGATGAGCGGCGTCTATGCGTATGACCGAACTGGAAAACCAATTACGCTCAAAGGCAAAGTCAATCCAAATGGCAGCATTGAGCTTGATGAATTCGATGAAAAAGGCACCAACACAGGAAAGTTTACGTTGCGCATGAAAGGAGATGTATTGCGCGGCGAATGGAAAGGCGGCAAAAAAACGCTGACCGTTGCGCTCTACAAAGCGGCACAAGTCGAGCTTATTGAAACCAGTTTATCGAAAAACGGCGACCTCTCGATGTGCGTCGTTGATGGAAAAGTTCAGTGGTTCTCAATATCGACGACGACGAAGTCGGGCGTAAACGTGTATCTCTGCAACCTTGACATTGACCGCGATAACTTTTCAAACAGCGAAAACATGGAGCAATGGAGCGATGCCGCGCAAAAAACAACCGTGGTCATCTCGACGAATTATGATGGCAAAAAAGAAAAGGCGGGCGAAGTCATAATTGAAAAAACAAACGATGAAACTTACCTCGTTCAACTTTCCGTTGAGCAGCACGCTGCGTTCTGCGGGTTTAACGGCATCCTGCCCGACCGCGTGGTGCTCGTAAAGAAAGGCAATAAGTGGACAACCAAACCATAACGGCGATGGAACTCTCGACCGACCTTAAATCAATTCAGGAAGCGCGAGCCTTGCTTCAAAAAGCAAAAGTGGCGTGCGAGCTTTACAAAGAGTTGTCGCAAGAGCGCGTCGATAAAATCGTTAAAGCGATGGCGGAAGCGGGCTACGACGCGCGCGAGAAACTCGCCAAACTCGCCGTCGAGGAAACTGGCTTCGGCGTGGTGAAAGACAAAATCACCAAAAATATCGTCGGCACAAAAATGCTCTACGATTACATCAAGGAGATGAAAACGTGCGGCATCATTAAAAAAACGCACGACGGAAAAGTCTGGGAAGTTGCAACGCCGATGGGCGTCGTCGCTGCGCTGATTCCGACGACAAACCCGACCTCGACGATGATGTATAAAGCCATCATTTCGCTGAAATCTCGAAACGCGATTGTCGCCTCCCCGCACCCGCGCGCGGTTCGATGCACATCGGCGGCGGCGAAAATTATGTCCGATGCAGCAAAGAAAGCAGGCGCACCGCACGACCTTGTTCAATGTATGACCACGCCGACGCTCGAAGGCACATCGGAACTGATGCGCCATGACCTTACCAGCGTGATTCTTGCAACGGGCAGCACGCCAATGGTTCGCGCCGCGTATTCATCGGGCAAACCTGCCTACGGCGTTGGGTCGGGCAACGTGCCAGCGTTTATCGAGCGCACCGCCAATGTGCCGAAAGCCGTTGCCGATATTTTATTCGGAAAGACGTTCGATAACGGAACGCTCTGTTCATCGGAGCAAGCGATTGTGTGCGACCTGCCGTTGAAGAACCGCGTTGTCGAAGAACTCAAAAAGCGCGGCGCGTATTTCGTCGAGGGCGAGGAGCGGCAAAAATTGGAGCGGTTTATGTTCCCAAAAGGCTTGAACCCGGAAGTCGTCGGCAAACCAGCAACTTACATTGCCGAGCGGGCGGGACTTTCGGTGCCTGCAAATACGACCGTTTTGATGGCGGAGTTAGGCGGCGTCGGTCGCGCACACCCGCTCTCGGCGGAAAAACTCTCGCCCGTTTTGGCGTTCTATGTTGAGGACGGCTGGGAAGCGGGCTGCAAACGCTGCATTGAGCTGCTCAACTACGGCGGCATTGGACACTCGCTTGCACTGCATTCACAAAACGACCATGTGATTGAGCAATTCGCGTTGCACAAACCAGCGTTTCGGATTTTAATCAACACTGTTGCGGCGGTCGGCGCAGTAGGATACACCACGTCGCTCGCGCCCGCTATGACACTCGGTCCCGGCACGATTGGCGGCTCTATTACCACCGACAACATTACGCCAATGCACCTCTTGAATATCAAACGCATTGGCTTCGAGACAACTCCTGTCAACGACGCCAACGGAAATCCCATTGCGCCCGCCTCGGAAACACCAAACGAAAAAATAAATACGCAGTCTCAAAAAAGTTTCTCCGACATCATTGATGAGCGCATTCGCTTAAAGGCAGGCAACGCGCCCTCAACGCAGAACCGACCGTTAGGTAAGTCGCCTTTGCCTGTGAAATCGTCCGTTACGGGAAAGCTGTCCGACGAGGCAATTTCTGAAATCATCAAAGCGTTCAAAAAATAATCCCCTTTCGTCATTCCGAGCGATAGCGAGGAATCCATCTTTGGAACGGCGTGTCCCGTCTGGATGCTTCACACGACAAGCGTGGGGGAACAGTCCTCACCCTGTCGCTGCGCGACGTCCCTCTCCTTGTCAGGAGAAGGACGTTTCGGCGAAAAGCCGAAACAGGGAGAGGTCGGGCGGCGCTCCGTTCAGCCTGACCGTTTTAAACTTTACTCTCGCGCTATTTTCTAAACGGGGTTTTCTTATCTTGCCGGTCAGGTTTCCGCAAGATACTGATGCACAAATTTAATCGCCATCGAGCCTTCGCCGACAGCCGATGCCACACGGTTCATCGCGCCTGCGCGCACGTCGCCTGCCGCGAAAATGCCTGACACAGAAGTCTCGAGCAGCAGCGGCTCACGATGTTTCTTCCATAATTTTTTGAAGGCGTCGTATTGCAGAAGTTCTCTGCCGGTTTCAATAAAACCTTTTGAATCTTTAATGATCTCCAAATTCAGCCAATCGGTTGCGGGCTTCGCGCCGATAAAGACAAACAGCGCGACTGCCTCGCGGGTCGAAGTCTCTTTCGTATCGGTCTGTTGAATCACAACTTCTTTGAGTGTCTCGCCGCCGCAGACTTCAATGATTTCGGATTTCGGCACAAGCTCGATGTTCGGCGTTCCCGCGATTTGGTCAATGAGATACTGCGACATGGTCGAGGATAAGTTAGGCTTGCGAATGACGATAAAGACTCGTCGAGCAAAGCGCGAGAGATACATTGCCGCTTGTCCCGCCGAGTTTCCGCCGCCGACGATGTAGACGTCCTTGTCTTTGCATGCGCCAGCTTCGGTCGTCGCCGCGCCGTAATAGACGCCAGCGCCAGTGAACTTTTCAATGCCTTGTGCCTCCAACTTTCGATACTCGACGCCGGTGGCAATCACAAGGCTGCGCGCCAGCAGTTCGTTGCCGTCGGAAAGTGTAATGACTTTGTAATCATCTTGCAGCCGAATATGCTTGACTGCTTGGGGCGCAAGAAATTCTGTGCCAAAGCGCGTGGCTTGCGTGATGGCGCGCCGAGCTAAATCAGCGCCTGAAAGTCCCGTCGGAAATCCGAGATAATTTTCAATGCGCGAACTTGTGCCAGCTTGCCCGCCGGGCGCGCGCCGCTCAATGAGCAGCGTCTTTAACCCTTCCGACGCGCCGTAAACCGCCGCCGCCAGTCCTGCCGGTCCTGCGCCAATAATGACCACATCATAAATTTTTTCCGAAGCATTCGGCGTTAAGCCGACTTTTTGGGCGAGGTCTGTCGGCGTGGGATTAAGTAAAAACGAGTTATCCTCGAAGAAAACCGCGGGCAAATCTTTGGTGTCAATTGCGTGCAGCGTCAGAAGGTCGCGGGCTTTATCGCTGACTGAGGCATCAAGCCACTGATACGGAATCAAATTGCCGGCAAGAAAGTCTTTAATCTCATGTGAGCGCGGCGAAAATTGATACCCAACAAGTTTGATGCCGACGAACTCCGGCTTGTAAGTCGCCTGCCAATCGTCGAGCAGCTCGGTGAGAACGGGAAAGAGTTTTTCTTCGGGCGGGTCCCAAGGCTTCATCAAGTAGTAGTCGAGCTTGACATCGTTGATGGCTTTAATCGCTGCGCTGGTATCAGAATAGGCTGTAAGCAAGACGCGCTTGGCGTCGGGAAAAAGCGCGCGCGTTTTTTCAAGAAACTCGACGCCGTTCATTTCGGGCATACGTTGGTCGGAGACGAAGAGCGCGATAGTCTCCCCTTGTTTTTTGAGCTCTGCAAGCGAGAAAGCAGCTTCGTTTGCCGATGCGGTGCTAAGCACGCGAAAGTCTTTTTTGAACTGTGCGCGTAAATCGCGAGCAATGGCGCGAAGCACCTGCATGTCGTCATCGACAGCAAAAATAATGGGCTGTTTATCGGGCATAAGTCGGTTGGTTGTTCTCTGTTCGGAAAATCGCGGGCATTAACGCACAGCAACGCTTTTTGAGTCAAGCATGCGCGGGAAGATAAGAAACGTTTTTGCGCAAAGAAACGCGTTCATTGGCAGCACGATTTTTGTATCTTCACGGTTCAAACAAAACCAGTTCATCAAATAATAAGTGTAAAAATGGGACGCATTTTTGAGAAACGCAAGCACAAGATGTTTGCGCGTTGGGCAAAGATGTCCAAAGCCTTCACGAAAATCGGGCGCGAAATCGCCATTGCGGTCAAACAAGCCGGACCTGACCCGGAATCCAATCCACGCTTGCGTCGGGCAATTCAAAACGCCAAGACGGTCAATATGCCGAAAGACCGCGTCGATGCCGCCATTAAAAAAGCCTCAAACAAAGAAGAAGGCGATTTTCAAGAAGTGGTCTATGAAGCCTACGCGCCGCACGGCATTGCTTTGATGATTGAAGCGGCAACCGATAACCCGACTCGCACCGTGGCAAACATTCGCAGCTACCTCAATAAATCTGGTGGCTCACTTGGCACTGATGGCTCCGTAAGCTTTCTTTTTGAGCGCAAAGGCGTGTTCCGACTCTCATCGGACGGCGTTAAAAACATTGAGGAATTGGAATTAGAACTTATCGATTTTGGCGCGGACGAATTTGCGGTCGAGGACAACGAGATTTTCATTTACACTAAGTTTGAAGATTTCGGTGCAATGCAAAAAGCGTTAGAAGATAAAGGCTTATCGGTCTTGAACGCCGAGTTGCAACGCACGCCGCTGAGCGCCATTGAACTCTCGGAGGAGCAGGAAAATGACGTGAACGCGCTCTTGGAGCGGCTCGAGGAGGACGACGACGTGCAAGCCGTGTTTCACAACATGAGATAATACAGATGTGGATTGACAGACAAGGTGGGTGATGCCTCGACAGCCATCATTGCGAAGGAGCGCCGCGCCGTGAAGAATCCAGACAAGACAAGCCGTTCCAAAGATGGATTCCTCGCTACCGCTCGGAATGACAGTCGTTGGTCGAGTGAGCAACTGGGAATCGAACAGCGCTTGTCATGCTGAACGGAGCGTAGCGAAGTGAAGAATCCATTTTTGCAATGACGAACAGTGTCATGGATTCATCAAACCATTGTTTGGAAAACAATGACAAAAGAGTTGCCCGCGCTTATCGAGCAAATTGAAACGCTCTTGGGAAAAAACCAATGAACCTGCAAACCGTGTTGATGGTCGCGCTCTTTGGGGCGTTGGGCTGTGTGGCGCGATATGCCATTTCGGTCTGGTCGGCAGCGCTGCTCGGAAAAACTTTTCCGTACGGCACATTGCTGGTCAATCTTATCGGCGCGCTCTGCATCGGATTTATCATTGAGTTCTCGGTCAAACACGACACCTTTCCCGCGCTGTGGCGAACTGCCCTAACCACAGGATTTATGGGCGGCTTGACGACCTTCTCGACATTCAGTTTAGAAACCGTGCAACTTGTTCTCAACGGAAACTACGTGCTGGCTTCCCTAAATGCGATGTTTAATCTCGGTTTATCGCTTCTCTGCGTCTGGCTTGGTGTGGCGCTGGCACGGGCGATTTAAATGTCTCTACGCCGACCTCCGCAATTGCAGCAATGATTGCGCCGACACAAAAAATAAACTCGAGTTGCGCATCAAAGTGGTGTTTGTGTCATTCTGAACCGAGTGAATCATCCACACTGGATTCCTCGCTACCGCTCGGAATGACAGGCGAAGTGTGATGGATTCCTCGCTGCGCTCGCAGTGACGGTGGATGTTTAGGGTGTTGTGAGCGTGGGTTATCAGGGTTGCGCGACTTTGAGCGTATCGCCGAGGACGGGGTCGGCGACAAAGGCTGCGAGGGCTTCCAACGCTTTGTCCTGCACGGCTTCAATGTCGGGGCGTGGCTGCGTGAAGTTCATCGACATAATTGAAAAGGCAAACCACTCTTTGTTGTCGCCTTTCAAATAGCCAGAGAGCGTGCGAATCCCGCCTAAGTAGCCGGTTTTAGCAAAGACCCGCTTATCAGCTTTTGTGTCGCTCATGCGTTCACGCAGCGTGCCGTCGTAGCCCGAAATCGGCAGGGTTTGAAAGAGCAACGGAAATTTTTCGGAGCGGTAGAAACGGCGCAGGAGCGCGACAATCGCGTTGGGCGAAATGCGGTTTTTTCGGCTCAGCCCGCTTCCATCGGCGACGCTGTGTTTTTTCATATCGACGCCGCAGGCTGTCATCATTGAGCGAACCGCATCAAGTCCCGCTTCCAGCGAGCCTTCGCCGCGATACTGTATGCCGATGGAACGCAAGACCTGCTCTGCCAAAAAATTATCGCTCTCTTTATTGAGGTAGGAAAGAATGTCCAAAAGCGGCGGTGACTGATAGATGCCCACAACATCGAGCTTGTCGTAACCAAATTGCTCATCGCTGCGCTTACGCCGCAGCTTGCCCGCGACTCGAATGCCCTTTTGTGAAAACACTTCCGCCATTGCCGAAAGAAAAAACATCGAGGGCTTCTCGACGGCAATGCGTTCCGTATAGCCTTTGGAGGTTATTGGGAGCTCACCAGAGAGGACGATGTTGTTCGTGCCGAGCTGGCGCGAGACAAGCAAGGTGCGTTTAGATTTCTTATCGCCCGTCGTCGCTTGATTTTGCACGCTCACATAGCCCGTTGCAGGCGAAATGACCACGACTGGCGGCTTGCCGACGGAATCAGCGGGAAAGACTTTAACGACAATCGAATTTTCGTTCAGCGCGAGCGCCGAGACGGGCGACGCCATACCGTAGAACAAATCGTCCCAATCCCAGCCAACGGCATAGTCGCCGTCGCCGCCTTGCCAGTCGGTCGAGGTTTGGTTGGCGATGAACGCGCCATCGTCTGCAACGAGGTCGCCTGCGATGAGTGTAATTTTTTGTTTGAGCAAACTGTCTGCAATGCCCTCAAAAAATTTAAGGGACGAAGCATACTCCGCGAGTGAATCGGGTGAAAACCAGCGCGCCGAGATACACGGATTGCCGTCGCTGCGCACGATGAGGTTGCCGTTGAGCATCCACTCGCCGTTTGCATGGTTCGGTTGAAGCGAGGGCTTGCCGTCGGTATAAACGCTCGTGGCGTAACGAAACGCGGTGTCAAGATAGGTCAGCGCGGCGGCGACGGTCAATAGTTTTTGGTTCGAGGCGGGGACAAAATTTTTTTCGCCATTGAGCTTGAAGATGAGTTCATTGCGGTCAAGCGATTCAATGCGGACGCCCCAAAAGACATTGTCGAAGGTAGAATCGGCGAAAATGTCGGTGAGTGTTTTGCGCAGCACTTTGAGCTGAGCGAGTTCATTTTTGGTGCGGCGCGGAAATTTTTTATGGGTAACAAGTTTCTTTCCGAAAAGCGTTTGGGCGGCGGCGTCTGTCGGTAGGGCGAGCGTGCCGATGACAATGACCGTCGTCAAACAAATCAGTTGTGAGAGCACTCGCATCGCTGAAAAGATAAATTGTTGAAAAACACTCTGCGGCTCGACCGCCGTTGTGCATCGAGCCGCAGCGTAAAATCATGCTTACATTTTGACGCCCATGCCAGCGAGTTCTTTTTTAATCGCCTCGACATTGGATTTTTGGCTGGGGTCTTTTTCGCCCAACTCGACGAACTTCTTGAGGTTGTTAATCATTTCGGCTTTGTTGCCGGCTTTGCTGTAAGCTGACCCTAAGTTGAAGTAGTTCACAGGCACTCTGGGATTGGCGTCTACGACGGCGCGGAGCGGCTCAATGGCTTCTTTGGCGCGATTGTTATCGACGAGCCAGAGTCCGTAGTTGGTCAGCACAGTTGCATTTTTCGGGAATTTTTCGCGCGCTTTTTTGTAGGCTTCTTCAACGCGCTTTTTATCGCCGCCCTCATTGGCGATGTCGGCAAGTTTGAGATAGTTCTCGACTTCGGTCGGCGCGGCGGCGATGGCGAATTCATAAGCGTTGTAAATTTTCTCGTAGTCCGGTTTGCCTTTGGTGGCTTTAGCTTTGGCTTTGTATCCTTCTTGAATGTAATAGGCTGCCGTGCCGATGCCTTGCAAGGCGTCGGGCGAGGCGTTGCGCTCGATGGCTTTTTTATAGGCTTGCAGCGCGGTCTCGAACGTCTTGATGGCTTCCTCAAATTTGCCTTTGCTTTGCGCATCGAAGCCGGCGAGCAGCGTGGCTTCGGCGTAGCGCGAGGGGAAGTAGTCTCTGATGTTCTCGGCGAAAATCAGCGCGGAGTCGAGCTTCTTCATCGCTTTGTAGCAAAGATAGAGTTCGTTGTTGATGGTGTTCCATGTGTTCTGAATTGAGTCGCGCATTTTCATATCCGAAATGGCGGTGTAGGGCGGCTTGCCTTGCTGTTTGACAAGAATGTTGTATGCCGTAAGCTGGCGCGGAATGGCTTCGTTGGGATACTGTTGTGCGCGCAGCAAAATGCCGTAGTTGTAAAACGCATCGAGATTTTCAGGGTCTAATTTCGTTGCCTCGTCCATGAGTTTATTGACGGTGGAGGTCAATTCATCGATGCGGGCTTCAATTTGTGTTTTCTTGGCCGGGTCGGCGTTCAAGAGTTGCTGCTGCAATTCGGAGAGCTCTCCGTAGGTAAGCATCGCCGATTTAATCTTGGCGTTGGATTGCTCTCTGGGCGTGCCGCAGCCGACGGCGAGCATCACGGCGAGTAAAAAGAGAACAGCGTATTTCATGGCTCGATGTGTGGTTTTAAATTTAAGTGTAAACGTTTAGGTGCAAAAAACGACCGATTAAAATTCAGGTTCAAGGCGAACTTGTTTGTAGAGCTGGCGGATTTCGTCGGGCAAAAGCCGTCGCCACTCCCCACGTCGCAGATTGCCGACCGTTAAGCCCGCGTAACGCACGCGCTCCAATTTTTTGACATCGTATCCAAGCGACCAAAACATTCGATGCACCTGACGATTTTTGCCTTCGTGGATTTTCAGCCAAACGCTAAGCCCATCGCCGAGAATTTCTGCTGCGCACTCGCTGACTTTTTCGCCCGTGTCTTTCAGCCGCATGCCCCCAGTGAGTTTCGGCAAATCGGCGCGCGTGAATTTCTTATCGAGCGCGGCGATGTATTCTTTTTCAACACCGTAAGACGGGTGCATCAGCCGTGTGGCAAGGTCGCCGTCATTCGTGAGCAAAAGCACGCCAGTGGTATTTCTATCCAGCCGCCCAACGGGATAAACGCGCCCATCAATGCCGAGAAGGTCTATCACTGTGCGTCGGCTTTGGTCGTCTTGCGTCGTTGTAATCGCGTCTTTCGGCTTGTGGAGCAGAATATACAATTTTCGGCGCGGCTCACGAAGCGGCTTGCCAGAGACCATCACCTCGTCGGTTTCCCGATGAACCTTGAAGCCTAATTCCGTAATCACCTTGCCATTGACAATGACCTCGCCTTGCTCGATGAGTTCGTCGGCTTTTCGACGCGACGCTGCGCCACACATCGAGATAAATTTATTCAGCCGAACCATCTCGCCCGATTCCAATGGCTCTGTCGCCGCCGCGCCCTTCGGACGTGCTTTTGCGGCAGATGTTGCGCCCGTCGATGCGCCAAACGGCTTTGGCGGTCGAGTGCGGCGTGATGACTCCGACAAGTTTTTTGACTTATCCGACTTATTCGGCGTCGTCGCTCGCATGTTCTTTCGAAGCGGTCTTTTCGGCGGTTGTGCCATCGGTTTCGAGTTCGACACGAAGTCGAGCGTTGAGTTGCGCAGTTACAAATTCCTGAGTTTCGCCTTCGCGCATCAGCTCATCGATTTCGCGCGGCTTTGGCAAATCGGAAAGCGACCCTAAGTTGAAGTAATCGAGAAACTCTTTTGTGGTGCCATAAAGAAGCGGTTTGCCGATGCCTTCGCCGCGTCCGCTGACTTCAATCAGGTTTTTTTCAAGCAGCATTCGAATCACATAGTCGGCGTTGGTGCCGCGAATCGCTTCAATTTCTGGCTTCGAGATAGGCTGCTTGTAGGCGATAATCGCGAGTGTTTCGAGCGCCGCTTGCGAGAGCTTTCGCTGCAATTTCGGTTGCAAAAGTTTTTGAATTGTGCTGTGAAATTGCTTTTCGGTCAGAAAGCGGTATCCCTGCGCGATATGATGAATTCTGAACGTGCGCCCGGTCGAGTCATAATCTTGATTGAGCGAGTCGATAAGCTGCTCGATGTCAAGGTCGGTCAGCGTCTCGTCGCCGAGCGCGACGCGAATGGTTTTAACGGGCAGGGCTTCGTCGCTTGAAAAAATCAAGGCTTCAATTTGTTGTTTCAAATCGGCTTGGCGTGAGTTGGCGCCGGGCGTCGGTTGCTCTAAGCGGAGCGTGCTGGGTGGCACACTATCGGCGTTGGTTTGGTCGGACAGCGCGTCGGTGGATTCGCCATCAACGTGCGGTTCGGCGTCGGTGTGATGCGGCGCGCGCCCGTTGGTATTGTCGGAAAACGTGTTCGTTTGAGCCTGTTCCAAAGTAAAACGAATTAGAGAATTTCAGATACGATAATAAATATACGAAGACTACTTGACGGATGCGGTCAGGGCAAGAAGAATTTTTCGGAGCAAATGCTCGAGCGCAGCGCCTATCGCGCCGACGTAGAGAAACAGCCCAACGCCCAGCCGAATGAACATATCCCATCGCAGGTTCGTCTCGAGGCACGACTCCGAAGGCTCAAGCGGGTTGTAATACACAGTGATGTCTTTTCCTGATTCAAACGCACTCGCAATGCGCTCTGACGTTTCTTTGCGCATATTCTTTCCGCCGAACTGCGGCGAATAAAGTTCTGCGCTCGAGGTGTATTCCTTTCCGTCTATGGCGTAGCGATAGACCACGATTGGCAGAAACCCACGTTTGCCAACAACGACGGTGCTGTCGATTTTCCCTTGAACCGTCGGCCACTTTTTGCGCAACGAACGTTCATGCAATTCACTCGATTGAGAGAGGACGAGCGTCAGCCCAATGACGCCGAGCGTTCCGATAATGCCCCAAATCCAAAGCGGATAGGGCGCGTAAGTCAAGCGATTGAACTGTTTGAGCCCGAGTAAAATCGGGAGCAGCACAATGAGAACAACGGCGCCTGAAAGCGCAATAAGCGTAAGCCCGAAAGCGGAACCAATATCTTGCATAGCGTCAAAGTCTGTTCTGAACTGTCTCTGATGTAAGTCGTTAGGTAACCGACAAGCGAATGTTGTGGGCGACGGCGGCGTTTTTTAAGCTCGATGTCCATTCGGCGAACTCTGTTGAGCTAAGCCATTCCAGCCCGACGTCGTATTCATCTCGATTCTTGACGGCAATCGTCATTTGTGAGCGCTTTAATTGAATAGACGACACGTCGCTCCACTTGAACTGCAGGTCGCTCACGGGCGATGTTTTTATGGTCAGTCCTTCGCCGCTTAGCGCGATGAAAAATTGCGGGCGCTGTTGGTCGCGAACATACCACCACATAAACCCAGCCCACGCCAGCGAGATGACAATGTAGCTGACGAGAAAAAAACTATCGGGAAAAAAGACGAAGATTAACATGCCCAACGCAAGCCACGCGCCAATCATAAAGAGCTGTGAGCCTGACTTCGACACATCGGGCGCTGACGGTTTAATGTAGTATCTCAACTCGCGCATAAATTATACTGTTTGGGCTTCGGGCGCGGGCGCAAGTGCGACAGCGTTGGCGCGGGTTTGAATCAAGTCCTCTAACTTCAATGAGTAATCAATCGGCGTGCCGTCGAGCATCAGAATCTCCACGCGCGGATGTGCTTGTTGATGTTTGATGTTCTCCGCGTCGAGCTGCGCTTGTGTTGCCTCGTCCAGTTCCGACCATGCTTTTCTGCCGCGGCACTTTGGGAACTTCGAACACCCAAGCCACAAGCCACGCTTGCCTTCGCGCAGGTAGAGTGGCGCGCCGCACTTCGGACACGGCACAGTGGTCGTGAGCGGCGGCGTTTTCGGCGGCGTTACCTTGCCATATTTATCGAGATTTAGAAGACCGTCGCACGTTGGATAGTTCGTGCAAGCGAGAAATTTGCCGAAGCGGCCAGTTTTGACAACGAAGCGTCCCGTCTCGCACTTCGGGCATTTGATGCCAGTTTCCTGAGGCGGCGCTTTCGGCGCAGCAAGCGATTTGATGTTATCACACTTTGGATACCGCGAGCAGCCGAGAAATTTTCCTGACTTCGTCCACTTGACGCGCATAACGCCTTGACCGCATTTGTCGCACAGCTGCGCGTCGTCGTTTTGCGGCAGAATCGGATTCGCCGAGCGCAGTTCTAACGCCTTTTCAAACGGGAGATAAAATTTATCGAGCAGCGTTTCGTAGTCATCTTCGCCCGTCGCCACTTTATCGAGGTCATCTTCCATTTTCGCGGTGAACTCGACGTTGAAGAGGTCGGGAAAATTAGCGACTAAAATTTTCGATACGTCTTTTCCAAGTTCAGTTGGGAACAAGCGACGGTCGCGGATCTCGACATAGTTGCGCTCGACAAGCGTCGACATAATCGATGCATAAGTCGATGGGCGACCAATGCCGTAGTTGTCCAGCTCTTTGACTAAACTCGCTTCGCTGTATCGCGCGGGCGGCTTGGTGAAGTGTTGAGTTTCTTTCAGGTCGGCGAGCTTCAATTGGTCGCGTTCCTGCAAGTTTTTCGGCAGAACGGCGCGCTCGTCGTCCTCCCCCTCGTCTTTGGTCGATTTGCGTTCTTCATAGGCAAGTTCGCGGGCGTCGCCATAGACTTTCAAAAAGCCTTCAAACAGGACAACGCTGCCCGATGCGCGGAACAAGAACTCATTATCGTTATCGACGATATCGACGCTGGTTTGCTCCAACTCGGCGGGCGCCATTTGCGAGGCTACCAAGCGTTTCCAAATCAGTTCGTAAAGCCGCGATTGCTCGCCCGTGAGAAATTTTTCCAGTGTGCGCGGCGTGCGGTCGACCGATGTGGGTCTGATGGCTTCGTGTGCATCTTGGGCATTCTCCGACGTTTTAAATTGCGCCGCCACATCCGGCACAAATGCTTTTCCGAATTGCGCGGCAATGAACTCGCGGGCTTCGGCTTGCGCTTCTTTGCCGATGCGCTTCGAGTCGGTTCTCATATAGGTAATGAGTCCAACGGCGCCGTCCGAGCCAATCTCGATGCCTTCGTAGAGCTGTTGCGCAAGCATCATGGTTTTCTTCGAGCCGTAGCCCAACTGGTTCGATGCCGCTTGCTGCAAGAGCGAGGTGGTGAAGGGCGAGGGCGGATTGCGCCTCACGCGCTTGCGTCGAATTTCCGCAATCGCATAAAGCCGTTGTTTGATTTTGTCGGCGAGCGCGCGCGCGGTTTCTTCGTTGGGAATGTCAATGTCTTTGCCGCCGACTTTGGCGAGTTTAGCAAAGACTTTTTCGCCCGTCGCCGTTAAAAATTCGCCGACAATCGACCAATACTCTTTGGGCTTGAACGCATTGATTTCCGCTTCGCGCTCGCAAATAAGCCGAAGCGCAACCGACTGCACTCTGCCCGCCGAGATGCCGCGCAGCACGGTTTCCCACAGAAACGGACTGACTTTATAGCCAACGATTTTATCCATTGCTTGCCGCGCCTGCTGCGAGCGCACGAGTTTGTAATCAATGTCGCGCGGCTGCTCAATCGCGTCGCGCACGGCTTTCTGCGTAATCTCATTAAAAAGCACGCGCTTGATGGGCTTTCGAAAGCCGTCGACTTCGTTGGCAATATGCCATGCAATGGCTTCGCCTTCGCGGTCAGGGTCGGTCGCAATCATAATCTCGCTCGACTCTTTGGCGAGTTTTTTCATATCGCGCACGACTTTCTCTTTGCCCGCAATGGTTTCGTAGCGCGGCTCGTAATGATGCTCAAAGTTGATGCCGATTTCTTTGCGCGGAAGTTCCTTAATGTGTCCGACGGAGGCGAACACAGTAAAATCTTTGCCAAGATATTTGTTGATGGTTTTCGCTTTTGAGGGCGATTCGACAATGACAAGTTTCTTGCCGCTCGCCGAAAGCGTCGTTTCCGAATCCGCAGCCGCTGATTTTTTTGAAGTTCGTGTTGTTCTCGATGTCTTCGATGTCTTCGCTGTCTTTGTCGCCATGATGTATCTCGTTTGCTTGTCAAAACGCGCGCCTATGTCTGCGAGTTTGAGCGCAAAAATAGGGCTGCCAATGTGAAAAACAAATCTGGACGCAGAAACTACAAAGTGCCTTGCCGCATAGTGGCGAAAATGCCAAGCTATTGCGCCGTTGTCTTTGTCTCGGCTTTTTTGACATAGCGTTCAAGCCATTCGTGCATTTCATAGAGCGTGTGCATGACCGATTCGCGCCCTTGATAGCCGTGCGATTCAAACGGCAGCATGACCAGACGCGCTGTTTTGCCAAGCCCTTTCAAGGCGGTATAGAACCGCTCGCTTTGAATCGGGAACGTGCCAGTGTTGTTATCCGCCTCGCCGTGAATAAGCAGAATCGGCTCATTGATTTTGTCGGCGTTCATAAACGGCGACATTTTCATATACGTGTCGGGCGCTTGCCAGAACGTGCGTTCTTCGGCTTGGAACCCAAACGGTGTGAGCGTGCGGTTGTAGGCACCGCTTCGCGCAATGCCGGCGCGGAATAAATCGGAATGCGCCAGCAAGTTCGCGGTCATAAACGCGCCGTAAGAGTGTCCGCCAATCGCAATGCGCTTTGGGTCGGCGACGCCACGCCGCACGACTTCATCAACGGCGGCTTTCGCGCTGCTGACGAGCTGCTGAACATAAGTGTCGTTTGGCTCTTTATTACCTTCGCCGACGATGGGCATCGTCGGGCCATCGAGAATCGCATAGCCTTGCGTAAGCCAATAAAGCGGCGACCCCCAATTGATGCGCACGAATCGATACGGCGAGCCAATGATTTGGCTTGCGGCTGCCGCGCTCTTGAACTCCTGCGGATACGCCCACATCAGCATCGGCAATGCGCCGTCTTTTTTGGCATCATAGCCTTCGGGCAAGTAGAGCGTCGCCGAAAGCTCAACGCCGTCGTCGCGTTTATATTTGATAAGTTCTTTGCTGGCTTTCGAGAGCGCCGCCGCAGGATTGGTGAACGAGGTGAATTGCGTCATTGTCTTTTTATCCAAGTTTCGGATAAAATAATTTGGCGGCTCGCTGACGGATTCGCGGCTGGTAAGAACGACTTTTCCCGCGTCGTCCAAAATATCGACGGGCAGTTCATAGTAAGGCGCTTCGGAACGCCAAAGCCGCTCAGCTTTTTTGACAGTTAAATCGAACTTGTCCATAAACGGTTTATCGCCATCGGGCGAGGCGCCATCGCCGACGAGGAAAATAGATTTGCCGCCGTCGACGGTGTGCAAAACGGTCTCGCCGTTGGAGGCAAGTTTTGTAACAGGCGTGCCGGGCGCGTTGTAGCGGTCTTCCGATGAGCGGTCGAAAATGAGGTCAGGCTTTTCAGACGGCTTGACGAGCCATGTTCGAACTTTGCGCGACTGCCACCAAAATTCGTTCACCAGTGCAAAGCCTTGTTCGCTCCAAGTCATGCCTCTGAAACGAAATTCCAACGAGATAAGCGTCTGGGGCTGTCCCGTGAAGGGTTCAGCGAGCATAAACACTTTGTCTCGAATCTCGGCCTTGGATTTGGCGTCGCCGCCGTCTTGCACTTCTGCCCAAACGAGCGTAGCGGGCGCGTCGGCTCTCCATGTGGCATTGCGCACGCCTTTGCGTTCTGCATCGCGTCCAATTCCAACGTCTTCGGCAAGCGGCAAATCGGCAAGCTCCTTGACAACCTTTCCGGTCATATCCATCACGTCAATTTTCATCGGGAAGCGCCCGGCGGGAACAAGGTAGGAAAACGGGCGATGCAGCGTTTCAACCAAAAGAAATTTTGCATTCGGCGAGGGCGAGAGCGAGGCAATCAGTCCCGCAGTCCCCAACGGCGTCAGTTTACCATCGAGCGACACACGCACGAGGCGCGACTGCATAAAGTAGTCAAAGAGGTTTTCGTCGTAAGCATTCTTCAAAAGGTCTTGAAAGGTCGGCGCGGCGAGCGCTTTGCCTGTGTTCTCCTGAATCGTTGGACCATCGGGAACGCTGGGCGCGTCGGGCATTTGGCGTTTCTCGCTCATAAATTTATCGGGACGAACTTTTGCAACGAGCGTCTTGCCATCAGAAAGCCACGCAAACGATGCGCCGTAGATGTCGTTCAACATTGGCTCGATGAGCCGTTTGGCGGAGGCGTCGCCGAGGTCGGCTGTCCAGAGTTCAATGCCGTTTTCAACTGTAAGTGTAAAAGCGACCTGTTTTCCATCGGACGACCAACGCGGCGAGCCGATGCGCGGATTTGGCGGCAAGCCTGAAATGACGCGCTCTTTTCCCGATGCAATGTCTTTAATCGTCAACTTGGTGAAATACGGCGCGCGACTTCTGCCAAATGTGCGCGGATTGATGCGAATGCCCGCAAGCCGCAGTTCTGGCGCGGCAAGTTCTGAAATCGGTGGAAGGCTTGACCGCTCCAAGACAAGCGCGACGTCGTTCTTCGGCGAGACCGACAAAAGCGGCGTGGGCGGCGCATCGACAATATCGGCAATCGCTTTCGGCGGCAACTTGTAGCCGCTTTGAAGTTGCGCAAACATTGGCGCGCCAAGCAAGAGCAATCCTGCCAGCGTCAATGCAAAATGCCAAATGAATTTTGACTGTATCATAGCCATACCGAGTTTAAGTTGATGAAAATGTTGGAATGTAAGAAGAACGTCGCAACTGTTCAGTTCCATAGAAGTTCTTTTGAATAGGTGGCTGTCGCTTGCTTGTCCGCCTCCAATTGTGCTTTGAGCGCATCTATGCTTGAGAATTTTTGCTCGTCGCGCAACCGCGATAAAAATTCAATCGAGATGCTCTTCCCGTAGAGGTCGCCGTTGAAGTCGAGCAAATGTGTTTCAATCGAGAGGCGCGATTCGTCGGCGACAGTCGGTCGGTAACCGATGTTGGTCATAGCACGAAACCGATGTCCGAGCACGAGTGCATCGCAGACATAAACGCCGCGTTTAGGAATCAGTTTATGTGCGTTGGCAACGCTGACATTTGCCGTTGGAAATCCGATGGTTCTGCCGCGCGCCTCGCCGCGCGTTACTGTTCCTGAAAGGTGATAAGCGCTGCCCAAAAGTTGATTGGCTTCTTCGATAAGCCCGTGTTCGAGCCGTTCACGAATGACCGTGCTGGATAAATGCGCGCCGCCGACGGTTTGCTCTTCGACGACCGTAATGCCGAAATTGCCTGTATTTGCAAGCTGCCGCAGCGTATCGATTGTGCCTTGACGATTTTTGCCAAACCCATGGTCGTAGCCGATGACCATGTCGGAAAGACCGAGTTGCGTCATCAATACATCTTGAACGAACACATCGGGCGGTGTCTCCGAAAAGGCTTTTGTGAACTCAATGACGACGACGGTATCGAGACCGAGCGGGCGGAGCAGGGCGATTTTTTCATCAAGCGTCGTAAGGAGTTTAACGGTCTGACTGTCTTTTTTACCGACGACCAAACGCGGATGCGGCTCAAAGGTGATGAGCACGCTGCGCATATTTTTTTGAGCCGCGATGCGGGTGAGTTCCGCAATGAGTTTTCGATGCCCCACATGCACGCCGTCGTAAGTGCCAATCGTAATCGCCGACGGCTCTGCATGAAACGCGTCAAGCGGGATGTTCCCTGAAGCGTCGTAAAACCGACGGCCTTTGTAGCGAAGAAGTTGCATGGTCTCAAATTCAAGAAGCAGGATGCGCGGACGGTAATGCATCGGTTGATAAAACTTGTGCGACGGCATCGGAAACGGATAGGGCGTCCTCAACGCGGTAAGCGCCAATGCGCTCTCGGCGCAGCGATGACAAATACGCGCCAACGCCCAAGCGCTCGCCGAAGTCGTGTGCAATCGAGCGGATATAGGTGCCTTTTGAGACGCGCAAGCGAAATGCCACGTCAGGCAAGCCAATGCTCAAAATCTCAAACTCGAAGATGTCAATCAATTTAGCTTTGCGTTCCGGTATGTCTTTTCCCTGACGGGCAAGTTCATAGAGCCGTTTGCCATTGTGCCATGTGGCGGAAAACATCGGCGGCTGTTGAAGCTGCTTTCCCAAAAACGACGCAGCACAGGTGAGAATATCAGACGCGCTCAAGTGCGCGACACTGACCGCGTCGTATGCGTCGGTTTCAGCGTCGTAGCTTTTTGTTTTCGCGCCGAGCCTGAATGTGCCAGTATAGACTTTATCGAGTGCCTCGAGGGTTGAAATCTCTTTCGTCTTTTGCCCAACAGCGAGAATGAGCAATCCTGTCGCTTGCGGGTCGAGCGTGCCAGTGTGTCCAACTTTTTGTCGCAAGCCGCGCCGCGCATAAGCGTTTCGAATTTTGGCGACGACATCAAACGACGTCCACCCTTTGGGTTTATCAATCAGCAGAAAATCGTCTACAACACTCGGCATTGTTCATACTGCCTTTACTTATCGGGTCTTTACTTATCGGGCGTTTCGGTTGGCTTATTGGCTTCGCGGATAAGCGCGTCGAGCCGTGCAGCACGCGCGCCTAAATCGTCTAAATGGAACTCCAATTCGGGCATGCGGCGAAATTGGTTGCGGATTTTCAGCGAGAGTTCCTTGCGAAAGAATTTATTTTCTTTGCGAATATGCGCAAGCAGCGATTCGCCCATTTCCTTGCTGCCCAAAACGGACAAATACACATGCGCCATGCTCAGGTCGGGCGAAATTTTCACGCCGACGATGGTCGCGAGCGCGCCGTTGCGCGGAAGCTCCTTCTGAAAAATTCCCGACAACTCTCGTTGTAAGAGTTCGGCAACGCGCTCGGTTCGAACAGACATATCAAAGATCCTTTCGTTTAACTTCTAAGTTCAAAAACAACGACTCGGCAGCAGGAGGCGAACTGGCCTCATCGTCGATGTCGCTTCTAAATTTACAGATAGACACCGCGCTCCGATTAACGCTGAAACCGCAGCGTGTTTAGGCACGCGCTGGTTGAGCGAAATAATCGCGTTAGGTAAAAAATTACTGCATCACCAATTTGCGCTTGGTCTCGACGGTCTGGAACGCCTCGATGATGTCGCCGACCTTGATGTCGTGAAATCCCGCGAGTGAGAGACCGCACTCGTAACCTGCTTCGACTTCGCGCACATCGTCTTTGAAGCGTTTGAGCGAATCGAGCGCGCCCTCAAAAATCTGAATGCCGTCGCGCAAGAGCCGCACTTTGGCATCGCGTTTAATTGTGCCTTCGAGCACATAGCAGCCGGCCACAATGCCGATTTTCGAGATGCGGAAGACTTCGCGGATTTCAACCACGCCGACGGTCTCCTCTGTAACTTCGGGCGCGAGCATGCCCTCGAGCGCGTCTTTAATTTCTTCCAACGCATGGTAAATAACGGTGTAGAATCGAATGTCGATTTCTTCTTTTTCCGCCAAGCGTTTTGCGTTCAGGTTCGGGCGCACGCGGAAGCCGATGATGATGGCGTCCGATGCTGCGGCCAGCAAGACATCGGTTTCAGTGATTTGACCAACGCCGCGGTGAATAATTTGAACTTTCACTTCGTTTGTTTGCGCCTTCATCAAGCCGTCGGACAAGGCTTCAATCGAGCCGCTCACGTCGGCTTTGACGATAAGCCGCAGTTCGCGCACCGAGCCATCTTTGACTTGCTGCGCAATGTCGTTGAGCTTAATGCGCGTGCTGGTTCGCATCAATTGTTCGCGGCGAATGAGCTGACGACGCTGCGAGATTTCGCGGGCTTCGCGGTCGCTTGGCACCACGTTGAAAATGTCGCCAGCTTCGGGCAGCGATTCAAAGCCTAAAATCCGAACCGGCTGCGAAGGCGTTGCTTCCGCCACTCGGCGTCCGCGTTCATCGAGCATGGCTCTCACGCGACCCGACGCGCTGCCCGCCACAAAGGGATCACCGACTTTCAAGACGCCGTTCTGAACCAGCACCGTCGCCACAACGCCTTTGCCTTTATCGAGTTCGGCTTCAACAACGACGCCCTTGGCTAAACGGTTTTTGTTGAAATTCGCTTTCAAGTTCATCAGTTCAGCTTGCACGAGAACTTTATCAATAAGTTCGCGCACGCCCGTGCCTTTCTTGGCAGAAATTTCCTGACATTGCACATCACCGCCCCATTCTTCGACCAGAACGCCGTTCTCCGAAAGCTGGGTGCGGATTTTATCGGGATTGGCTTCGGGTTTATCGACTTTATTGATGGCGACGACAATCGGCACATTAGCGGCTTTGGCGTGGTTAATGGCTTCAAGCGTTTGGGGCATCACGCTGTCATCGGCAGCGACAACGAGAATGACAATGTCGGTCGCTTGCGCGCCGCGCGCACGCATCGCGGTAAAGGCTTCGTGGCCGGGCGTATCGAGAAATGTTAATTGCTGTCCGCTTTCCAGTGTAACTTCATACGCGCCGATATGCTGCGTGATGCCGCCGGCTTCGCCCGCAACAACATTGCTGCGCCGAATGTAATCGAGCAGCGAGGTCTTGCCATGGTCGACATGTCCCATAATCGTAACGACAGGCGGGCGCGTCGACATATCTTCGGAGCTGTCTTCATCAACCGTGATTTGCGTGGCTTCGATGTCGGAAACAAACTGAATTTCACGACCAAATTCGAGCGCAAGCAGTTCGAGCGTTTCGCGGTCTAAGCGTTGGTTAATCGTAATAAATTTGCCCATGCGGAAGCATTTTTCAATGACCTCCTTCGGCGTAATGCCGAGCAAATCGGCAAACTCGTGCGCAGAGGCAAACTCGGTGGTTTTAATGATTTTATCTTCGGCTTCACGCTGCAAGGCGGCGATTTCTTCGCGCTCTTCGCGCTCGCGGCGGCGCATCTTTCTGAACTTTTGACGCGAAGTAACTTCGCCGCCGTCGTCCATATTCATAATGGTCTGACGAATGTTGCGGTCAAGCGTCTTCTCGTCGACTTCGAATTTCTTGCCCTTCTTTTTGCCTTTGCTGACCTCTTTGTCAATGAAGAGTTCGCGGCTTTTTGCAGCGGTCGCCTCAGCCGGTTTCTCCGATGGCGGCTTAACTTCTTCTGCGGCTTTCTGCTCGGCGGCTTTTGCCTCCGCTGGTTTGGGTTGCGGCTTGGGCGGCGTGGCGGGCGCGTTTTTTTGTGCCGTCAGGTCTTTTGCCTGTTCGCCGAAGCTCTTTTTGCGCTTACGTTTTTTCTTGAATAAGTCAATCGCGCCAAGCACTTTCAATCCGCCAACGTTTTCCGCCGACGCAAATCGATTACTGATTTCAACTTGTTGTCGTCCAATTTCGCGTTGAAGCTCGGTGCGAGCGTCGGGCGTTTGCGTTTCACTTTCAACCGCGTTGTCTTCGGTTTCGTCATCGACATTTTCCTCAATGGCGTCGGCCATACTGTCGGTTTCGGCAACGACAAGCTCAGGCTCCTCTACTGTCAATTCAATCGGTTCAGACATGATTGACTCGTCGTGATTTGCTGACGCGTCGTTTGTGTTCATGGAGTCTGCTACTTCCGCAACCATCTCTACTGGCACAACGGATGCCGCTTTGGCGGCATCGGTTTCAGCGACAGCTTCCACAACGGATGCTTCAACCAGATGCGGCTCCAAGACAGGCGCAATCGGCTCTGAACTGCCGACGCTCGCTGCAACGACCTCTGGCTCGGCGGTGCGCACCACCTCGACGGATTTTTCAACCAGCGGTTTTACTGTGGGCGAAGTAGATACGGCGGGAGCGGGCTTTTTTACCTTTGTGTCTCTCGGATGAAGCATCGCCTCTGCTTTTGCCTCAATAGTCTTGCGGCGACGTTCTTTTTCTTCCTTGTGTTTGCGATGCGCGTCGCTCAATTTTTTCTCGTCGCTGAAATGAGAAATTACGATGTTGCGCACGCCTTCCGTTACCTTCGACGAAGGCGAAGCGACTTTCACATCGTTCTCTTTCAAAAAATCCAACAACTCTTGGGCGGAGATAGATAACTCTTCCGCAAGGTCTGCTACTTTATACTTTTTTTCGTCTGACATCTGCTACCTCCCATTTCAGCAATAAGCTTAGTTATTCTCTTCCGGCGCATCGGCGTTGCTCACGACGGCTTCAGCTTCAGTGTGGTGTTTGTCCTCATGCTCGCCCTCATCAAATTCCGCCTTAATGACCTTGTAAATATTTTCCGCTATCCGTCGCCAGTGTCTGCGTTCTTCTTCGCTGATGATGCGCGTATTGGCGCGCGGCGCTTTGCCAAGTTTAATTGCATCAATCGAGTCTTCGCGGCGCGGCGAAATAATAAGTGCTTGCTCAATGGCGTCGATGCCTGCGTCCAAGGCTTTCTTGGCGGTGTCTAACCCGCTGTCGAGCAGTTGGTAAATCATATCGTCGCCGAAATCTTCGCGGAACGCAATGATGTCGATATCGTCCGAATCTTCAATCGATTTGTCAATCTCGCGGTAGATTTCAATCTCGAAGCCCGTCAGCCGTTCAGCAAGGTGAATGTTATTGCCGTTCTTGCCGATAGCATATTTGATTTGGTCGGGCTTGAGCATAACACGCGACTTCTTGTTTTTGTAATCGGTCAGGACCGTCGTTGGGTCTATCTTCGCAGGCTGCAAGGCGCGGGCGACGTAGATTTGCGGCTCGTCGCTGAAGTTAATGACATCGATATTTTCGTTGCCCAATTCGCGCACAATATTTTGAATGCGTTTGCCTTTGTGCCCGACGCACGCGCCAACAGGGTCGATGCGGTTGCTGGTCGATTCGACGGCGACTTTCGCTCGCTCGCCCGGCACGCGCGCAATGCCTTTAATGACAATTAGCCCTTCGTTGATTTCCGGAACTTCGTTCTCAAAGAGCTTTCTTAAAAAATTGTCGTCGGTGCGCGAGACGATAACGCGCATCGGTCCATCTTCGCGCTCCTTCTCGATTTCCGTCCCGTCCTCTTGCTTGACTCTGATTCGCTCACGCTCAACGCGCTTGACATAAAGCTTCATGCGCGGCGTCTTGCGCGGATTGTCGCGCTGCATTTTCTCGCTGTGCGGCAAAATCAACTCTACTTTGTTGTTCTTCGTCGTGTTGTAGGTGAACACCGTTTCCTTTGAACGCACTTGATAGACTTCGGCGGAGACCACGTCGCCAACTTTCTCCAACATTTCTTCGTAAATCGTCTGCCGCTCGGCGTCGCGCATCTTCTTCTGAACTGCCTGCTTGATGATTTGAATAGACTTGCGCGTCAGATAATCTTCTAAGCGAATTGGTCCGACATCCAGCGTGTCGCCGAGTTCGAGCGAGTCGTCAATGTCGCGCACATCGTTGATGTGAATTTGAATCGTTGGTAAATCCACATCATCGACGATTTCCTTAATGATATAGACTTCGAAGTCGCCCTTTTCAGGGTTCAAAATTACACGGGCGTTGACTTCGGGGTCGTAGTCCTTTCGCAGTTGCTTTTGAATGGTCTCTTTGAGCAAATCTGCGATGTCCATTTTCATCGCCGCGCTGTCGGATTTCCGGTCGCGCAGCCGGTCGGATTCCTCAATCGAGTTGAACGCCGCCTTAATTTGCGTCTTTCTATCTTCCTGAGGGTTTCCCTCTTTTTTTCGTGCCATAATTGCGCTTCAAATAAATTACAAAACAAATGTGCTGATGACTGCTGCCTGACACAACAACGCTTAAAACTCGACTTGCACGATGGCGTCGCGAATGCGGTCGAGCGGAATTTTGACCGTCGGCGGCGCATCGCTGGTTTTGTCGGCTTTCTTTTTGCGTTGCGTAGTTAGTTCTATGAATTTGTCGTCGCCGTGCAGTTCGGCGGTTTTTAGACGCCCTTCTACGGTGCGCTCTTCATCAAGGTTGTCGAGAAACCGCACGCGCAGTTTTCGCCCGATGTTTTTGACATACTGTCGTGGCACGCGAATCGGCTTTGAGACATCGGGCGAGGAGACTTCCAACCGAAAGTTATCGCTGAACAGTTCCGCCGCGTCGGGCGATGAGTCCATCATCTCTAAAATGTGCCGACTGAGCTTGGCGCACTCGCCAACCGTGATGCCTTTGTCAGTATCGACATAAAGTTCTAAAATGTCTCGACCGTTGTTGTTGCGAAAGACGAAATGCACCAAATACACATCGAGCGTTTCCGTATGCAGCGCGCTGGGCGTGTCGCTGTTCAGCATATCGCTGTCGGCAACCTGCTCTCGCACGACGGTGTAGTGTTCTAATAGGCGCTCAACCCACGCTTTCGCTTGGTCGTATCGCAGTTGCATTCCTTGAAATAAGCAAATCAGCTAAAAAGCAGACGTATCGCGCTGCCGAGTAACAACAAGTAACAAAAAAAGTGGGCTTTTTTTCCCACTTTAGCAGAACGGAAATTTCGTGCAAAATATAACACCGCCCTGCCAATTTTCAAACCGAGATGCTATACCAACCTTTCACTCAGCCCAAAAAGGAAAGCCGATGTCGGTTGAAACGGATTTTCTTATATTCGCCTTCTTTATGGAAATGAAAATTTGAAACCGGTTTAATATCAGTATGACCAACGCCGCACATTCCTTAGAGAACGTCGCAAGCGCAACGAAACCTGCATTGTCGCTTCAAGAAAAAATTAGAAATTTCTGCATCATCGCCCACATCGATCACGGAAAGTCTACGCTCGCCGACCGACTGCTCGAATTTACAGGCACAATTTCGCAGCGCGAGATGATGAACCAGGTGCTCGACGATATGGATTTGGAACGCGAGCGCGGCATTACCATCAAGAGCCACGCGATTCAGATGCACTACAAAGCCAAGAACGGCGAAACCTACATCTTGAATTTGATTGACACGCCCGGACACGTGGACTTCACCTACGAAGTCTCGCGCTCGCTTGCCGCCTGCGAAGGCGCGATTTTAGTGGTCGACGCCGCGCAAGGCGTGGAAGCACAAACCATCGCCAACTTGTATCTCGCCATTGACGCTGGACTCGAAATCATTCCTGTTATCAATAAAATTGATTTGCCTTCGGCAGACATTCCGAAAGTAACCGCGCAAATTAAAGACCTCATCGGCGCTAAGGAAGAGGAAATCGTGCTGGCTTCTGCCAAAGCAGGGCTGGGCATTGAGGAGATACTTGAAGCGGTTATTGCCCGTGTGCCGGCGCCGAAGCCGAATTTACAACAGCCGCTTCGCGCCCTCATTTTCGATTCCGTCTTCGATGCATATCGCGGTGCAGTCGCCTATATCCGAATCGTTGATGGCAAACTTCGCAAAGGCGATAAAGTGCGGTTCTTCGCCAATGGCAAGACATTTCTCGCAGAAGAAATCGGCGTGTTGGGCTTGACGAAAAAACCAACCGACGTGTTGGAAACAGGCAATGTCGGCTACCTCATCTGCTCGATTAAAGATGTCAAAGACACCAAAGTCGGCGACACGGTTACAAACGCCGATGCGCCCGCCGATGAACCGCTCGCTGGCTACAAAGAGGTCAAACCGATGGTCTTCAGCGGCATCTATCCCGTCAGCACCGAAGATTTTGAAGAACTGCGTGAAGCGCTCGATAAGCTCTCCCTCAACGATTCATCGCTCGTCTATACGCCCGAAAGCTCTGTCGCGCTTGGCTTCGGATTTCGGTGCGGCTTTCTGGGATTGCTTCACATGGAAATTGTGCAAGAGCGTTTGGAACGCGAATACGGCATGACGATTATCACCACCGTTCCCAACGTGGAGTATGTTGTCTATGCAAGCGACGGCGAGCAGATTCTGGTCGAGAACCCATCTAAAATGCCCGACCCGACGCGCATCGAGCGCATTGAAGAGCCGTTCATTCGCGCGCAAATTATCACCACGACCGAATACATCGGCAACATTATGAAACTCTCAATGGAGCGGCGCGGCGAATACAAAGACACCCGCTATCTTGACCAAACTCGCGCTGAACTGCGTTTCGAGTTTCCGCTCTCCGAAATCATTTTCGATTTTTATGATAAGCTCAAATCCATCTCCAAAGGCTATGCGTCAATGGACTATGAACCGATTGGCTATCGCGAGTCCGATTTGATTAAACTCGATATTCTGCTCAACGGCGAACCCGTCGACGCGCTCTCGATGATTGTGCATAAATCGAAGAGCTACGAATGGGGCAAAAAACTCTGCGCGAAATTGAAAGAGCTGATTCCGAGACAAATGTTCGACGTGGCAATCCAAGCCGCTATCGGCAGCCGAATCATCTCGCGCGAAAGCATCGGCGCCATGCGCAAAAACGTGCTGGCAAAGTGCTACGGCGGCGACATCTCGCGCAAACGCAAACTTATCGAGAAGCAAAAGGAAGGCAAAAAGCGTATGAAACAGGTCGGCAGAGTGGAAATTCCACAAGAAGCATTCCTTGCCGTCTTAAGCGTAAATGATGATTGAGGAAAGCTAATATCTGAAAATGGCTCTGATGTTGATAATTTTTGCCAGTATTTATCACTTATTTTGCTGTCAATAAAAAAGATGAGTGGAAAGTGTTTTGATTATTGCTGTCAAATAAAGAAAGGTCAGCCTTAGCGATGAACAAGCAACCGATGAGCACCGAAGCGACCAAAATGGCAGACGCAAATTCACGAAGGCAACCCTGCCACCGGCGGCAAAATGATTACCGATTTATTCTAAACGAACTCGTCTAAACGAACTTGCGCATCTAAAACGCTATGCCAACACCGCCTGCAACTCCGAGAAAACCCGCGCCGTCATCGAAATCATCGGCGAAAAAAACGACGGCGCAAAAACCAGCGTCGCCGTTCAACCTGATTACGCTTGTCAAAGAATACGGGCCTGTGGTCATTGCCGTCGTTCTCATCAACACGTTTGCCATTCAAGCCTATGGGGTGCCGACGGGGTCGATGGAAAACACGATTCTCATCGGCGACCATTTTTGGGTCGGGAAGTTCATCTACGGCGCGAAAATTCCGTTCACCGATATTCGATTGCCCGGGCTACGGGAAGTTCAACAGAATGATATTGTCGTGTTCGTTCAGCCGCGCACGGGTGAAAATTACATCAAGCGATGCGTCGCGGCGGGGGGCAGCACCATTGAAATCCGAAACAAACAACTCTACATCAACGGGCAGCCGTCGCCGCTTTCGAGCTTGGGAAAACTCACGGGCGACCCTTTGCCCGCCAATGTGGCAGAGCCGAACATCTTTCCGCAGTATGCGCCGTTCAATAAAGACAATTACGGACCACTCTATGTGCCGAAAAAAGGCGATACGCTCGCACTCTCCACGCAAAGTTTTACGCTCTATAAATGGGTATTGGAATATGAAGGACATAAGGTTACACTGAGCGGCGGAAAAGTCTACATTGACGGCGTGGCGCAAACGAGCTATGTAACCAAACAAAATTACTACTTTATGATGGGCGACAATCGGGACAACAGTTTAGACAGCCGCTATTGGGGATTTGTGCCAGAATCGAACATCGTTGGCTCGCCGCTGATTGTGTATTGGTCGTGGAACACAGATATTAGTTGGTCGAACCCAATCGAGCGCTTCAGTTCAATTCGATGGAATCGCATTGGCACGACATTTAACTAACGAAACTGTTTATGGCAATTCCAACGGCAAACAAAGCGCAACCAACGCCCGACCCGAACCGCGCGCCAGCGCTGGACACGACAACCAAGAACGATGCGCGCGCTATCCAAACAACCAAGCCGCCGACGCACAGCAAAACCCGCGAGTGGGCAGAGGCGTTGTTCATCGCCGTCATTGCTGCCTTTATCTTACGCTCGTTCATCGTGGAAGCCTATCGAATTCCGACCGGTTCAATGGAAAACACGCTGCTCGTCGGCGACTTTCTGCTCGTCAATAAGTTCATTTACGGTGCAGCGATTCCATTTACCGATGTTCGGGTGTCGGGCATTAAGGACGTCGAGCAAGGCGATATTGTCGTCTTTAAATTTCCGCCCGATAAAGAGATAAACTACATCAAGCGATGCGTGGCGACAGCAGGCAGCACGATTGAAATTCGAGACAAAGTCGTTCTGGTTGATGGCGCACTGTATCCGCTTCCGCTCAACGCGCGCATGAATGACGACACCGTTGCCTCAGGGCGAGCCGAAATGAACATTTTTCCGAAATACACGTCGTTCAATAAAGACAACTACGGACCGCTCTATGTGCCGAAAAAAGGCGACGTGCTGAAACTCACCGCCGAAAATTTTTATACCTACAAAGCCATCATCGAATACGACGGACACACAACAGCGTTGATGGGCAACCAAGTCTATATCGACAGCAAACCTGCCAGCGACTACACGGTTACGCAGAACTACTACTTTATGATGGGCGACAATCGGGACAACAGTTTAGACAGCCGCTATTGGGGATTCGTGCCAGAATCGAACATCGTTGGCTCGGCGCTGATGATTTATTGGTCGTGGGACACTGAAATTCCGCTTTCCCAGATTACAGAGAAACTTGGCTCAGTGCGCTGGGGAAGAATCGGAACAATCATTCGTTAATGTTGAAATCCAGCAGATGAAAAAAATTGTGTTGATGAGCCTTGCACTTGCCGCTTTATCGGCAACGGCTTTTGCGCAGGGCGGCTCGCTCTATTCGCGTTTCGGCGTGGGAGAATTGCGCTATGCGCCGACAGGACAAGCGGCAGGCATGGGCTATATCGGCGTCGGCATTGCAGACGGACTCTACATCAATCGCCTGAATCCAGCGATGCTCTCATCGATTGACCAAGCGAGAATTGCGGGCGACTTCAGTTACATCGGTTACGCGGCGCAAGCAAGCACGCGCAGCGCCTATCAAACTGTCGTCGGCTTCGAAGGTGCGGGACTTGCATTTCCCATTTGGAAACTCGTCGTCTCGACGGGACTTTATCCGTATTCGCGCATGAACTATCTGCAAAATGAAGCAGGGGCGTTTCGCTCGACCGCTGGCGACACAATTCAATTCGATTACACCTATTCGGGCGTGGGCGGGCTGAACACCGTACCGATTACAATTGCTGCGGCGCCGTTCAGCGATGAGACGCTTGGCACCCTGCGGCTGGGCGCGTCGCTGAATTTTGCGTTTGGCGTTTTTGAAGAAGCCTCAGAAAGCACCTTTTTTCCCGCCACATTTTCCAACGCCGCCCTCGACCGCGAAGACCGACTCTCAGGCGTTGGCTACACGCTTGGCGTCGGCTACACGTCTAAACGCGGACTGTTCTCAGCAGCCGACCAACTGACGCTCGGCGCGGCATTCAATTCGCCCGTAACGCTCAACGGCACGCGCCAAAGCATCGTAACAACCAGTTGGCTGACGCAGAATGAGCGGCGCGATACGATTGGCATTACATCAGGACAAGCCGCGCTGCCGAGTTCACTCGCGTTGGGCATCTCGTATAGAGGCAACGATACTTATGTGCTGGGCGTCGACATCGCGCTTCAAAATTGGTCAGACTTTCGATACTTCAACGATGATGTGTCGTTCCGACGAAATTCCCTGCGCGTCGGCGTGGGCGGAGAGGTCGTGCAATCGCAGGACTTACGCGCTGGTTTTTTTCAACGCGCCGCCTATCGAGCGGGTGTATATTATCAGCAAACTAATGTGGCGGTGCAAGGCACAGGCATTGATGAATTTGGCGTAACGGCGGGCATTGGGTTGCCGCTCGCGGCGGAATCGGCGCGGCTCGACCTAAACCTGCAATACACCTCGCGCGGCACAACCGCTCAAAACCTGATTCGTGAAAACATCTTTCGCATCAATGTCTCGCTCAACATTGGCGAGCGCTGGTTTTTACAACGAAAAATTGAGTAGAACATCGGCAGTGCAAGAGTCTGTGCGGCGTCAGAGAGAGTGTGTGTCAGGAGTATTGGTTACGACGGGCTTATCCGCAATCTGCAATGCTTTGGGCGCTGAGAGGCTGTTATTTCTCTTCGCCTTTGAGTTTGATGCGAACCGACCCCATACCACTGGAGACATTCATTTTCAGATTGTTTGCGCCGTTTGTTGAGCGCAGAATGTAGGTGTCGCCGTTTTTTTCGAAGGCGTCTGGCACGCGAAAGGTGGAAAAGAAATCGTTGGAATAGTTTAAATCGACGTCGAGTGTCGGCGGCAAAATAATCCGCAGGGAGCCAGCGCCGATGGAGAGATTTGCTTTTGCGGCTGGGCAGCCTTTGCCGTCAAAGTCAAGCACGACATCTGAGGCGCCGCCGCTCATCTCTAACCGTTCAAAGTTGGCGTTGCCTAAGCCCTCCACAATGAGTTTTGACGCGCCCGTCGAGAGTTTCATTTGTTGCATAGTAACGCGGTTCGGCGTCTTAAAGCGCACTTTGGCGGCGCACGCGCCCGAACTGAGCGAGAAGTTCGAGAGCTTCAAGCCTGAAAAGTCCAACTCGGTATTCGCGGCGCCAACGGTCAAGTCCAAGTGAATCGGAATCGAGTCGGTAAGTGAGAGCCGAAGAATCGCGTTGCTGCGGCGTCCGTGTTCGGTGTCCTCATCGTCCTCGCCGCCGAAGAGGTCGCGCAGGCGGAATTTCTTTTTGCGGTTTTTGTCCTGCGAATTGTTGTGGAGTTCCAAGTAGCCGACGCCGTTTCGGATGTCATAGAGACATTGAAGCGTGGTGGTATCGTCGGCGTCAAATTCGTAGCGAAAGACACTGGGCGCGGAATGCGAGGTAAGAATCAATTTCAGAGCGCCGACTTCAATATCGGCTTTGAGGGCGCGCTCGCCTGAAAGCGAAACAGAGCGAGACGAGACTTGGGCAAAACCATCACAGGCGAGAAGAAATACGGCAAAAACTGCGCCGCGAAAAATAAAGCCTCTGAACATTGTATTAGCCCTACTCCAAATAATTGAAATGGTTATCGTCCGCAAAGTATTCGTCTCATACCCGTCCGACGAAAGAAAGTTGCAACACAGCCCAAAAATTTGACAAAATCAATGCGGAATCCACTGCAAAAGGAAGTCAATGTCCAAGGCCTGAACCAGCCGCACCAGTCCGTATTCTGCCGCGAACAGCATACCTGGCGAGACGCACAACGCTCCAAGCCACTGGCGCAGCGTAATTGGTTCAGGCAAAACGGGCGTGTCGGACATAGCGCGCTGTAAAGACGATGTGGCAACGGTAAGAAATTCGCATACATCACCCGTTGGTATAAACCGGGCCGCCGCCGCCTTCGGGAACTTTCCAAGTGATGGCTTGATACGGGTCGGCGACGTCGCACGTTTTGCAATGCACGCAATTAGACGCGTTGATGTGCAGCTTCTTCGTCCCCATCAGCGCGTCGGTCGAGACCATTTCATAGACCTGTGCTGGACAAAAATGCTGACAGGGATTGCCGTATTCAATCACGCACTTGGTGTTGCAAATATCGGCGATGATGTCCGGCTTGATATACAAATGACAGGGTTGATTTTCCTCGTGCATTGTCTTCGACTCGTAGACATCGGTGAGCTTATCAAAGGTGAGTTTGCCGTCGAACTTGAAGGTTTCACGCTCTTGCATAAATTTTTGTCGATAGATGCGCGAGTAGCGTTCCATGTGGGTATGGTCGGCGAAGAGCGGCAGTTTGTCTTTCAGGAGTCTGCCGCCGAACAGCATCTGCCCGCCCGCTCGGAGCATGCCGATGTAGAGTCCGTAGTTGAACGCCTGACGAAAATTGCGCGTCTTGTAAAGTTCTTTTTTCGCCCACGACCGTTGAAACCGCTCGTCGTAGCCTTTGAGCGTTTCTTCGGAAAAATCATTTTTGAGCAAGGCCTCGAAAATCGTTTCGGCGGCAAGCATGCCCGACTTCATAGAAAGGTGAATGCCTTTAAGCCGCATCATGTTCAGAAACCCGCCCGATTCGCCCACAAGCAGCAGCCCATCGGCATAGAGCTTTGGCATTGAAAAATAGCCGCCACCAGAAATCGTCTTGGCGCCGTAGCCGACCATTTTGCCGCCCTCGAGCAGCCGTTTGACCGACGGATGTGTTTTAAATTTTTGCAGATTGAAATGTGGGTCGCTCGTTGGGTTGGCAGCGTCGAGCGCAGTAACAAAGCCGACGGAGAGCGTTGTCTCGCTCATGGCGTAAATCCAACTGCCGCCATAGACATCAAACGGCAGAGGAAACCCCATCGTGTGAATCACGGCGCCTTTCTTGATGCGTCCAGCGGGAATTTCCCAAATCTCTTTAACGCCTGTCTCGTAGCTCTGCGGATTGCGGTCGTAATCAAGGTTAAGTTTCGGGACGATTTTTTTGGTGAGCGAGCCTCTTGGTCCTTCGCCAAGCACGGTTACTTTGGCGCGAATATTGACGCCCGGCTCGAAGTTGGGTTTTGGCTCGCCCTCTTTGTCCAGCCCTTTATCATCGGTTTGAACGCCGACGACTTTTTTGCCATTCATCAAAAGCTCCGCGCCCGCAAAGTTGGTGAAGATATTCACGCCACGGTCTTCGGCGAGCCGCGAGAGCCACGCACCGAATTTATTGAGCGAGATGATATGGTGGCCGTGATTTTGCATCGGCGGCGGAATGAACGGAAACGGAATTTTTGATTTTTCAGTGAGGAAGTTGAGCGATTCAGTAGTAACATCGGCTTCAATCGGGCAGCCTTGCTCTTTGTAATCGGGCAAAAGTTCTTTGAGCGCAATCGGGTCTAAGACCGCGCCCGACAAGAGATGGTCGCCGACGCGCTGCCCTTTTTCGATGATGGCGACCTGAGGGTCGAGTTTTTTATCGGGATTTTTTTTGTTGTGTTCAGCAATCAAGTTTTGCAAGTGAATCGCGGCGGAAAGATTTGCGGGCCCTGCGCCGACAAATACCACGTCCATGTCAAGCGTTTCGCGCTCAATCGAAAAAGACGACATACCAACTCTCTACTTTCTATCGACAAGGTTAAAAAAACTACCAGTGCTGGAAAATAGGAAGCGTTTAGATTTTACAAAAGGTTTTTAACGATGTTTTGTATATTCCATCCTAAATAACTCCAATCAATCTTGCATCTGCGATGATTAGAAAAGTGCTGCTTGCCGATGACGACCGCGACATTCATTTTTATGTGCAATCTGTTCTGCAATCGTCATGGCTCAATATCAAGTCGGTCTATAACGGAAAAGACGCACTCAAGGAATTTGAAACAATGGATTACGACGTGATCGTAACCGACCTTTCAATGCCAGAGATGAACGGCGTCGATTTAATCAAAGCGCTCTTTGCATCGAAGTTCAAAATTCCGCCCGTGATTGTGCTAAGTTCTATGTCCGACACGAGCCTCATCGTTAAGTGCTTGAGCGCAGGTGTTTCGGACTACATCATCAAACCAGCTGACCCGAGCCGCATCAGAAAAACCGTCTACGGCATTCTGCATCTTGATGAAACGGGCAGTCCTGTTGCGCAGCGTCCGCTATCGAGTTATATGGGCGAAATGACCATGATGAAATCGACGGGCAAATTGATGCTTGATGATGGCAAGAACACCGGCGTGATGACCTACGAAGAAGGGAAGCTGAAACAAATTCAATTTGCAGGCTTGACTGGCTTAGAAGCCTTAGAGGCTGCCAAGCGCACAAAGTTTCTGCAAGTAACATTTGTGTCGGGAAATCTTGTCAACACCAACGGGCAGTAGTGTTGCTCCAACCGCGTTTAAACTGTGCCGGGAAACTCTATTGCCAAAAAACTCCTTGTGGTCGACGACCAAGACGAGTTTCATCAACTCATCAAAGCCATCTTGAAAGATGACGATGTGATTATCGCAGATGCTTTCGACGGCGACGAGGCGTTGGAAAAAGTCAAACAAGAGCGGTATGATTTAATTCTGCTCGACTTGATGATGCCGGGCGCGACAGGTGGCGACTTTATCCGTAACACGCTTCACCATGCCATTCCACTTCCGCCGTTTGTTGTGATGAGTTCAATGAACGATTCCAATCTGGTCAAGAACATTCTTGGCGTCGGCGCGTCGGCGTTTATTCATAAGCCGGTCAGCGCCATAGAACTGCGCGAGGCTGTAAAAAAACTGTTACGCATTTAATCAAGGCAAGCAACCCAAATGCAGAAGAAGTTGTATCGGCGCAACGGGCTTATCGGCGGCGTCTGTGCGGGACTTGGTGAATATCTCGGCATTGACCCAACGGTAGTGCGCGCTGTGTATGTGGTTGTGTCAATCGTCAGTGCAGCGTTTCCGGGCGTTCTCGTTTATATCCTTCTTTGGGTGATTATTCCAGAGGCGCAGGAGTAATACGGATATAATTTGAAGAAGGTAGGGTTTGTCATTCTCCATCCCGCAAAGTGGGATAAAGAATCCAAGCATAAAGATGGATGCCTCGCGTCGCTCGGAATGACATCGTGGTAAAATCTACTCCTCTTCTAATTATTTTGGTATTATTCCAGCACCATAATTTTCCCGCGAAGCGTCTCCTGTCCTTGCGCTTCAACGGTGTAAAAATAAACGCCGTTAGCGACCTTCGCGCCCGCGCTTGTTCTGCCGTTCCACGACTCTTCTTCCTCGCGCTCGCTTTGCCTTGCTTCGTTTTGCACAAGTGTGGTGACAAGGTTCATTCCGAAATCGTAGATGCGAACCGTAACGCTGGCAGGCGATTTCAATTTGTAACGAATTCGAACAAGGGCGTCTATGCGCGGCGCAAAGGGGTTCGGGTAAGCGTAAGTATTAGCGTTTGTTTCGGCGGCTGAGACGTCGGCGCGAAAGAGCGTCCATGAGGCGCCGCCGTCGTCCGATTTCGCCGTGCCGTCTTCTGTGCCAAGCCAAAGACGTGTACCAGCTACGCGCGGCTCGACAAACGCGGCGATAAATTCTGCACCCGATTTAATGAACTGGCGTGTGTTGTTCTGGTCGACAAGGTTTCGTCGGTTGAACCATGTCTCGCCGCCGTTGGGCGAAATGAACACGCCGTTTGTGCCGACGGCGACCACCGAATCACCGTTGAACGCGAAGTCATAAATGCGCTCGCCTTCGAGTGCTGTGTTCCACGACGCGCCGTTATCGCGGGTGTAGGAGACGCCGAAGACCTCGGTATTGCTTTCCGCTCGCCACGATGCCGCCCAAATGGTTCGGGCGCGCGCGCGCGTTGCAGCCTGTTCACGAATGGCAATGACCCAATTGCCTGTCAGTCCGCCAAACGTCCGATTATACTTTACCCAAGAGGGATAGAGTGAGTCGGGATTGTCGGTGCGGCAGATGCCGTCGACTGTGCCGACCCAAACGGCACCGTCGGCGGCTTGAAGCGTTGCGAATCCAAGAAATGTCAAATCGCCAAGTGTGCCGCGTCGTGGCTCAAATGAAAACCGGAGGGTGTCGGTTGGACGAATGCGCTGCACGCCTGTCGGTGGTAGAACGATGCGCTGCCATGTTTGACCGTTGTTTTGCGTGCGCCGAATGCCGCCTGACCACGAGGCAACCCAAACTGTGCCAGCGCGTTGTCCAATAGCAATATCGTAAATGACGTTTTGTTGTGCGACGGTGACGGGCAAGGCGCGAAGTGTGCTTACGCCGTAGCGTTCCGTGCTGTCACCGGGCGCATCGAGCGGTTGCGGCAGGGTGCGCCAAGTGGTGCCGTTGTCGTCGGAAAACATCAGTCCGTCGCCAGTTGGAACAGCAGTATTGTTGTTGAAGGTGATGCGCGTCGTCGATGCCCAAATGCGCGCGTCTCGAACTGACAAGCCCTGCACACCTTGTTCGTTGAACTTGCGCACTGCGGTTACGGTTGTGAATGTTGCGCCATCGGTCGTTGAGACGAGTCCGTTTCGACCGCCGAGCCAAAGCCGACGTGGTGCATCGCTGTATCGGAATTGACTGACGACATTGGTGCCAATGCCAACTGTATTGGAAACCGTCAGTGCGCGCGGTGTGGGCTTTTCAAACGCGAAGGTCGTCGGCTCTGTTTTTTGCGCAAGCGCAGCAAGCGACGAACTGAAAAAGAGAGCGGCAAGAGCGTGTTTCATAATCGATGAGATAAGTCGTCAAACAACGGCGCGGTTACTCTTCGGGCTTGAAACGAATCGGTGGAACGGACATCTTAACGCCGTTGAGCGTGAGTGCGTCATTCCAAACAAGGACAAGTTCTTCGCCTTTGCCGAGTTTTTGTGTGCCGATGTGGTCAGGCGAAAATACAACGACAGAGTCGGCAAAATCAGCGACAAATACAGCCACGATTTTCTGGCTTGGCTTACCGGGCGGCAAACTGACGCGCTCATCTTTCACGCGCAGGTCCATTTTATTTCGTGCGATAAATTCTTGCAGGGTTTCGTAGAAAAAATTTGTCGAGATAAGCTGGAATTTGCGCGTGTTAAGTTCTAATGTGCCGCCGCTCCGATTCTCGAGGTCAATCTCGATAACCGACTGCACCGCGCGGAGTTTGACTTGATTATTTTGATGCGGTACGCTCAGCACTTTGTAACTGCCTGTTACGGCGACACCGAAGTGGTTGATTTCATCGCGGTGAAAAAATTTATGCGTCGCGTAACTGCCGTTTACAATTTTGAAGACCTGTTGCGACATGCCGCAGCCGAAAACCCCTGTCAGCACGAAGAGCAATAGCGCGATGAACGGTTTCATAGAGGGAATGAAAATTACTCCGGTTTGAAACGAATCGGTTGCAGTGCCAGCGTGTCTTTGCTCACCTTGACAGCTCTGTTCCAGAGCAGCACCAAATCTTCGGTATTGCCAACTTTGTATGCGCCGGGATAATCATACGGGTAAATGACCGTCGAGTCGGCGAAATCAGCGATGAACGTCGCATAGACTTTTTCGCCCTTGCCTGGCGCAACCGTGATTTTATCGGGCTTGTTCGGAACTTCCATTTTGTAGCGCGCCGCAAATTCCTTAAAACTGATGTAAAGAAACGTCGACGAGAGCAGTTTCAATTTTGAAATGTCAATCTCCATCGTCTCTGTGCCTTTGTTCTCCAAATCAAGCTCGACGACGGAGCGCACGGCGGCAAGTCGCACGCGCTCGTTTTTAAGCGGCTTAACAATAACTTCATATTGACCGACGACAGCGACGCCGACACCACGCGCGGCATCACGGAAAAAATACTTTTTCGTTTTGCTTCCGTCCTCGCCAATAATCGTGTAAAATTGTTTTGGACTTTGTTGAGCCACAAACGCAACGCTAACAGCCACAGCCACAATGAGCAACAAGGAAAGAATCGGCTTCTTCATAAGAGTTATTGATTAGTTGGAAATGGTATTGAGACGCCAGAGACGCGAGTACAAAATTACAAAAAATCGCCTAAACTGCTTTGCGTTTTCGCACAAGAAAGTTCAACGAATGAATACAATTCTTCTCGAGATAACGTTGCTTCGAGTGTTGTTTCGGTCGATAGCCTGATACTCAAATGTGCGAACCGCAGGCGAATTGGTCGAGGGAACTTGAAGTGTTGCGGTAAAGGTGCCATCGCCAGCGATGAGGTCGCCTGAAAGTCCGTTGCGGTCTCCGTCGTCCAAAAGTTGAAACGTGATGCTGCGATTGTCGGTGCGGGTGGCAAGAACCTCGCGGATGAAGCCAACACCGTTGCGATGCGTTGCGGTCGCCGTGATTTGAATAAGCGATGTGCCGCTCGCTGGAATGCGAACCGTATCGGGCGAATTGACACCGACGAGCTGCGGCGCGGAGGCGCGGCTATCCAGAATCGTTACTTTGTGTCGAGCGGTTTGTCCAACACGTCCTGACATCACGCTCTCTGTAAAAGCAATGAATGTGTATGCCCCAACTTGCGCGCGCGAGAACCGCGTTGTGAAGGTGTAAATGAGTTCTGCTCCGATGTTCGGCGGACGAACTTCGGGTGTTGGCGTGAGCTCTATGGACGGCGTAGGCGCGTCTGAGGCAACTGCGTTCAGGAAAAATCGGACGCGGTAAGGAGAACTCTGACTTGATGGGCTGTTTGGCAACGACGCGGGCTGTGGTGAAAGTCGCACGCGCGCGCGGAGCGTAACTAAGGCTTGATTGTTGGATTCAAATTGCAGCGTATCCAAATCAATGGCGGCGGGCGAGAGCGTCATCTCCGACACGTCAAACGGCGGAAGGTGGTCGCTCGACGAAGCAATCTCTTCAAGGTTGCCGCAGCCCGATGCAACAAGCAATGCCGTCGCCACTGCGACGATAGCGCACACAAATTTTTTCATAAGTCCCGCTTTGATGAGTTTAAAATCGCGCGCCGAGCGAAATAAGATTGACGCCAGCGCTGTTCGGCTCAAATGAAAAGGTATAATCCAAAACGGCTAACGCGCCTTCAATCGGATACTCAAACGAAAAGCCGATGGCGGGACGCGCTGCGTCGAAAAATTGAATGCCCTGAATGCCCAAGCGGTCAATGCCGACGCGGAACTTGAGTTGGCGTATTGGCTGAAGCATGGCGCCGAATCGTAAATGAATTTCGGAGCGCGTGAGCGTCGATGTCTCAAACGTTTCTCGCGGAATGCCGTTCTCAACCGTGAAGGTTGTTCGGCGACCTTCAAATTGTTGCGATAAAAATTGCACATCGGTCGAGAGCAATAGCAGTTGCAAGCCAAACGTGTTTTCTTGTTGCCAAGCTGCGCCGAATCGTAAGGCAATCGGCATTCGGTCAATCGTCGTCGCCCCTTGTGTGCCGTAAATCGGCGTTGTGTCCCACCGATAATTTGAAGAGACGTCCGCAACGCTTGCGCCGATGGAAACTGACGACAGCGAGTCAAGGGCGATGCGGTAAATTGCACCGACATCGAATCCGATGGTGAACGAGTTGGGAATGTCGGGTGAGAGCGACGCTAAATAACCGCGTAAGGTAATGCCAACGGAAAGTTCATCAATGAATTTATTGGCGAAGGAAAGCATAAAGAGATTTTCCGACGTGGAGAGCACGCCAGTGGGTTCGCCGTCCCGATTGCGCCCGTCGATGTTGCCAACGCCGGAGTTGATAAATGATGCGCCGATGCCTGCTGTTGGACCGATTTTTCCGGTGAACGAGATGAAGTTGAGCCGTCGGTCAAACGACAGGAACGTGTATGCGGCGGTTGCATTGTAGAACTCGGCGAAGCCGACGGCAGCAGGATTGTAATACGGGTGCAGCTCTCCATCGGTAATGACCGCGTTAGCCGCGTTGCCGAGCGCAATGCCGCGTGCCGAAAAACCCAATCGCGCAAACGCTGCTGCTGCGCCGCCCGTCTGTGCAGAACAAACGCAAGCAATAGAAAGAGATATAAGCGCGAGGAGGACATAAATCGAGCGAGCCATAAAAGACCAGTGGTTCAAAAACATTTGAACAAAGGTCGATAAAATTACCGCAAGCGGCAAGACCAAAGTTCAGACCCAAAGACCGCCGTCGCCTGTCGCTTGTGCAGTCACGCGGTTTAGGTTTTAAGGAAATTGTAACTTGCAGTCGCGCTGCAAAAAACGGCGCGGTTGAGAACAAACATTTTTCTTCACTTAAAATGATGAAATCGATGCGTAAAATTCGTGTGTTATGCCTGCTGCTCGCGGCGTCGTTGGTCTTATCGCAATGCCGCCGAATGCCTACTGAAAATGAACCGCCGATTGATGTCGTGCCGCCGCGTCCGCTCTCGCTCTCGGAGCAGCAAATTGTAGCGTCGGGCTGGGCGTTCAGCGTGAATCTTTTGAAAGCCGTTAACGCGGGCGCTCAGAACGAGAATGTATTTATCTCGCCGCTCAGCGCGTCAATGGCGCTTTCAATGACGCTCAACGGCGCACAGGGCGCAACCCGCGACTCAATGCGCCGAGCCTTGCGACTTGTCGGTCTCGATTCGCTGGCAATGAACCAAGCATCGCAGTCGCTCATCACGTTGCTGACGCGATTGGACGCGAAAGTTCGCTTGCAAATCGCCAACTCAATTTGGGCGCGACAAGGCTTTGAAGTTGAACCAACATTTTTGAGTGTGAATCGAGTGCATTTCAACGCCGAAGTGCAAACGCTCGATTTTTTCAACCCTTCCGCCGTTGGCACGATTAACGAGTGGGTTAGCCCGCCACCAACGGCAGAATCCCAACCATCATTGACCAAATCCGCAACAACGTCGTGATGTATCTCATTAATGCGATTTATTTCAAGGCGCAGTGGCGGCAGCAGTTCAAGCCTGAAAACACGCGCGACGGCGAATTCTCTGTTACAAATACGCTGCGCAAGAACGTAAAAATGATGAACCGAACCGATGCGTCGCTTGGATATTTCGCCGACCGTGAAGTGCAAGTCGCCGACCTTCCTTACGGCGATTCGCTGTATTCTATGACGATTCTAATGCCGAATTCGCCCGCGACAATCGATGCATTCATCGCCTCGCTCACCGAATCGCGGCTCCAAACATGGCTTCAAGGCTTGCGCCCGACGACGATGATGCTCTCGTTGCCACGTTGGAAGTTCGAGTATGAGAACCAGCTCAACAGCGAGTTGGCGTTGATGGGTATGGGAATTGCGTTTGACGAAAGACGCGCCGATTTTCGCGGCATCAATCGCAACGGCGGACTATTCATCAGCGAGGTCAAGCAAAAAGCCTTTGTGGAAGTGAATGAAGAGGGAACGGAAGCGGCGGCGGTAACGGTCGTTGGAATCGGTCGGACAAGCGCACCGCCGGTATTTCTTGCCAATCGTCCGTTCTTGTATCTCATTCGGGAGCGAACGACGGGCGCGATTTTGTTCGCTGGAAAAATGATTGACCCGACGGTCGAGTCGGTCAAACATCAGTAGCCCTGTTGTAAAAAGTTGAATTGCGGCGCGGCGGAGCGATATTGCAGAAATAAAATTTCCGAACCGTGCCGCAACGCAATTTCTCCGTCAAGATTTCCCTGATGTTCCTAACGGTATTACTTGGGTGCAATCCTCCGTCGCCGAAAGAAAAACTCGTCGTCTACTCGCCGCACGGCAAAGAGATGCTCGGCTACTTCGAAAAAAAATTTGAAGCAGCAAATCCAAATATTGACGTCGTTTGGCTCGATATGGGGTCGCAGAATGTGCTTGACCGCGTGCGAACCGAGAAGGAAAATCCGCAAGCTGATATTTGGTGGGGCGGACCAAAAGAACTTTTTGAACAAGCCGAATCGCTCAATCTTTTCGGGGTGTTCCAGCCGACATGGGCGCAAAGCGTCGGCACGGAATACAAATCGAGAAACGGATTTTGGTTTGCGACCTTTCTCTCGCCGCAGTGCATCATGTATAACACCGAACTCTTGGATTCCATCGCTGCGCCGAAAGATTGGGACGACTTGCTCGACGAAAAATGGCAACAAAAAATCATCATCAGAGACCCAATTCCTTCTGGCACGATGCGCACGATTTTCGCCGCCATGATTGAAAAAGAGCGCAAGCGTACAGGCTCGGTCGATTCAGGGTTTGCGTGGCTTGCTAAACTTCATGCCAACACGAAAAGCTACGCCGCCGACCCGTCGCAACTCTTTATCAAACTCGCGCGTGGCGAAGCAATCGTAACGCTCTGGAATATGAACGACGCGCTCTTACAAGCACGCGAAAACAACTACCCGTTTGGCTTTATGATTCCAAAAAGCGGCACGGTGTTCGCCATCGAGGGCATTGCGCTCATTGATGGTGCAAAGCATTTGGAGAATGCGAAGAAATTTTACGAGTTCGTTACAACGCCCGAAAGCCTGAAAGAACAAGCCGAAAAATTTTATCGCCTGCCCGCCCGTAAAGACGTAATGATTCAAACGGAGTGGATGACGGGACGCTCATTTGAACCGCTCGACATCAACGCAGATAGCGCGCGCGCAAATCAAGCCGTTTGGATAAAACATTGGCAAGAGACCATTCGCGCAAAGTAACGACTTGAATTGCCCCTAAACATAAGGTCAAGTCGCAGAGAGTTACTCGCTGGCACGCAAGGACGTGAGCAGGGGCGTTTCACATTTATGCGCAGTTACGATTTGACTTTCAAGCACACGGCGGTGATGTCGTCGTATTGCTCGCCGTCGGGCTGAAACGCTTTAACGGCGCCAATGACAGCGTTGAGCGTTTCTTCGGCAGAGCGGTCGGCATAGACTTTCAAAATTGATTCCAAGCGCGCTTCGTCGAAGCCTTCACGCTGTTTGTTCATCGCCTCGGTGATGCCGTCGGTGAATAAAAAGAGCGTATCGCCCTCGTGTAGCGTCGTGCTTTCAGTGAGGTAGGGCATCTGCGCGGTTGGCACGACGCCCAAGATAATGCCGCCTTTGGTGAGCGTTTCCAGCGTGCTGTTTTTACGAACAATGTAAGGCGGATTATGTCCGGCGTTGACGCTGATGAGGCGGCGGGTGTTCAAGTTCAGAATGGCACCAAAGAAAGTAACGAATTTATCTGCGGGTGTATTTTCATACATAATCGTGTTAATGTTCCCGACCATCTCTGCTAAATCAAATCGTTTGGGCTCGAACATAAGCATATAAGCTTTGATGGACGCTTGCAGGTTCGACATCAAGAGCGAGGCGGGAACGCCTTTGCCAGTAACATCAGCGATAGCCAAAAACAGATGCTCTTTATCGAGCTGCATGACGTCGTAGTAATCGCCGCCAACTTGGAGCGTGGAGATGTTCATCGCGGCGATTTGAAAGCCGTCTGGTTTTGGTAAACGGCTTGGCAAGAGCGCCGTTTGAATTTCGCGGGCGACTTCCAATTCTTTTTCAAATGCCCGTTTCTCGAGTGTTTCCTGAAAGAGCCGTGCCTGCTCTAATGCGTTTGTAGCTTGCGAGGCAGCAAGCGAAATGAAATCTAAATCCGAATCGGAAAAGTCCGTGCTGGTGTATCGCTCGCCGCACAGGAACAAGCCGACGGTTTGTTCATTCGAGCGCATCGGAACAGACAACCGAAAGCCAGCGCGATAAAGATAGCGTGTTCCGGACTCTGTCAGTCGAATTGGCGCGCTCGTTTCAAACAGTGTTTTCAAATCGCTTTGCCAAAGCCCTTTTGCATCGACGCCTTTTAAGACTTCCGCCTCGATGCTTCCGTCGTCTGTCTTGAAACAAACGGCGTAGCTTCTGATGAGCATTTGTCCCGTAACGGAGCGAACAAGAAGACGCAGGATATCGCCGCGGCTGGTGCTGAGGTTATATTCTTTGGCTAAATCGAACAGCGTTTTGAGCTTTTGCAACGATTGGTCGAGTGAGCGGTTGAGCGAGCGCAGTTCCTCGACGGCAGTAGCGCTTTCAATTGCGCTGGCAGTAAGCGAGGCAATCGACTCAAGAAATGACTTTTCTTGTGCTGAAAGTGGCTGTTGGTTCAATTTTGGGCCTAATGCCAAAAACCCAATCATACGGTTCGGCGAAATAATCGGCACGACGGTTTGAATGTGGTAATGCGCTTTGAAGCGTTCAAGGTCGTAGAATTCTTTGGGCGCGTCCCCAAACCCGCGTGCTGCTTCAAGGCGGTAAATTTCCTGCAATAGCCCGTTGAACGACGAAGTGATGACGCACGCTTTGGTCAGCATGACTTTTCCCATCACCGTGCGCAAGATGTGCGACAAAATAAACTCCAACTCTTGTGTCGAGTTGATGAGTTTGCTCGTCTCCAAGAGCGAGTTCAGATAAAACTGCGCCAGAACAGTTTCATTACTTTGCCGCGCCTCATGGCTTTGCGATGTCGGCGTGTCGGTCTTCGGCGGCGTGTTTTCAACCGTGTTCAACATTCCTGCAACAGTTCAGATGTCATGTATTAATAACTGCACCGGCGAAAGATACAGATACGTGGTTCCAAAGCGAAAAATCGGCACAGCGCCAATCAGCCTTCGAGAAATGGACGCGCGGCGCGATTGGGCGGGGCATCGTAAATAAGCCAGTCGTGGCGGGCGCATAGAACAAAACAACAATGCCTACGGCAGCGCGGTCAGCACAAAAAAAGAGGGACGCAAGTTGCAACAGAAAAAGCGGATTCAGAATAAATGGAGCGGCAAATGTAAGCAGCATACGAATTTATGAGTTCAGTGGATTTGCGTTGCGGCAATCGCGGACATTCCGAACTTGAGTCTGCTAAGAGTCCTGCTGTTCTATCGTCATCTCTGTTGCAGGTTTGTCGTTGAGCGATGTTGTTTGTTGTTGGCAAGGGTCAGTAGCCCAAGTCTTTCAGGCGTGCCTCGGTCAAGGGCTGTGCTTGCGGAGAGGTGAACGCCTGAACCTGCCGAGCAAGATACTTTCCCAAAATGTCGAACTCCAAATTAACTTTTTCGCCGCGTTTGCGCTTGCCGAGTGTCGTGTGTGTGAAGGTGTATGGAATGATGGCAACTTTGAAAGTATTGTCCAAAACATCTGCCACCGTCAGGCTGACACCATCGACGGCAATCGAGCCAATCGGAACAATGAACGGTGCAAAGCGCGGCTCGAACGAAATGTGGAGCGACCAACTTCCAGCAAGTTCTTCTAATGAAAGAATGACGCCGACACCGTCGACATGTCCTTGAACAATATGTCCGCCCAATCGGTCGCTCGCCCGCAGCGCCCGTTCCAGATTGACGCGCTCGCCCACACGCCAACTACCGAGCGTTGTTTTTTTCAGTGTCTCCTCGACCGTATCGACGTCAAAGATATTCTGAGTGACCGAGACGACCGTTTGGCATGCGCCGCTAATCGAGACGCTCTCATCGATTTGGAGGTCGGAGAATTCAGGGCTGGTTGTTTGTATGGCAAGCCGAAGCCCATCGCCGCGTCGTGAGATGCCGACGACCGAGCCGATGTCCTTGATGATTCCAGTGAACATATCAGTAAAATCCGTTTTCGAAATAACCTTCTACAAGCAGCGTGTCGTCCAAAAGTTTGAGCGACAAGTGTTGCAGGGCGATGCTGTCTTGCACATGTTTGAATCCCAACGCGCCGATGCCGCCCAGTCCGTCTGCGCCGAGCAGTTTAGGCGCAATGAACGCATGGAGTTTATCGCAAAGTCCCGTCTTCAAAAAGCTGGCAAAAATTTTCGCGCCGCCCTCGACCATGACCGATAAAACCTTTTCTTCGTGAAGTCGTTCCAGCACATCGAGTAAGTTTAGTTCGTCGTTTTTTTCGCCAACGAAAAATGTCTTGACGCTCTTGCGTTCCAACGCATGAATTTTTGGGTGCTTACGATTGACTTTTGAAGTAAAGACCATCGTGGGTGCGGCGTTGTCAAAAATTTTGGCGTCGAGTGGCACGCGCAATTTTCGGTCTAACAAAATTCGTTTGGGATGCCTGCCATTGACGAGTCGAACCGTGAGCGAGGGATTATCGGCAAGCGCAGTGCCAGTGCCGACCAAGACGGCGTCATACTCGGCGCGAAGTTGATGTGCATAGGCGCGGGCGACTTCGTTTGTAATCCACTTCGAGTCTTTGGTCTTCGTGGCAATTTTTCCGTCGAGCGTTTGCGCAAGTTTCAAGGCGACGAGCGGCAGGCCGCGTGAATGAAATTTGATGAACGCCTCGTTAAGTCGGCGCGAGTCCTCTTCCAAAATCCCAACGGTAACTTTTACGCCAGCCGCGCGCAATTTTTTGATGCCTTTGCCCGAGACTTTCTTGAATGGGTCTTTGCAACCGACGACGACGCGTGGAATTTTTTTCTCAATAATCAAATCGGCGCAGGGCGGTGTTTTACCAAAGTGCGAACAAGGCTCGAGATTGACATAGAGCGTCGACTCGCGTAAGAGCGCAGGATTTTTGACGGCATTGATGGCATTGACTTCTGCGTGCCACTCCCCATAGCGCTTATGCCACCCGCGCCCAATCACGACGCCACGATGCACCACGACAGCGCCGACCATGGGGTTTGGGCTGACCGCGCCTGCGCCGCGCCGCGCCAACCGAAGACACTGACGCATAAATGCCTCATGTTCTTGTTGCGTTGGACGCGAACTGTATGAACGCGCTTTCGACATAGACGCGCCGCTTGGTTTTTTAGTCGTGCGCCGCTTTGCTCAACTACTGCGGCAATTTTGAAATGGCTTTGACAATCAGGTCGTTGATTTGCTCCTTCGGCAAGGTAACGAAAAAGTCTTCGCTCGATAAATCAAGCAAGCGATACGAATACGTAACCAACGGCTGTGGATTGACTTTCGTAATTACATCGCTACAAAAGGCGAAGATGGTTTTATCGAGTTGCGCCGAAATGAGCGGCGAAAGTTTGTGAACCAAAAAGCATCCTTCAAGCGCGACGTCCATCAGCTTGCCGCATCGCTCCAAATGCCTGACGGTGCTTGCTGCGCCGGGCGGAAGTTCATAATACTCGATGTATTCCATCACGGCGTCGCGCAAATACAGCCCCATAACCTTCAACGCCATTGCCACATAATTTTCCCAGAAGTCGGGCTCGGCGGCGGCAAAAAAACGCTGATAAATCGAGGCGTTGAATTTTTCATAGATGTCCCAAAGCAGCAGAAACGACGCGTCATACGGGATTTCTTTAGAGCGTGAAAAGAGCGTGATGGCATCAATGTATTCATCCATAATCGCGTTGTCAAACGGCGCATTGAGCAGCATTGCCGACAGCCGAAGTCCCTCGTATGACCACGGGACTGGCGTTGTCGGCATCGATTGTCCGCTCAGAACCATGAGCGCGGCGTCGAGTTCATCGACGATTCTTTGTCGGTCGTTTGTAACAACGCCGCTCTCTCCTGCTTTGATGAGTTCGGCTTTCGCTTGCACTTCCAAGTTTTCAGTTTCAGCGACGCCTGAGGCATACAAGAAAAACAGCAGTGCTGCCGCTTCGCGCTTGCCGTCGGGCGTGATGGAGGAATGCAGTTTTTGTATCGTCGATTTGGTTAATGCGTTGACATCGACTTGAAACGCATCGTCCCAGAGTTTAAAGTTTGGTCGCACGGTCATTCGGTCAAAGTTTAAGCGACAGGGGTCATCGCCTGAAAACAGTCGTTATGGTTTATCGAGATGCACTTGAATCAGCCGCACCCCTGAAAGCCGCAGCAATTCTGAAATGGTTTCAATTTTATACGGCTTATCGTAGTAAATGGTCTTAATGCCAACGTTGATTAAGACTTTCAAGCAATTGATGCACGGGCTGGCGGTAATGTAAATCTCGGCGTCTTTAATCGATGTGCCGTGCTTGGCGGCTTGTGCAATGGCGTTGATTTCGGCGTGAATGGTTCTCATGCAATTTTCTTCAACGGTGCCGTCAGGGTGTGTGGATTTGTAAATCAAACAGGTCGGCCCGTCGCAGTGTGGCAACCCAGAGGGCGAGCCGTTGTAGCCGGTGGCAAGAATGTTGTTATCGCGCACGATGACCGCGCCGATGTGCGCTCGCTCGCATGTGGCGCGTTGCGAAATCAAATGTGCCACGCGCATAAAGTATTCCTGCCAACCGATGCGCGGCGGCTTTTCCGTCGTTGCCGAAAGGCTGTGTGGTGATAGGTCGGTCGTCATGGCTGCTCGTTCAAACTCCAATCGTAATCGAGAAATTCAATTTTGACCTCGCCAGCCGCAAGCCAGCGTTTTTGTTCGTCGGTGAAAAATTGCGCAAGATACGCTTCCAGCGACCCAGATTTTTTTTCAAAGTCGCCTCGATACCAGTTGAAAATCTGCGACAGATAAAGTGTTTTGCCCTCCCATCTCATCTGGTTGCGCACGCCGTCGCCTAAAAACGTCCGAGCTTGTTCCTCTAATTGCGCTTTCAACTTCGAGGGCGAGTAGGCTTCGCTACGCAGTATCGGACAGGACTCCGACGCGCAGTTGACCGCAAAGTGAATTTTTTCCTCGCCGAACTCGCCGCGCAAAATATCATGTTCAATCGCATCGAGCGAATAAAGCTTGCCGCCAATGTTACAAAACTCTTTCTTCCAAGGGCTGTTAATGACAATCGTGCCGAGAAAACTGAGGTCTTTAATGCTTTTGAGCGGATAGTTATCGACGATGAGTTTGAGCGTGTAGGCGTTGTAGGCGTTTATCCAAAAGGCGATTTTTTCATCGCGCGACCCAAGCGCATTTGGATTGGCGCGGCTCAGGTCGCTTAGATACTCATCGAGCAGCTTGTCTTGCTTGAGCGCTTTGTAGTTAACTTTGCCGTCCGCAACATGCCGCTTGAGCAGCGTGTCGAATTTGGCGTGGCTGAACTCCGTCGCCCTGGCTGATTGAAACGATGCAGTTGCGCTCATCATCGAAAGAAGTAAAGTGAAAAGAAGATACACTTTTTTCATGGCTTAGAAGAGCCGTTACCGACAGTTAAAATTATGGTGAAAAATTATTTCGCGCTATATGCCCTAACGCTCGAGCTTAAATCGCTCTTTGAAGGCGGCTATGTCTTCGAGTCGTTCTCGCAGGAAAAAAACGAACTGCGCATCGCCCTCATCTCCAACGATAAACGCCGCTTCACGCTTTCGGCGACTGCCAACGCTGCCCGACTCGCGCTGCACTTTTCCGAAGACGCCGCACGGCGCACGCGCAACACTGCAAGCCTCTTCCGAACAGCGGACGACAAACAAATTCGCTCTGTCAGAATATCCGACGGCGAGCGCGTCATCTACTTCGAGCTTGAAGATAACCTGTCGCTGGCGTTCCAGCTCTTCAGCGCCGACACAAATTTTTTTCTTCTGCAAAACGGCGTTGTGCTCGACGCCTTCAAAGATAGCACAGCCTATGTCGGAAAAGAGTTCAACGAGAAAAATCGTCAGTCTATTCTCTTAACCTTAGAATCGCTTGCGACCGACTTCAATCGATTTGCCGCCGCGCTTGCGCCGTTTAGCGAAACTGACCTTGCAAAACATCTGCCGAAAGTCTTGCTGGGATTCGATGCGTATCTGTCGCGTGAAGCCTTGCAACGCGCCAAAACGTTTCATCAGACAACGGCGCTTGAAAATCTATACGAGGCGGTTCAAGAAATTTTCTACGAACTTCTTTCGCCTGAGCCGAAAGTCTATTACGCAGAGAACACCGTTTGGTTTTCCATCGTCGCTGATACGCACACGGCGTTTGAGCGCGTTGAAACGTTTGACTCGATAAACGGGGCGATGAAAACTTATGCACATCGCGCCCATCAGCTCGAGCGTTTTGGAAAAGAACTTATTGCGCTGAAAAAATCGACCGCGAAGCTCGCAGCGAAAACGGCGGAGCAACTTCGGACATTGAAAGAGCAGTCGGCGGTCAATCGTGCTGAAAAATATGAACAGTTCGGGCAGCTGCTCCTGTTGAACTTATCGCGATTACAACGCGGCATAGCATCGATTGACCTTGAAAATGTCTTTGCCGAGAACGCCGTAGAGACCATCGCGCTCGATGTAAAAAAAACGCCGCAAGAAAATGCGCAAATGTATTTCGAGAAAGCCAAAAAGTCGCGCCAGAATACCCTTGTCGCCCGAAAACGCTTGTCGGAATTGGAGACGTGGCTTTTGGAGCAACAACGCTTGGCGTCGGAATTGGAAACCGTTGAGCGTCCGAAAGACCTCAAAGCGTGGCGTGAAAACAATTTGGAATGGCTGAAAAAATTTTCGCTGGTCTCCAAAGAAGAGGCTGAAAAGGAACGCCTCTTTCGGCGGTTTCAGATTGCCGAGCATAGTGAACTTTGGGTGGGCAAGAACGCAAAGAACAACGACTTACTGACGTTCAAATATGCCAAGCCAAACGAGTTGTGGTTCCACGCGCGCGGCGTGTCCGGCTCGCATTGCGTGCTGAAAACATCGCGCAAGCCAAGCAAAGACGATGTTCTGCGGGCGGCGCAAATTGCGGCGTATTATTCGTCGGCAAGAAGTTCGGAATATGTGCCGGTTATTTGCGCCGAAAAAAAATTCGTCCGCAAACCCAAAGGCGCGCCGCCCGGAAGCGTTACGGTTGAGCGCGAGGAGGTCGTGATTGTGAAGCCCCAGTTAAACGGCGACGACGCTTCTTGAGGCGCGGCGTAATGCATGTGGCTCTCTCGCACTCAGCAGCGGCATATTTTGCATGCCAACGGTCAAGCGATTCTTCCGATAAGTTCGAGATACACTCGGAAATGTCCTTCACCGATTCGTCAATAAGTTGAAGGCGTTGCGATGTCTCTTCTGCGTTGGCAGTTGTCGACATTCGCGACGCCAGCGAAATGACCGCGAGTTTATTGTTGACAACGTCGCAAAGCATCATTCGAACCTGACGAATTGTCGCCGCCCGTGAAAGCCGATCGCGCCGATACAGCAGCCAAAGTCCCGCTCCGTTCAGAACACCAAAAAAAGCAGCAATAACAAATCCAATCACCCAATTTTCCAACATGAAACTCCCTCCGATAAATGCAGTGAGCATACTCGCAGCAGTGAACAGCAACTCAGGTCTGTTTTGAAAGAACATGTTATGTAACAGGATTATAGTTGGGGCAGATGAGTGCGCAATAATACGCAGCGCCAGATGAAAAGTTATGTGATACAACGCAAGGCTTAAGGCGCGCGTCAAGCTGCTTTCAGAGTCAGGCGAAAAGTGTTAGATTAGCGCCAAGAATTTCAAACGCGCTTTCTTATCACAACTTCAAACGCTTCCAGACATGACTTTTCCTGAAACACTCCGCTACACCAAAGAACACGAGTGGATTATTCTTGAATCGAGCGATGTCGCGCTCATTGGTATTACCGATTTTGCGCAGTCGGAGTTGGGCGACATTGTGTTCGTCGATCTCAAAGATGTGGGAACAAAACTCAAAGCCAATGACATCTTCGGAACAGTGGAAGCGGTGAAAACGGTGTCGGATTTGTTCCTGCCCGTCGACGGCGAAATCATCGAGCATAATCCAGCCTTGAAAGATGCGTCAATTGTAAATAAAGAGCCGTATCAAAGCGGGTGGATGATTAAACTCAAAGTGTCAAATCCTGCCGACGTTGCAGCCCTAATGACCGCCGCCGATTACAAAGCGCACATCGGCAAGTAAGTTCGTCCAGATGAGACATAATGAAGAACCAGCTCAAAGAACCGATGCAAACAGAAGCAGCGATTGAAGCGCCGATAACGCGCCGCAAAATCACGGTTGAGGAATACTATGTGATGTATAACGCGGGCGTCTTCAAGCCCGATGAGCGCTTGGAACTCATCAACGGGGAGATTGTCAAAATGCCTGCAATGAACGCGCCGCACATTGCCTACGTGGCAAGGTTGTCTCGATTATTCATTGAGACATTCGGTAAAAGGGCAACTGTATTCACGCAATTGCCCGTCATTCTAAGCGACGACTCCGAACCCGAACCCGATATTGCGCTGTTGAAGTGGAAAGCGGACGACTACTTGTCAGGCAAGGCAACAGCGAGCGATGTGCATGTGTTGATTGAAGTGGCAGATGCGTCATTGCTCTACGACCGCCGAATCAAGTTGCCGCTTTACGCCAGCGCGGGCATTCCCGAAGCGTGGGTTTTGAATTTGCAGGACAATCAATTGGAAGTCTATCGCCAGCCAAGGGGCAACAATTACGCCGAACAGCGCCTGTTGAAGCCGAGCGAAAAAATCTCGCTTCAAGCCTTTCCCGATGTTGAAATTTCTTTAACCGAGATATTTATCTCGCCTAACGCCTAACCAACCGTAAAATGAGTCTGAACTTGCAGTATCAAGAAAAATTTGAATCCCGCCACAACGCTTCTGCCAAAGACGCCGCCGATATGCTCAAAACCATCGGCGTCGCAAGCCTCGACGAGCTGATTGCGCAAACGATTCCCGAGGCGATTCGCCTTGAAAAGCCGCTCAACTTGCCCGCCGCGCAATCGGAACGCGATTTCTTACAGTCGCTTAAAACGCTTGCCTCGAAAAACAAAATCTTCAAATCGTTCATCGGCGCAGGCTACTACAACACCGTTACGCCGACCGTGATTTTGCGAAACATTTTAGAAAATCCGGGCTGGTACACCGCCTACACGCCGTATCAAGCCGAAATTGCGCAAGGGCGTTTGGAGATGTTGCTCAACTTCCAAACGATGGTGATTGATTTGACGGGAATGCCAATCGCCAACGCATCGCTCTTGGATGAAGCCACCGCCGCCGCCGAAGCAATGCACCTCTTATACGCGGCGCGTCCGTCGTCCAAACAATCGGCGAAACAATTTTTTGCGTCGGAACTCTTGCACCCGCAAACGATTGACTTGCTTCGCACGCGCACTGAGCCGATTGGCGTTGAACTCATGGTTGGAAATCACAAAACGCTCGACCTGACGAACCCAAATCTCTTTGCCGTAATGGTGCAATATCCGGCGACAGACGGCAGCGTGGAAGAGTATAGCAATCTCATTTCCGCCGCGCACGACTACGGCGTAACGGTCGCCGTCGGTTCGGATTTGCTCGCGCTGACGCTCTTAAAGCCGCCGGGCGAAATGGGCGCGGACGTGGTGTTCGGGTCGGCGCAACGCTTCGGCGTGCCAATGGGCTACGGCGGTCCGCACGCGGCGTTTTTTGCAACGAGAGAGGAGTTCAAACGCAACATTCCCGGACGGCTCATCGGCGTCTCCGTTGATGCCGACGGCAATCGCGCCTTGCGTATGGCGCTGCAAACCCGCGAACAACACATTCGCCGCGAGAAAGCCACCTCGAACATCTGCACCGCGCAAGTGCTGCTCTCAGTGATGGCGGCGGCTTATGGAATTTATCACGGTCCGAAAGGCTTGCGCGCCATCGCCGAGCGCGTGTATGGACTTACAGCCTTGCTGAAAAAAAGTTTGGAAGAACTTGGCTTTGAAGTGAAGAACGCACATCACTTCGATACGATTACGGTCAGCGCGCTCGCCAAAGACATTAAAAAATACCGTAAGGCGGCGGAGAAAGCGGGCGTCAATTTCAGATACTTTGACGACAACAAACGCATTGGCATCTCGCTCGATGAGACAACCACGATAAACGACGTGCGCCAGATTATCGAAATTCTCGGCGCGTATCGAGAGCCGCTCACGCGCGACTTTTTGGACGTGCGGTTCGGTCGGTTTGCAGAAGAAATCGAATTGAACATTCCTGAAAATCTCTTGCGCACGTCGGCGTTTATGACGCACCCGGTATTCAATACCCATCACAGCGAACACGAAATGCTGCGCTACCTCAAAAAGTTGGAGAACAAAGACGTCTCAATGGTTCACTCGATGATTTCACTCGGCAGTTGCACAATGAAACTCAACGCAACGACGGAGATGATTCCCGTTACTTGGGCGGAGTTCGGCGGATTGCACCCGTTTGCGCCGCTGTCGCAGACCGAAGGCTATCAAGAGCTGTTCAAAAATTTACAAGCGTGGCTGTGTGAAATCACGGGCTTCGACGCGGTGTCGTTGCAGCCCAATTCCGGCGCGCAAGGCGAATACACAGGCTTAATGACGATTCGAGCCTATCATCACTCCCGCGGCGAGACGCATCGCACCACCGCGCTCATTCCGCAATCGGCGCACGGCACAAACCCGGCAAGCGCGGTGATGGCAGGAATGAGCGTCGTTGTCGTCAAATGCGACGAGCGCGGCAACATCGATATGGACGACTTGAAAGCCAAAGCCGAACAACACAAAGACACGCTCGCGTGTTTGATGGTCACGTATCCCTCGACGCACGGCGTTTTTGAAGAACGCATTAAAGAGATTTGCGAGACGATTCACCGTTTCGGCGGACAGGTTTATATGGACGGCGCAAATATGAACGCGCAAGTCGGCTTGACGAGTCCGGCAAACATCGGCGCGGACGTCTGCCACTTGAACTTGCACAAAACATTCTGTATTCCGCACGGCGGCGGCGGACCCGGCATGGGACCGATTGGCGTGGCGAAACATCTGGCGCCCTTTCTGCCCAAGCACCGTCTTGTGGAAACGGGCGGCGAAAAGGGCATCACGGCGGTCTCGGCGGCGCCTTACGGCAGCGCGTCCATTCTGCCGATTTCTTACGCATACATTGCAATGATGGGCGGCGACGGCTTGACCAACGCAACAAAGATGGCAATTCTCAACGCGAATTACATCAAGGCGCGATTGGAAGGCGAGTATCCCGTGCTTTACACAAATCAAAACGGACGATGCGCGCACGAAATGATTATCGATTTGCGTCCGTTCAAAGCGGTCGGCATTGAGGCGGAAGACGTTGCCAAGCGGTTGATGGACTACGGCTTTCACGCGCCAACGCTCTCATTCCCGGTGGCAGGCACGATTATGATTGAGCCGACGGAATCCGAGCCGAAATCGGAACTCGACCGCTTCTGCGAAGCCATGCTCTCGATTCGAGAAGAAATCCGCGAGATTGAACACGGCAAAGCTGACCGCGCCAACAATGTCTTGAAAAACGCGCCGCATACGGCGGCAATGGTGATGTCGGACGCTTGGGACAAGCCGTATTCGCGAGAGAAAGCCGCCTATCCGTTGGCGTTTGTGCGCGAGGCGAAAATTTGGGCGACGGTTCGGCGCATCGACGGCGCTTACGGCGACCGCAACCTTGTCTGCGCCTGCGAGCCGATTGAGTCTTACGCCGATGTAGAAAAAGCCGAACTCGTTTAGTAAGCCGCAGCAACAAAAAGAAAAAAAGAGCAGATGAACAATCTGCTCTTTTCGTTGGGACTAAACCTGATGGCTGTCTTAATGTTTGAAATGCCGTGTGCCAGTGAAGACCATCGTTAGGTTGCGCTCGTCGGCGGCCGCAATCACTTCTTCATCGCGCACCGACCCGCCGGGCTGAATGACGGCGCTTGCGCCCGCTTCTGCTGCCGCAATAAGTCCGTCGGCAAAGGGAAAGAACGCATCGCTGGCAACTGCCGAACCGTTGAGGTCGAGCGAGGCTTCACCAGCTTTCCAGCGCGCGATGCGTGATGAATCGACACGTGACATTTGTCCCGCACCAATGCCGACCGTCTGCAATCCTTTTGCATAGACAATCGCATTGGATTTCACGTGCTTCGCCACAATCCATGCAAAGAGCATGTCGTTCAATTCCTGCTCGCTTGGCTGGCGTTTGGTAACGACGCGCAGTTCGTTTTTAAGCACGGTTTTTACATCGCGCTCTTGCACCAACGCGCCCATGGCTGTGCCGCGCACTTCCCAACCAAGGCGCTTGACGCTCTTTTTTTGTCGTATCAAACGCCGGTCTTTTTTCTTCATTAAAAAATCCAAAACGCCTTCGTCGTAATCGGGCGCGATGATGATTTCAGTGAATATCTCATTCATGGCTTCGGCGGCGGCTCTATCGAGCGGGTGATTGACAGCAATGATGCCGCCAAACGGCGCTTGCGTATCGGTCGAGAATGCCTTGCGATACGCTGTTTCTAAACTCGATGCTTGCGCGACGCCGCAGGGATTGGTGTGCTTGATAATGGCGACGGTCGGCGGCTCGTTGTCGAACTCGTTGATGAGTGCAGCGGCAGCGGAGATGTCCAAAATGTTGTTGTAGGAAAGTTCCTTGCCGTGCAGTTTATCGAAAAATTCATTGAAACTGACCTCGCCATCGCTGGAGCGCAATTTGTAAAAGCCCGCTTGTTGATGCGGGTTTTCGCCGTAGCGCATCTCGATGTCTTTCGTCAGCGTCAGCGTGTAGCTGTTGCCCGCTTTTGCGGCATCGAGCGATTCGTTGCCGTTTGCAAGGCTGTTCAAATATGTGCTAATGGCTTGGTCGTAGCGCGAGGTCAAGGCAAAGACTTTTTTGGCAAGTTCGAAGCGCGTTTGTTCGCTTGTGGCGCCTTTCTTTTTTTTGAGTTCCTCCAAGACGCATTCATAGTCGCCGACGTCGGTAACGACCGTAACCGATTTGTAATTTTTCGCCGCGCTGCGCAGCATCGAGGGGCCGCCAATATCGATATTTTCAATCGCGTCTTTCAATTTTACTTTTGGATTGGCGACCGTTTGCTCGAAGGGATATAAATTCACGACGACCAAATCGATATACTTGAGCTTGTTTTTTTTGACTTGCTTTTCGTGTTCGGCGTTGCCGCGAATGGCGAGCAAGCCGCCGTGAATCATCGGGTGAAGGGTCTTGACTCTGCCGTCCAAAATTTCGGGAAATCCCGTCAGGTCTGAAATAGATTTCGCCTTGACGCCTGAATCTACAAGGGTTTTCAGCGTGCCGCCGGTCGAGAAAATCTCAATGTTAAATTTCTCCAAAGCTTTGGCAAACTCGACAATGCCTGTTTTATCAGAGACGGAGATGAGCGCGCGTTGAATTTTTGGATTCGGCATATTCGGTTGGATTGAAGATTAGCATTAGATTTTTGGCGGCGTTGTGCGCCACGTTCAAATTTACAGCAATGGTAAGCATCAAAAAACCTGACGAAAAAAAACGGCTCGCGGTCTTTTGCTCTGGCAACGGCTCGAACTTCAAAGCCTTGCACAAACGCATTCGAGAAAAACACCTGCCGTGCGACATTGTGCTTTGCCTCTCGAACAACTCTCAATGCGGCGCAATGACCTACGCCCGCGAAAACAACATCGACGCCGTGCATCTCTCAACAAAAACACACCCGATAGCGCAAGATTACACTAACGCTATGCTTCGTAAATTACAGCAGCATCGCATTGATTTGATTTTACTGGCAGGCTACATGAAAAAAATTCCAAACGATGTGATTAAGGCGTATCCGAAAAAAATCCTCAACATTCACCCGTCGCTGCTGCCGAAGTTCGGGGGCGAAGGAATGTTTGGGCTGCATGTGCATCAAGCGGTCGTGGCCGCCAAAGAACCAGAGAGCGGCGCAACCGTGCATTTTGTCGATGCCGATTATGACACGGGCGAGGTAATTCTTCAACGCCGCGTGCCTGTCTTGCCCGACGATTCGCCCGAATCGCTTGCTGAGCGTGTCTTGGCAGTCGAGCATCAACTCTACGCCGATGCGCTGGAAAAGATTTTAAGTGAAGCGTGATATATTCCATCGTCAGAGTTACTTATCGCCAAGTGCAACGACCGCGATGTCGCTCCTCGACCGCAATCCGAAAAAATGTACGCCGAACATTTACAAGGCAGACGATAGAGACTTCATCAAAGCAATGCATCGGTTGTATCACGATAAGAAAAACGCCAGCAGCCTTGTGCTCGGGAGTATCGACTGACGAGGCGAAAGTTTATTTTGGATAGAAACAGAATCATGCGGAAACAACCGAGCGTCCGCATTTTTTACCGCAAGACCATGATAGATGCGCCGCGTCGACTGACCGACTTCATCAATATGCAAGCCGCGCTTCAACTCAAGCCGCTCAATCAGTTGACGGCAGGCTTCGACCAACGACGAGAGATTTTGCTCTCAGCAGCAACCCTTGTCTGCTTTCTACTCGGATTGTTTTTTCTGGGGGTTGACGAACTGCGCGAGGGCGGATTCCAAAGCGTCGTTGCAATTGCATGGGTGATGGTTGGCGGCGTGGTGAGTTTTCTTGTTTACTCAACGGCGAAGCGCAATCAAGAACTGACGAAGTCGCTACAAAAAGCGACTGAGTCGCTCAACGATGCCAACGCGCAACTTCAATTTTACAACGAGTCGCTCTCCGAAACGGTGAAGAAGCGAACCGAGGAACTGCTCTTCGCCGAACTTCAATACCGCAGCCTGTTCGATTCGACGGCGGAGCTGATTTTTATCTGTAGCGCGGACTATCGCGTCTTGGAAGTCAATCGCGCAGTGGAACTTTTTTTCGGGTGGGACAGAAACAGTTTGCAAGAATTTAATTTGATGCAACGGCTCGCGCCCGACGATACGAACCGCATGATTCTTGCCGCGCAGCAGACCGAAAAAGGCGAATTGGTCAAAACCGAACTCGTCTTGAAAGACCAACGAGGCGAGCCACATTTTTTTCAAGCAGAATTTTCGCCGCTCACCTTTGGGCAAAGCACCGTATCAGGCGGATTCAAGATTCTCTTGCAAGACATCACGATTGAAAAACAAACACGGCTTGAAAGTGAAGTCATCATTAAAATCGGCGAAAGCATCAATCGCTCGAACAGCGTGAACGAGATTTTACAGCGCGTCGCCAATGAATTAGGCGGCTTATTTCCGTCAGCTGAAATGATACTCTATCAATATGATGACGACGAAAATACACTGTTTCTGGCGCATGCGTCCATCCTTGGCGTAGAGCGCGCCGACTTGATATATCGGGTGGCGGAAGGCGTGCCGGGCATTGCACCGCGCACGGCGTTTCTGCGCCGCGAGTTCTTCATTGAAGATTGCCTGCTGGACGAGTCGCTCGCTTACGCCGAGCTGTTTCTGCGCCAAAAGGCGGCGCAAAGTTTGCTCAGCATTCCGATGATTGCATCGGGCGACTTACAAGGCGTGCTGCAAATTTTGACCCTGCGTGGCAAGCACTTTTCCAACGATGAAAAGCGCCTCGCTCGCCTCATCGCCAATGAACTCGCCGAAGGGCTGTATCGAAAAAAACTCAGCGCCGCACTTACGGAAGCCAACAAAACGCTCGGCGAAAAAAACGCGGAGTTGGAACACTTCGTCTACTCGGTCTCGCACGACCTCAAAGCGCCGCTGATTTCCATTCAGGGGTTCGCCGCACAAATTCAAGAACTCTACTTCGACGAACTCGACTACGAAGCGCGGTTTTGCTTGGAGCGCATTCGCTACAATGCCAAGACGATGGAAGATATGATTTCCGAACTGCTGGACATTTCACGCATCTCGCGCGAGAATGTAGAACTCGACGAGGTATATTTGTATGAAATGACCTCCTCGATTATGGAAAATTATCGCGGACACATCGAGACGCGCAAAGCCAAAGTTGACATTTCGCCTGAGTTGCCCGCCGTCAAATTTCCGAAACGGCGCTTGGAGCAAGTCATGACGAATCTGGTTGGCAACGCGATTCGCTACACAGCTAAAGTCAAAGAGCCGAAAATTTCCATCTATGCGATTGAAAACATTGACAATCATGAAATCGTCGTGAAGGACAACGGCATCGGCATCGACCCGAAAGATTTTGACAAAGTGTTTCGACTGTTCGAGCGCGGCGAGAGTGACCAAGCCGGGAGCGGCGTCGGGCTGGCCATCGTCAAAAAAGTCATTGAGCAATACGGCGGACGCATTTGGATTGTCTCGGAGCGCGGCGCAGGCTCGGAATTTCATTTTACTGTCAAGAAACGCGCATAGGGTCGGCTAACCTGCAAAACCAATAAGCCGCCGCGCTCGTTACTATTTGCCTGACATGTTCAAACGTAATCATTGAATCAATGGCAACCATTCCAATCGATATCCGCACTGGCACATTCAAAAAAGATCGCATCATCGGAATTGATTTAGGCACGACGAACAGCCTTGTGGCGTATATGCACGACGACCACCCGGCTGTCATCGCCAATAAATACACAGGAGAGCGCATCTTGCCCTCTGTCGTATATTTTAACGATGATTTTACGCCCATCGTCGGCAACGCCGCAAAAGAATTTTTGACACATTACCCTAACCGAACAATTTACTCCGTCAAGCGCCTGATGGGAAAAGCCTTCGCTGATGTCAAGGACGAGCTGCCGCGACTGAGCTACCATGTCAGCGATGCTGAATCGGAGAAAGTCTGCAAAATTGAAATCAACAACGGCAAAGAGACGCGGCTTTTTACGCCGATTGAAATTTCATCAATGATTCTGCGCGAGTTGAAGCGATGGGCAGACGATTACTTTGAAGAGCCAGTGATGCAAGCGGTCATCACGGTGCCTGCGTATTTCAACGACGCGCAACGCCAAGCCACCAAAGACGCGGGCAAACTCGCCGGTCTCGACGTGCTGCGAATCGTCAATGAACCGACCGCTGCGGCACTTGCCTACGGACTCGATAAAACCAAAGATGGCACCATTGCCGTCTACGACCTGGGCGGCGGCACGTTCGATATTTCCATTCTCAAATTGGAAGACGGCATTTTCGATGTGCTTTCTACCAATGGCGATACACATTTGGGCGGCGACGACATCGACCAAGCCGTTTTGACTGTCATGGCTGCCGAAGTGAAAAACTTTTGCGGCCTCGATGTGTATGACAATCCGCAAATCAAACAACGGCTGCGGCTCTCGTGCGAACAAGCTAAAAAAGACCTGACAACGGCAGATGAAGCCACCATACGCTTAGATGTCTGCGGAAAAAATTTCGAGCGCAGGCTCTCGAGCCATGAGTTTGAGCAACTCATTTTGCCCGTTGTCGAGCGCACCAAAACACCGTGCCTGAAAGCCTTGAAAGATGCCGGGCTGACGCCGAGCGACATTGACGCGGTCGTCTTGGTCGGCGGTTCAACGCGCACGCCGCTCGTCAAGCAATTCGTCTCGCAGATTTTCGGCGGCAAAACGCCCTACGATTCCATCAATCCCGACGAAGTCGTCGCACTCGGCGCGGGCGTGCAAGCGGGTGTGCTGTCGGGCGACACCGACGATGTGTTGCTGCTCGATGTTACGCCGCTCTCGCTGGGCATCGAGACCGTCGGCGGTGTCTTCGCGCCGATTATTCCGCGCAATACCAAAGTGCCGATTAAAGTCGCACAAGAGTTTACAACATCGGTCGATAATCAAACGGGCGTTGACATTCATGTCTTGCAAGGCGAGCGCGAACTGGCAAAGAACAATCGCAGCTTGGCGAAGTTTACTTTAAAGCCCATTCCGCCCTTGCCTGCGGGAATGCCGCGTATTCTCGTGATGTTCGGACTCGATGCCGACGGTGTTCTCTCCGTAACCGCAAAAGACCAACGCACAGGCAAAGAGCAGATGATTGAAGTGAAGCCGACGTATGGTCTCTCCGACGAAGAAGTTGAGGCAATGCTATTAGCTGGTTTCCAAAATGCTAAAAGCGATGTCGAGGCGCGGTTGCTGATTGAAACCCAAGTCGAAGCCCGCGCGATGATTGCCGCGATTGAAAAATCGCTCACACAACACAGCGACGTGTTTCACGCCCTGCCGAGCGACGAACAAGACGCAATTACCAACGTGCTGAACGACTTGAAAGCCACCGTCGATAGCAAAGACCGACAACGCATTGCGGAACTGACCGAAAAAGCAAACGAGCTCACGACGACGTTCGCGCAAAATGTAATGAACACCGCCGTTCAAAAAGCCTTGCAACAAAAGCGCATCAATGAACTCGCGTCGTAACCGAGTAGACCGCAATGTGCCGCGCCGCTCGCTTGCGCGGGTGATGTCCAAACAAGGGTTATGTTCGCGCAGCGCGGCAGAAAAATTGGCGCGCGATGGCAACGTTAAAGTCAACGGAAAAATCGTTCGCTTGCCCGAAGCCCTTATCCCGCTTGATGCTACGATTGAACTGCTGAACAAAACCGCTTCGCCCTTGCCGACGAAAACACCGCGCTACGCCGTGATGAACAAACGACGCGGCGTGGTTACAACCGCCGCCGATGAACTCGGCAGAGCAACCGTCTATGACGACTTGCAGAAATTTCTCGACGAGAAAAATATCACAGAGCGGCTCTTTGCGGTCGGACGCTTAGATAAAGACACGGAAGGCTTGCTCTTGTTCACCAACGACAACGAGTTCGCCGATTGGCTGACATCGCCCGAAAACGGTGTCCCAAAAACGTATCTGGCCAAATTAACCCAGCCCTGTTCCGACGAAGCGTTCAAGAAACTGCAAGAGGGCGTCGCGATTGAGGCGCGTGGCGAGCATTATGTTGCAAAGCCAACTTGCGTCAGAAAAATCGCCCCTGCGCTTATCGAGCTTGTATTGACCGAAGGAAAAAATCGGGAAGTGCGTCGGCTCTTTAAGGCGTTGGGCTACTCGGTGAAAAGCCTTGTCAGAACTGGCGTTGCGGGACTTCGATTAGATTTGTCAGCCGAACCGCCGACGCTCGACGGAATGCCTTTGCCAAGCGGCGAGACGCGGGAAATTCAGAAAACACAACTTTTGACGCTGAAGTAATGAAATCAACCAAACTGTTTTTTCTGTTCGCGCTGCTGGTGTTATCGGCGTGCGACAAACGCTCCGATGCAGATGCGCAAAGCCAACACGATGCCAAGAAAAGGGACGCAGGCAACCTTGACACGATATATGAAACGCGCGCTAACCACAGCCGCGATGGTATCGGGAAATTTTATATGGGACGGGAAATCGCGCAGGTCATGGGACACTTCGGTGCAGGCTGGTTAGAACGACCAGAGCGCGAAGAAGAAGAGCGTCCCGCCGTCGTCCTCAACGCGATGAACTTAAAACCGACGGACGTTGTCGCCGACATTGGCGCAGGAACAGGATATTTCTCATTTCGCATCGCGCCGCTTGTGGCACAGGGAAAAGTCTTGGCGGTCGATATTCAGCCCGAGATGCTCGAACTCTTAAACGAGGCAAAACGCGAAAAGAACATTTCCAATGTCGAAGGTGTGCTTGGCACGGTTGAAACTCCGAATTTACCCGACAGCAGTATTGACGTGGCGTTGATGGTTGATGCGTATCATGAATTTTCACACCCGCGCGAAATGATGATGAACATCACTAAGGCACTCAAAGCGGGCGGGCGGGTTGTGCTGGTTGAATACCGTGGGGAGGACGACCGCGTGCCGATTAAGCCGCTTCACAAAATGACCGAAGCGCAAGTTAAAAAGGAACTCTCCGCCGTCGGCTTGGCTTGGCGCGAAACCAAAGCTGGGTTGCCTTGGCAGCATATTTTCATTTTTGAAAAGACAAAGTAATACGGATATAACTTGAAGCAGATAGGAGTTGTCATTCTGACTCCCGCAAAGCGAGATGAAGAATCCAAGTATAAAGATGGATGCCTCGCGGCGCTCGGAATGACACCGCGGTAAAATCTGCTGCTCTTCTATGTTGGTATAACATCGCCTTATTTCCAATTCCCAAGATAATCCGACTCAAATTCGGAAAATAGTCTGCCTAAACGCTTGAAGAATTTCTCAACCCTGTGTCTGCCGCGAAAAGCGGGAAGTGTGGGCTTCCCTAAGGTGAGAATAGCAAGGCGTATGTCTTCGAACTCTGTGGCACTCAACGCGCCGTATTGCAAGGCTTGCTCAGCAAGTTCCAAAGCACAATCGAAGTAACAATACTCCATAAGCAGAACAAGAGACTTGACAAGTTTCTGTTTGTGATAGAACAAGCTGTCGGCAGGATAAGCCGCCACATCGCGAAAGTAGAGGGCATCGCCGGCGACTAATTGTCCTTTTGGTCCGCCCAACATCACGCCGTGTCGGCGCTTAAAAAGAAAGTTGCTCCGTGCTACATCGAAGAGAGTAAATCCAAGTTGCCTCATCATCACATCAATGTCGCTAAAGAGCGGCGCATGTTCAAAAACGGGATTGAACCAGACTTCTAATTCAACAGCAAAAGTATGGCTCAGGGTATGGCGCGCCCCGTGTAAAATTTCTACTTCATAGCCTTCCGTGTCGATTTTCATATAATCGACATTTGTAATACGGTGTTGAGATAGAACTTCATCGAGCGGCTCGACGGCGACAGAAAGTTCCTCTTTGATGCGATAGACATTGGCAGCTTGTGTCCGCTTGATAAAAGCATAATTCGGTTTGTGAAGTGAGCTGCACGGCTCGGATTCAAGCAAGTAAAGCGTCTTGTTAGACCGCTCGCGCCCGACCGCGTTGGGCAGATAGGAAACATACGATTCACTTTGTTGATTGAGCCTTGCGCATTCGGCAGCGTCTGGTTCGAAGCCAATAATTTGGATGGGGAGGGAAGACGACAGCGACTTCCAACGCGGATGAACGCCTGCGCGTGCGCCAATATCAATAAGCCTAATCGGCTCTGAAAGGTATTTTCGGAGTAAGTTCATTGAGCCAAGGCGTCAGGGTAGTTGAAATTGAAAATCAGATGCGACATAAACCATGAGGGCAATGGCGGCAACGCACTCGTTCATTTCTTTTGGGTTGAGTTTATCCATCGTGTCGGCGTGGGTATGATGATACCAAAAATACTTTGTGCCATCGACAAGCAAGCCAACGCCGGAGACGCCTTTCTCGACGAGCGGTGCGACATCAGCGCCCGGACTGCCCGGCGAGAGCTTCATCGGTTGCATCGCCGAGAGCAACCCTGTTACCGCTTTTGCCATTGAGAGAAACGGCTCTTTGCCTGCAAACGAAAATCCCGTCGGCTTGAAGACGCCCGCGTCGGACTCCAAGCAAAAGACGTGTTTTTCAGCCGCGTGTCGCTCGGCGTAGGATTTTGCACCGCGCATACCGTTTTCTTCATTCGTCCACAGCACAAGCCGCAGTGTGCGTTTGGGTTTTAAGCCCAACTGCTTGATGAGCTTCAAAGCTTGCCACGAGACAAGACAGCCGCCGCCGTCATCCATCGCGCCTTGTCCGACGTCCCACGAATCAATGTGTCCGCCAAACGCGATAATTTCGTCTGGCTTGTGAGTGCCTTTGATTTCCGCAATCACGTTGCGCGAGAGCGCGGAATCGGCAGCAAACTTGCCGCTCATTTTCAACTTGACGACGATTTTCTCGCCGCGCTTGCTCATTCTTGAAAGCATCTCTGCGTCTTCAAGCGAGAGCGCAGCATGTGGAATTTTCGGAAGGCTGTCGGCGTAAGCCATGCCGCCCGTGTGCGGCGTGTTCATAGAAAACGGTCCGACAGAGCGAATCAGGCTGGCCACAGCGCCGTATTTTGCAGCGCGCTGCGCACCGAGAACTCTGATGCGAACCGTCTCTCCATAGTTCGTGAACGGCGAATTGAACAAGACAATTTTTCCGTTGGCTTCTTTGGAACGCTGCTCCAACTCCTCGAAATCGCCGACAACCAAGACCTCTGCCGTCAAGCCGTCGGGCGGCGTCGAGACACTGCCGCCAAGCCCAAGCATGGCAAGCGATTTCGGGCGTGGTTGCAAAAGCTCGCACGACTCATCGCCGCGAATCCAATACGGCACTTTCACAGGCTCGCTACGAACATTATCGAATCCGTCCGCTTTGAGTTTTTCCAAACACCAATCAATGGCGCGTTCCAAGTTCGGCGTGCCGCTCAGCCGAGGCCCAAATCGGTCGCAGAGTTCGGCAAGTCGCGTGTAAGCCAGACTGTCTTGCATCGACGAGGCTAAAATTTTCGTCGCCGCGTCTCGATACTGTCCGGCGAGTTTGGCGGAATCTTGTTGTGCAAACACGGGAGAGGAACAAGCGATGAGAAAAAAAATAAACGCAAGCCGTTTCATTGACGAGATGTTGTTGTTGAACGAACGAAATCAAATGTTCTGCGTATTTTGACAATCTACAAAAAAACTGTGTCTTTGAATGCGATTGCTTCGTTCCGCGCTGGCAGTGTTGGAAAAAGATTTTCTCTTGGAAGCGCGCACGCGCTACGGTGTGAACACGATAGCGCTTTTCGTCGTGATTTCTGTTGCGCTTGCGCTGTTTTCACTGGCGGGCGAAGAATTAAAAAACGAGGTCGTCGCCACTTTGATGTGGAACACGATTTTCTTCGCTGCAATGACCGCCTTGCAGCGCGGGTTTGTCAGCGAAGCAGAGCGTGGCACGGCGCTGTTCCTTGCACTTTCAGCATCGGCGACCGCGATTTTTCTGGGCAAAGCTATCTACAACTTTCTGCTCTCGCTCGTCGTGAACGCCCTTGTCGCTGCGCTCTATGCGCTGTTTCTCAATTTGAAGGTTGAAACGTGGGAAATTTTTATGGCGACGCTCTTTTTAGCGAGCGTCTCGACCGCAGTAACGCTGACGCTCATCAGCGCGATTGTGGCAAACGCCAATTCACGAGGCGGACTTTTCGCCGTCTTGTCGTTCCCGATTTTATTGCCAATGATATTGCTGGTGGTGCGCGCCACGCGAATTTCAACGATGGAAGATGCGCCGTTCTTCAGAGCCGAGACCGAACTGCAACTGCTCGCCGCCTATGCCGTCGTGATGCTGACCGTCTCGCTGCTGCTCTTTGAATTTGTGTGGGAAGAGTAGATGCGTCAAACGCCTTACCCAGAAACCGTTTTCGCCGTCCACTGCGACATGCCGCCGAGCATATTATAGACGCGCTCAAAGCCGAGTTGCATCAACAGTCCCGTCGCGCTCTGGCTACGAATACCGTGTTCGCATACCACAATGATGTCCTTCTCCGAATCCAATTCTCGGTAGCGACGCAAGAGCTCATCGAGCGGAATGTTGATTGCCTCCGAAATGCGGCGATGTTTAAATTCAGGCACAGTGCGCACATCCAAAACGACAATGTTCGAGTTCTGCGCGACTGTCAAGGCAGCTTGCTCTGCGGTGATATGGTTCATAGTGGTTTGCAAGAAAATGCGTGAAACGACTTCATACACCATTACAAAAAAACGATGCTGAAAGTTCGCCGAAGCCCGCTTTACACGGCTTGGTTTAGTTGGTATTCACGACGGCAGTTCCAAAAATTTTTCGATGCCGTCCGCGTGTTTGGAACAGCATCAGTGAAACCGATGGACTCGTCCATTCCCATTGTGTTTTATTGCAACCATGCATATTGGTGGGATGGCTTCTGGACGCAGCTCTGCACCGAGACATACTTCAACCAAAATCTCTACATCATCATTGAGTATAAACAACTGGTGCGGTATCAATTTTTTACGCGGCTCGGTGCATTCTCGCTGGTGCGTGAAAATCCGCGCGAGGCGGTGGAGACCATCAACTACGCGGTCGAGAAACTCACCGAACCCTCAGCGAAGCAAAACGCGCTTTGGATTTTTCCGCAGGGTGTAATTGAACACGTCGATAAACGCCCGATTGTTTTTTTTAACGGTGCAGCGAAAATCGTCGAGCGCGTCTTAGAAAAATTGCCCGCCGTTTATGTCTGCTCAATGGTCTCGCGCATCGACTACATTGAGGAGCAAAAACCTAATCTCTTTTTATCGTTCAAACCGCCAATGCGCGTAACGCAGGAAAGTTTTGTCGGCGCAAAATCGCTCACTGCAACAATGCAGCGTGAAACTGAAGCGCATCTCGATGAACTCAAACAGTGCGTCTTAACAAGGGATTTCAGTCGGTCGGAAATTTTGGTCGAAGGCGCTCCGTCTATCAATCGACGTTGGGATAGGTTCAAAGAACGGCTCGGCTTATAGCAACGAGATAAAAACGGCTGACGACGGTCGCCAGCCGTTGTTTCAACTGTCGGAGCGCCGCGAGTTACGGTTGCATTTGGGATTTGCGGACAGCGCGCTTGACATCACGGCGGTCTTTGCGCACATCACGGGTTTCTTTGCGAACATCGCGTCGCTCGGCGCGGACATCGCGGTTGGCATCGTTGCGCTCTCGTTTGGCGTCGCGCAGGTCTTGTCGAGCCTCTTTAATCGCGTCTTTATCGCCCGACTGGACGGCGTCGCGCAGGTCTCTCTTTTCTTGATTGACGTCGCGTTGCGCGTCGCGCCGGTCAGCTCTCGCGTCTCTGAGTTCGCGTCGCTCTTCACGGCGTTCTTGCTTTTCTTCCCGAAGCTCTTGAACTTCTTTGCGGATTCGGGAACTGTCTTGCGCCGAAGCGCTTGGCGAGCCGATGGTGAAAACCAATGCAGCAAATGCAAGTGAAACAAAAGTCGTCTTCATAATCGTGTGCGTTAGTTAATTGATGGTGTGTGTCGTAATTGACGCCTGTATGACTCTGCGCCTCGCAGAAAGGTTTAAGGCGAGCTGCCGACACTGTGCGATGAATCACACGATGAGCGGCGACGTCGCGCGTGCCGAAACATCAAACGCACGTTTGCAAATGAACCGACAATGTTTAACTTCCCGCCTGAAAAATGAACGACACATTTCCAAACCGTTTTTCCGAAGACCGCCATGTGGCACAACAGTATTCTCGATACCATTGGACAGACGCCGATGGTGCGGCTCAATCGAATCGCTAAATCAGTAAAGCCTATCGTGCTGGCCAAGTTGGAGTTTATGAATCCGGGCGGCAGCATCAAAGACCGCATCGCGCTTAGCATGATTGAAGACGCGGAGCGCAAGGGACTCATTAAACCCGGTGGCACGATTATCGAGTGGACGGCGGGAAACACCGGCATCGGACTCGCGCTCGTCGCAACGGTCAAAGGCTACAAATCGATTATGGTGATGCCCGATAAAGTCTCGCAGGAAAAAATCGATTTGCTTCGCGCCTTAGGGTCAGAAGTGGTCATTACGCCGACCGCTGTCAAGCCCGAAGACCCGCGCAGTTGCTACAGTGTCGCCGAACACCTTGCCAAAACGATTCCGAATTCCTACTACCCAAACCAATTTACCAACGACGCCAATCCGCAAATTCATGTCGAGACCACCGGGCCTGAAATTTGGGAACAAACCAACGGGCGTGTAACACACGTTTTTACGGCCATCGGCACAGGCGGCACGATTACTGGCATCGGTCGATATTTGAAGTCGAGAAATCCTGCAATACAAATTATCGGCACAGACCCGGTTGGCTCAGCCTACGCCGAGTATTTTCGAAGCGGCAAAATGCCCGCCGAATTAGGGCTCTACAAACTTGAAGGCATGGGCGGCAGCAAAATTCCAAAGACGGTCGATTTTAGCATCATTGACGATGTAGTAACGGTCGCCGACGGCGAGGCGTTTCACACAGGACGAGAACTCTCGCGGCTCGAGGGCATTTTCGGCGGCGGCTCATCGGGCGCGACACTGCACGCCGCCTTGCAATACGCCAAACGCTTGGACGAGAACGCACTCATTGTTGCGATGATTACCGACACGGGCGCGCGCTATGTGAGCAAAATGTATAACGACATTTGGATGAAGGAAAATAACTTCGCGCAGTCGTTTGATAAGCAAAAATCAAAGCTCACCGCCGCCGACATCGTTGCGTCGAAGAGACAACGACAGCTAATTTTTGCGACACCTGAAACGCCGCTCTCCGAAGCATTCGAGATGATGAAGAAAAACGAAGTCTCGCAAGTGCCGATTCTCTCGGACGGTGCGGAAATCGGCAGCATCAGTGAAAATAAAATTCTCTCGATTTTGCTCGGCGAAGACAACGCGCAGCACAACAAGGTGATTGGCTATATGGAAAAACCGTTCCCGATTGTCCCCTCTGGCACAACGCTCACGACGCTCTCGGACGAGCTCTCGCGCGATAATGCCGTGCTGGTTGAACTGCCTGAACACGAATTTCAAATTATCACCAAGTCCGATTTAATTGCGGCGATTACCTCGTAAGACACAAAAAACTGTGTTTGAACACGAGTTGACAAATTGAAGTGGAGTATTTACATTCGAGCGCTTTCACGGAAGGAGAACATCGCTTGGCAGAGAAGATAAAAAAAACAACAAGGGCGAAAGCCGCAAGAGCAAAGAGCGCAGCGAAAAAAGTCGCCGCTAAAGTCGTCAGCCTTGTCGGCGCGGCGAAAGAGGCTAAAAAAAGCCTCAACGGAAAGTCCGTGAACGCCAAAACCAAAGGTGCGGTGGTGCTGGAACATGTATCCGCCCCTAATGGCCAATCGATTAGCAAGCGCGAATTGATTTTAGCCGGTAAAATCAAAGGCGTTTTTTGCGAGACCTGCGGCACGGTGCAGCCACAAACCTTTGTCGGCGAATGGCAGCCCAGCGACCGCCCGCGCGAAGAAGATGAACCCGTTGAGACTGAGCGCAAATACTGGCTGCGCTGCGATAACTGCTCCCAAGTTCAGCTCGTCGAAGAATGGAAAATTCAGCTCGACCGCGAAAAAAAATTAGACGACCTCAAAAAAGATGACTGCATTACATACTCGCCGCAAGGCATTTACGCCGTCGGCGATGCGGTCTATCATGCCGGACTCAACGAAGTCGGCATTGTGCGCACTAAACTCACCACTGCAAGCGGAATGAACGCTGTTACCATTGAATTTCGTGCGCTCGGCACAAGACAATTGCTGGAAAATGTGAGCATCGACCCTAACGGCGCAGTGGTGGAATCGGGCAAAAAAGCGAGGTTGAAACTCTTGCGTAAAACCGCTAAACGAAAACCCGCCGAAGAGTAACCGACCGTCCCCGATATGCGAACCATTCCAAAAGCCGACCCGTCTGAAATCGCGCCGTTCTATCACGGCTATTTACAGATGATTACCGAACCCGATGTGATGCAAGCCCTTCACTCGCGGCTGTCGGCAGTCCTAACCCTGTGGGGAACGTTGCCGCCCGCAAAGCATGATCATGCTTACGCTGACGGAAAATGGACGGTCAAGGAAGTGTTAGGACATATCATTGATACCGAGCGCGTGATGGCGTATCGAGCACTGGCATTTGGGCGCGGCGAGACGCAGCCCTTGCCCGGGTTCAATGAAAACGACTATGTCAAAAATGCGCTTTTCCAACGGCGGACGCTGCCAGATTTGCTCGCCGAGTTTGAAATGGTCAGAAAAAGCAGCATCTTGCTCTTTGCAAACATGAGCGATGAAAAACTCGCGTGTCAAGGCATTGCTTCCGGTAGTCCCGTAACCGTGCGCGCGCTTGCCAGCGTGATTCTCGGACACGAACTGCATCACAGCCGTATTTTGCAAGAGCGGTATCTATGACCGGCGAAGAAGCAAACGACTTTTTTATGTTTCTTTAACTCTAAAAGCCAAAATGAAGGAGGTGAAATCTTTTGGTAGGCGTTCAAATTGCAGAAGGCGAAACCGTTGATAAGATGCTCAAACGCTTTAAGAAAAAATATGAGCGTTCCGGCACATTGAAGGAATACCGCCGTCGCACCTATTTTACGAAAGAGTCCGTCGAGGAGCGCTTGAAGCGTTCTCGCAGCAAACGCAGGGCGCAGCGCGCCAACGAGGAGAACAACTCCTAAGAGAAGTTCCCCGCGATAGAATCTTCAAAAGGCGTCTTGGTTCAGACGCCTTTTTCGTGTTGGCACCAGCGGCCGGGTCGCCAACACTTCATCGCTGAATGGCAGTGGTAATGCGCACCGCAGTGTCTAAGGCGCGGCGACCATCGAGCGACGAGACACGAATCGGCTTATCGTAAAGCACGGCATCGAGAAAACTGTCCTGTTCCAATTTCAGCGCGTTGACTTTTGGTGAGTCGGGCGAAAGGTATTCAATGGTTTTGCCGTTCAGCGCGTCCTCAATGTCACCGAATAGTTCGAGAACTTTTTCAGTCGCTTTTTCTTTGAGCGATTTTTTTCGTCCCGATGGTTTCTCGACCAGTCGGAACACTTCTGCTTTTCCCGTCGTCAAATCCAGCGAGGCGTAACTGTTTGGGTCGGCGCAAAACAGCCTCATTTTGCGAACTTTGGTGCGGCTGATGCGGCTTGCCGTTACGGTTGCGACCGCGCCGTTTTCAAACTCCAACCGCGCATTGGCAATATCCAATTCGTTTGAAAAAACCGACATGCCCGACGCGGCGACCTGCGTGACGGGCGAGCGCACCAACGACAGGATTAAATCTATGTCGTGAATCATCAAGTCCAGCACGACCGAGACGTCCGTCGCGCGCTTTGAAAATCCCGATAGCCGCTCCGCCGCAATAAACATTGGCGTTCCAAGGAGTCCGTCGATTGAACGCAGTGCTGGATTGAACCGCTCGATATGCCCGACTTGAAGTTTAACGCCGTGGTGTTTTTCAAGCGCGATAAGTTCATCGGCTTCTCTGACGGTCGTCGTGATCGGTTTTTCGATGAACAAATGAACGCCTTTGGACAACAGAAATTTTGCAATCGCGTAATGCGAACTCGTGGTGGTTGAGAGAAACGCTGCTTGCGCGGCGCGCGCAACGTCGTCGAGCGTGCTAAACGATTGAACAGAAAACCGCCGCGCTATCTCATCGGCGCGAGCGCCGTTGATGTCGAACACACCAACGAAGCGCGCATCGTTGCGCTCGCGCACGAGTTCCGATAACAACTTGGCATGCAGTTCGCCCAATTTTCCGACGCCAACAACGGCAAGCGTAAGCGGTGCTTTCAGCATAGCTTAGTCTTGAATGAAACGATGGAGCATCGGCAGTTCAACGAAGAATGTGCTGCCTTTGCCTTTGCCCTCGCTTTCTGCCCACACCCGTCCGCCGTGCAGTTCCACCAGTTGCTTGACAATCGACAGCCCAAGTCCCGTTGAACTCTCGCCGCCTGTGGGTCGAGCCGACAAGCGTTGAAATTTTCCAAACAGCTTTTTCTTGTCGTCGTCCGTTAAGCCTTGTCCTTCATCACGAATAGAAATCAGAATAGAAGAATCTGGAGACAGAGGTGTGTTGGTTGTTTCTGCTTCCTGTCTTCCCATTCCTGTATGCTGCTGCGCCTCGACATAAATGGTTTTGCCGGTTGGAGAGTATTTGATGGCGTTGCTGATGAGATTATCGAACACTTCGCGCATACGGTCGGCGTCAAGTTCGGCGATAAGGTTTGGCTCGAGACGCGCGTCAATACATTGCGATTTTTGCTCGGCTTGGGCGCGGTTATGCTCAATGGCAACCGAGAGCAGCGCGGCGACATCGACGGCGGATTTTTGAATGAGTAATTTGCCGGCTTGAAGCGCGGCATCTTCGAGCAAATCGTTGATGAGTTTGACCATGCGCTTCGACGAGCGTTCAATGGTTTCGGCGCGTTGGGCAACAGCATTGACATCATCGGGCTTTTCACGAATGAGATACGCAAAACCAAGAATAGATTGGAGCGGATTTTTAAGGTCGTGCGCGGCGATGGCTAAAAGTTCAGTTTTCAGCGCGTTGGCTTGTTCGGCAGCGGCGCGTTGGCGCTCAATTTCGTCTTTTTGATTCTCGACATTATAGAGCGATTCAGCAAGCGCGGCGCTCATCTCTTGGGCGATTTGCCGCTGTAGTTCCGCCTCGCTCTTTTGGACTTCAGCGGCTTGAAGCGACTTAGCAAGTGCGTCGCTCATCTCTTGGGCGAACTGTTTTTGCATTTCGGATTCGCGTAATGCTTCTTCCGAAATCTGTCGTTGCAATTCTATTTCCGCCAACGCCTGTTCGGCGAATTTTTTTTGCCGTTCCGTTTCCGCCAGAGAGCCTGCAAGCTCAACGTTTTTGAGCTGATAAATTTCCGCTTGAAGTGCTTCGGCTTCAGCGGCTTCTTTTTCTCTTTGCAGCAAGTTGATTCGGTCGCCGAGCGCAAGCGAAAGCAAAATCATTTCCAACGCCGACCCAATTTGATAGCTCTGCTCCGTGATGAAATGGCTTGGCACAGCGCCAAAGCCGTGCAGTTGAAAGAGCATTGCGCCGACGAGATACACTGTCCAGCCAATTAAAAAATACCGCGCCGGTCGGTTGCCTTGACGGACGCGAATAACACCGACCGTTAGGGCGACAAGTGCCGTTGGAAGTGTTAAAAAATTCACGCTGCGCGAAAGAATGCCGTAGTCCAAAAAAAACGCACCGAGCGCGACTGAACTAAAACACACAAGCAATGTCAGCAAAACTTTATCGAGGCGCGGCACATGGCGCGGCGTCTCTAAGAACGACCGAATAAACCAAATCGCAAAGACAATCGAGAAGTGATACAAGAAGAAAATCAGTCGGCGCGAACAATACTCGGCGATGTCGGTCGGGAAAAATTCATAAGCAAAGCCGTTAAAAATAAAAATCGCTGACGCATAAAGCGTGTTGAAGAGAACGTAAATTGAGTAAGTCGTGTCGCGGAGCGTTAGGAAAAGAAATAAATTATAGAGTATCAGCGCGATGGCAATCCCGAAGTAAAGTCCAAGCACATAGATTTCTTTGCGGTCTTTGGCGATGAACGCATCGGTGCGCCAAAGTTTCAAAGGAATCGTCAGGTTGCCGTCGCTCTCGAATCGAACATAGAACGTCTTGCGGTCGTTTGGCTGAAGCACGATGGGAAAAAGAAAATACCGATGCTGAACCACACGCTCCGAAAACGGCAAGCTGAGTCCGCCTGACTTGACAAGCCAATCCGACCCGTCGCGCATAAAAACGTCAATGCGCTTGATGTTGTAATTCTTCGATTCCAAATACCAAGAGTCTTCATGCTCCGATGTTGATTGAATCGTAAATCGCACCCAATACGCCGATGACGAGTAGCCGAAGTTAATCGCTTCCGATGTGCTGCGCTGAAATTGACCGTGATACGCTTCCGACGCGATGCTGTCAATCGTGAGCAACTTGGTTCTATCTTCAAGAAAATCCATGTAAAGCCCAACCGCATAGAATGTCTGCTTTCCATCGAGAACAATGGAATGGTTGGATTGAGCCGATGTCGCAGGAATAGAAACGGTCATGCAAACAAACGCCAGCAGTAGAAAGAAGCGATGCCAGAAGTGACCAGTCATTGAAGTGCTGTAAGTGCTGTGATAATGAACGGAATAGCATCGTCTTGATGCCCTGTTAAGTTAATAGAATGACATGGAAACGAAAATTGCCCAAAGTTCCTTTCAAGTGGTGGTTACAGCCTAAATTCTCTTAACGAAAATAAGTCCAGCACATGTCAAACCGTTCATCTCGCCGCACTTTTTTGAAACAGACCTCGCTTGGCGCTGTTGGCGCAACACTTGTCGGCGCGCCGATACTCTCCGCCGTCGCGGATGCAAAACCGTCTATCCTTGCTATGCTATACCAAACCGATAAACTCATGGACGACAAAGGCAAATATGTGTTGCCCGACCTGCCTTACGCCAAAGATGCGCTTGAGCCTGTCATTGATAAAGCGACCGTTGAATTTCATCACGACAAGCACCATGCAAGCTACGTGGCAGGCGCAAACAAAGCTGAAGAAAATTTGCAGAAAGCCCGCGACACGGGCGATTTTGCACTCGTTAAACATTGGGAACGCGAACTTGCCTTTCACGGCTCCGGACACATCTTGCACACAATTTATTGGACGAACCTAACCAGCCAAGCCAAGAGCGGCAAACCCAACGCCGAGTTAGAAAAAGCCTTGACGAGCGACTTCGGCGGCGTCGATAAATTTAAAACCCAACTTGTCAATGCGTCGATTTCCGTTGAGGGGTCGGGCTGGGGAATTTTAGCTTATCATGCCCTAACGAAAAAATTAACGGTGCTGCAAACCGAAAAGCACCAAGACCTGACCGTTTGGGGCGCGATTCCGTTGCTCGTCATTGATGTGTGGGAACATGCTTACTACCTGAAATACCAAAATAGACGCGCCGATTATGTGAACGCCATTTTTTCCATCATCAATTGGGACAACGTTGCCGAGCGACTTGACGCCGCCAGAAAAATTGGCTGATTTTTTTCCGAACCGTGCAACGTATTGGGAAATCGCGCCGTTTATAAATGCGTAGTAATAGTAACCATTCCTAATCAAACTCAATAAACTCAATAACAGCTATGCTTACCGTAGGACAAAAATTTCCGGAATTTTCGCTTGAAGCCGTCGTCTCCACCGAAAAAGGCAAAGAATTTGCGACGATTACGTCGCAAGACCACAAAAAAGACGGCAAGTGGATGGTGATATTCTTCTGGCCCAAAGACTTCACATTTGTTTGCCCAACTGAGATTGCGGGTTTCAACAGAGTCTATCCTGATATTCGCGACAACGATGCGGTTCTCTACGGTGCCAGCACCGACACGGCTTTCGTTCACCTCGCATGGCGTAAAGACCATCAAGACCTGCGCGACCTGAAATTCCCAATGCTTGCCGACCATGGCAAAAAACTCAGCCGCGAACTCGGCATCTTAACCGGCGACGAAGAAGTTTGTCTGCGCGCCACGTTCATCGTCGATCCGCAAGGCACGATTCAATGGGCAAGCGTCAACAGCCTGAATGTGGGACGCAACATCGAGGAAACGCTTCGTGTTTTGCAAGCGCTTCAAACCGATGAGCTCTGCCCGTGCAACTGGAAAGAAGGCGATAAAACGCTCAAAGTCGAGGGCGGCTCACTCGTCGAAGCCTAATCATTGATAAAGCAACTTCAAAAGGCGTTCTTCGCGGGACGCCTTTTCAATTTTAGCGAAACAGAAATCTCTCAAAAAATGATGGAAGAAACCAGAAAAGATTTACTTGCTGATTTAGGCTTGAACGCCGAAACGCATTTCGGCAGTTTGGACGCTTATGTGAAAGGCGACCATAAATACATTCGCGACTTGCGCATCAATTTGAAAATGACGCTGGAAAGCGCGAGCTTGGGCGGCAAGAAAAACGCCTACCTGATTGCGCTGGCAGTTGCGGTCAATGAACGCAGCAATCCGCTCATTCACGCCTTCACCGAAGCCGCAAAACGCGATGGCGCGACCGACGCGGAAATCGCCGAAGTCCACGCAATTGCATCATTGCTTGCGACGAACAATGTATTCTACCGCTTCCGACACTTTTCGGAAAACAAGGTCTACGAGCAAATGCAGGCGGGAATCAAGATGACGATTATGGCGCGTCCTGTGCTGCCGAAGATGTTTTTCGAGCTGATTTCGTTGGCGGTCAGCGCGGTTAATGGCTGCGAGGTTTGCGTCAACAGCCATGAAAAATCCGTGCGCGAGGCAGGCGGCTCGGAACAAATTATTTTCGATGCGATTCGATTGGCGGCGGTGGTGCGTGGCGTGGTGGTCTCAATGCACGAGACTGAATCGGTCGGCGTCTGAATGAGACATCAACGGTAAAAAAGGCAGGAAATCCCTGCCTTTTGCATATCCAGTCGCTTGAATCTGTTGAACCTATGGGCTGTGTATCAAAACTATGTTTGTGTCATTCTGGACGCCGTGAAGCATCCACACGTTCAATGGATTGCTCAGAATGACAAGCAAAAGGCTCGGAATGATGACCACTCGATGTGGTGAAAGTAAACACAAGTTGGATACGCGACTAACCTATGCGGCGAGCGCGTCGCTTTGGTTGTCGTCGATAAGGCGATGGGGCGACTGTCCCGACATCCGCAGCGCCAATCGTTCATAATCGGCTTTGTTTTGAACCAGCCGTTCCAGCGGACAATAAGCGACTTTGACAAGGTCGGTATTGACAAAGGAAAGTTTGCGGCGCGAGATGCTAAAGAGCAAGCAGAGTTCGAGGTAATTGAGTCCGAACATAAATTTTTCAAACAGCGATTGTTCTCGCACGCGAAATCCAAAGCGTTGGAGTGTGGCGTTGCTGAAATAATACGTGGTGCCGTAAATGACCGTCTCTTTGCTGAACTTGCCTTGTTCGATTTCGGCGCAAAGTTTCGCTAAGCCTTTGGCAAGGTAGAACATTTGCGTTTTGGCGTCGAGCCGTTCCAAGCGAAACAAATCCCACGACGTGCCCATGTGCATCTCCAACCGATTTTTCCAAATTGGCACCGTGAAAAACGCCTTAGAATAGTAGTTGTAGAACCCGATTTTTTTCAGAAGCGGCGTGGTGATGTAGCGAATAAATCGGTAAATGACGATGAATGCGAGTAATCCGAAAAAGCCTGTGAAAAGCGCGTCCATTGAATTAAGCGTTAAGGCGGAAACGACGAACAAAGATAGGAAAAAAAGTTTACGGAATCGTAAAGATTTACTGAAAGCAAATCGTCGTGCGGTTGAAACAGCCGAATTGAACAGTGCGGCGGAATTGTGAAAAAAAAGGCGATGTATTTCTCATCGCCTTTGCGCGTCTAAAACCATGCTGTAATTATCGGCGTCGCCCTTTGAATCGATTGGACTTGTAGTAATTTCGGCTGGTGTGATTGCGTGCGCTGTGGCGCGGCGGCGGCTTGATTTTGCCGCGTCTCGGTCGGTCTTTCGAGACTGCCGCAAGCACATCGGACGATGTCGGCACGGTAAATCCTGCGAGGGCAGGCGCTTCGACCGTTGCCGCCTGCGCAACGGAAAAACAAAACAATGCCCCCAATACGATGATGAAGCAAGCAAATACGGTTGAATTTTTCATAACGGTATATTGATGTTGATTGATGAACGAGACCAATTGCATGGTGCAATCATCTCGCCGTAAAATTCGTTAATGCAAGACGCCTGTGAAATGACCAATAGGTGTCATTTTACTTGCCGCTACAAAGTTTTGCCGTCGGTGCATTGAAAATAAAACTGTCTAACTGTCCCTTGTCGGCGAACTTCGTGCCGTCGAAGGGAAACCAAAAATTGTGTCGCGCCACCCAATAGTCGCCCGCTTTGGTTTCCCAGATGACGCTCGCGCCGACGAACCGCCCTTTAACGACGCCGGTGCGCTTGTCATTAACGATTTGCCAATCGCGGTCCATAATCACGACCTGATGCACTTTGGCGCAGTGGTCTTTATAGCCGAACTTTAAGGCGTCGCCGATTTCCTTTTCCAATTTGGCGTTTTTCATACCTTCTTCGCCGCAACGGCAAACCATATTGGTCAGGTCTTTGGAATAGTTGGTTACTTTGACTTTCAGGTCGCCCGTCGCTAACACTGCGCCGTCCGAATCTTTCTTGTCTTTACCGAAGCGCTCGGTCAGAAATACTTCTACCTTCACCGTAAGAGTTTTGCCGACTTTGATTTTATCTTTGAGGCGCGAGAGGTGCATACGGAAGGCTTCTTCGGCGAGCGAATACATATTAACCCAAACATAGCGACCCAAAATTTTCTCTTCGGAGACGAGCCGAATGCCCGCGCTGTTGCTGGAGGCAAAGTAAGATGCGCCTGCCGACCCGACGTTTTGATTTCGGCTATCCCAATTTTGCCAGAGTTCCCGCATATCCTCTTCGGCGAAGGTTTGTCCGTCCGTCGTGAAGCGAATCGATAATTTTCCCTTGCGCTCTGCGGGCATCTCGTAAAAGACGCGGGCGTAAAGCGGCTTGCCGAGTTCGTATTCGTCGATGTAGGTTTCGCCGTCGGAGGCTTCTTTTTTAAGGACGTCTTGCGAAAAAAGAATTTTGCCGACCTTTCCCTCTGCCGCCGCGCTCTGGACGCTGTCTTGCTTTTGCGCCGCCTGTTTTTTCTTGTCCTGCGCAAGCGAGACGCTCGACGACAGTAGCACGACGAAGAACAACAGCGTGATAAATTTTATGTTTGTCATTTGAGTAGATGTTTGATTATCGTTGATAAGCCAAATGCAACATCGGCGACGCGACGCAGCTGTGAAATGACCAATGCGTGTCAATTTCTCGGTGGGCGATTTTGGATTTGCGGTGTCGGATTGAAGTAATGTTTATGGCGATTGGGGATTGATAGGGAAGGGCGTGATTTCAAAATCAAGTTCGCAGCGCTAATTCAACTTGCTACAAGGCGACTTGGGTGACGAGGTCGGGTAGACTTTTTCGTTAAATCAAGCCGTGTTTAAGGGCTTTGGCGACGGCTTCGGATTTGGAATGGACGTGAAGTTTCTCGTAAATCTTGCGCGAGTGATTGCGCACGGTCTCGAAGCTGATGAAAAGTTTCTCGGCAATCATCGTAAAGTTCAAGCCGTCGACGAGCAAGGCGAGAATTTCTTTTTCGCGCGGCGTGAGCTGAATATCGGGCTGTTCGTCGGGCGCAAAGCGAATGTAAAGGTCGCTGATTTTCCGCGCCACCGCAGGCGACATCGGCATACCGCCCGCCGCCGCATCGCGCACGGCTTGAATCAACCGCTCTGGCGGCGTGCGTTTAAGAATGTATCCGCTCGCGCCTGCAATAATCGCGCGGCTAATATGCGCGTCGTCGTCGAAGACTGTCATCATGACGATTTGCGCCTGCGGCTGTTTCTGTTTCATCTCTGCAAGTCCCTCGATGCCTGATTTGCCCGGCAAATTAATGTCCATTAAAATCACATCGCTTTCGGGCATAAATTCGAGCGCAAATTCCAACGATTCATATTTGCCGGAGAGTGCAAATCCTTCTGTCGATTCAATCATATACCCAATGCCCTCGCGGAACGACTCGTTGTCTTCAACAATGCCGACGCGAACAAGATGGTTTGACATACAAAGTGTGTTTTCGGAAAATCTAAACGAAACGCGCGGCTTTTGAAATGACCAATGTGTGTTAGTCGTGCAACGGTAGCTCAACGAAAAACGTCGTGCCTTTGCCTTTGCCGTCGGATTCCGCCCAAATTCTGCCGCTATGCAGTTCGATGATATGCTTTGTAATGTAAAGCCCAAGTCCCGTTGAACTCTCGCCGCCCGTCGGTTTCGCCGATAGTCGTTGAAATTTGCCAAATAGCTTTTTCTGGTCGTCGTCCGTTAAGCCTTGTCCTTCATCACGAATTGAAACCAGAATACAGCTGTCAGGAGATGGAAGCGGAGCGCCGTCTCTTTTCTGACTCCCATATTCTGAATGCCTTTTCATCTCAATATGAATTGTTTTTTGTCTCGGACTGTATTTAACAGCGTTGGAGAGAATGTTCTCGAAGGCTTCACGGAGCTTATCGCCGTCGCCGATGACGCAGTAGTCTGCCTCGCTGTTCAAATGGACGGCGAGTTGTTTTTCCGCTGCGCCGCAGCCCGAAATTACGTCGAGCAAAAGGGCGGTGAGATTAATTTTCTCGCGTTGCATTTCGGTGCTTGCACGCTCTGCCGCCGCGTTGAGCAGATTGACCGTTTGGCGCAACATCGCTTGCGAGATGCTTGTGATGCGCGAGAGCATTTCCGATTGCTTCGGCGTAAAACGTCCTGTTTGGTTGAGCAAATAGGCGAAGTGAATCACCGAACTGAGCGGCGTTTGCAAATCGTGAGCGACAATGTTGAGAATTTCCGACTTGAGTCGCCCAGCTTCTTCGGCGAGCTGTTTTTGCTCCTCGACTTGACGCAGAGCGTGGTCGAGCGCGGCGTTCTTTTCGCGCAACGCCGCTTCGGAGCGCAACTTCAGCCGATACCGATTTGCTGCTACAATCAGCAACAGCCCGAACAGCACAACCCCGGCCACAAGCGAATTTCTGACGAGAACTTGATTCTCCGCCTCCTTTTGCAAGAGCGCGATGTCCTTTTCCTTCCGCTCAGTTTCATATTGCACGCGGAGTTCGTTCAGCTTTTTCACGGATGCCTGATTGAACATCGAGTCGCGAGCAGCGATGAACTGCTTGTAGGCAATCAAGGCGTCGGAGGGCTTGCCCAATTGTTGGTAAATATCCGAGAGCAAGTAGTTGGAAAGCGAGATAAACTCAGCGGCGTGAATCTCTGTTGCGGCGTCGCGCGAGCGCAGTGCGTAATCGAGCGCGAGCGAAAGCAGGTCTTGGCGCGGCGGCGCAAGTTCTTTGCTCGTGCGCAAAAGGCTGTCTTGCCTAAAACACAACCGCGCAATGTTGTAGAGCGATTGACATGTTTCAAATTTAAGATGCAACTGTTCCCGAAGCGCAAGCGACTGGCGATACTGTTCCAGAGCAGCCACAAAATTGCCTTTCAGTTCGTTCAATAGGCCGATGTTGTTAAGTGCGTTTGAAACGCCGCGCTCGTCGCCCTGTGTGGTTTTAATGGCAAGCGATTCCTGATGATGCCGCAGTGCGTCGTCGTAATTGCCTTGTTCTTGATAAGCGTTCCCGATGTTGTTCAAAATAAACCCGACGAACTGCATGTCGCCGAGTTCCTCGAAGAGCGGCTTGGCTTTTTGATAGTGCAGAATCGCATCGTCGTATTGGCGCTGGGCGAAATACAAATTGCCGATGTTGGTGAGCGACGTGGCAACAAGGGCGTTGTTTCCGAGCGGCTCCGAAACGGCGAGGGCATCAATCAAGACTCGGAGCGCCTCGTCGAGGCGACCCTGTTGAAAATAGGTGCGACCAGTTCCGTTGAGCGCCTTTGCCAGATTCGCTGAGTCGGCGGTTTGACGAAAAATCTTCAATGCCGAGCCAAATGCAGAAAGCGACGCGGCGTTATCGCATTGTATCGCTTTGATGTATCCAACGTTGAGCCAATACAGTCCAATGCCTGTTTTATCGTTACGCTGTTCCGCCAGAGTTTTCAGTTGTTCCGTCAGTGCAATCGCCGAATCGAGACGGTTTCGGCGGCGAAAGTCCTCCGCAAGTTGTGCCAACCGCCGAACTTCGCCCGTGTCGCTCTGCGCCAACGCAACGGCTCGCGTCGCGCCGACGACCACCGCCAACAGCAACAGCACGGTAAGACACCAAACGAGATGATAAACCGCAGAACGCATCTTTTTGGGCAAGATAGCTTTGGGCAAGAGAGTTGTGCAAAATAAAAAGAACGCATATCTGGCGTGCTCAAAAAAGCAGAAACTTATTGCCAAAATTGAAAAGGAAAAACAGAGAGTATCGAGACAGACAGTCTGAGCGTGATGCCAGTGTGCTGATACCGATATGATGTTAAGAAGGCGCGTGCGTCGGTGTTTTGCTGCGCATACAGCTCTGCGCTATTGAACCCACAGTAAAATCCGCTATCTTCCAAGCAGGCTTGAGCTTCAACAAAACATCGTGGTATCAGACTATGGAGTTACTCTTTGTTTTTCTCACCGGCGCACTGGGCGTTTTCTTCGCGCTCTTCCTGATGCAACAAATCCTTGGAAAAGATACTGGCAGCGAGGCAATGCGGCGCATTTCCGACGCCATCAAGGACGGCGCAGAGGCGTTTCTGGCGCGTCAAAATAAAACCATTGTAACGCTTGCCATCGCACTCGCCGCGTTGATTTACATTCTCTATGCCTTTGTCAGAACGCCGACTACACACGATGTCGCCTCGCCCGTGTCGCTGGCGCTTTGGACGACGCTGTCGTTTGTCTTGGGTGCAGCCAGTTCAGGTCTTTCGGGTTACATCGGCATGTGGGTTTCAATTCGCACGAACATTCGCACGGCGGCAGCGGCGCAAAAGTCGCTTAACGATGCGCTTCAAGTCGCGTTGCGCGGCGGTGCGATTTCCGGCTTCTTCGTCGTTACGCTCAGTCTGCTGGGTGTTGCAGGGCTCTTTGCTACTATCGACGCGCTGGGCGTGGTGAAATCGCCTGCACAAATTCCATTGCTCATTGCAGGCTACGGCTTTGGTGCGTCGTTTGTCGCGCTCTTTGCACAACTCGGCGGTGGCATCTACACGAAAGCGGCGGACGTCGGCGCAGACCTCGTCGGCAAAGTCGAAGCTGGCATTCCCGAAGATGACCCGCGCAACCCGGCGGTGATTGCTGACCTCGTCGGCGACAATGTGGGCGACTGCGCGGGACGCGGCGCGGATTTGTTCGAGTCCACTGCTGCCGAAAACATCGGCGCGATGATTCTCGCCGCCACGCTCTACGCGTCCAACCAACAAACATTTCAAGCGAACAACATTGGATTGCTCGGCGTGGTGTTGTTTCCGCTTATTGCGGCTGGCGTTGGGCTGATTGCTTCGCTGATTGGTGTCATGATTGTCCGAGCCAGCGACGCCGAAGACCCAATGAACGCGCTCAATCGCGGATACTATGTAACAATGGCGGGCGGCTTACTTGGATTTTTTTTCGCCTCGCAATGGCTGCTGGGCGCGTTTTGGCTGAACTTCTTTTTGTGCGGCGTCGTCGGCATTCTCACCTCGCTCGCGTTTGTGTATGTAACGCAGTATTACACCGAATATCGATATCGCCCTGTTCTCTCAATCGTTGAGAGCTCGAGGACAGGTCCTGCCACCAATGTGATTTCGGGCATTGCCGTCGGACTTGAAAGTTCGGCGATGCCGATTCTAACCATCTCGATTGCTATCATTGCGTCGTATTATTTGGGCGCTGCGTCAGGGTTGCAGCACGCAGGACTTTTCGGCACGGCGGTCGCCACTATGGGAATGCTCGTTACAGCCGCATACATTTTAGCGATGGATAATTTCGGACCGATTACCGACAATGCGGGCGGCATTGTTGAAATGTCGGAACAGCCCGATGAGATTCGCGTCAAGACCGATAAGCTCGATGCCGTCGGCAACACGACGAAAGCCCTCACGAAAGGCTATGCGGTCGGGTCGGCAGCGTTGGCGGCGTTTCTGTTGTTCAGTGCCTATCTCGATGAACTCCGAAACTATGGCTTGAACCTCGAGGCGGTGAATTTGAATAAGCCCGAAGTATTCATCGGCGGAATGCTGGGCGCGATGCTGGTGTTCGTGTTCAGTGCGCTTGCCATGCGGGCGGTCGGCAATGCTGCACAAGGCGTTATCGTCGAAGTGCGTCGGCAATTTGCCGTGCTCAAACGCGACGGCGACGGGAGCGTCATCTTTACGCCCGACTTTAAACCTGACTACCGCGCCTGCGTCGATTTGGTAACCAGTTCGGCGTTGAAGCAAATGGTCTTGCCCGGCACACTCGTCGTCGCAATGCCAATTGTAACAGGCGTGGTGTTCAAAGCAGTCTATCAAGTGGGCGGCTCGCACCCCAGCGGCGCAACGGGCGCAGAAGTCGTGGCGGGACTGTTGATGATAGGCACGATTGTCGGCATTATGGTCGCATTGTTTCTCAACAACGCGGGCGGCGCGTGGGACAATGCAAAAAAATATGTCGAGACCGAACCGCGCGACAAAGCCGCTAACACGGGCAAAGGCTCGGATAAACATAAAGCCGCCGTCGTCGGCGATACGGTCGGCGACCCGTTCAAAGACACCGCCGGTCCCTCGCTGCATGTCTTGATTAAATTGCTTTCAACAATTACGTTAGTGCTTGCGCCGCTCTTTATTTAATTTGCTCAACAAATTTTTCCAACGCTCGAAACCAGCCTTTGACGATGCCCGACACCATGATTGCCATGCCAAGCGTTGCCGACGACCACTTCGAATACCCCTACGAACAAAAAGAGATACAGAGCGATAAACACGCACATATCTTCATGTCTTTCGGCAATATGCTGATGGAACTCTTCAAGGACGTTCCCGACGCACACGTCGGCGGAGACCAAGCGTTTTATTGGACGCCGCGCGTGATTGCGGACGTCATTGTTCCCGACGCGCATGTGCTTCGCGGCGTCGATAAATCGCAACGCGACAGCATTCGCCTCTTCGAAGAGCGCGACAAATTTCCTGATTCTCGAATAGCCTTCGTCATGGAAATTTGGAGCAAAGACAACCCGATGCGCGAGCGCTACGCCAAATATGACCGTTACCGCCGCTTAGGCGCAAGCGAGTATTTGGAATACGACGCCAAAACCGACGAACTTGTCTTGCATCGGTTGGGCGAGGACGGCTTTTACCAAATAGTCGAGCCAAACGATTACAGACGCCTTTACAGCAAAGAACTCAATGTTGAACTTGTCTATGAAGACGGTTTGATTCGATTTTATCGCGACAATCAACGCATTCCGACTGTCGCCGAAGCGCAAGCCGTGCTCTTGGCAAAAGACGCCGCGCTTGCCGAAAAACAAACCAAATAATTTACTTGCGATTTTTTATCAACCCAAACTCGTGTCTATGTTGTCTCGCTTGCTTGTGTTCCTGCTGCTGTTGTTGGGCGTTTCGTCTCACGCCGATGCGCAAAATAAATCGGCTCTGAAATTCCCGAACCGCTCTGTCGCATCGCCGCCAAAGCCGACTGCTGATTACGCGCAAGGGCGGCTCATCGTCAAATTCAAAGACGCGCACGGCACGGCTCTCACGCTGCAACGCTCTGGCTTGACGCCGCAAGAACAGTGTGCGTCAATGCTCAAACGCTACGGCACGGGCGAGATGGAGCCGCTCTGGAAGCCAGAACATCAACGTGCGCTGGAACGCACAATTTCCGAGAAAGGAATGCTCAATGGCAAGCGCGTTTCCGCTGCGTCGCTCGATGCCGCAAGACTTTCTGCCGATGTGTCAAGAATTTATGTGGTCAATTACCAAGACGACATTGATGCGCTTGAACTCGCCCGCCGCGTCTCGCAATTAGACGGTGTCGAGTATGCCGAACCCGACTACACCATGCGCATTACGCTCGTGCCGAACGATCCTTTAATCAACACATCAGGACAAGATTATTTCGAGTATCAAAACTTTTTCCGCGCGTGGGACATCAGCACAGGTGATACCAGCATCACGATTGCCATCGTCGATATGGGCATTGATTACAATCACCCCGACATTCTCGGCAAACTCTGGACGAACCGACGCGAGATTCCTGATAACAACATTGACGACGACGGCAACGGCTTCATCGACGACGTACGCGGCTGGGACTTTCAGCGAGACCCGTCGTTCCCGCAAGACAACAACCCAATTAACGACGGCGCAGGTGATGGCGGTTCGCACGGCACATGGGTCGGCGGCGTCGCAGGCGCGAACACCAACAACGGCACAGGCATTGCTGGAACAGGCTTCAACTGCCGCGTGATGGCGGTCAAAGTCGGTTCAGGCGACCAACTGACCTTCTCGAACCTCTCTGCAAATCGGGGCATTCTTTATGCGGCAAGCAACGGCGCGGATGTCATCAATTGTAGTTTTGGCAGCACCGTCGCCTCACAGTCCGGCTTAGACGCGGTCAACTTCGCTACGGCGCGCGGCGCGCTGGTCGTGGCTGCCGCCGGAAACGATGGTAACAGCATTCCAAATTATCCCGCGTCGTTTTCAAATGCGTTGTCCGTTGGCTCAGTCAACCATATCGTCAGCGCAGACCGACGGTCGAGCTTCTCGAACTTCGGCGAGACCGTTGAGGTCTATGCAACAGGGTCGGGAATTTTATCCACCGGACCCGGTGGGCGCTACGACAATGTCAGCGGCACCTCGTTCTCTGCGCCCGTCGTGAGCGGGCTTGCGGGATTGATTAAAGCACGCAATCGAACATGGACACCGCAGCAAATTTCAAATCAAATCATTGCTACATCGGACTTCCTGACGCCCTTGAACGGCAGACGCATCAATGCCTTCAACGCGCTCACGCGCCGCATTCCCGCGCTCATTCTCGACAGCGTTACTATCACGTCGAGCAATCAACTGTTTCTGCGCATTCGAAACTATAACGACACACCAGCCTCGGCTCCGACATTCACGGTCGCCTCTCGAAGTGCCGATGTGATCGTTTCTAATCCGACCATCTCGCGCGGTTCAGTCGCGCCCGGCGAAACAGTTGATTTACTGTTTTCGCTTCAGTTGCCGTCGACGGACTTGACGACCGTTCGCGCCTCGTTCATCATCACGGCGGCAAGTGCAGCTCAAAATTACAGTGTCTCTTATCCCGTTGATTTTTCCAGAAATGCGTGGCGCGGACAAGCCTCGTTTCTCGATGTCTCCGCGTTTTTTAACAACCTTGATATTGTCAATCGCTCGGTCGCATGGGGCGTTGGCGATGCTGGAACGGTGATTCGCACGACCAACGGACAATCGTGGAGCATCATACGCGGTCCGCAAACCTCAGGCAACCTCTACGCCGTTGCCGCGCTCGACGCCAATACCGCCGTTGTCGGCGACGCTGTCGACGGCGGACCGGGAAATCTCTACCGCACCACCGACGGCGCGTCGACTTGGTCGACCGTTTATCGTGGCGCCAACGGCGCATTCTGGAACGCAGTGCATTTCTTCGACGCGCGCAACGGCATTGCACAGAGCGACCCGACGGCAACTTCGGGCGGACGTTTTCTCATCGTTAAAACCAGCGACGGCGGCGCCACATGGACGCCAATTTCAACGGCGCCGTCCGCTCGCTCCAGAGAATTTGGTTTGGTCGCCTCGTTTTACTTTGCTGATGCAAACAACGGTTGGTTCGGCACGAATCAAGGCAGGGTATTTCGCACCAGCGACGGCGGCAATACATGGACGCCGACCGCACCCGCGCCACAAGACGTTTGGCTGCCCGGCATTGCGTTCAGTTCAGCCACGACGGGTGTTGCCGCAGGCTATGTAACCGTAACGCGCAACGGGCAAAACTCAATTGCCGCGCCAGCACTCTATCGCACCACTGATGGCGGCTCGAGTTGGAGCGCGGTATCTGTTCCGGGTGCTGTTGCATTTTTCGGTGCAGGCGCGGCGCCTAACGCCAATCAACTCTGGGTATCGGGCGTCGGCGCAGTTGGGCGCGACACGCTTGGACTCATTTACACCAGCAAAGATGGCGGCAGAACTTGGCGTGTTCAAAATTCGGAGATTCTGTCCGATGAAAACATCAAACTCTCTTTCGCCACCGATGGCGAAACCACGCTGGGATATGCACTCACGGGTTTCGGACAAGTCCTGTCTTATGCCGAGCCGCGCAACACATCGTCCGCGCCGATTTTAGACCGCACTCGCCCAATTCCGACCGACTACGCGCTCGCGCAAAACTATCCGAACCCGTTTAATCCAACAACCACCATCAGTTATCAATTGCCGACCTCTGGTAATGTATCGTTGAAAGTGTATGATATGCTTGGACGGGAAGTGGCGACGCTCGCAAACACAAGGCAAGATGCAGGGACATACACCGTTCAATTTTCCGCCGCCAATTATCAACTTTCAAGCGGGGTTTATTTCTATCGTCTGCAAGCAGGCACATTTGTTGAAACTAAAAAAATGCTACTCATAAAATAACTTCTCAAAAACCATTAAATCATAAGGAAGCACCACAATGATTACTCTCGATACCGCGATTCCGCAAATCGCCACTATGCTCAATGCAAAACTTACGCCCGGTGAGGGCGTCTACACGATTGACGTGCCATTTGCAATGCCCAACGGACGTATGCGTTACCAGAAGTCTTTGCATGGGTTGACCGCCCGCAAAATGCGCCCGAATGTTTTCATGTAGAAAGCCGCGTCGGCTTGTATGATGCCGCGAAGGTCAATCTGCACGCCCTCTTGCGCGAGGCAATGAAAAATTGCTTTGTTACCTCCGCCATCGCTGACGACAAGAAAAAAGACGGCACGCCTTGCGAGACGGTTCTCGTTCAAGCGCGTCCTTACGCGCATCACATCGAGAACATCGTCCACCTAAAAGACGTCGTTTGGGAAGTCGCGCTCGCCGCCGACGTGATGGAAGAAAAATTCTTCGGCACAGACACGTTCTAAACGTTCAACGGCAAAGGTTTAAAAATAAAAAGGGCGACGCGGTCGCCCTTTTGTTTCTCGATGCGCTCGGCAAGCTCGTGTTCCGCCTACGCTCGGCAAGATTGCTATTTGCCCTTGTTTTTGTACTCGATGCGCACGGCGGTATGCGGGACGGCTTCCAGACGCTCTTTCGGAATCGGAAGTCCCGAGACGACGCAGATGCCGTAGGTATTGTTTTTGATGCGCTCCAACGCTTTATCGATGTAGCCGAGATATTTCTCGTCGCGCTGAATGAACATAAAGTGCTGTTCTTTGTCCATCGTCTCGGTGCCGTGGTCTGCCATGTGCATCGAGTAGCTGGAGTTGGCTTCTTCGTTATTGCTGTCCTCGTTGAACGAAGAGCGCATGATTTCCAAATCGCGCAGGACTTCGGTGCGTTTTTGGAGCAAGATTTTCTCGAAGTGCTTGAGGTCAGCAGGAGAAAGATATGTCTTCGTCAGGCGCTTCTCTGGCGGCGGAAGCGGCGGCATTGTTTGCGGGGAGAGCGGCAAAGGTTTCTTATCATCTTTTTTGTCGGCACTCTTGGCGACTTTTGGCTTCACCTTACTTGCGGAAACTTGCGTCGCAGCGAGCTTGCCCGATTTCGTCGCTGCAAGTTTGCTTGATTTGGCGGCGGGCTTCGCTCGTCTCGACGATTTGCTTGCAGAAGCGGCTTGCGCTTGTGCTTTTGACTTCTTGACCATACTGCGGACGGATTTAAAGTGTTTATGAAATTCCTTGCCCGACGCGCAAGCGTCGGCGTTATTTTTTTTCCAATGCGACCATGCAACGCTCGCCGTTGATGTCCTCTTCTTTGGCGGACGCAGCTTTTCCGTTGAGCGCAAACTCCAACTCAACAGCAAGTGTTTCCATTTTGATATACTCCAAATTTTTTTCAATCGCCTGACGCAGCTTTTCTGAGGCGCCAATGTAGAGCTTAATTCTATCCGTGATGTCCAGCCCTTGCTCTTTGCGCAGCGTTTGAATGCGGCTAACCAGTTCGCGCGCGGCGCCTTCGGCGATAAGGTCGGGCGTCAGTTCCGTGTCCAGCGCCACCGTCAGGTTCAACGCCTCGTCCGACGCCACGAGCCAGCCCTCAATATCTTCACGCAAAATCTCCACATCGGAACGCTCAATCGTAATCTCCGCGCCGTTAAAGGGCAAGCTGAGAACGCCTGATTTTTCAAGCCTCGAGAGCTGCTCGCTCGAGAGTTCGCGTACCAATGCAGCGACGGCGTTGACCTCTTTGCCGAACTTTTTGCCCAGCGTTTTGAAGTTTGGTTTTGCTTTCTTACTCACGATGCCCGATTCGTCCTCGACATATTCAATGGTTTTCACATTGATTTCATCGAGAATTACATCGCGCACTTGCTCTAACTCACGCCGCTCCTGAACACTTGCAATTGGAATCAAAATGCGCTTGAGCGGCTGGCGCACGTTCAAGCCGGCTTTTTCGCGCATCGTTCTTGTGAGCGAAGCAATCGTTTGCGCTTTCTTCATTCGTGCCTCGAGCGGAAGGTCAATGGCGCTGTCGTCGACCGTCGGAAAATCGGCGAGATGCACTGACTCAAACGGCTCGCGCATTGTTACACTGTTGAGGTTGCGATAAATTTCATCGGCGATGAAGGGCGTGAACGGCGATGCCAATTTTGACAGCGCGATGAGACAGTCATACAGCGTTTGATACGCGGCGAGTTTATCGTCGCCCGTTTCGCCTTTCCAGAAGCGGCGGCGCGAGCGACGGATATACCAATTCGATAAATTATCGACCGTAAATTCCTCGATAAGTTTCGTCGCCGCCGTCGGGTCATAAGAGGACAGTGCTGCATCGACCTTTTTAATCAGCGTGTTGAGCGACGACAAAATCCATCGGTCTAATTCCGACCGTTTGGAAATCGGCGGATCCTGATACGAAAAGCCATCGACATTGGCGTAGAGCGCAAAGAATTTGTAGCTCTCGAGGAACGTGCGGAAAAACTTACGTTGCCCTTTGACAATGTCGTCTTCGTTGAAGGCTTTGGGCAGATGAGGCTGACTACTGTTGAGCAAATACCAGCGCAACGAATCCGCGCCGTATTTTTCCATCATCACAAACGGGTCAACGACATTGCCTTTGGACTTCGACATTTTTTGTTTGTCTTTATCCAAAATGTGCGCATTGACGATGACATTCTTAAACGCCTTGGAATTGAAAACGAGCGTTGCAATTGCGTGTAGCGTGTAGAACCAGCCGCGCGTTTGGTCAATAGCTTCGCAGATGTAATCCGCTGGAAAACTCTGTTCAAACGCGTCCGTGTTTTCAAACGGATAATGAAATTGGGCAAACGGCATCGCGCCGGAATCGAACCAAACGTCGATGAGTTCAGGCGTGCGCGTGAATTTTCTGCCGTCTTTGATGAAGTAAATGCGGTCGACAAACGGCTTGTGCAAATCAAGCTCGACGAGGTGCTGGTCGAGCGCGTCGCCGAGTTTCATCGGCTTGCCGTCAATGTCGATAAATCCATCTCGCAGTTCTGCAATAGAGCCGATGGCAAAGAGTTTTCCTGAATCAATAGCGTCTCCGATTTTGAAGTCGTCGCGCACCCAAATCGGAAGCGGCGTTCCCCAGAAGCGCTCCCGCGAGAGCGCCCAATCTTTATTTTCCTCGAGCCAGTTGCCGAAGCGCCCGCTCCCTGTCTCTGGCGGATACCAATTGATTTCTTGGTTAAGCGCAACCATTTGTTTGGCGACGGCGGTGGTGCGGATATACCAAGATTCGCGGGCATAGTAAATCACAGGAACGTCGTATCGCCATGAAAACGGGTAGGAGTGAAAAATCATCTCGCGTTTGTAAAGTTTGCCGTCTTTTTTGAGCGTCTCCATAATGCCTTTGTCGGCATCTTTGAAAAACACGCCTTCGTAAGGTGGCACCTCTTTGGTGAAGCAGCCATTGCGTGCAATCGGCTGAACCATGGGCAAATGATATTTTTTGGAGACCTCGTAGTCGTCTGCGCCGAAGGCTGGCGCGCAATGCACAATGCCCGTGCCATCGCCCGTTGAGACAAACTCGCCGAGCGTTACATAAAACGCTTTCTCTTTGATGTCAAGGTATGGCAAGAGCTGTTCGTATTCGGCGAACTCCAAGTCTTTGCCTTTGATTTCGTCGAGAACCTCAATAGGATTTTCTTCGGAGGCTTGTCCTAACACGCCCAGCCGCGCTTTTGCTAAAATAAAAACTTCGTCCTTGACCTTGACGCGCACATAGTCGATGTCGGGACCAACTGCGAGACACACATTCGAGATCAGCGTCCAAGGCGTTGTTGTCCAAACAAGGAAATGTTCGTCCGTATTTTTTCTCTTGAACTTGACATAGACGCTGGGGTCTTGCACATCTTTGTAGCCCAACGCAAGTTCATGTGAACTCAGCACCGTTTCGGATTTCGGGTCTTGCGGGACGATTTTGTAATCTTTGTAAATGAGCCCTTTATCGAAAATGGTTTTGAGCGCCCACCACACAGACTCGATGTAAGTATTGTCGCAGGTGATATACGGATGATCCATATCGCACCAATATCCCATTTGCTCGGTGAGTTTTCCCCAGCCTTCTTTGTTGTCTTCGATGTGGTGATAGACGAGGGCGCGGGCTTCGCGGTTGAACTCATCAATGCCGTAAGTCTCGACGGCGGATTTATTTTTCAAGCCTAATTTTTTTTCAACGGCAATCTCAACGGGAAGCCCGTGCGTGTCCCAACCAGCTTGGCGGCGCACCTGAAAGCCTTTGAGGGTTTGATAACGACAGACCAGATCTTTGAGGGTGCGGCTGAACACATGATGAACGCCCGGCTTGCCATTGACGGTTGGCGGTCCTTCGTAGAAGGAAAATTTTGGACGCCCGGCGCGGGCGGAGACGCTCTTTTCAAAGATGCGACATGCTTTCCAGAAGGCGAGAATGTCTGCCTCTAATTGGTTGTAACTTAAATCGGACGCAAGTTCTTTGAATGTCGGCATTTACTCTGTATCACCTTCGGCAGAATTGGTAACCGTTTTTGCGTTAAACCGCTTTTATTAAAAGGTGCAAATATATTTCGCGCGCGGTGAATAATCAAAGTATAACGATAATTTTTTTATGCGTTTTTGTCCCAATCTGCCTCGCCCTTGCAGCGGCACAATGGTAGATTCCAGTGCGGCGGCGATTCACGTCTAAATGTCGGAGGGAGAGAGCAGTGAGACGAGTTGGGCTGACCATGTGCTTGACAAGCGCTCGAGGTGCAGGACGGCCATTGCGCCCTTGGTGAATTTTATTCCAGCGCGTTGGTCGGCGCCTATCAATGTTAAAATCACCTTTGTCAGCGTCGGCTGATGCCCAACAATCGCCAGCGACGAGATGAACTTATGGTCATCTATGACGTCCAGACACGACCTCACGCCATGCTCGGTCGAGAGCTTCTCGACAGGTTTGAGCGAACAGCCCAGATGCTTGGCGATATGCTCGGCAGTTTGCGTGGTGCGCAAGAGCGGGCTGTGGGCAAGCATATCGAGATGAACGGATTTCGATTTCAAATACGCGCCAAGTTTATCGGCTTCTGTTTCGCCAATGGAACTAAGCGGACGCGCTTCATCGGTTAAAATGTTATCCTCGCCAACGTCTTTGGCAGTGGCATGGCGAATGATGTAAAGTTTCATTGGTAAGTTGGCGGTTAAGTAGTCGGTTTTGAATTACGGTGATGCAACGCCTCAAAGCGTTTAAGCGATTGATACAGTTTCGCTATCGGCAATCCGACGACATTGTAGTAGCAGCCGTCAATGCGGTCAATAAAACACGCGCCCAAATCGTCTTGAATGCCATATCCTCCGGCTTTGTCAAAAGGTTTAGCCGTGTGGATGTAAAACCGAATTTCGTCGTCGGTCATCGGCGAAAACGACACATCGGTTTTTTCATAGTCGGAAAGTTGCACATCGCCTTCGAGCAAGGTGAACCCAGTATAAACCGAATGCGTTCGCCCTTGAAGCATCGAGAGCATAGAGAACGCTTCGGCCTCGTTTGCCGGTTTGTTCAAAATCAGTTGGTCAATGACGACGATGGTGTCCGCGCCAAGCACCACAGCGTGTTCAATCGAGTGAACGGTTTGCGCTAAACGGGCTTTGCGTTCCGACAATGTGGTTACCACTTCCGCCGGCGAGAGAGAGGAATCAAAACGCTCATCGGCATCGACCGCAACAACGGTGAACGGAAGGTTGAGCAATTTGAGCAGGGCGTGTCGGCGCGGTGATTTGGAAGCAAGTGCAAGGCGAGTATGATTGAGCATGGACAAATAAGGTTTGCGTCGAAATATACAGCAGTTATTTTTGTGCCAAATTTAAATTGCTGTAAAATATCATTAAGCTAAGTTAAGCAATTGATGAATGGAAAGAAATAAGTTTCAAAAAAATGCGTCAAAAGAACTGGTTTGGTTGGTCTTTTTCGCGCTCGTGTGCTGTTCGGTTGGGAAAAATCTCCACGCTCAGGAGGGCAGTGTAGGGCTTGAACTTTACGGCTGGAAGACCAGCGTGGCGGTTTCGGCGGCGCAAAAAGCGCTTGTCCCAAAAGGCGCGTTCAACGAAGAAAAATTCGCGCAGTCGCTTAAAGCCGCCGTGGCAAAGCTCGCGCCGCTTGCCGCCGACTTAAACGCACACGCGTCCCGCTCACACTTCAACGATTGGTTAAAATTCAAGCTCGCGGTCGCGCTGGTCAAAAAACTGTGGAAAGGTCAAGACGCGCAAAGTTTCGCTGCCGCCGCGCTCGTCCGCGCTATGGGATACAACGCCGACCTTGTGCTGATGAACAAACGACTCTACTTAGCCGTGCAACTTAGCCGCAAAATTTATTTCGGCGCAATTTTCACCCAAGAGAGCGGCGAGATTTTCGGCATCTACGACGTCGAGTGCGGCGAATTTTTGAAAAAACTCCCGTCGCCATCTCTGGAATTTTTCGACGCCACGCAAACATTTGGCGCGCACGCCGCCGCACTGAACTTGGACATTGAAGGCTTTCCGACGCTGCCCGAAAAAATCGCCTCGAGAAAAATCAAATGGACATTTCAGCAGAAGCCTTACACACTCGAGCTTGCGCTCAATAAAAACTTGGTCGACTATCTCGAGGGATTTCCGCAGATGGAAGTCGATTGGTATTTCAATCGCCCGCTCACAAGCGCCGTGAAGGCGCAGGTCGTTGAGCCGCTTCAAGCCATCATACGGAAGAACAAGTGGACGGGCCGAGACGCTGTGAATTTTCTGTTGCAATTTTGTTTGGACGGATTCAAATACAAAGACGACGCGAAAACAACGCGCGGCGAGCATTGCAACTTTGTCGAGGAAACCCTGCTTTCCGACTACTGCGATTGTGAAGACCGCGCCGTGCTGTTATCGGCTATGGTGCAAGGCGTTTTGGGTTACGACGTCGTCGGCTTGCAGTTGCCGAACCATATCTCAGCAGCAGTGCATTTGAACCACGAGCCGCCGTCTGCCGAACCAGCGCAGGCACAGCAGCGATATGATGTAGATGGAAGGGTCTTTTTAAGTTGCGACCCATCGCTGATGAACAGCGAAATAGGCGATGTCAATCCGCTCTTCAAAAACATGGCGCCAGAGCGAATTATTCGAGTCGAAAAAGTTAAATTCGCCAGATAGTTTGCTCAAACAACTGTCGCTTAAACGCGATTTTTTTCTTGAAAAGTTGATATGCAGATTTTTTTGATTATCGCTGTCATCGTCGCGCTCGACCAAGCGACGAAGTTCTTTGCAAAAATTCATCTCGGCGAGGGTGTTCAACAAATCACACTCATTTCCGATTGGCTGAAATTTACTTACACGGAAAATTCAGGCATCGCATTCGGCATTGATTTGGGCGGCAGAGCCGTTGTAACCACGCTCTCGATTTTAGCCACCATCGGGATTTGCTATTATCTATACAGAACACAGCGCGACAATGGCTACTATCGCGCGGCATTTGGATGTATCATTGGCGGCGCGTTTGGAAATCTTATCGACCGCATCGTTCATGGACAAGTGATTGACTTCATTCACTTCGATTTATACAACGGCTATGTGTGGGGAAAATATGTATCGGTGTTTCCGATTTTCAATGTGGCTGACACGGCGATTACCGTGGGCGTCTTGATTATGTTTGTCTTTTACAAGCACATCTTCGAGGAACCCGTCGCTGAAACACTTGCTGCTGAGAGTGCGCCAGCCGCCGAGCCGCCCGCCGAACCCAGTTCCGATGCGCCAAGCGAGCCAGCAAAACAACCGAATTAAACAGCAATGTTCGTTGATATTCACGCGCATCTTTCGTTTGCCGATTACGACGCCGACCGTAGCGATGTTGTAGCGCGACTGAAAGAGCAGCGCGTCTCGCTCGTTGTCAACCCCGGCACAAATGTTCAAACCAGCCGCGACGCCATCGCGCTCGCCGAACAATACGAGTTCGTTTATGCCAATGTCGGCTTGCACCCCAACGATGTGCATCAGATTACCGACGACGATTTCCATACGCTCGACGCACTTCTGGCGCATCAAAAAGTCGTCGCCGTCGGCGAAATTGGACTGGACTATCACTACCCAGACGCCAATATCCCCAAACAGCATCAGTGTTTTCGGGAGATGCTTCGCCTTGCCAAACGGCACGACTTGCCTGTCGTCATTCACACGCGCGAGGCTTGGGACGACACCTTCAAAATCATGCAAGAAGAATCGTCATCGAACTTGCGCGGCGCAATGCACTGTTTTTCAGGCGGTGTTGAAGAGGCCAAAAAATGTTTGGCGTTGGGTTTTAAGATTTCCATTCCGGGCATTATCACGTTCAAGAAATCCACGTTGCCCGATGTTGTTGCCGCGCTCGATATTGAAGACCTGCTCACTGAAACGGACTGCCCGTATCTTGCGCCTGCGCCGCATCGAGGCAAGCGAAACGAACCGTCGTTTGTGGTAGAAGTCGCTAAAAAAATCGCGGCGGTCAAAGGGCTTGCCATAGAAACAGTCGCCGAAACAGTTCACCAAAGCGCGGCGGAACTATTTGCTGTTTCCCAAAAGTAACCAAACGCATTTTTCAATGTCGGCTGGGTCAACAACAATACAACTGCTTGTGAACCGCTACGCCTGCCGAGACCGTCAAGAATCGTGAAGTGTTGAGTTTATCGTGAGATAGATTTGACCGCGCTGATAGGAATGGACAGTTCCGCAGCGATTTGCTCATCTGAAAGCCCTAAACGTCGCAAAATCGGCACGGCCGCCAGTTTGCCTTGCAATTCGCCTTCTTTGATGCCTTCTTTGATGCCTTCTTTGATGCCTTCCTTGATGCCTTCCTTGATGCCTTCCTTTATCCCTTGTTTGATGCCTTCAAGTTTGCCTTCCTGCAAAATCTCTTGATAGGCGCGCGTCTTTTTGAGTTCCGCTTCAAATGCTTCTTCAATGCTCAACATCTTCAAAATCTCCTCCCGCGTTAAGTTTGAAAATTTGTAAAATAAAATCTGTTGAATGAAATCTACTTGCTCCGGCGCTTGTTCCAACAGCGTTTTTGCCGACCGAATGGCGGCTTGTTCCGGCTCTATGAGCAACTTAAACAACGCAATCCCATTTCCCAATTTTAGTCCGTCGGGCAGTTCGTCCAAGTAAATGCGTTGAACCAATCCTGCTTCAAACAGCGCTTCGTACCCCGAAATGTTTTTGGATTCAACTTTTCTGCTCGGATAAATCACGACAGCTTGCCAAGGCGCGTTGCCGTATTGTTTGAGATAAACGAATACCTCAGCGAAGAGTCGGGGATAGAATTGGTGATCCAAGTGGAACTGTGCCTCGACGATGTAGGAAATGTCTGCGGAGAGCGGCATAAACACGCCGTCGAGCCGAAACGAGAGTTCTTTAAGCTCGACGGATTGGAAGCGATAGTTTTTTGCGTCATCGGCGGGTCTGCCAATCAAGACGAAAAAGGCGTGCGGCAGAGACTTGAGCAGAAAATAAACAAGCGCGTCGGTTCGCATTGGCGTTGTCTTTTCAGCAAAGATACGCGACGACGAGACAACTTACATCGGCAAGAGATGTTCAACAGTGAAGCAAACAAGTTGGGATTTGGGGCGTGATTTCCTAACTTTGCGCCTCAATTTTTGAACTTAACTTTGGATATGGCAAACGAAAACGCAGTTAAAGTAACGTCGAACAACACTGTCAAAAGCGCTGCAAAGTCTGCATCGGCGCCAGCGTCAAGCAGCAGCGATAAAGCTTTAGAATTATACTATCGGCTCGTCGAGTTTTATGAAAAAAATCAGCAGCTCGTTATCGGCGCGGGCGTTGTCCTTGTGCTGGTCGTTGGTGGGTTTGTGTTTTGGAATCAACAGCAGGCGACGCGCGAGGCGGAGGCGTCGGCGATGTTGCGTAAAGCGATGACGGCTTACAAAGATGAAAATTTTGAACTTGCGGTCAACGGTGACAGCACCAGTGCCGGGCTGGCAAAATTGGTTACGCAATTTTCGGGAACGGCGACAGGCGAAACAGCAAAACTCTACCTTGCCAATATCTACTTCCAAAAAGGCAGCCTTGACTCTGCGCTACAACTGTATTCAAGCATTTCAACCAGTGCGCCGCTTGTTGCTGCAGCCGCAACCGCCGGGGAAGCCGCGTGCTACGAACAGAAAAAAGATTTCAAGAAAGCGGCATCGCTCTATAAAAGTGCTGCGGCGAAAGTGGGTAACGACAGCTATGTTTCCGTTTATCTCAACGACGCCGCACGCGCTTTCGAGCTTGCAGGTGAAAAGAAAGAAGCCTTGGAACTTCTGGAACGCCTGAAAAAAGAATTTTCGGACACCAAAGAAGGCAGAGACGCCGAGAAAGCCATCGCCCGTTTGAAGAGTTGAACCGATATGTCAAACGACCTGAATGCCTAACAGATGAACCCGCTGCTGATGGTCCTCCTCGCGTCAAGCGCGATGCTCTTCGGATGCGCCAAGCCGTCTGTCAATCGGGCGACGGCTGATTCGCTCTCCGCCAAGCGACCCAAGTTCATCATCGAGACGCCCAAAGGCGAGATAGCGATTGAACTTTTTGAGGACACGCCCATTCACACCGAAAACTTCTCCAAACTTGTCGATAAAAAATTTTACGACGGCACGTCGTTTTGGCGGCTTGTGCCGGGACTATTGATTCAGGGGGGCGACCCAGATACGCGCGAGAAGCCGATGCCCGAACTCGATTCGCTTGGTAAAAAAACATTGCCCGCCGAAATCAAACACTCGCACTTTCGCGGCACCATCGGCGCGGCTCGAAAAGACGATGATGTAAACCCGAAGCGCGAATCGTCCTCGTGTCAATTCTATATCAATCTCAACGATAACCGATTTTTAGATGGCAGCTATACTGTCTTCGGGCGCGTGATGGACAGCGTGAGCATGGACGTCGTCGACCGTATTTCAAAGACACCGCGCGACGGTCAAAACGTCCCGACCGTGCGACAATGGATGCGCATTCGCCGCGCCGACGAGTAAGCCAAACGCGACGAATCCAGACGCCTCGCAACGGTTTCTTCAACAAGACTTTGTATCTTTGAGTCCATCTTTCAACAACTGTAACTATTCAGCTATGCCGCTTCAATTCGTTATTGAAACTACGCTCGGCAACATCACCGTTGAACTCTTTGACGATACGCCGCAGCATCGAGACAATTTTGCGAAACTGGTTGCCGAGAAATATTACGACGGCGTGCGCTTCCACCGCGTCATCAAGGATTTTATGATTCAAGGCGGCGACCCGCTCTCGCGCGATGAAAGCAAACGAATGATGCACGGCACGGGCGGACCTGACTACCGTATTCCCGCCGAGTTCAAGCATGCCAACAAACGCGGCACGCTCGCTGCCGCTCGTGATGGCAATCCGCAAAAGGCATCGTCGGGCAGCCAGTTCTACATCAATGTCAAAGACAATTTATTTCTTGACGACCCGCGTCAAGCCGGCTACACGGTGTTCGGAAAAGTCGTGGACGGAATGGACGTGGCCGATAAAATTTCCGTCGTTCCCAAAGACGCTCGCGACAACCCCACGACGCCGATTACCATGACCATTCGCGCCGTTACAAAAGCGTAAGGTCTGTCAAGCACTCGCTCATTCGCGTTTGGAAATCACAAGAATGAAATCTGTGGCAGAGTGATGTAGGGAGTCTCTCAACTCGCCTAAAAAAATGCGGTTGACAGAATTAACAACCGATGCCGAAAGATATTTCTTGATGAACTTATTTTGATACGATTCTGCGCTCAGAAAGCGCTCAATCGTGCAGCCATAGCGCTCGAGAAGCGTCTTTAACCGAATGATGTGCAAATCGCGGTTGAAGAACGTTCGAAACGGACCTTGGTCAGTTTTGCTTGCGGAAAAAGGCGTGCCAGACGCCAATTTGTAAAACGCCTGATGCACGAAGTAGGGCGTGTATTTCGTCGCGTAGCCTTTCAGGATTTGCGGGTTTGGATACGCTAAGACGAGACGACCGTTGGGCTTCAGCCATTGAAGAAACTTCTCGATGGCAACTTTCGGGTCGCGCAAATGCTCGACGACATCCCAGCAAATAATCAAGTCAAACGAGTCGTTCCATGTTGGATTTTCATAGACATGCAAGTCAGCGCAGACGCGATGCGCAAGTTGCTGATTGCGGTCTAATTGGTGCTGGGAAATGTCGATGCCAGTTACGACGCAGCGAGAGAGGTCGAGATATGAGCCAGAGCCGCAGCCAGCTTCCAAAACGTTGAGTCCGTTCAAGTCGCCGAGCGTTGAGGCGAGCTGTGTGACAGCATCGCTGTAATTGTCAAAGTGCGTGTAAGTCGCGAACATGAATAAACGCATTCAATTCCATCGGGCGCAAAGGTAAGCATAATTTGAGCAAGTGCCAATCGTTTGTATCATGCCATGGAAGCATTGCCAGAGTTAGCGTAGGCTAATTCCTCAAAGCAGTTCGGTCTCAATCCTTCAAAATCTTTTTGCAAGACTTTCAGGTAGTGCCATGAGTTGCCTGTGAGTGTGCGGGCGGTTTCGCACCAGTGAGCGGCGGCGATGTCTTTTTGCTTGACCTCAACATCTTCGCGCCCTTTGGTCTCAATAATCCAGCGCGAGCCGTCGGTCAGCACGGCGACGAAATCCGGGTAGTAATTGCGAATGTTCAAGA
>JPGV01000019.1 GCA_000724175.1 [Candidatus Thermochlorobacteriaceae] bacterium GBChlB | reverse complement strand
TCGGGCTTAGGGCAAACCAACTCCGTCTGCGAAGGCTTATACCTCTCAGGCAACCGAGTGTTCTACGGAAGCAATGTTGGCGTGGGTTTTCGAGCCAATTTTGGTGATACGACTTGGACAAGAATGTTTGAGACGGGCGGGCTGCATAATGTGAAAGCCTTTTTCAATCATAACGATACGCTCTATGCAGGATACGACATTGGCATGCAACGCTCCTTTGACAACGGCACCACTTGGAACCTTGCGCCAACAACGGGACTTACAACCACGGCGGCGCGAGATGTCTATGCCTTCACAAGACGCGGCACGACGCTCTACATCGGCACCAATCAGGGCGTCTATGCGTCGGGCAACGGCGGAAACACTTGGTCGGCGGTGAATGGATTGCCAACCGATGACGATGATGTGCGTGCGCTGGCAACCGTTGGCAATTCCGTCATCGTAGGAATGCGATTCAGAGGCGTGTGGCGTTCAACCGATGGCGTGAATTTTACCGACTACTCGCAGGGACTTGAAGAAGGCGCAAGAGCCAGAGTGCGTGCATTTGCCGTGATGGGAAATGTCATCATCATGGCAACCTCCGACACCAATCCAACGGTTTGGATTCGCCGCGTGCAGTAAGCGCAAAAGTTCATCGGCATCTGGTTTGCAGGAGCGGCTCACGAAGCCGCTTTTGCAGTTTATACCGCGTGCGGCATTTACGGAAGGGTAATCCCTTCGGGCGTTGAATCGGGTTGCAGGCGCTCGACAAGACCTTGTGCGGCGTTGAGCCGTAGCCAGTCGCCAGTGTGAAACACGGCGGTTGCGCGGCGCACATTGGTGATAGCAGGCAAGCCGATTTCACGCAGGATGATGGAGCCATGCGAAAGGTCGCCGCCAGTTTCAACCACGACACCGGCAACCAGAGCAAAGGTCGGAATCCAGCCGGCATCGACGGAGCGCGCAACCAAAATCGTTGTATTCTTTTCAAAGCCTTCGGGCAAATTGGTGGAGGGCTCGCGCAAGACCCACGCTTTGCCTTGCACGGTGCCAAGCGTTAAGCTGATGCCTGAAAGTCGCAGAGCGGGCTCGGCACTGAGCGACGGGCGAAAGGCGTCCAAGTCATCGAAGCGATGGAAGAGGTCGGGCACGGTGTAAGCGCGAAGACGCTCTATTTCGGCGTGGCGCTGTGCAAAGAAGGTCTCGTCAAAGATTTTCCCATTGTCGAGCGCGCACACTTCGCTGATGGTCATCATCCAGATGGCAGTGGCATTGGGCAGTTGACCGCGTTGGGTTGCTTGCGCAGCAAGTTCAAGCAAGGCGAGTCGGAGTCGCTCGAAGCCCATCATGGCGGTGTAGCGAAGAGTTTCGCGGGCGTGCATGGCGCGGCTGGCTTGAAGCCAAACAGGGAGCGTAAGAAAACCTGTTAGGGTGCGAGGCGGCAGGGGGCGTGCTGAACTGGGTTGCAAGATAGCGGCAAAGAGTGCGTCGGGTTGCTCACGAAAGCGCGGCCGGGCAATATCGCTTTCGTAGATGCCACGATGACCATGTTTGGAAAGATAAGCGTGCCATGCGGCTTGAAACGCTGGGTCTTGAGGAAGTTGATTTTTCCTAAGTGCGTCGGCAATCGCTGGATTGTTCAGGGCAAGTTGGCGCAAGGGTTCTAAATCGGAAAACATCTGTGATGAAATCGTTTGCTGTCGGGCGTTGTGTTCTTCGAGTGTGCCAAGTTGGCGCAAGAGCACCAGTGGCAAGCTCATGGCGGCAGTGAGCGAGAACATTTCCGTCACAAGTGCCGTGTAGAGCCAGCGAAGTTCATCGGTAGCTTCACCGAAGTTCTGAAAGGGGCGAGCCGTGCGCGAAAGGATTTGCGACATCACTTTCTTGGCAGAGCGCGGCGAGAGCAACTGCGCCACACCTTGCCGCAGAAGCACGGGCAATTTCGTAAGAAGCCGAGTGAAGTTCAGCCCAAAGACGCGCCCCGATTCGCCACCGATGTTGTCGGTAACAAGGCGCGTGGGCAGTCCCCAATGCCGCATCATGTCGGTCATAAGCGAAAGATTGATGAACGGTCGCCCGATGAAGACTTCCAGAAACGGTCGATGTGCAGGCAGGGTGGCGTCGAACTTGCGGTAGTAGCTGAACAAGCCTTCGGCACAAGATGCCACCACGCTGGTCATGAATGGAGAGGGCAGTTCAGGAAAAATTTCTTTGTGGTTGGCAATCGTGAATTGCTCATTGCGCCGCGTCATGCGCGTGATGGGACGAATCTGCACCAGCCAACAGACTTTGCCATCGTCAGCCCACTCAATATCCCAATTGTGTGCGCCAAATACTTTTCGGACGGCTTTAAGCAAACGCTGCAAGCGCTGTGCCCAATCGGGAAGCGGCTCGGCAGCCAAAGCGGTTTCAAACTGCCTAAGTTGCGGCAGAAGCAAAGTCTCGCCCTCGACTTGACCAGAGACGAGCTTCTCTGCCGTGCCGCTGGTGAAATTGACAAGGTCGTCTTCGTATTCCGTTTCGGTGAATGCGACGCCAGAGTGGCGCGCACCAACCATTTCCATCAGCAAGACATCGCGCCGAAAATTTCCGCTGCGCTTGAGTGCCGACGACCACACGTCGCACAGCGCTTGAATCAGCTCATCATATGGGCGCGCACGAACAAACAATTTTGATGTGAAAAATCCTGCAAGGCTTTCATCGCTTCGGTCTTCCGCCGAAAAAGCAGAGCGCACTGCAACAAGAGTTCGAAACGGTGGCACATCGGTGAGCATCGCCATGAGCCAATCGGGGTTGGGCGCCACAACTCGCCCATGCTCAAGCCGAAGCACATGTTTGTGCAGCGCGGCTTGGTAAAATTCATCGGTGATGATGACGCCTTTGGGGACAGGCAAGCCAGAGTAGCGCGCAAAATCAAGCAGTTTGGCTTTGTTGCCGATAGCCGTTTTTGCAGAAAGGTTATCACCGAGCTGAAGAACAAACATTTGCGCAAAAAGTCTTAGCGAGCTTTTTCGTTGAGCAGACGGCGTGAGGCGGTCTCATTCGCATACCGATTTAAGAGCAAGCGAGCCAGTTCAACGACAAGTTGAGCATACTCCTCAGGCTGTTCAATCATCGGGAAGTGGTCCCAATTCGGCACAAGTTGAATGAAACTGTTGGGCAGAAGTTTTTGGTAGTCAGCGGCTTGGTCGGGCGTCAGCACGCGTTCTTTTTCGCCCCAGAGCAAGACGGCAGGAACTGCAGAAGGGCGCAGCGACTGAAACCACTCATCGGTGATGAGGTCAAACATTTGCGCAAATACGGCACATCGGCGGTATTCATCAAAAAATTTATTGATGTAGTCTTGGGGGATGGTGCCAGCGGATTGCGAAAAGATAAGGCGCTTCATGATGGGGCGAGTGAGCGGTGCTGAAAAGAGCCACTGTCCGAAACGCCGCATAAACATTGGCTTCATGAGCCTTGGAAAAAGTCGTTTATTGAGTCGTGTGCCAACCGGCGCGTGCAGAATTAAGCCTTGCACATCATGCTCAAAGTGTTGCAAAAATTCCAGTGCAATCGAGCCGCCGATGCCGGTGCCAAGCAAGACAAGTGGGCGCGCGGCAGTGGAAATCATCTCATGCAGGGTAAAGGCATAGTCTCGAAGTGAGCGGAGTGCAGGGTTGCGTGGCACATCTGCGAAGCCGGGGAGCGTCGGCGCTACGAAGTTAACCTCGCTGGGAATAAATGGCTTGATGCGCTCGAAGCGGAATCCGCCGCCGCCATTGCCATGCAGCGCAATGAGTGAAAAGCTGGTCATAGCGAAGGCACAGGTTGAAGTGAGGCGGCAAGTTTTTCAGGTAGCGTCTCAAAATCGGGATGGTCGCCAGCATGCCGAAAGTGATGCGACCAGTGCACACGATTGCCTTGCACATAGAAGAGACCGGGCATGGTCCATGGGTCGCCGACAGGGGCGCCGATGAAGTGCCCCTTTGCCGCCGCACGAATGCCACACGCCCAAACTTCAGGACCGAACATTTGGCTAAGGCTACCATTTTCCAAGCCGAAGGCGTTGTAAAAATTTTTTGGAAGGTCAGCAACGGCGCGTGCGTCTTTCCAGAAGCGTGGGAAAAATTCTTTGCCTTGCGCCGCCGTCCCTTGAAAGAAAAAGAGCACGCTGGGGTAAGCGGGATTTTTTTGTGCGGCATTGCCAATGTCGGCAATCATCTCGCGGCAGAAGATGCAACCGAAATGCCGAACAAACACAAGCAGGGTTGGCTCATTGCCGAGTTCTTGGCGTAGCGTTGCGCCGCGAAGATTGACGCCGTCAATCGGCAGGTCGAGAACGGTATCAGGAATTATTTTTATCGTCATCGCTTTTCATGAGAAGATTCAACCGTATTGAACTCATAACAGCGATTGGAAATTCCCTCATCGTTCCGCGCCCGCGTGAGTAGAGGTTCTTCGTATATTAAGCGCTTATTCTGAAAACCGCGATAAAGACCAGAGCGATATTCGCTGGCTCAAGAAACATCTGGACTGACTGTTGAAATGCCAACCAAACACTTCACTCGAACACTTGTAACCACCGCACTGCCTTATGCTAACGGTCCGTTACACTTAGGACACTGCGCAGGCACGTTTATTCCCGCCGATATTTATGTGCGTTACAAGCGGCTCTGCGGCGAGGACATCATTCACATCGGCGGTTCAGACGAACACGGTGCGGCTATTACCATCGCTGCCGAAAAAGCTGGCACAACGCCGCAAGCGATTGTCGATAAATTTCACTCGATGCAAAAAGATGCCTTGCAGAAACTTCACATTTCGTTTGACAACTTTTCGCGCACATCACTGCCAATTCATCATCAAACGACGCAAGAGTTTTTTCTCGATATGGAAAGAAAAGGCGTCTTTGTGAAGAAAACCGAACAGCAGTTTTATGATGAAGAGGCGAAAATGTTTTTGGCGGATAGATACATCGTCGGCACCTGTCCGGTTTGCGGACATACTGAAGCCAACGGCGACCAGTGCGAAAACTGTGGCACTTATCTTAGCCCGACCGAACTCATCAAGCCGCGAAGCAAAGTGAGCGGCAGAACGCCCGTGCTGAAAGAGACGCTGCATTGGTATTTCCCGCTCGGGCGGTATCAAGCGCAACTCGAAGCGTTCATCAATGAAAAAGAACAATCGGGCGAGTGGCGACCTAACGTGATAAATTACGCGCGCACGTGGCTCAAAGATGGTCTCGGCGACCGCGCCATTACGCGCGACGTTACTTGGGGCGTGAAAGTGCCGTTAGATACCGACGAGGCAGCTAACAAAGTCATTTATGTTTGGTATGATGCTGTGCTTGGCTACATCTCCTCGACGAAAGAGTGGGCGCAAAAGTTGGGTCAGCCCGACAAGTGGCGCGACTACTGGCTTCAAGACGACACGCGGCTCATTCATTTCATCGGAAAAGACAATGTGGTATTCCATGCGCTGATGTTTCCCGCAATGCTTATGGCGAAGAATGAAGGCAACGAATGTCGCTCGTCTGGCTCGCGCTCTGAACAGTATGTTTTGGTTGACAATGTGCCAGCGTCGGAGTTTATGAACATTGAGGGCAAGAAGTTCTCGAAATCGCGCGGTTACGCGATTTACCTGCACGAATTTTTGGAGAAATTTCCCGCCGACACATTGCGCTACATGATTGCGATGAACTATCCTGAAAGCCGCGACACAGATTTCAGTTGGAAAGAATTTCAGAATCGGGTGAACGGCGAACTTGCCGATACGCTGGGCAATTTCGTCAAACGTGCGGTTGATTTTTGCAACTCGCGCTTTGACGGACAAGTCCCTGCCGATTGCACCATCGACGATTGGAACGCGCTTGGCGCAGAGTTCATAGAGACATTTGAAAAAATTGATGCGGCGTACGAAGGCTTTCACATTCGAGAGGCAGCGTTTCTGACGATGGAAATCGCCCGCCGCGCCAATCGATACCTTGCCGAAACCGAGCCTTGGAAAACTTACAAAGACAATCCCGCGAGCGCGGCAAAGTCCATGGCTGTGTCACTGAACTTATGCTTCTCGCTGGGCATCTTGCTCGAGCCTATTTTGCCCGAAACATCGGTGCGCATCTTGAAGATGTTGGGTATTGAGAAAACCGTATGTTGGAACGACGCCAAGACGCCGAAACTGCAAGCAGGACATCGGCTTTCGGGTGCCTCGGAAATTTTGTTTAAGAAAATTGAGGATGCAGACATCGAGCCTGAACTCAAAAAAATTGACGACTTGGTAAAAGCCGCCGAAGAAAAAGACCGACAAAGACAAATGGAACAAGAGGGACAAAAAATCGAGACGGCGCCGCTCAAGCCGGAAATTACTATTGATGACTTCGATAAAATTGATTTGCGCGTCGGCACGGTGCTTTCATGCGAAAAAGTCCCGAAGGCAGATAAACTGCTTAAACTGACTGTGAAAATCGGTGAATCAGAGCGCACAATTCTCTCGGGCATTGCTGAACATTACAAGCCGGAAGAAATGGTCGGAAAAAACATCATCGTTGTTGCGAACCTTGCGCCACGAAAAATGCGCGGCATTGATTCTTACGGAATGCTGCTGGCAGTCGAGGGCAGCGACAGAAAAGTGAATGTCGTTATGCCGTCGGGCGAGGGCATCAACGGCAAAGCCGTAAAGTAAAAAAAACGTTAGGGCGTCTGGTGCAAGCCAGTTACAAGCCTGCGCGCAGTGCAATTACAAAGTTTCTACCGAGCGCAACAAGCCCTGAACTATATGGACGGTAGCGTATATCTGTCAGGTTCTCTACACCTGCTGTGATGGTGAAGTTTTCTTCAAAGCGATACAATGCCTTGAAGTTCAGCGTGAGCCAACTTGGTGAGAACGGATTACCGTTGTCATCTATCGCGTAAATCTGTGGCTTGCCGCGCTCCTCGACGTTCAAATTCTCGAAAGAAACTTCGCCGCTATACATCGCATAAAGTTGCACGTCTAATTTGCGCGTTGTATAAGTAAGGCGCGTAACGCCAAACCAAGGCGCAGCGTGGCGCGAGCGACTTCTTGTTCCATCGTCCAGTTCTTCGTTTCCGATTTGATAGTTGAACCGTGATGATAATCCAAAGCCCAGAGGCAACTTGACATCAATGCTTGCTTGAACGCCATACACATCGGCAAAAGCTGCGTTTTGAATGGCTTGCACGCGGCTCAATATGCCGTCGTATAAAATCGAGTCTTGACCGTTGAATTGAAAATCCCTGCGCACAAGCGCCCTGTCAAGGTAGGTGTAATAGCCAGTCAGTTCTACGCGCGCCACGTCGCCGAAAATTTTGCTCACGGCAAGTTCCCCGTTGTAGGCGTATTCCGCGCTAAGCGTCGGATTCGGCACAACGACAACATTTTGCGGCTGGTCAAAAATTTTTCCGATGTCATCGACGTTCGGCGCGCGAAAGCCTGTTGAAAGCGTCGCGCTGACCGTCCAACTGTCATCGGGCGTAAAGACTGCGCCCAAGTTACCAGTAAGCGCACCGCTTCTGACTTCTGCCGAAGTAAAGCTGAACGGGAAGACATCGAGGTTGCGCGCGAAGTCGGCGTTAATGGTGAAGTAATTGTATCGTGCGCCCGCCTGAACCAAAAAATTCTCCGACGATTGAAATTGATAATTCATGTATGCCGCGAGAGATGCCCAGTCGGATTGCGGATAACGGTCGGCGACGTTGATTGAGTTGTTGCTACGAATATCAATCGCCGAGCCTATCGAGGCAACGTTGTTCAGCACGGCTTCCGCGCCGTAGAAAATTTGATGTCCCCCGAAACTCCTTGTAAAATCAAGGTTCAACGAGTTAGCCCTCACTTCTTCCAACTGTGTTCTCAAACGAAATCGTTGCCCGCCGCTGAAATTTCTATCGATGCGGCTCTCTTGAAAGTATTGATAAGCAAGCCGAAGTGTGGCAAGGTCGTAGAGCGCGTTTTCCCCTTTGTGCGTGCCGGAAAGAGTGTGCATCGTCCACTTTTGCGGTCCGTAGTTCCAAACGGCGCTTCGAGGCAACCCATTTGGGGCGGTTTCAATCAATCGGTCGTATCGTGCGTATTCCGATGTTTCGGAAAAGTGAAAGCCGTATTGCAGTTCCCACGTGTCGCTCAGCGTGTATCGCACTTTTTGCATCAAATTGATTTGCTGGTAGTCATTTGGGCGTTGAACAAGCGGGTCAGGGTTTGTAATCACTCTATCAAGGCTGTCGATGCGCTGAACGAAAAATGGTCGGAGGTATTCATTGCGTCCGTTCCTGCCCATTCGCGGGCTGCCAAAGCTGCTGTAAGTGAGGTTTGTCAGAAGCGCGAAGTTCTTCCAACCGATGTTTAACTGAAAGTTTCCCGTTTGTTCTTCATTGGCGGATGAAAAGCGCGCCGTACCTTTGGCTGTAACAAACGGCTCATCAAAGAGCGAGAATTGTGGCGTCAGTGTTTGGAAGTTCATCACGCCGCCGATAGCGTCGCTTCCATAAATGACAGAGCCTGCGCCGAAAAAAATTTCCGTGTTTTCAATCGCAAAGGCATCGAGCGAGATAACTTGTTGAAGGTTGCCGCCGCGAAAAATGGCGTTGTTCATTCTGACCCCATCGACCGCGTAGAGCAATCGGTTCGTTGAAAATCCCCGAATCATTGGACTGCCGCCGCCCTGCTGACTTTTCTGAATAAAAACGTCGCCCGACGCTCCGAGCATATCCGCTGCCGTTTGCGGGTTAAGGAGCGTGATGTCCTTTGGCGTCAGCGTCGTGATTTTATGCGGCACAGTGCGCTTCGCCTGAGTCCAGCGCGTGGCGCTCACCACAATTTCATCACTTGAAACTTGCGACGGCGAAAGATACACGACGCTGTTTTCTCCCGCTAAGTCATCGTATCGCTTTTCAAGGCGGCGATAGCCAACGAGACGAATCTCGATTTTTTCCGACCCTTTGAAAGCGGCAATATCGACTTGCCCGTTTTTATTGGTCGTGGCAAAGGCTTTGGGCGATTGGCTGATAAGACGCGCAAGTTCCAGTGCTTGTCCCGTCTCGCGGTCTTTAACAGTGATGATTTGTGCCGACAGCACGGCTGGTGTGGAGAGCAAGAGATAAATCAAAAGGTATTTCATGGATAAATCCGATTCAAATGTGTCGGCTGTGAATATGTCTCAGCGCGATGCTTGTTGAATAGAAAAGGCAAAGCCACCTTTGAGCGACTTTGCCTTGAATCTACATAACCACTTGTCCTCTACCACTGGCTTACTTGACCAGCATCATCTTTCTCGACTCCACGTAATCCCCTGCTTGTAGGCGATAGAAGTAGGTGCCGCTTGCAAGTCCCGCTGCGTTAAAGTTGAAACTGTATCGTCCTGCTGGCTGTCGTTGGTTGACGAGCGTCGTAATCTCGCGCCCTAACACATCATAGACCTTCAAGACCACAGCGCTGCTGGTCGGTATCTGGTAGGTAATGACGGTGGTCGGGTTGAACGGATTCGGATAGTTCTGCGAGAGTTCAAAGGTGTATGGCGTGGGCTGGTCGTTTTGAGCTGATGAAACGCCGTTTGGCACCGTAGCGCTGAATACGCCGTTGCCGTGTGTGGCGGCAACAATGAACCCATCGGACGCACGATACGCAAGCATATCGACCACCACATTGCCAATCACCGATGTGCCTTCTTGCACCCAAACCGTTCTCATGCTGTCGAGCAGCGTCGTCGAGTAAACGCCCGTGCTGGTTCCGACGAAGTATTGGTAGCCGCCTGTGCGCGGTGCCATTACCGCCCAGCGAATGGAGGGACCGTTGCCGGTTCCCGTCGGCGTTTCTTCGAGATTCCCAGAAACGGCTTGCCATGTGTTGCCAGCGTCGGTTGTGTAGAAGATGCTTTGAATGTTGTAGTTCGAGAAAATCAGCAGTGCTTTGTTGGCATCAAGCGGGTCGACTGCGATGTTGCTCACATAGCCTGTTGGCAAGCCTTTGCCCGTAGAAATATCGACGATGGTGGGGGTTGTCGTGGTGTTGGCGTTGTCGATTCTAAACACGCGCCCGTTGTTTGAACCGAAATAAAGTCGATGACGTGGCGCATTGCGCGAGACCCCGAGCGCGGTAATGACGGCGTTGCTCGATGTGAGCGACGGAACTTGAAATGCCGCCCAACCTTGTGTCCTCGCCGCAGAAGCTGGAACGGTTGCAATTTGGTTATTGCGCCAGAGTGAATCGCCTGCCGCCATATAAATCGTGTTCGTGTCGCGCGGGTCGCTGGCAAACGGGTTGATGAACAAAAATCCGCTTGCGCCGACCGGCGTGATGAGGGCGCCAACGAGTTGATTTGGATTCGACGGATTGCGCGTCAAACGCAAAGTGTTCCCGTTTTGAGAGGACAAGAACCACAGGTTTGCTCTGGGAGCGATTGCGCAATACGAGCCGTCGCCGCCAAAAAATAAATCCCAGTTTTGTGTCTCCGACACAGGGCGCTGATTGAGCCATGTTCCGTTGTCTTGCATTCCGCCGAGAATAAACCCGCTGCCCGCCGTCGCTTCATCAATCGCAATCGTGTAGAACTGCGTGGTTTGATAGCCGTTCTCGAGCGATGTCCAAGTAACAGCAGTATCGAGATAATTTTCGGTGCGATACACGCCGCCGTCGTTTGCCGAGAGCATCCATCTCGACCGTGCCGGGTTGCGATAGAATGTAATCGCGTGTTGGTCAGGGTGTTGATTAAGGTAGAGTGCGAAACTGTTTCCAAGTCGTGTATAGCCGCCAATCCAGTTATTTTTGCGCGGGTCGGTAGTCGTATCTAAGCGTGTCGCAAGTGCGTCGTTGGAGCGGTAGATATTCGTGCCACCGAGAAACACCGTGTTCGGATTATCTGGCGCCACTTTCACGATGAGGTTGTATCCGCCTTGCGGATTAAAGTCGCCCGCTTGACCGCCGTACGCAGGAATTTTATCCGAGAGATTTTCCCATGTGCCACCGATGGAATCTGTGCGGGCAGGGTCGCGCGTGTATCTCCACAAACTTGTAAACTCGCCGCCGTTGGAGCGAAACCCATTGTTCGGCGTTTGCGCAAGAAAATACACGATGTTTTCGTTTGAGGGCGCAATGCCGATGACGATACGACCATATAGGTTTGGGAAATCCGATGGCGTCATATTTTGCCAAGTAATTCCGTCTGCGCTGCGATAAATGCCGCGAAACGGACCGCCGCTATTGATGGTCGCGTAAAGTCCGCCAGTTGAGGTAATTGCCACATCGGTTGCAAGGCTGACGGGATTTGCCAATGCGCCGCCAAGCGTCGGCGTCCAACTTGCGCCGCCGTCTGTGCTTCGAAAAATGCCGTTGGCAACTGCTGCATACACTTCGTCTTCTGCCGCATTGGTGGGGTCAGTAACGATATTCCAAACAAAGTCGAACAAGTTGTCAAACGACTGCGGGCGTGCGGTTGAGGTCGATGCGAGCAGCGTCCAGGTGCGTCCGCCGTCGGTCGATTTGTAGATGCCGTCGCCGCGATAGCCTGAGCCTTTCGCGCCAGCACTGTTCCCGATGCCTTCGCCGGTGCCGACATACCAGATGTTTTGTTTGCCCACTCGCGTGTCTTGAGCAATGCACGTGGTGCTTGGCAGTTGGTCTAAGCGTGTGGTGCGTGTCCATGTGCGTCCGCCGTCCGTGCTGCGCCACATACCGCCGGAGACGCCACCTGCTAAAATGGTCTGCTCGGTCGGGTCAGAAATATCCAATGCCAACGCCCGCGTTCTGCCGCCTACATTAAACGGACCGCGTGAAATCCAATTAAGCGTTTGAATGCCTGCAAGCCGCATATCGCCGCGATTGGCTTTTGCGAGTGCTTGTTCGGCAGTTTCAATGGTGCGGGCAAATTGTTGTTCTTTCCACCGAATGCCGCGCGGAATGTCGCCTGTGTTCGGGTCGCGTAATCGCATCAACTCCCACTCGAATCGAGCGTTGATGTCTTCGCCTACGCTTTCATCACGGCCTGCTTTGCCAATAGAGGACGGCGCATCGGCGTCGGCAGGAATGTCAATGAGTGGGCGTTTTCGTTGGTTGTATTCGGCTTCCAGTGTTGCCAAATTTGGCGTTGGCTTAAAATAAAGCAGTGCGCCAATGGTGATAAATGCAGCAAGAACAGTGACGAGACGCTGTCGAGAGGACATAATTAAGCCTTTCATAGATGGTTAAGAGTGTCGAGCAAGGTTACTTTTTCCAGTAGTTAAAAATTTGATAGGCTGTGCCGCCGCCGAATTGCTCGAGCGACTGCACATCTGCCGTAAAAACAGAGCCAACGGAGAGGCCGGGCAGCCGCTTGTCCATATTCGGGAAAAGGTCTGTCGTCGTGGGCGCAAGCGTAAGGGCAAACATGACAGAAATCTCCTGTCCGTCCGCAAGCGGATTTCCAAACGACGAACCATAGCCCAAGACTTGTGTGATTTCCACAACGGCGCGACACGGCGCCTTGCCGCACGGGCTGGTCTTATCTGGCAGCAGCGTCGAGTCAATTTGCAGAATTTTGCCAACGATGCGGCAATGATTCGGCGGAACTTGTGCGGGCATTTCAATTGCAGTAGAAAGAGAATCAAGCATCATGGATTGAGTGGCGGGTTGTGCTTCCTTGTTGCTTCGGCAGGCAGTCAGCGCCGTGAGCAAAAGGCAAAAAGCAGCATATCTCATTGTTGTTTTCAAGATTACGAAATGGTGAATTTTGCAGTAAAGGCAGCCTACTTGTGCTAAAAATAGGTAACTTTTTGTCGAAAAAAACACCTTAGCTCATACCATCTAAGCCAGTATGCGCAAACAGTTGCGACCTTTGTCCCTTGCTGCCGTTATTTTTGTGGCGACGTTTCTTGCGACCGCCGCCCGCGCGCAAGAAGATACCACATCAATGAAAGATATTTTTTCCCAGTTTTCGTTGCGCGACCTGCTTAATGTGAGCATCGTTACGGTCTCTAAACAGGCGGAAAATCTCTTCGATGCGCCGCTCTCTGCCACCGTATTGACCGCTAATGAAATTAAATCCGCAGGCGCAACAAGCATCATGGAAGCCTTTCGCTTGATTCCCGGACTTATTGTGCGCGAGCAAACACCGGGCAATTTCGACCTTCACATTCGCGGCTTTGATAATCCCGACCCGAATGCGCCGCTCTTCACGACCGTCAATACGGTAACGCTCGTGATGGTAAATAACCGTTTGGTTTACAACGATGTGCAAGGCGGCACATTTTGGGATATGCTTCAACTCGGCATCGACGACATCGACCGCATTGAAGTGGTGCGTGGTCCGGCTGCCGCGCTCTACGGTTCAAATGCTGCAACAGGCGTCATTAACATCATCACTAAAAAGCCCAATTACAAAACGGGAGCGTATGCATCGACCTACGCGCAGGGCGGCATGTATAACGCGGGCGTGTTCAGCGGCGCTGTTGGTTATGGCAGCGAGGGCGGATTTTCAATGCGCGTCGGAGGCACGTTCGAGACCCGTGCGAGGCATCTGGTCGATTACTATCGCTTTTCCAACCAGCAGTTGCTTAGACCGCTTCGTCCGGGAGGCTATCGTCCGCGCCCAGATACGCTCGCAAATGGCAACGCTGTGCCGCCCGACCAACTTGCCTTTGAGTTTCCAGACTTCAATCGCGCATTGACGCGCTACGCTGTGAATCTTCACAGTGCATACACAGCGCCGGAGTTTAATGTGAACCTGCTTGGCGGCTATGCCAATGCGCAGTATCAGCGTCCGTATTTCGGCGCAGGTGAATTTGTATTAAACAGCGAAGAAAATCAATCCGTCTTTGGGCATCTCTTCGGAAATTGGCGCGACTTGTCGTTTAGCGGCGACATCACGCGTGGCGAAAATGTAACATTAGGCGGCATTCCATATAACTTTTTGGCGATAAATGCGTCGGCGGACTACAACCTTGTGGTATCGGAAAATTTTAGCCTTAAACCGAGCATGGTCTATCATGGTGTGCGTTACGTTACCTTCACGGTTAATCAAGACCGCAGCCGGCTCTATCCGCAAACTGAACCGATTACGAACAGCACGCTCTCTGCGTCGTTTCGCGCTGACTATGGCGTCGCCCGCTTTCGCTTTATTTTCGCGCTGCGCGCCGACCGCTTTGAAGTTCCTGAAAATCGATTCTTCATCAGCCCGCAAGCCGTGGTTACCTTTAAGCCGAACAGCGACCTGTTGCTGCGTGCCTCTTATGGGCGCTCTGCCCGCTCGCCTTTCATCGCAAGCGTTTTCGGATTCCGTGAACCAACGCCCGAACTACCTGTACGGCTTATCGGCAACACCAACCAAGCCTTACTTACGGTTGATGAAGTTGAAACCGGATTTCGATACAACCTTGCCGACAAAGTATCGATTGACCTTGAAGCCTTTTACTCGATTGCCAATAATTTTGAAAGCATTTTGCCCAAAAAACTTATACTGCAACAGCCGTTCTCCTTCGTCGAGTTCGCATTTGAAAATACCTCGCAGCGCGCTGAACAGTTGGGCGCAACGCTTGAATTGAACCTTGTGCTGAATCCCGACTGGGCTATCAAAGCCTTTGCCACTGTGCAGCGCACCCAGATTCAGAACTACAATTACAACAACATTTTTTCTCCAGAGCGAAGCGTGCGCGACAGCGCGTTTGTCAATCCCGCTACGCCAACGCTCTTTGGCGGCGTCGTCATTACCGCGTCGCCGTGGCAACGCGCCGCGCTCAACCTGAACGCGTATTTTTACACCACACAAACGTTCAGCATCATCAGTGGACAAGGATTACCAATCGCTAACGCGACAGAGGTAAGTGGCAATTTTATTCTCAACGCGACCGCGAGCTATGAAGTCTTTCCGAAAGTCAAAGTGTTTGTGAACGGAAGAAATCTCTTGGGCGGCGGGCGGCGTCAGTTCGGCTTTGCCGACCAAATCAACACGATGGTTCTCAGCGGCTTGCAAGCGGAATTGTAATCGCACCTGCACATTCTTACAAGGAATGCAGCGAGGCCTTCTCCTGTTTTTTGGCAAGAGTCCAAAACTCATCGAGTTCCGCGAGCGTGAAAGCGTCCCACGATTTGCCCGATGCAGCAACCTGCTCTTCCACAGTTTGAAATCGGCGGATAAACTTTTCCGTCGCCTTGCGCAGGGCATCTTCGGGATTGACCTTGATGAATCGGCTGTAATTGACGAGCGAGAACAAAATGTCGCCGAACTCTTCTTCGCGCGCTTCGTCGCTTTGCGCCGCGTAGAGTTCTGAAATTTCCTCGCGAATTTTCTTAAGCACATCGTCGCCGCGCTCCCAATCAAACGAGACGCCTGCCGCTTTTTCCTGCACCCGAAACGCCCGCAAGAGCTGCGGCATGGCTTTCGGCACGCCTTCCAACACAGATTTGCGCCCTTCCTTCATTTTCAATTTTTCCCAATTTCGATTGACGTCACTTGCCGTTTCGGCTTCGTCCGTTCCAAACACGTGCGGATGCCGAAAAATGAGTTTCTCTGCAATAGCGTCCAAGACGTCCGCCATCTCAAACGCCTTGCGCTCGCTCGCCAAAACGGACTGAAAACAGAGGTGAAGCAAAATATCGCCAAGCTCTTTTTTAAGTTCTCGGTCGTCTTTTTCATCGACAGCGGCAATCATCTCGTAGACTTCCTCGAGCGTCAGATGCACGAGCGAATCGGGCGTTTGCGCTCTGTCCCAAGGGCAGTCGGTTCTCAGAAGTTTGACGATATCGACGAGGCGTTCAAATTTTTTTCCCGTCGACGTCGGCACGGATTTCTGCAACCGTTTTTTTAATCGAGAGTTAGTGAGGGCGGGCGGGGATTTTTTTTTCGCGGTGCGTGTTTTCGGCACGTCGTTTTTTTTCGTTGGCATTTGATTCTCTCGTTCGGTTCGCGTAAAATAAAAATCAAAATACTCATTGAAATTATGTATCAAAAAGGACAACGGATTGAAGTGGCGCTCAGTGACGCGGCGGAACACGACAAAAGTTTTGGTCGGCTTGCCGATGGCATCGGTGTCTTTGTGCGCGATGGCAAGCGCGGCGAAAAACTCGCTGTTGGCGACACGGTCGAGGCGGAAATTGTCAAGGTCAAAAAAAATTATCTCGAAGCTGAGTTCACGCAACTCCTTGCGCCCTCGCCCTCGCGCATCGCGCCTGAATGTTCGCATTTTGGAAACTGCGGCGGATGCAAATGGCAACACGTGTCCTACGATGCCCAGCTTCGTCAGAAAGAAAAGCAAGTGCAAGACGTGCTGCGGCACATCGGCGGTTTTACAAACATCAGTCTCCTGCCGACGCTTGGCGCGACGCGCATCTACGGCTATCGCAATAAAATCGAGTTCTCATTTTCAGACAAGCGGTTTCTGTTGCCCGACGAAATCAGACAAGGCACATTCGCTAAGCCGAAAGACTTTGCCGTAGGCTTTCACGCACCTGAACGCTACGATAAAGTGATTGACATTGACCGATGCCACATCGCCACCCCAACAATGAACACGGCGCTCGCTGTCGTCAAACAATTTGCCGTAGAAAAAAAGCTAAGCGCATACTCGACCGAAACACATCAGGGATTGTTGCGGGCGCTCATCGTGCGCGAAACGCTCGCAGGCGAAACGATGGTCAATGTGATTACCTCTTGGCACGATAAAAGTGTTATGACCGACTTGTCGCACGAATTAAAAAATGCGTTAGGGGAAAAACTCCTGACGGTCGTTAATAACATAACGACGCGCAAAAGCAATGTGAGTTTCGGCGAAGAGGAGGTCGTCGTCTCTGGCGACGGCGTCATCACAGAAACACTTGGCTCATATCGATTTCAGATTTCGGCGAATTCGTTTTTTCAAACCAATACTGCGCAGGCGGAGCGGCTCTATCAAACTGCGCTTCGTGCGGCTCGGCTGTCTCCCGATGACGTGGTGTATGATTTGTATTGCGGCACTGGCTCGATTTCAATTTTCATTTCTGCGCACTGCAAAAAAGTCTTCGGTATCGAGCTGGTCGAGAGTGCAGTCAAAGATGCAGAAAAAAACGCGGCGCGCAACGGCGTGCAGAACTGCTCGTTCAAATTACTCGACTTGAAAGACGTCCAAAAAATTTGGCCAGAGTTAGAAGCGTTTGGCTTGCCCGATGTGGTGATTACCGACCCGCCGCGCGCGGGCATGCACCCCAACGCCGTTCAGACGCTATTGAAATTAAGCCCGAAGCGAATAATTTATGTAAGCTGTAACGCCGCAAGTTTGGCGCGGGACGGAAAACTGATGTGCGAATCGGGCATGTATCAATTGGAGGACGTGCAGCCTGTTGATATGTTTCCGCATACCAACCATATCGAGAGCATTGCACGGTTTGAACGGCGATAACTTTTTTCAACTTTAAATCTTCTCAACGATGCGCGGATTCATTACACTTTTGTTCCTTGTCTTTATCGGTGTGTTTGTCTATTTCTACTTCCTCGAAAGAGAAGAGACGACGGTCGATAAACTTAAAAATACAGGATTACAACTCGCCGACGACGCTAAGAGAAAAGCTGAGGAAGCCCTGCAACGCATTCAAAACGAGAAAAAGGATTTGCTCAAAGAGGCGGGCGATGAAATCAATGCCGTAACGCAGCAAATTTCGGATTTGAAAAAGCAGGCAGAGCAAAGCGTCGGCGAGAAACAAAAACAATTGAGCGACAAAGCAGCGGAACTCGAGCAGAAAAAGAAAGACCTCGAGAAAAAAATGGAGACAGTAAAAAATGCCAGCGAAGACGCTTGGAACGAGGCTAAAAAAGGGTTTCAAGGGGCGATGGACGCGCTTAGAAAAGCCGAAGAAAAATTGAAAGAAGAGCAAAAACAATAGCCCTTACGGTTCAAATAGCGACCAAAGTTGCGTTTCCTGCGTTTGCCAGTTTAGCCTAAGTTTCGCCGTTAGGCATGCCCGTTGATACGCATAGATATTTTCTGCCACCAATGAAATGGCGTTTGTAAGGTCTTCGTTGCTGTCTGCATCGACAGTTATTCCAATGCGGTATTTATCAATCACTTTTTGCATAGCAGGTAAGTTACTTGCAACGACGGGAACGCTGCACAATACATACTCAAAGAGTTTGTTCGGCAGCGCAAGTTTGTAGCTCTCCGAAATCGGTTCAATCAGCGCAAGTCCTATGTCTGCCGAAGCGGTCAGGTTCAGCAACTCACCATGCGGCACACGCCCAAGCACAAACGCGCGGCTCGACAAATTCATCTCGGTAATTTTCTTTTCTATACTCTGGCGCAAATCGCCGTCGCCGATTAAGACCAACACAAATCGCTCGTCTAATTTTTTCAGTGCATCAAGCGATTTAGAAATGCCTCGCCCTTCAGTCAAAATCCCTTGATAAATCAGGAGAACTCGGTCGCTCGATAAGTTCAGTTTTTCGCGCAGCGACTGATTTCTTTGAATCTCGCGGAAGGCCGGATAGTTGTAAATCGTTGTCGGCACGGGAATGTGATAGCGCTCGGCGAGTGCTTGTGAATCCAACTCTCCTGATGTAAAGACACGGGCGCGGGAAATATACCGCCGCTCAATGCTTGACCAAACGGTTTGTTTTAGGCGTTTATCTTTCAATTGCGCAAGCGCAAAAAACAGCTCGCGCGAATCATAAAGGAGTGTAGCGCGGCGGCGCGCGGCGGCGCGAGCGGCAACTGGCAATGAAAAGACATCTTCGGCACAGTAAAACTCCGCATCAATAGATAAAACCGCCGGAAAGAGTGTGCGGTAGAACGCCAGAAACTTTCGTGCGCCGCGAAGCGACGGGGCTAATCTGAGCGACATCACATCGCAGTTTTCAAACCTGAATGTCTCGTTGGCGTCGGCGGCTTGGACGAGTGCGAGTGATGAAAATCGTTTAGAAAGCGAGCGCAAGATATTTTGCAGGCGAGAGTCGTAGCGCAAGTCGCCAATAAAAACAAAGCAGCCGTTGTATCGGTGGCGTCCGTGAACGCCTGTATTTTCGAGCATTTAGAGCGGTTGAAGTTTTCCAACGGCAATAAGCGCAAGCAGCATCGCACCCAACGCAATGCGATAAACGATAAAGAGATACATCGAGTTCTTTTTGAGGTAACCAAGCAAGAAGGCAATTGACGCGTAGCCAACGACGCCCGAGACCAATGTAGCGACCACCAAGCTCACCACATTTTCTTGGGACGACAAAAGCGCCTCACGTTCTTTAATCAGTTGGTAAATGCCTGCTGCAAAGACCGAGGGCAAGGAAAGCAAAAACGAAAATCGAGCCGCCGTCTCGCGCGTCATTCCCAGAAACAGTCCGCCTGTGATTGTAACGCCAGAACGTGATGAGCCGGGAATCAGCGCAATACACTGCACCAATCCAACGACCGTGCCGTCGAGGAAAGTCAGGTCGGAAAGTCCGCGCTGTTTTTCGCCAACCAGTTGCCGACGATGAACAAGCCATTCGGCGAGCATCAATGCAAGCGCGAGCGCAATCATCGCCGCACTAATGACATAAAGCGAGCGCAACGTGGTTTCAATCCAGCTTTTGAAAAGCACTCCCGCGACGACAATCGGCACGGTGGCGAGTATCATCATCAAACCCATGCGAGCGTCTTCGGTCTCGACGAATTTTCGCGTAACAAGGGCGTTCAGCGTTGCGCCGGAAATTCGCAGAATGTCTTGATAAAAGTAAATTAAGACTGCCGCCAGCGTGCCGATTTGAATGACTGCCGTGAACGCTGCGCCCGGGTCGCTCCACCCTAAAAGGGCAGGAACAATGCGAAGATGCGCCGTGCTGCTAATCGGGAGAAATTCTGTGAGACCTTGAACAATGCCGAGAATGATTGCCTGAAGAATATCCATGTGAAATTTTGACGCGCCTAACGATTGAGCTTGGCGCAAATATAAGCCAACCAACGATTCATGTCCGCAAAAAAATCTTTGACTAAATCTGTGAAGCACCCGTCCGTTCCCGATGGCATTGATATAAACAGCGACTTTGCCGACGCGCTCAGCCTGATGGAGAACACCAACACGCATTTGTTTTTAACTGGACGAGCCGGCACGGGCAAGTCCACGCTACTCAATTACTTCCGAAGCACCACCTCAAAGAATGTGGTCGTTGTTGCGCCGACAGGCATCGCCGCGCTCAACGTCGGCGGGCAGACCATTCATTCGTTCTTCCGATTCCCGCTCGGCACACTCAGCGCGGAGCGCATAAAGGTGATGAAAAATAAAAAACTCTATCAAGCGATTGACACGATCGTCGTCGATGAGGTCTCAATGGTTCGCGCCGACATCATCGACGGCATCGACCGATTCATGCGGCTCAACGGGCGCGATAAGCACCAGCCGTTTGGCGGCGTGCAGATGATTTTCATCGGCGATTTGTTCCAGCTCCCGCCCGTTGTGCAGAACAACGACGGCTCGCAACTCTTCGGCTCCGATTACGACAGCCCGTATTTTTTCAGTGCGGCGGTGTTCAAAAAAGCGCCGCTCAAAACGCTTCACCTCAAAACAATGTATCGACAAAAAGACGCGGCGTTTATTCGCGTGCTGAACGCGATTAGAATCAATTATGCAACGCCCGACGACTTGGAAAACCTCAACACCCGCGTTGAACCCGACTTTGTACCGAGCGACGACGATTTTTACATCACGCTCACCACGACCAACGAGATTGCCAATCGCATCAACGAGCAAAAGCTCGTGCAATTGAAATCAAAGTCGCATCAGTTTGCAGGCGACATTGAGGGCGAGTTCGACAGAAAAAATTTACCCGCCGACGAAATTCTCTCGCTCAAAAAAGGCGCACAAGTGATGTTCGTCAAGAACGACGTTTCGCGGCGGTGGGTGAACGGCACGATTGGCAAGGTCAAGGACATCGGCGAGCATTTCGTCAAAGTTGAAATTGAGAACGAAGACGAGCGTAAAATGGTAACCGTCGAGCGCGTCGATTGGGAGATTTTGAAATACGACTTCGACGCAACGGAGAAGAAAATTTTTAGTGAGCCGGTCGGCAGTTTCACGCAGTTCCCGCTTAAACTTGCGTGGGCGATTACGATTCACAAAAGTCAAGGCAAGACGTTTGAAAAAGTGATTATCGATTTAGGGCGCGGCGCGTTTGCTCACGGGCAACTTTATGTTGCGCTCAGCCGTTGTCGCACGCTCGAGGGCATTGTTTTGCGACGCGAGATAAACAAACGCGATGTCATCGTCGACGGGCGCATCATAGAGTTCGTCAAGAAAACATTGCAGGATTGAAATTCGCAGCGACGCAAGCGTTGAAAGGTCAAGATGAAGGGTGTCACAAAACGACGGTGTTTTCCACTGCCACGCCTGCGCTTTGCATTACCAGCCGAAATACGGGTCGCGCCCGAAGCCGCCGCCCCAGCCGTTCATATACGGATTTCCCCAGAACATCTGTCCTGCCGGAAGTTGCTGGAACGAGACGCTGAACGTCATATTCTTCGTCGGCTGGTAAATTGCTTGGAAGTTTTTCAGATAGACGCCCTGAAACGCATTTTGGCTGAAGCCGAGTTGCTGCTGCATCGGCGAGGCGCCGAAGGGCTGCGCCATAATGCCCACGTCGGCGCGAATCATCAAGGGAATATCGAACTTGTAAATCATCGTGTTCGTGTATTCTCCGACCGTATTGCCGAGGAAGGAGTTGTAGTTAAGCGAGAACGAATGATACATCTGGAAATGATTTTCGTCGAAGGCGCTGCCGAGCAGGTTTTCAAAAAAGCCGGCGGGCTTGAGCATTCCGACCGTGCCGTCCTGCACGCCTTGCTGGGGAAGGTCTCTGACGAGCTGCGCCTGTGCGGCGCTTGAGAGCGCCAAAACGAGCGCGAAAATCACAACTGCTTTTTTCATGATAGGTGCCTGTGATTGAAATGTTGATGAATTACAAGTTTAACCGATAATACAAAACTTTCTGTGATTCGACAACGCGATTTGTTGACTGATGCGTTCCCAACGAATTTGACTTTTCCCCTACGAAGGCATAACTTTCAAAGCCTTTCAAATGTGAACCTGAACAACATTCCAACGACTATGTTCGACGAGACACCTTCGACCGTAAACGGCGCCATACACAGCGCAATCAAAGCGGACACGATTCAAAGCAACCCGATTCGCACGAAAGACGACTTCGATGCGATGCGCGCCGCCGCCGAAAAAGATTTGGGCAAATTTCATGGCGACATTGCCAAACGCGAACTGCACTGGTTCGATAAAGCGCATAACGCTTGGATAACTTTTTCCGACATCGAGCAACGCTGGCTTGGGTTGGACGCCGACACGGGCGAAGCCACACCGATTGACTATGCTCCTTCACACCAGCCTTGGAAAAAATCGTTTGATGACTCGCAAGCCCCGTTCTATCAATGGTTTTCAGGCGGTCTCACCAATGCGTGCTTCAATGAAATTGACCGCCACGTAATGTCGGGCTTCGGCGACGACATCGCCTTTTACTTCGAGGGTGACCGTTGGGACGCCGCCAAGAACGACGGCAAAGGCGGTCCTGTGTCGCAGCGCAGCGTTACACGCAAAGAGTTGATGCTCGAAGTCGCCAAGTGCGCGCTCGTGCTTAAAAAAGTCGGTTTGTCAAAAGGCGACCGCGTATGCCTGAACATGCCAAACATCTTGGAGCAAATTTTTTACATCGAAGCCTGCAAACGCATGGGGGTGATTTATACGTGCGTCTTTGGCGGCTTTTCAGATAAAACGCTGTCGGATAGGATTCACAACGCAGGCGCCAGTGTCGTGATTACATCTGACGGGTCGTATCGCAACGCGCAAGTCGCCGCATTCAAAGAAGACTATACGGATAAAGCACTCGATAACTACGTCCCGCTCGAGGTCGCCTTGGAGACCGTTGCGGCGAAATTGAAATCGCTTAATGTCGCGCCCAAAGTCGCCACGCAGATTTTGCAAAAAGTAACGTCGGCATTGAGCGACGAAATCACGATTGAACGCGCTGATGTGATGCGCAATGTCGGACTGGCGCTTTCAAAAATGACGAGCGTGTCGATTCAAGAAAAGTCGCGCATTCGAACCGAGCTTGCCAAGAGCCTTGTAACGACGCCGCCGCGTGTCAAAGCGGTGATTGTGGTCAAGCATACAGGGCAGGAAATCAATTGGCGAAAAGAGCGCGACAAGTGGTCGCATGAACTCTGTGCCGCCGCCGAAAAAGAGATTCTCGCCAATGCCAAAAAAGCGGGCGTTTCGGTTTCATCGGAAAAAGAGTTGCTGGCACTTGATACAGAGCGTTTCATCAAAGCCATTTATGCTTGTGCGCCGTGTGAAATTGTCGATGCCGAGTTTCCGCTCTTTTTCATTTACACATCAGGCTCGACGGGCAAGCCGAAAGGCGTGGTGCATGTTCACGGCGGCTACGCTTCGGGCGTGGCTTATACGATGAAAGTCTCTTTTGATGCGCGTCCGGGCAAAGATGTGATGTATGTAATTGCCGACCCCGGTTGGATTACAGGACAATCGTATATGATTGCCGCATCGCTTCTTGCGCGCGTAACAGGCGTGGTGTGTGAAGGCTCGCCGCTCTTCCCCAGCGCAGGTCGATATGCGTCAACGATTGAACGCTACGGCGTTACGATTTTCAAAGCCGGCGTGACCTTCTTGAAATCGGTGATGTCGAACCCGCAAAACATCGAGGATGTGCGTCAGTATGATATGTCGTCGCTGCGCGTGGCAACCTTCTGCG
>JPGV01000018.1 GCA_000724175.1 [Candidatus Thermochlorobacteriaceae] bacterium GBChlB | reverse complement strand
GACCGAATAGCCGAACTGCGCATTGGCTTGATTGCTCTCCGCCGTCCAATTCGGCGTGGTGCTGAGCGGGTCAATCGTAATCGGATACAGCGCATTTCGGTCGCTCACCACAATCGCAATTTGATTTCCAGCTTTTTCAAACTTCGCTTTCAATCGCTTCTGGCTCGCGTCCCAGACTTTCAACTCGCTATACCGCATCGCCTCTGCGCCGCTTCCCGTCAAAAACGAAATCTGTTCTGCCGCCACGCTCACCGTCCCGCCTTGCATTTCCGCACAGAGCCACAGCCGCAAGTCGCCCTTGCCATCGGGCTTGTGCTTCACCACAAAATCTTGCCGCATACCTTTTTCATCGTTGCGATACTTTATCACGAGCGCATCGCTTTGCGCCACGAGCGTGTTCGCATCTGCCGTCAGCGTGAAGTCGTGTGCGTTTTGTGAGTCAGGGTTCGCGCCGCTCTTTGAAACACCTGCAAAGCTAAGGCGCGCTTGCCAGAGATGCGCGAGGCTATCGCGCCGTGTGGCCGAAAAGCCGTTGGGTGCATAGACGAAGCGCAAGTTTTGCGCACGGTTCGGCGAGGTGTAGCGTCCGTCATCGCGTTTGGCGATGTGGTATTCGCTTTCGCGCAGATTTTTTTGAACCGTTTGCCACCACGATTCCGAGATGCCTTGTGGCAGGTCAGGTTGTTGGCGCACTTGGGCGGTTGTGAGTGTGGTGCTGCACAACAGCAGGGTGAGCATCACCGCAGATTTTGACCAATGGAACATAGGTAAATTCTCCTATCAGGTTTGGTTAGAGCAATATGTATTGAAAGAAGTGTTGGCTATGCGTGGGAACTCTGCGCAGCAGAACAGAGACGACCCCAGTGCGCTTTCAAGGTGTTGAAAAGTATCTTCAAAGCCTTTCAACGAGGCTTAGTTTATCCAATCAGCGAAAAAGATATGGTTTCATTGTTTGTTGTGTTTAATGGTTGAGGAAACAAAACAATTTAGCAGGTTTCGCTCTGAAACGCAATACGATAAAAACACGATGCGTTTTTTAACTGCTTTTTTTATCAGGAGTTAGGCGCGAGTCTGAAATTGTGATAAAAAGGCGTAAAGCGAGTGTTGGTGCGGCAGGCAAAGCGTTTTGCGGATATACTCGCGCTGTTTTTCGATGTTGCGATAGCGATTGCCGCCCGTGTCGGAGGCGTAAAAAATTTTCGCAATGTCTTTGGACGATAAATTGAGCCGAATGAGGGCGCAAATGATGAGTTGCGTTTTCGTCAGCGCGGGAAACTGCCGCGAGAGTGCGGCGATGAAATCGGGATACACTTCGTTGAATAAATTTTCAAATCCTGTCCACTCCTTTTCGGCATCTATGGCGCGGGCAATCGAGTCGGCGATGCGCAGGAGTTGGTTGTCTTTGGCTTTTTTCGTCGAGAGTTGAGTGCGCACTTTAAGCACATCAGCGCGTATAGATTCCAGCAGTTGATTTTTTTCGGCAAGGAACGCGATGAGCCGCGTAATTTCGCCGCGCTTTTGAGCCGATTCTCTTTCGGCGCGCTCACGCTTCTCGCGTTCCATCAGGGCATCGCGCTTTGCCGTATCGAGGTTGTAGAGCGTTTGCAAATTTTTCAAGCGTTGGTCGGATTGCGCGTTGTAAATCTCGCGCTCTGTTTGATGGGCGCGCTCCAAATGCTCGACGGCTTTTTTGAAGTCGCCCGTTTGTTTGTAGGTTTTGGCGAGCGCAGCGTGAAGTTGATGCACCCAGTCTTTCGCCTGAAGTTGCTCGGCAAGCGTTAGAGCGGTTGAAAATTCCGCAATCGCTTTTTTGACCGACATCATTGCGTAAAGGTCGCCCAAAAACAGCCTCGCTTCGACTTCGCCGTAGCGGTCGCCCAAGCGTCCCAGAAGCGTCAAACATTTTTTGAAATAGGTTTCTGATTCGCGCCGTTTGTTGAGATGGAAATACGCGCGCGCCATGCCCAAGAGCGATGTAGTTTGGTTGAAGGTCGCGCCGCTCGATGCGTGAATGTGCTGCGCGGTTTGAAACGATTGAAGGGCGGCGTCGTAATCGCCCAAGTGCAACTGCATATTGCCGATGTTGTCCAGCGCGACGGCGGCGGCGGGCGCATTGCCAAGTTCGTTGTAGAGCCGATTGCTCTCGACAAAGTGCGCCAGTGCCTCACTAAAATTTCCTGTGCGCCGATAAATGACGCCGATGTTGTTGAATGAGCCAGCAAGCATATATCGCTCACCTACCTCTTCCGAGAGCGTTTTGCATTTGAGGTGAAATTCAAGTGCGTTGGGGAAATCGCCCAATTCGCGATAGACAAGTGCAATGTGATTTACCGACATTGCCTGCACAGCCTTGTCGTTACAGGCTTCGGCGGCAGATAAGGCTTTCTGAAAGCAAATTAAAGCGTTTGGAAAATCGCCTCTCACCCAATAGGATAAGCCCAAGGCGTTTAGGCTTTTCGCGTGAATCTGCGACAGTGTTCGCGCCGTTTTTTTCGAAGCGGTTTGCTCGGCGCGTTCCACCATTGAGATGGCTTGGCTTGCAAGCGATGCCGTTGCATCGTAATCGCCCAAACGGTAGCAAGCGAAAGCAAGGAGCGCAAGGCTGTGCGCGATGCCTTCATCGTATCCGACGGACTCGGCGAGGGTTTTGGCGCGTTCCGCCAGCGCGCGCATTTCAGGTGCGTTGCTATTACGAATTGCCCACGCCTCGCGGTTGAGCGCATCGACATCGGCGCGTCTGGTAATGGTTGTATTTTGCTTCATCAAATTTCCGCGTATCTTCTCATCAAGTTATTCGACGTTCTCGATATGCTCAAACTTGTTTCCGTTACCAAATCTTACGCCGATAAAATCGCTGTCGTTCACATTTAAATGATGAGATTCAATGGAAACCACAACAACGATTTCGCAATACGAATTGGAAAGGGGGAAACCGTTGCCGCGATTCAAACATGGAATTGTTCAAGGCAATTTAATTGTGGCGCTTGCCGCATACAGAGAAAAGTATAGCATCGTGCCGGAACTAGATATTGAACTCAACGGTCAGCCCTCCGTTCCCGATGTATGCGTTTATCCGAAACGCGAGGTGAATTGGACAGCAGAGGAAGACCCGATAACCGAACCGCCGCTCATTGCAGTAGAGATCCTCTCACAAAGCCAAAGCATCGATGAATTGATGCGAAAAGCAGAAGCGTATTTAGCGGCGGGCGTTGGCGCGGTTTGGGTCGTTGTGCCGTCCGCGCAAACGATTTTTGCTCTGAAACCAAACGCGAAAATTGAGGCTTACACAAAAGGCATCATCCGTGATGATGCGACCGGCATTGAAGTCAATGTCAGCGAAATTTTCAGATAATTTATTCGCAAATGCTCAAACTTGTTTCTGTTACCAAATCTTACGCCGACAAAGTCGCGGTTAAAAACCTCTCGCTCGAGCTTCACAAGGGAGAGATTTTTGGCATTTTAGGACCCAACGGCGCCGGCAAAACGTCCACGATTCGAATGATTTGCGGCATTACAATTCCCGATAAAGGCTCGATTGAATTTCTCGGCAAGCCGATGAACGACACGCTCCAACGCCACATCGGCTATCTGCCCGAAGAGCGCGGGCTTTACAAAAAAATGACCGTCGTCGATTTGCTGATGTATTTCGCGGAACTCAAAGGCTTGTCGCGCGCCGATGCTAAAACGCGCATCGAGAGTTGGACAAAACGCTTTGAAGCGGATAAGTGGCTCAAAAAGAAAATCGAGGAACTCTCCAAAGGAATGCAACAAAAAGTGCAGTTTATCTCCGTCGTTTTGCATGAACCTGATTTGCTCATTCTCGATGAGCCGTTCTCAGGCTTAGACCCGATTAACTCCGACCTCATTATGGACGTGATTTTAGAACTGAAAGCCGCCGGTAAAACCATTCTCTTCTCGACCCATCGAATGGAGCAGGTCGAGAAGCTCTGCGACTCAATTGCGCTCATCAACAATGGCGAGAATGTGCTTTCAGGCAGAGTGCGCGATGTGAAAAAATCTTACGGGAAAAATTACGTGCAGTTGGAGTTCGATGGCAGCGATGCGTTCATTCAGCCGCTCGTTGCGCAAGGCAAAGTGGAGGTTTCCGACCGCTCGCCGAAGTCGGTCGAGTTGAAGCTGCTCAATGGCACAACGCCGAGAGATGTTCTTTCAAGCGCAGCCAACGTGGCAGAAATTACGCGCTTCGAACTTAGCGAGCCGACACTTAAAGAAATTTTCATCATGCGCGTCGGCGAAACCAATGCTTTACTGCCAAACTAATTTGGCGTCGAGCGCCGTGATGCCACTCTTTGGATTTCTTCTGACGCTTCCATATACTTGCCTTATGGAAAATCATCGTTCCGCATATCGCGCTTGGCGCGCCTCCCTTTGGCAAGGCTATGCTTATTGGCGTAGCTAACGCTCTCTTTTGGCTTCTTAGCCACTTCACTTTATAATTTTAACATCTCAATTCATCATCATTCCTGAAAGGAGTAGGTCTCTATGCTTATCGTTATGAACCTCAATGCGTCTCAACCGCAAATCGACGCGGTCTGCAACCGCATTCGAGAAATGGGTTACACGCCGCATCCGATTCCGGGCGAAAGTCGAATGGCAATTGGCATTACAGGCAATAAGGGCGCATTGGAAAAAGAAATTTTCACCAGCATGGAGGGCGTGCTTGACGCGGTGCGCGTGACCAAGCCCTTCAAACTCGTCAGCCGCGAAGTCAAAGTTGATGATACTGTGGTCAAAATTGGCGATGTGCATATTGGTGGCACTGAACTGCAATTTATGTCGGGACCTTGTTCGGTCGAAAGCCGCGAGCAAATCAACGAAGTGGCAGAGATACTCAAAACGGCGGGCGTGAAAATTATGCGCGGCGGCGCTTTCAAACCGCGCACATCGCCATATTCGTTTCAAGGCTTAAAGAAGCAGGGATTGGAGCTGCTCAAAGAGGCGGCGGAGCGCTATGGATTGCTTGTCGTTACCGAAGTCAAGGATACCGAGAATCTGCCAGCCGTTGCGGAACACTGCGACATTCTTCAAATCGGCGCGAGAAATATGCAGAATTTTTCGCTGCTCGAAGCCGTTGCCAAATACCCAAATCCGGTCCTGCTCAAGCGCGGCATTGCGGCGACGATTGAGGAGTTTCTGATGGCGGCGGAATACATCTATAGCAACGGAAATCCAAACGTGATTTTATGTGAGCGCGGCATTCGAACCTACGAAACCTATACGCGCAACACGCTCGACCTCTCGTGTGTGCCGGTGATTAAACACTTGTCGCACCTGCCGATTATCGTCGACCCGTCACACGGCGTTGGGCTTTGGGAATACGTGCCGTCAATGGCAAAAGCTGCTGTTGCGTGCGGCGCAGACGGCTTGATGATTGAAGTTCACCCGAATCCCGAAAAAGCCCTGTCGGACGGACCGCAATCGTTGAAGCCGAAAAAGTTTTATCAACTCTTGCGCGACCTCTGCCCGATTGCCGACGCCGTTGGGCGAACTATGGATGTGCGCCTTGCAGACCTCGCATTAAGCTAATTGCGATGCCCTGCGCGACCATTTACTTCGGACTCTGCATAAAGCAAGTGGCTTTGTGATCGCCGCTTTCGCTCAGGCTATGCACTTGTCGCTGTTCATTGCGGCGATGGCTCGATAGACTGTGAGCTTGGTCAAGCGCCAAAAATTGTTCCTGACGGCAAATTGGCTTGCAAATGTGATAGTGCCGAAATAACTTCCAAAAGTTTTAAAAAAGCGTTAACGCTTCACATTTTTTCGGAATCTTGACAATGAGAAAAAAAATTGCACGGCAATCCGCGCTCGTTGCTGCCAGTTTATTCATCTGTCTTAGCGTAGATTTCTTTATCGCCTCGGCTCAGGTTCAACACGGACGATTAATGGGACGAATTTTGGATAAATCGGGCAATCCGATTTCAGGCGCAACCATTTACATTACGTGCCAGAGCGCTACTCAAGCCGCTGTGTCTAATGCGCAAGGCTACTACACATTTTTGAATGTGCCTCCCGAGACTTACAAAATCAAAGCTTACAGGCGTGGCTTTAATGATTGGCTCTCCAACATTTCAGTGAACGCCAATGCTATTACGCGCATCGATGTTAAACTTGCGGCAATCACCAATGACGCCGTTATAGCGTCGGTTGACGACGAGAAAGAGGAAAAAGAGGACAAAAGAAACGCTTCTGTGGCGTTCAGAAAAGTTATTCCAATTGTTAGGAAAAAAGAATCCATTGAAGTAACCGCATCAGCTCCTGAAAAAGAAAAAATAGCCGCCGAACTCAAATCGGAAAATGAAGATGACAGAGCGGCGCAAGCGCTCATCAATTTGACCGACGAGAATTTGAACGCCGATGCTATTGAGCAAATCACTACACTTGAAAGCCCTGTAAGCATTGTCGGCGGGGTAGAGTCAGTGTATAAACATGTCAAGTATCCCGACTTGGCCGTGAAGGCTGGCGTAGAGGGAAAAGTCGTTGCACATATCTTCGTGGACAAAGAGGGAAATATCTTGAAGGTCGATTTTCTGAAAAATATCAATCCTATTCTCGATGCTGAGGTGATGCGCGTGCTGACAGAAGAGACGAGGTTTCAGGCCGCAAAACTGACAAACGGGCAGACGATCGCTGGCGCGATAATCGTTCCATTTAACTTCAAAATCAAAAAATAGGACAGTAACTTTTTCGTTGATTCAGCGCGACGCCTCGAGTTCCAGCGACACTCCATCGGTCTCGCTCACACACGAGCATGCCTGCTTTTTCACCGAGTTGTATGACGCTCGACCAAACAGGCTTGCTGCGACCGTATCACCAGACAACTTATCACTCACATTTCAATCTTTCAGCAGCACGTAGAATTTGCCTAAATTCCCTCTACGAAAATTCCCTAATAGAACTGCTTAATGATGCTATGAAACGCTACGCTGTTCTGCTCTGGCTATTTATTACCCTTACGGCGGAGGCGCAGAAGGTAATTACCACGCCCAACGGCGGCACGCTTAGAAGCTATACCGACCAAGACGGCTTGCCCAGCAACGACGTCTCTCAAATCATTGAGACGAGCGACGGCTACTTATGGGTTGCTACATCGCGTGGCATTGTCCGCTTCAATGGCTATGAGTTCGAGACCGTTGGCAAAGACTACGGTGTTCCCGATATGCGATATATCTGCTACGACCGCAAGCGTGAGCATCTTTGGTTTGCAAGCCCAGAGGCGCTTGTGCAGTATGATGGCAAAATCTTCCGGCGATACGCCGCCAGAAACGGCTACAAACTTGCAGCCAGCGCGACGTCCATCACTGCAATGTATGTCGATAGCAAAGGCACGCTTTGGATTGGCGCTCAGGGGATTGACGGCGGACTGACAAAGTTCGAGAACGGGGTTTTCAACGTGTTAGATAAGGCGTCGTTTCCATTGCCGAATATGGCGTATCCGCTTCAAAGCGTGCGACTTATCTACGAATCGCTTGACGGCACACTGTGGTTCGGCGGGAGCGGCAAATCAGAAAACGGCATTGAGGGCATCGGTGCGTGTCTTGCGCGTTACAGCCGCGAGAGCGGAACATTCGAGGTGATGGACAGTTCCAAAGGCTTCCCGTTTGAAAACCTCTTCGGAATTGACCAAGACAAGGACGGCAACACTTGGTTTTTTTGCAGGGGACGTCGGGTTGTAACAACAGGCGAAGCCATTGCTCATTCAGGCGTTGCACGGTTTGACGGAAAAACCTTCCACACATTTCCCGACGTGGCAGCGCGGCTAAATAACGGCGTTAGGGTTCGAAAGGCAATTATCGATAAAGAGCGAAACGACATCTATGTCTCGCTCACGCGCGGCTACAGCAATCAACTCATGTCGTCGAAAGAGACCGAGTCGAGCGTGATACGGTTCAGGAACGGCATCTGGGAGACGGTTAAAATCGCTGATGCGGCGGCGCTCGACCGTCTTTCTGGTGCCAAAGACAACCGCAACCACACAGCGCTCTACTCGGGCTACAGTTTTGTAACGGACGCTTCGGGCGCACTCTACGCGCAGCTTGAGCGCAATATCAGAGAGGCAGACCCCATGCCGCTTTATGCGCTGAACAAAGGCACTTGGACGTTCATAGACATACTGAGCTTCAGGATTTCGCCTCAGAGTAACACCTTTCCCAAAAACACGATTGACTTCCTGCGCTCTGGCGGGTTGATTGTCGGCACATATGGATACAATGCCTTCTTTCCGAGCACTCGACAGTTTATTAGTGCGCAAAGTGGCTTGCTGAAAAACACCACAGGCTCTTTTTTTACGGAAAAGTGGAGGAACCCACTAACCGGGGAAAAAATCGAGGGAAATGTCTGGTTGATTTATGACGACACTTGGGATAAACATAAAGGAAAATTTCTCGCTGACGGGCTTTCCGTGTGGAACGGCGAAAAGTTCTATCACTTCACAACCAAAGACGGCTTGACGAGCAATGCCGTTCAGCCGGGCTTCTTGCAAGACGCCAAGGGGCGCATCTGGATTCCGACCGATAAGGGCGTTACGCTCGCCGAATATGCAAACGACACCACGTTCGACCCGCAGACGCTAAGGTTCAAGCCAGTGATGCTGTCGTCAGGAACAGCGTTTGATGCGTCGCACATCATTGAACGACACAACGGGGACATCTGGGCATATCATTCCCGCGTTCAACCTGCGCTCTCGACGCTCAATGCTCCACCGATTCCGTTTTTTCTCGGCAAGTTCAATGGAAAAAGTTTTGACGCGCAGCCGAACCCATTTCCCGATAGCCTGACGCAAAAACCTTTTCATCAATACTTGCTTACAGAGGACAGGTTCGGCACACTCTGGCTTATCGGTCGGTTCAGCGACTTTGCTGAACGCTTAGACACAGCCTGCACGATGATTCGGGTCTTGCTTAAAGACGACACAGCTTGGCGCGAGCCGCCCAAAGAGTGGGATATGCCCACAGGCAATGCGCAGTTCATCGGCACTACCTCATTCGGCGAGTATTTTTTCTTCGACAGCGAGTTGTATGTATTCAACCTAAAGAAATTCAAAAAGGTCACCAATACTGAATTTGGGACGCTGTTGAGGCGTCTTCATCGGTCTCGGATGATGACTGGCGCGGATGTCCGCGGCGATACGATTTATGTAACCTTCTGGGGATACGGCGTCTTTGAGATTGCACCGAAACACATTCGCTTTTTTGACAAAAAGAATGGCTTGCCAACTCAAGATATTGCAGTGAAATATGTTGCTGCGAATAAGGACGTGTTGTTCAATTCGCCGCTTGGCGTTGTGGTTTTCAATGGCTCATCGTTTCGCCTCATCAAGAGCGAGTTATTGACGATAGGTCCGCGTGATGTGCAGCTATCCAAGGATAAGCACGGCGCCTTTATGATGGCTTATGATAATGCAGGCGTGGCAATTACCAAGATGCACGATGAGCGCCTAACGATGACCATTGAGTCGCTCCGCGCTGATACGCTTTCCTTCGGCGCGTTCCAAACCCCGAAACTTCCATTTGATAAAAGCGATGTAAAATTCCGCTTCGTTGCCGCCTCGTTGCGCGCTCCCGAAGAAACGCGCTACACATATCGGCTTGATGGCTACGACGATGAGTGGTCGAGCTACACCACTGCGCGGACGGCGGACTACAAAAATCTTCCGGACGGCAGCTACACATTTCGCGTCAAAGCGGTTGGCGCGTCGGGCATTGAGACCAGCGAGGCAACGATGCGTTTCACCGTTGAGCCTCCGTATTGGAAAACATGGTGGTTCATTTCGCTGATGAGTGCGTCGGTCTTTGCGCTGGGCTTCGTCGGCTATCAATGGCGCATCAAAAAAATCGAGGAGAAAAATCAAGCGCTGACGCGCTTGGTGGCAGAGCGCACGCAGGAAATCGAGCGTAAAAACTTGCAGCTTGAACAGAAGAGCCGTGATGTGCAGGCGCTTAGCGAGATTGGTCAGAAAATCGCCGCCGCGCTTAGTCTCGAGACGCTGACCTCAACGGTCTTTGCCAACGTCAATCAATTGATGGACGCCGACGCCTTCGGCATCGGCATCTACAACGCGGAGAAAGAAGAAATCCTCTATAAATCGTTCATTGATATGGGCGTGAAATTGCCGGAATTTAGAATTCAACTGACCGACCTCGACCGCCCTGCTGTCTGGTGTGTTACGCACAAAAAAGACGTCTTCATCAACGATTTTGAAAAAGAATACAGCAAGTATGTAGAGAAGTTGCCCGAACCACGCGCCGCAGGTCAGCCAAAGTCGCTGCTGTTTTGCCCGTTGATGGTCGAGACCCGCGTCATTGGCGTCATCACGGTGCAGAGCTACAAAGCACAGGCTTATACGCCGTATCATCTCGACATTTTGAAAACGCTTGCGTCGCATACTGCCATCGCGCTCGATAACGCCAGCGCTTACGAGAGCCTTCACCAAGCAATGAAAAACTTGAAAGAGACACAAGCGCAATTAGTTCACGCCGAAAAAATGGCGTCGCTTGGCGAACTGACAGCAGGCATTGCGCACGAAATTCAAAACCCGCTCAACTTCGTCAATAATTTTTCGGAACTGAGCGCCGACTTGATGAAGGAATTGGAAGAAGAGGTCAAAAAAACGCCCCAAGACAAAGACATCATCGCCAAACTCATTGCCGATTTATCTGCGAACATGGGAAAAATCGCGCATCACGGAAAGCGCGCCAGCAGCATCGTTAAAGGGATGCTGGAACACTCGCGCAAAAGTTCAGGTGAAAGACAAGCAGTTGACCTCAATGCGCTCTTGGACGAATATCTCAAACTCGCCTATCACGGCTACCGCGCCAAAGACGCCCAGTTCAACGCCAAATTGACCACCGACTTTGACCAGAGCCTCCCGACACTCCTTGTCGCGCCGCAAGATTTGAGCCGCGTCTTCTTGAACCTCTTCAACAACGGATTTTACTCCGCTTACGAAAAAGCCAACCGACAGGGCGACGGATTTATGCCCGAACTGCAAGTGCGCACCAAGAACTTGGCAGAGCATGTTGAGATTCGGATTCGAGACAACGGGAACGGGATTGCGCAGGCGGCGTTGGGCAAGATATTTCAGCCGTTTTTTACAACGAAGCCGACAGGACAAGGCACGGGCTTGGGGCTCTCCATCAGCTACGACATTATCACCAAGCAGCACGGCGGCAAATTGACCGTCGACACCAAAGAAAACGAATTTGCCGAGTTCATCATCAGGTTGCCAAAAACACAATGCGCCACTTAAATTATGGGAAAAATTGTTATCACCGTGCCGCAAGAACTCAATGCGGAATACGAAGCGTTGAACCCAGAAGATGCCGTTGAAATTATCGCATTTCTAAAAAAACACGCGGAGAAGAAAAACGGCGGCAAGAAAAAATTATCTGGTATTTGGAAAGCGCGATTTGAGCATCAAAGCGCCGCAACTGTCGCAAAAGAACTGAGAGAAAATATATGGCGACGATTTTAGTGGATAGCGATGTGTTCATTCGCATTTTCAAAGGAGACGATGCGCTTGAAGAACAAGTCCTGTCGCCCAACGCCGCCGTCAATACCCTTATCTATCTTGAGTTGATTCAAGGCGCGACAAAGAGCCGTGCTGAAATTCAAGAGATAGAGGAATATCTCCTACAATTTGAAGTAGTTCATCTTGACAAAAATATTTGCACCCAGACGATACGCCTTGTGAGGCAATACGGAAACAGCCACAACTTGCGGTTAGCCGACGCCTTCATTGCGGCGACCGCGTTGGAGAATAGTCTGGAACTGTTCACTTACAACGTCAAGGACTTCGAGTTTATTTCGGGATTGAAATTGAGCGGCGTAGCGTGATTCAAAAAAACGACTTTGCCGAGTTCATCATTACTTTGCCAAAACATAGCCAATGACTTTTACACAGTTGATTTATGCTATCGAGCATCGGGTTGCTCGCATCACCTTAAATCGTCCCGAAAAGCGCAACGCGCTGACGCCAACGCTGATTGCTGAACTACGCGAGGCGTTTCGAGACGCTCATGAGAGAGCCGATGTGCGCGTTGTGTTGCTGCAAGCTGCTGGCGAGGCGTTTTGTGCCGGACTCGACTTGGGCGAACTCGGCAAACTTGCATCTATGAATACAATCGAGAACTTGGCAGATACAGAGCGGCTTGCGGCGCTCTTCCGCGAGATTTACACGCATAAAAAATTTGTCATCTCCGTTGTGCAGGGCGCAGCGTTTGCAGGCGGTTGCGGCTTGGCGTGCGCCGCCGATGTGGTCGTCGCTGATAAAGACACTGCGACGTTTTGTTATAGCGAATCCAAAATCGGGTTTATTCCTGCTGTCGTCGCCGTGCTGATTTTGCGCAAGACGCGCCACGCAGGCATACGCGAAATGCTCTTGCGGGCAAACGCTGTTTCGGCGGACGACGCACTACGGTTGGGGATGATCAATTACAGCGTGCCAACGCGTGATTTACACCAAACGGCTCAACGGCTTGCCGAAGACATCTGCACGCACACCAGCGCTCACTCGATTGAATTGACCAAACGTTTGCTTTGGTCAGCCGAAAGTTTAAACTTAGAGGATGCCGTCAATTTTGCGGTATCGCTCAATGCGCTCTCGCGCACGACCGACGACCTCAAGCGCGGCATTGCGGCGTTCTTGAACAAAGAAAAAATTGCATGGTAACACGATGCTCATAAAAAAATCTCTGGCGATGCTGTTGCTTTGCCTTGCGCCTGTTGCGCTGGCGCAGAAGGGCGCCTTTACCGACAACATTTTACAATACGCTGCAACTGGCGATGTTGATTTGCTGCAAAACCTGAAAGCTGCACCACTTGCGCCCGATGAAAAACTGGCGATTGACGCTATTACTTCTTCCAATGGGTCGCAAGCTGCTGCCTTGTATCAAAAATTGCTTGTGGAGTTTCCAAACTCATCATTCACGGCGTTATGTCGCGCCCGTCTCGCCGAATATGCGCTTGTGCTTGGCGCAACGCCGAAGCCCGTTGAGATTAAGCCGCTTGATGTCAAGCCATCGACCCAGATTCCCACCATTGAGCCGAAACCTCTGCCAGTAGCGTCCGCGCCAGCAGTTCGATACACGCTGCAGTTCGGCAGTTTCAGCACGAAGGCGGCGGCGGAAAAAGCCATACGCGATTTGAAGCCGAAGGTCAGCGCAAAAATTTTAACCGTTGAAGATGAAACGGGCAATAAGGCGTTTAAGGTTAGGTGGACAGAGTATCGTGCCGACCGCGATACGGCAAGAGCCTTCGGCGCGATGCTTGGTGTAGATTTTTTCGTAGTGGAAGAACGATAAATCGCTTGCCGCGCGATAACCGAATTCAGATACATTATGGCAAATGAAACCGTCATTATTGGACAGTCGTCCGAAATCACCCGCGCCATTGCATTGGCAGAGCAAGTCGCGCCGACGGATGTCAGCGTGCTGCTGACAGGCGAGAGCGGCACAGGCAAAGAAGTGTTTGCCAAATTTATCCACGAAAAAAGCCGCCGTGCCGCAAAGCCGTATGTGCCTATTAACTGCGGCGCTATTCCCGAAAGCATCTTGGAATCCGAGTTGTTCGGTCATGAAAAAGGCTCGTTCACTGGTGCGACGGGTCAGCGCAAAGGATACTTCGAGAGTGCGGACGGCGGCACGATTTTTCTGGACGAAATCGGTGAAACCCCGCTCGATGTGCAGGTCAAACTCTTGCGCGTCTTGGAGACCGGAGAATTTCAGCGCGTCGGCTCGTCGCAAACGGAGCGGGTTGATGTGCGTGTCATCGCGGCTACCAATCGGCGCTTGGAAGACGAAGTCCGAGACCGTCGATTCCGCGAAGATTTATACTATCGGCTTCGCACGGTAGAACTGCGCCTGCCACCCCTTCGTGAACGGCGTTCCGATATTTTGTTGCTCGCCGAAAAATTCATTCGAGACTTTGAAAAAAAACACGGCTTAAAATTTGTCGGTTTTACTACTGATGCAACCGAAGCGCTCTTGCGTTACCACTTTGCGGGCAATGTGCGCGAACTGCGTAATATCATCGAGTCGCTTATCGTCTTAGAGCGCAACGAAAAAATTACGCCTGAAACCCTCTCCAAATATCTTCAGCCAATTCCTACTGACAAAGCATCGGTGGTTTCGCCGTCGACGCTGCCTGCGCTGTATCGCACCGAACCGTCCCTTGCCGACGCCGCGATTCCGCCCGAAATGATGTATCGCGCGCTCTTGGGCTTACAAGCCGATGTCGCTGAACTGAAGCGGATGCTGGTCGGATTGATTGAAAAAGTCAGTTCGCCGTCGCTTTTCCTGCCTGCTGGCGACAAGGCGCTGCCGCCAAAACCAGTCGGCTCAGATAACTTGCGAGACATTTTGCAAGCCTTCTACGAAAAAGCCGCAGGCGCCGGACAAATTCCCTCGCTTCACGAATTAGAGCGATATGCTATTACGGAAACGCTCAAACGACATGGCGGCAATAAACGCAAAACCGCCGAAGTCTTAGGCATCACCGAGCGCACGCTCTACCGAAAAATCAACGAGTATAAATTGGACGACTAAGTCGACCACTCGGATTCGCCATAACGCCTCGCTCTGCGTGAAGCGTCCGCATGTCATTGCGCAGCGTTCAGTATCGCCAACTTTTGAGGTCGGCTCCAGCGGGCGCAGTTTTTTCAATGCGCTCTAAAATTTTCGGCACATACATCGTGTTGTAACGCAGGCGCGAGATGTAGTTCGGCACACTGGGGTCGCCGTTCCAGCAATGTTCAAAGCGGTCGCCATATCGCACTTCCGCGTCGGCTTTCGGATTGTCCAAACTCTTCAACGTTTCTTCCATCAAGTAGACGGCGTTGTTCAAATAATAATTGTCCATATCGCCGCAATAGATGTGAATTTTACCTTGCAATTTTTTGCCCAGTTTCGCCCAGTCGCGCTGGATGATGTGTTGCAAGTCATAGTTCTCGCGCCAATACGCCGCGACGGCTTTATCAATCTCGCCTGTCAGTTTATTCCAAATGGGTTTCGGATAGCCGTTCTCGCCGACAGGCGAATAGACTGCTTCCCAAATATCCCATTGGTCGCCCGACCGCGAATTTGTCCCAATTGCCAGTTCTTTGTGATTCATATCCATCAGCATTGCGCTCACATGCCCAAGATAATCGCGCTTGCCCGGACGGAGCGTCTTTCGAAACGTGCCCTCTTGGTAGTAGGCATTTTTATCGTTGTAAATGTTCACGGTTGTGTAGGCGCGAAAGTCAATTGGGTCGGGACACGCAGCGAAGCATCCGTTGTATTCATCGGGGTAGAATACTTGCGCTGCCAGTGCCTCCCAGCCGCCCGTCGAGCCGCCGTAGAGAAACCGCGCCCAGCCTTGCCCAATGCCGCGAAATTGTTTCTCGATGTAGGGAATTAGTTCATAAGTAATCGCGTCGCCGTAAGGACCTAAGTTGGCTGAATTGACCGCGTAGGAGTCGTCGTAGTAGGGATTAGCGTGTTGAATTTCAATGACGATAAATCGCGGAAAATTTTTGCTCGTCCATGTCTTGTAAAAATTGTGTGCCTCTTGCGCCTGAATTTTTTTGTAGCCGTAGAGCCTAAACCGCTCGATGTAGTCGGTGGTATCCATATCAGCAGGCGGCGGCGTTTCGCGAAAGCCTGAGAAGTCGGCAGGAAAGTGTCCGTGAAACACCATCAAAGGGTAGCGCGCCTCTGGGTGTTCCTCGAAGCCATCGGGCAATAAAATATGTGCGCCCAGAAACATCGGTCGTCCCCAGAACTCCGTGAGCAACTTGCTCTGCATTTTGATATGCTTGATGAACTTCGTGTCTTTCGGTTCGGGAAGCGGCGGATTTTTTTTATCGAGCGTCAGTTTGAGCGCGTCGGTTTTCTTCGGGTCGAGTTGAACTTTCACCACATTGCTGACGAGGTTGCCGGGCGCAGTGCGCCAATTCTGTCCCTCGCCCCTGTCCATCGGCAGTTTTACTGTGTGTCCGTCTTTGCGTTTGAAGGTTTCGTAGCGATGCAACACAGCTTGCGCGTAGTATGTGCCTGCGGGAATGTCCTTCAAACTTTTGATGGGATAGCCGAACACATTGGCGTCAATGGTGGCAGGCGAATCAGGTTTCCACTCATTGACATCGATGCCGAAAATCTGCGCGGTCGTAACTTCGTCGCGGACTTGATTGCGCGGTTCAGTCGTGCTGTCGGTTGATAGCATAACAAGCAACCGCCCGTCGAGGCTTGTATTTTCAAGGGATTTTGGGAAGGTAACGGAAATTTTTTGTTGCGCCGTTGCTGACGCGGAGAGCAAGACAAGACAGAGAAACAACAGCATGTTTCGCATAAAAAATAGTTTTGTTGATAGAAACTGTTGCGATAAGAGAAATTACGACGATTTGTTCAAATTATGACGCTTTTGAAATTTCAGGGCGTTTTTTTACTTTTTGCTTTAACATTATCCAACACAAAATGCCCTGTGTATGCAAAGCGCCCTGCTCGCTCTTCGCAACCGCGCTCACCGAAGCGGCTTTGCACTCTCGTTTGAACTATTCGGCTCACCAACGGCTTCCAATTCTGATGCCTACCTTGTGCGCGTCAAAATGATCACGGATTCCGTTTCGCCCGCCGATTGGCTCTCACAAGCCATGCGTGATGTTAAATTTTGTCAACTCACACCGTCGCTGAAAGCCGCCGACCTTGCTTCAATGCGCTCCATGCTTTACCAAGCCTTGCAATTGACGCCCGCGCGTTTCCGCGACATCGTGCGTGCGGCGAACCTGCTGGCGCAGATGCGTCTGAATAAACCGCAGAAAATGCAATACCTCATTTTCCTCTCGAACTGCTCGTGCTACGCCGTGTTCAAAGCATTTGTTCAGCGCGTCTTTAAGCTCTCGCCGATGCAGGTCTTCAACGCACCCGAAAAAGCGCAGAAGGCACTCGCGCATTTCAATCCGACAGCGGTCGCTATGATGATTGCACATTTTGAAGAGCTTGCAAAACCATCAACGGCGCAAAATGATGTAGCGTTATTTTTTGTTGTTGCGTCTGAAAAAACTCACAAAACCAACTCACAAAACCAACTCACAAAGTTCTTGACAAACAGCGACGCGGGAAATAGATTTGGTCAAGCAGTTGATTGATGAAATTAGGCATCGCGGCGGGCAGTTGAGCGGCGATTGGCGAGCAACAAAACCACAGAGGTCTCCGATGAATAACTCTCGATTGCAGAAGCAACACTTCTATCTCGTTGCACTTTTTGCAACGCTCCTGCTTGTCGGCGCAACGGCTCTCGACCAATACCGCCGCAATGCGAAGCAAGCGAAAATTTCCATCGGCGATACATTTCCAATGCTCACATTTCAATTGCCTGCCGAAGCGTCTCCGATGCTCGAAAAACAAATTTTGCTTTTTGCACGAAACGGGTGCGGACACTGCAAGCATCTTGAATCGCACTTCGCCGCCATTTTTGATTCAATTGGAAAACCGCGTGTTTGGAAACAGCACATTACGCTCATCTCGATTGACGAGCCACCAGAGACGCAATCGGAATGGGCAACGACGGCGGCTTACAATTCCGATGCCAACGACCTTTACTTCAACGCAACGCCGCAACTCTACTTTTTGGACGAGAAAAAACAGGTGGTTCGAAAATTCATCGGCGCACTGCCCAAAGAAAAGTTGGAAAAAGAACTCACGGCGTTCTTAAAATGAGATAACAGCGAACTCGAATGACGATACAGATTTATCACGGTTTTCGGCTTATGCTCAGCGCAGTTTTTCTGTTTGCCGCCGCAATGAAACTGCCGGACGCAGAAACTTTTGCGCTGATGGTGATGCACCTGTTTCGTCTCGACGCGTTGGAAACGGCAACCGCGCTGACGGTGTGTTTGATAAGCGTTGAAGCCCTGCTTGGCGTTCTGTTTCTGGTCAATCAATTGGTTCGGCAAATCGCTGTTGTAACGAGCGGATTGCTTGCCGGCTTTATCGGCGTTCAATATTGGCTGATGCAGACGGGCGAAGCGTGTCGTTGTTTCGGCAGTTTGAGCGGCGGGTCGACGGGCGCGGACATCGTGCGAAATATCGTGTTGATGGGGCTGTGCGTCGCGCTGATTCGGGCGCAAATAAAAACGCCGAAAGGAGGTGAACCCTTCGGCGCATAGTCGCCGCAAAAACTTTTGTTCTTTGGCAGTAATGATTTCAAACAAAATGTACTTATTCAACAATTTTAATTTACAAAAGGAGCAACAAATGAAAAAGCTCATGTCTTTGGCAATGCTCGTGCTGTTGCTTGGCGGCAGCGCGGCAACCGTGATTCCGAACCGCACCGCGCAATCGGCAACCGTCGCGCAAACCGTGCAACTCAGCGATGAACAACTCGATGGGGTGCAAGGGGGATACGGTCCGGACGGAACGTCTTGTAACATCGCACAGTATTACTGGCAACAATCGGCAAATGGTGATTGGTATCAATTTATTTTTGGCTACCTGCAAGGAGTATGGTATATGGGTTATTGTCTCTTTGTTCCCTATTGACTGATGGTATATCTGGGAAGAAGCCTCTGCTTCTTCCCAACATTTTCTAAGAACGTTTAATAGAACGTTGAGAATAACTCGCCGAGAAGACTGATGACAATATCATATAAAAGAAAAGTGCTGTGTTATTTATTGCTATGCTTTTGGATTAGCCGCGCCACATCTCAACCGGTCGGAGACGATTCAATCATAAAGCAACGAAACACGCTTGACGAAATGCTGTTGAAAGACTCATCACAGTATTCTCTTTATCTTGTCAGAGCTTATCTGAATGAGCAGTTGCACGATACGGCTCAAGCCTTCGCGGACTATACCGCCGCCGTGCGTCTCGCGCCAGACTCCGCCGAAGGATACATTGGGCGTGGGCGGCTACGTTATTCTCGCCAAGATTATCCGCGAGCGCATATCGATTTCATCAAAGCTTTGCAAATCAAGCCAAAGCAGACTGATCTTTATTACTATCGCGGTATCTGTCGGTTGAAACTCACCGCCTATCCTGAAGCCATAGCAGACTTCACGGAAGTCATTGATGCCGACTCAGTATTTGCCACAGCGTATTTCTATCGCGCAATGTGTCTGACAAAACTTGGACAATTTGAAGAAGCGTTATTGGACTTCAATCGCGCCATTGAGTATAACGGTGCGTTTGCCGAAGCCTACGTTGCAAGGGGACAATTAAAATTAACGCGAAACATGGCGCGCAAAGACAATGCATTGTTGGACATTTTTGCTGCCTTTAAGCTGGGCAATAAAGACGCTGGCAATCTCCTGACGGAACTAAATCAGCAACAAGAAACACGGTTAATTATGGATTCACTTCGCGTTTATATCGTTAAAGAAACCGTTGTGACTGCCGACAGACCGGAAGTCAAAAAAGCCGTTGAAACGTCGAAAATGCTGATGCAGCGCGCCAAACTCAATATGATGGTAGTTCAAAAGCCTGCTGTCGCAATTTTGCCAACATTTGGCGCGGCAGTCAAACCGCAAATGCAAATCAATGCATCATTCTTGGAACTCTCACCTTCGAATTGTAGCGAAGCGGAAGTATCAACCCGCCGGACAAGTTCATTGAATATGCGTTGCATAGCCTTGTTGCTTAAACAACAAGCTCTGACAATTAAAGACGGAATGTTATTGGAGATTGCGAACAGAATTGAGCCGCTTGCCGATGACTTTGCAGAACTGTATCTCGGACTTAAGAATTCGGGAGCTTCTACCAACAACGAGGAACTTGCCAAACTACAATTGAAAATTGAGCAGTTATTTTTCGAATTTCAGGAACGCTTGGCGGAACGGGAACAAACAGCTTCCAAAAAATAAACTTTCCAACAAATGAAAAAGCTCATGTCTTTGGCAATGCTCGTGCTGTTGCTTGGCGGCAGCGCGGCAACCGTGATTCCGAACCGCACCGCACAACCGCAACCGTCGCGCAAACCGTGCAACTCAGCGATGAACAACTCGATGGGGTAAGTGGGAGAGAACCAAGTTGTACTCAATTTGGGCGAACCGGCGTCTATTGGTGTTGCGAACTAACTTCGTGGGGCGAATGGTGCTGGTTTGCTTGGGGGAACGGACCTCTTTGAAGCAGTCGTCTTAGAGAGGGAGTCATCTCCCTCTCTAAATGTAATCAACTTGTCAAGCAGAAATAAGATGAAACAATGGCTCAAAGTTACAATAGGCGTTTCTTACATATGCTTTGCATTGACTACTGAGGCGCAGTTCTTGAAAGAACAAATGAATTCAATAGATAAGCAAATTAACAAATCGCCGACATTAGAGTTGTTTATCGCACGCGGTCAACTTAAACAACTGACGCACGACACGCTTGGCGCGTTGGAAGATTTCAGTAAAGCAATTGCGATAGCACCCGACAGCATCGACGGCTACCATCATCGCGCAATGCTACGCAAGCAATTGAAGGATTACGCGCGCGCCAATGCCGATTTCACCAAAGCCATTTTTCTTAATTCCAATCTTGCCGACTTGTATTTCGGACGGGCTGTTGTCCGGCTTCAACTTGCTGAATACCCAGATGCAGTGAATGACTTTACAGTTACACTCGAAAAAGACACGACGGTGTATAGTCAGTATAACTGTTTGCTTTATCGCGGCATCTGTTACGACAAGCAAAATTTGGACTCACTGGCATTGGAAGACTTCACGAAAGCGTTACAGATTGAGAGAACCGCCGAAGCCTATCTTCGCCGTGCGCTCATTTACAAGAAGCAAAAAAAATACGAGCGCGCCGAAACGGAGCTAACTGAATCAATCAAGATAAGAGCAAGCGCCGAAGCATACTTTGAGCGCGGCAGCGTGAGGATGGCGACGGGCGAGAGAGTTGCAGGATACCTGGATATGGTCAAGGCACGAAGTTTAGGCAGCGATGCTGCGGAAAAGTTTCTGGCGAAATATGAGCAGGAAGCTGGAAGCGACACGTTGCGTTTTTACAACACGCCTGAAATTGTGGTGGAAGCCTTGCCGCTTGATGTGGAGAAATCCGTCGTCAAAATGGTTGAAATAACAAGACAGCAACGTCTCTCACTAAACATCGCTCAAACAAATATCAATGTCAATCCTGACGGTGCTCTCCGGCGCACGGCAGAGGCAATCAACGAGATAGGGTCTCGTTTAGAAGAACTTGCACGGAGAACCAACAATGAAAAGTTGTTTCGTAAACTTCAAGACTTTAAATCTTTGCTTGTAAAGTTAGGCAACAATTTTACAGCCGCAGACACGAATAATTCTGGACAAGCGTTTAATGAAAAACAGAGATTTCTTGCAGATATGAGCCTTTCATTGATGGAGATTCAAACGTTCATGGAAGAGTTACAAGAGTATTTGGTTGCGCTGAACACTAAATCAACGGAGAAAAAATGAACATCAGGTTTCGTCAGTTGCTTGTCATATCGCTTGTCGTCGTATTTGGAGCGATATCCGGATATGCGATTAGTCAAACGTTCAAAACCGAAGTATTGGATACGGAAACTGTGATTAGACAAAAAAACAGGAACGATTGCGGCATTGCGGCGGCGAAAAATGTATTGATGGCGTTCAACAAAAATCCTGATGCAATAGACACGCTCCTGAAACCGAGCGACAGCGGCGTAACCTTACTCGATATTAAAGCTGCGTTGAGCAAACAAGGCTTGCATTGCACAGGCTATAAAACGACTCTGAACGACCTGATGAAACTCGGATTGCCTGCAATCGCGCACATCAACGACAATCACTTTGTCGTTGTAGAATCCGTTGAAGCCGAATCGGTTTTGTTGATTGACCCAAGCGTTGGACGATTGAGGTATCGGGCAAGTGCGTTTGAAGAAAGGTGGAACAGCATTGCCTTGTGCGTTTCTGATAAGCAGGAGTCGCTTCCTCGTCAAAAATTTTGAAAGACTGAAGGTTACATCTCTTCCGCGAAACCTGTGTTTAAACTGTCGTTGATGCGGAACGTAGCAAGCGTGGTCAAGACTTGGCTTCGAAACTCAATCGCTGGAACGCCGCTCTCGACCGACGCCATGAACGCAGCAAGTTCCTCTTTATGACCTTTGCCACCGCCGAACTCGCGGACGCGCTGCGCGCCTTGCTCCGAGAGCATCACAGTTTTGAAATTTTCCATCACGGCGATTCGATTGCCACCGAAAATTTCAATGCGCTCTTTTGGATAAAGTTTATCGCCGTTGCAGAGATACTGAATCGTGCCGACGCTGCCGTTCTGAAAGCGAATCGTGATGAGTAAATTTTCGCGCACTGTTGTTGGCAGCATTTCCGCAAAAACACGCACGGGTTCAGAGCCGACGAGGTATTGAATGGTGTCGATGAAGTGGCAGCCTTCGCCGATGAGCCTGCCGCCGCCTTCGTTCAAATCTTGCGTCCAATGGTCGGGTGGCAACGCGCCGGCATTGACGCGATAGCTGACGGAAATCGGCTCTTGCAGTCGCATAAAATACTGACGAAGCAATTTTACAGGCTCACTAAATCGCCTGTTAAAGCCCGTCAATACTTGCAGATGCGGATGCCTCTCCGCCGCAGCGATGATTTTGTTCAAGCCGTCTTCATCAATCGAGAGCGGTTTTTCGACGAACACGTGCTTTCCTGACTCCAACGCCCTAACGACCAGTTCTGCGTGCAAATTGTGCCGCGTGGCGATGAACACCGTGCCGATGCTCTCGTCCGAGAACACATCGTCGATGTTGGACGAGGCGCGTTTAAATCCGAACTGTGCCCGCACGCTTTCTGCTGTCATCCCCGTTGAATTGCAGACCATATCGAGCGAGACGCCGTCGATGGATTTCAAGTTTGGAATCAGGTAGCCCGTGGCAAAACTGCCAGCGCCAATGAACGCGATGTTTTTCGCATTCGCCTTTCCGCTCGAAATTGTTCCGTTTGTTTTTAGTGCTGTCGGCTTATGCGCTGTGTGGCCGTCATCGCGTATCTCGCCGTAGTCGAGCAAGATGCCGATGTAGCGTTCTTGACGCTCGCCGCTAATGAGTTTGTAGGCTTCTTCGCCTTGCGCAATCGGAAAGACGTGCGTGGTGAGTTTTTCGAGGTTGAGTTTTTTTTCGGCAAGCAGTTGCAAGAAGGTTTGCATATTTCGATTTTCGGTCCAACGCACGTAGCCAATCGGATAATCAATCCCTTTTTCTTCGTAGGTTGCGTCGTAGCGTCCTGCACCGTAGGAGCGTGAGAGTTTAAATTCTAATTCTTTCATGTAGTAGGGCGTGCGCGGCAAGTTCATGCCTGTAACGCCAACCATCACCACTCTGCCTCTATCGCGCATCACATCGGCGGCAAATTCAACTGGGTCGTTGGCAGAGGTCGATGCAGTGATGATGACCGCGTCTGCGCCGTGTCCGTTTGTGAAGGCTTTAATTTGTTCTTTAATCGTCTCTTCGTTGCGCGAAATGGCAAGGTCGCTGCCGTGCTGCGCCGCTAAGGCGATTGCGTCGGGATTGATGTCGACGCCGACGACGCGGCATCCGTTGGCTTTCAAGAGTTGAATTAAAATTTGTCCCAGCAAGCCAAGCCCGATGACGACGATGGTTTCGCCGAGCGTCGGATTGGCTTGTCGTAAGCCTTGCATCGCAATCGCGCCAAGCGTGGTATAAGCAGCGTCTTGAAACGAAACATTGTCGGGAATTTTAGCGACGAGATTTTTCGGCACAACGATAAACTCGGCATGGGAGGCATAGCCGCCGCCTGCGCACGCGACCCGCTCGCCGACGCGGAATTCCGATACATCGTCGGATATTTCCATCACGACGCCCGCCGACGAATAGCCCATCGCCGAATCAGTGCCGAGTTTATTCATCACGCGCGCAGCGGTATCGAGTAAGCCTTGCTCTTTGACTTGTTTCAACACGAGTTTGACTAAATCGGGACGCGCCATCGCTTTGCCCAGAAGCGATTTTTTGCCCATCTCGACTTTCGAGCGTTCCGTGCCTGCCGAAATCAGGCTGAACCGATTTCGAACCAAGACCATGCCGCGCTTCAAGGCGGGCGGTGGAACAGTATTGATTTTAATGACGCCAGAACGGGAGTTTTGAACAAGTTGCTGCATAGCGGTTGCACATTGAATTTTTGTGAGCCGCAAAGATACGAAACTCGCCGCGCTTTTGCGTCGCGTCGTCGCAGACGGAGTCGTTGGCAGAATTGGCTGAGGGCGTTAAGCGCGCGCAGTTACAGCCTCCCGAAAAGCTGCTTGAACTTCAACACCCACACCATGCGAATTGCCTCGTAGACAATTTTGCGCGACATTTTCGATTTGCCAACGGTGCGATCGACGAACACAATCGGGATTTCTTTGATGCGGAAACCCTTGCACCACGTTTTGAAATTCATCTCAATTTGGAAAGAGTATCCGCCAGAGCGAATTTCGTCGAGGTTGAGCGATTGTAAGACTTCTTTACGAAAGCATTTGAATCCGCCCGTCGGGTCTTGAATCGGCATGCCTGTAATTGTGCGTGTATAGATGCTTGCGCCTTTGGAAAGGATTAAGCGAGACAGCGGCCAGTTGACGACATTCGCCACTTCGCCCATATAGCGCGAGCCAATGACCAAATCCGCGTCTTTGATTGCCACCAAAAAATGTGGAATCATACGCGGGTCGTGCGATAGGTCGGCGTCCATTTCCATCACAAAGTCGAATTTTTTTTCTAACGCGAACTTAAAGCCACGCACGTAAGCCGTTCCGAGTCCTAACTTGCCTTCGCGCTTGATGAGGTGCAGACGTTTATTTTTCTGCATCAACGCTTCAACAATGAGCGCCGTGCCGTCGGGCGAGTTGTCGTCAATGATGAGAATCTCGAGCGAGGGAATTTCCAAACTCGTCAGCATTTCAACGACGAGTGGAATGTTTTCGGCTTCGTTGTATGTTGGAATGACCACTAAGGTTCTGCCAACGGCAAGGTCTTGCACAGGCGGCAGTCTTAGCGGCGGCACTCGTTGTAAAACATCTTCTTTGGTCATAGCGATATGTGCAGCAGCATGTGTCAAGATTCTTTCAGTTTAAGAAAAAGTTAAATTTCTCGAAAACGTTTCTGATGAAAAAATCTTTTTCCGTCGCTGTCGTTTAAGGGTTAGCGTTGAAAAATTCGTGAGACGAGCGGCGCAGAACGTTCAGTTTGGTTAAATCGAGCAGAGAGTTCCAAGCGCGTGAGCGTGAAGTAGTAAAAATCGTCGTGCCGAAGATAGTCCGTTACGTTTTCCGAGAAACCGAGGTTGCGAAAGAGCGACGCGCTTGCGGTATTGCGTTTATCGGTGTATGCTAAGATATGGTCAATGTTGGGCTGTTTGGTGAGAATATATCTCAACAGCGCAACAACTGCTTCTTCGCCGTATCCTTGCCGACGGAAAGGCGCGGCAATTGTAATGCCGATGGAACAGCGCTTGTGATTGTTGTTGAACGTCTCACGCGAAAGGTCGTAGTAGTGCAAGAGTCCGACGAGGCGGTTGTTATCGTCATACATCAGCCAGTCGCAGCCAGCGTGTTTGCTGCGAAACGCGCCCGTCGCTGAATAGTCTGCCCAATCGTTGGCTTTCTCGCGGTCTTTGAACTCAATGGAAACGAAGGGGTTGTCGTCGCGGCAAAATGCGTTGAAAATTGCATCACCGTCTTTTTTCGCGACACGCTTAAAGCGTAAGCGCCTTGAGCGCGGCATGGCTGGAAAACGAAAGCGCCGTTGCTTGATACGGTTGAACATGGCGGTGGCAAATACAATTTCGGTATTAAAGATACGTCCTTTTAAGCAACAAATTCCGTAACTTCGCGTTTGCTGTGTTGAACAATCCTTCCTGAACGATTTTCACCGATACAAACACGTCTGCAATTATGGCGAAAGAACAAAAGCCCGATGTTCCAGCGGCAAAACTTACTAAGGAATCGCTCAGAGAGGCGGTTGAACTCTTCAAATATGTTCTGCCTTACAAGTGGAAATTTATTGCTGCACTGGTTGCGCTGGCGGTATCAAGTCTGTTGGGACTTGTCTTTCCAGCTGTAACGGGCAAATTGATTGACGGCGCGCTCGCGGGAAAATCCGACGGCTGGCTCGGCGATATTGATGCCATCGCGCTGGTGCTTTTCGTTGCATTGGCAGCGCAATCCGTGTTCGGATACTATCAATCGATTTGGTTTGTGCAAGTCGGCGAGAACAGTTTGGTCGACCTTCGCAAAACGTCTTACGCTAAGCTTATCACGCTGCCGATGTCGTTCTTTGCGCAGCGTCGCGTCGGCGAATTGACCAGCCGCCTTTCTGCCGACCTCTCGCAGATTCAAGAGACGCTTACCTTCACGCTGGCGCAACTCTTGCGCCAAACCATGATACTTATCGGCGGCTTAGGATTGATTTTTTACACATCGCCACAACTGACGCTCGTCATGCTCTCCGCCGTGCCGCTGCTCGTTGCACTTGCCGTTTACTTTGGTCGAAAAATTCGACAACTCTCGCGCGAAGCACAAGACAAGCTCGCCGATAGCAGCACCGTCATTGAAGAGACCTTGCAGGGCATTGCGAACGTCAAAGCTTTTTCAAACGAACAGTTTGAAATTACGCGCTATGGCAGAAGCATTTCTACATACCTTGGCACCGTCTTGAAGAATGCACAGTTTCGTGCCGCGTTTTTTTCGTTCATCATCTTCGGGCTGTTCGGCGCGATTATTTTGGTGCTGTGGGTCGGCAGCCGTTTTGTTCGAAGCGGCGAGTTGACGATTGGCGAACTGACGTCGTTTATTCTCTACACCACCTTCGTCGGCGCAGCAATGGGCAGTTTCGCGGAACTTTACAGCCAAATTCAAAAGGCGGTCGGCGCAACCGAGCGCGTGCGCGAAATTCTGCGCGAGACAGGCGAAGCCGTCGGCATCCACAGTGCGCCAGCTATGCTGCCACGCTGCTGCGGCGACGTCGAGTTTCAAGACGTAGAGTTTAGCTATCCCTCGCGCAAAGAAGTGAAAGTCTTGAAAGGGATTTCGTTCTCGGCAAAGTCGGGCGAGCGCGTCGCCTTCGTCGGTCCGTCGGGCGCAGGCAAATCGACGATTGTCTCGCTCATTTTGCGGTTCTATGAACCAGACAAAGGGCGCATTTTAATTGACGGGCGCGAGTCGCGCGACTACCCGCTCTCGGAACTGCGTGCGCAAATGTCGATTGTGCCGCAAGACGTCTTGCTCTTCGGTGGCAGCATTTTGGAAAACATCGCTTATGGCAAACCAACTGCAAGCGAAGCGGAAATTATTGACGCCGCCAAAAAAGCCAACGCGCACGAATTTATTTCAGGGTTTCCCGAAGGCTACAACACTGTCGTCGGCGAGCGCGGCATAAAACTTTCGGGCGGACAGCGCCAGCGCGTTGCTATCGCCAGAGCCATTCTGAAAAATCCCGCCATTCTGATTTTGGACGAAGCCACAAGCTCGCTCGATTCCGAATCGGAAAAGCTTGTGCAGGACGCGCTCGACCACTTGATGGAAGGACGAACGTCGTTTATCATCGCACACCGCTTATCCACAGTGCGCACGGCAGATAAAATCGTCGTCGTCAAAGACGGTCAAGCCGTCGAGCAAGGCACGCACTCAGAACTCATGGAACTCGAGAACGGCGTCTATCGCAATCTCTCCGAGTTGCAGTTCGATTTGAGCTAATCGGCTTTCTGCGTTGCCAAGATGGACGCCAATCTATTGCGTGAAGTGCATGACAATCGCACCAGCAATGCCGTCACATACCCTTATTGGCGGAGAACAGAAAACGCTGTTTGGAAAATTTCAACGATAGTCGGCACGATCGACAGGCGACGAGCAAGGTTAGCAGCGATTGAGTATGGACTTTCGTATCTTTGCTGCCAATCTTCAACAGCCAACAACAACTGAATGAGCGTTACACTCCGACTCGCACAGCACGATTGCACGCTTGCCAATTTTGACAAAAATCTGCAAAAGCACGTGGCGTACATTGAACAAGCCATTCGCGACGGCATTGAGTTTATTGCTTTTCCAGAACTCTCGCTTGCGGGATATAATCTTCAAGACGCTGCGCAAGACATTGCCGTCCATATCCACGACCCTTCGCTACAGCCCTTGCGAGACCTGAGCAACCATATTTCAATTCTCTGCGGTGCAGTCGAACTCTCCGACGATTACGGTGTCTACAACGCTGCATTTTTTTTCGAGGACGGCAACGGCACGTCCGTCCACCGAAAAATCTATTTGCCAACTTACGGCATGTTCGAAGAGCTGAGATATTTTTCCGCTGGCATTGAAGCAAAGCCGTTTGTCTCGAGACGGTTGGGCAGCGTCGGCGTCGCGATTTGCGAGGACAATTGGCATTTAGGCGTGCCGTATCTTTTGGCGGCGCAGGGCGCAAAGGTGATATTCTCCATGTCGAACAGCCCGCTTCGCATTGATTTCACAAGCGGCGAGCTCAAAATCGCCGAAGGCTGGTCGATGATGTCGCGCACTTACGCTATGCTTCTTAGTGTCTATGTCGCGTTTATCAATCGCACGGGCAATGAGGACGGGCTATCGTATTGGGGCGGCTCGGAACTTATCTCACCCGATGGCGCAGTGATTTGCAAAGCGCCTTGCTTTGAAGAAACCGCGCTCGATGCCGTCATAGATTTCAATCTCGTCAAGCGTGCGCGCCTTCGCTCTTCGCACTTTCTCGACGACGACCCACGCTGGCTGAACTCGGAATTAGAGCGTGTCTTGAAACAGCGGCGATGACCCATTGCCCATCACTTTTTCTCCAAGTAATCAATGGCAAGGTTTGTCAGCGCCTTAACGCCGACGATAAGCGCTGACTCATCGACATAAAATTTCGGCGAGTGATTTGATGCGGCGGTCGATAAATTTTCTTTCGGCGTTACGCCCAAAAAGAAGAAAAGCCCGGGAACCTGACGCTGAAAATACGAGAAATCTTCCGCGCCGGTCGTCTTTTGTCCCGGATACATCACGTTGGCGTCACCCGCCACACGTTTCAAGGTCGGTAACATTTTTTCAGCGAGTGCAGCATCATTGACCGTAACAGGATAGCCGCGTTTAATTTGAACTATTGCGCTGCCACCGCCGCTCTTGGCGATGTTCTCTGCCGTTGTTTTGATGCGCTCGTGAATGTCATTTTGCATGTTATCGTCAAACGCCCGAATGGTGCCGGTCATCTCGACGCTATCGGGAATGATGTTGTTCCGCACGCCGCCGTGAATTGTGGCGACGGTTACAATCGACGGCTCTTTGGTTACATCGACTTGTCGGCTTTCAATGGTTTGCAATCCCATCACGACTTGTGAACTTAGGACAATCGGGTCGACGCCGCCCCACGGACGCGCGCCGTGCGTTTGTCGCCCGCGCACGAGAATGCGCAGGAAGTCGCTACTTGCCATCAGCGCGCCCGGTCGATAGGAGATTTTCCCCGTTTCAATCCCTGAAAAAACATGCAAGCCGAAGACGGCTTCTGGCTTTGGATTTTCAAATGCACCTTCCTTGAGCATCAAGGCAGCGCCACCTTCCTCGCCCTCGGGCGCGCCTTCTTCGGCAGGTTGAAAGATGAATTTAACCGTGCCTCTCAGTTCCGATTTCATTTCTGCCAAAATTTCCGCGACGCCCATTAGAATCGAGACGTGGCAATCATGTCCGCAAGCGTGCATCGTGCCGACATCGAACCCGTTGTATTTGGTGCGAACCTTCGAGGCAAACGGCACATCGGTTTCTTCGGTTACAGGCAAGCCGTCCATATCGGCGCGAAGTGCAACCACGGCGCCGGGCTTTCCGCCTTTCAAAATCGCCACGACGCCTGTATGCGCGACGCCCGTTCTTACCTCTAAGCCAAGCGACTTCAAATGCTCTGCTACAAGTTTCGCCGTGCGAAACTCTCGATTGCCGAGTTCGGGGTTCGCGTGCAAGTCGCGTCGCCACGCGATTACTTTTTTTTCAATGGCGGCAGCGCGTTTATCCACTTCGGCACGAAGTTTTTCAAGGGCGCGAGCATCGTCGTCGCTCGTAAATGCAAGCATCGGCGGGCAAAGAGCGGCTGTCGAGAAAAGCGCGACGGAGAGAACGTGGGTAGTGTATTTTTTCAACATTGAAGTTCTTATTTGGAAATTGCGTAAGCACGATTATGGCGTTACGACAGCTTTCATCGGCGACGGTTTTCTCGGCAGCTTTTCAGCGCGTTGCATAGTTCCATCACCTGTGAGCGTCGTAACGATAGTTGTTGTTCAATCGCGTTGTTAATAGCTTCGGGGAGTTTAAAGCAATCACGCGAAAAATAAAAGCGAGATTCCCGACTATCGCTACATAGAAGCGGTCGTTTGGGCTTTTCGGAGCAGGCGTAACTTCTCGACGGCTTCGCGCGCGGCGGATTGTTCGGCAACTTTCTTGCTCTTGCCGACCCCTTGCCCCAACACGTCATCGCCCAAACGAACTGATACGGTGAACGTTTTTTTGTGCGACGGACCATCTTCCGAAACAATGCTATACACTGGCAACGCCACTCGGTTCGCCTGCGCGTATTCAAGCAAAACGCTCTTGTAATTTTGTTCCGTGTTGAGCAGTTCTTCAAAATTGGTTTTGACGAGCAGATGTATTTGAATAAATGTTTTGACGCGGTCGTAGCCGCCGTCGAGATATACCGCGCCAATCAGGGCTTCCAGTGCATCAGAAAGCGTTGTATCGCTCTCCCGCACGCCCATCGCCTCAGCCGAGTCGCTCACAATCATCAATCCGCCGATACCAAGACTGCGTGCATGTCCTGCGAGCGTCTTTGCATTCACAATTTGTGAGCGCAGTTTCGTCAGCTTGCCCTCGTCAAAATCGGGATAGTGTGTAAAGAGATGCTCGGCGACAACCAAATCGAGAACCGCGTCGCCTAAAAATTCCAGCCGCTCGTTAGATTGAAACACGTCTTTATCAATAAAATCAACGGCAGAGCGATGCGTGAGTGCAATGGAAAATAGCAGAATGTTTTGAATGGGATAGGCAGTGAGCTTGTCGAGCTTGGCTTTGAGCGAAGACAATACCTCATCAAGCGGCGTAGTCGAGACCCTCGGCTTAAAAAATTTAAGCAGCACATCGTAAATCTTTTTCCAAATTATCATCGCTCGCCCAAAAATTATGGTTGGTTTTTAGTGTCAACTCATATGGATTTTAAGCAGAAAATTTTTTAAAGATAATTGATGCATTGTGTCCGCCAAAGCCGAAGCCGTTGTTCATGACATACTCGATTTTCCGTGGCTTCGGTTTATTTGCAGTAACATCGACATCGACTGCATCGTCTTGATTGAACACGTTAATCGTCGGCGGCACGATTTGATGCTCGAGCGCAAGCAAACATGCGACCGACTCTACTGCGCCAGCCGCGCCGAGCAAATGCCCTACCATTGATTTCGTCGAGCTAATGCTGAGCTTGTGCGTATGTTCGCCGAAGACTTTTTTCACCGCGTTCAGTTCAGCGACGTCGCCGAGCGGCGTTGATGTGCCATGCGTATTGATATAGTCGATTTGTTCAGGTGCGATGCCAGCATCTTGCAGCGCGTTGTTCATCACGAGCGTAACGCCGTCGCCGTCGGGGTGCGGCGCGGTGATGTGATAAGCGTCCGCGCTCATTCCCACACCAACGAGTTCGCCGTAGATGTGTGCGCCGCGCGATTCAGCAGAGTGCAGCGTCTCTAAAATCAGCGCGCCTGCGCCCTCGCCCATCACGAAACCGTCGCGGTCTTTATCGTAAGGGCGCGATGCCGTTTCAGGCGAATCGTTTCTAACCGAGAGTGCGCGAGCGGCATTAAACCCGCCGATGCCCATCGGCGTTACCGAGGCTTCCGAGCCACCACAGACCATTATATCTGCGTAGCCCATTTGCAAAATCATATACGCATCGATAATCGCGTTGAGCGATGTGGCGCACGCCGAAACCGTCGCGTAGTTCGGACCGCGCAGTCCGTTTCGAATCGAGATGTGCCCGGCGACAATGTCGGGAATCATCATTGGAATGAAGAACGGGCTGATGCGGTCAGCACCGCCATTCATATAGGTTCTGAATTGATTGTCGTAAATCATCATGCCGCCGACGCCCGACCCATAAACTACGCCGAACCGCCCGCGATTGATTTTATCAAGCGCAATGCCCGAATCTTTGATAGCTTGTTCCGACGCCGCTACGCCAAACTGACAAAACCTGTCCATGCGCAGCGAACTTTTTTTGTCCATAAATTGCGCCGCGTCGAAGTTTTTTACTTCGCAGGCAAACTTCGTCTCGCACTCGTCCGCGTTGTAAAGCGTGATGCGCGCGGCACCGCTTTTGCCTTCCATCATGGCGTTCCAAAATGCCTCTTTGCCAATGCCTATCGGTGTAAGTGCGCCAATGCCCGTAACGACGATGCGCTGTTTTTGTCTCGCTGCCACGTTGTTGCCTCTAAAAATGGTTGTTTCAAATTTTCCCGTCAAAAAACCCGCGTCTGTGAAAAACAGAACCCAACTTTGTCGCCCGCGCTTTCAGCAGTTGTCAAAATTGGGTTTGCCAATAAAACAGATGAATAAACAAAACCGTTAGGCTTTCTTGGCCAGAATGTAATCGACAGCGTTCTTGACCGTTGCGATTTTTTCCGCGTCTTCATCGGGAATTTGAATGCCAAATTGGTTCTCAAATTCCATCACAAGCTCGACCGTATCGAGCGAATCCGCGCCCAAGTCGTCGGTGAATTTCGCCTCGTCTTTAATTTGTTCGCGGGCGACGCCCATCTTGCTGACAATAATGTTGTATACTTTGTCTTTGACTTCGTCTGCCGACATTGTTCCCCCTCAGAAAAGAGTTTTTTAAGTTAGTTGAGTTTAAAAATCGTTTCGAATTGCTCCGAAAACACCTGGCGATTTAAATTCTCTATTCGAGAAAATTTGGCGAATATACGCAAGGCATTCTTTCTTGCCCAAATGCACCGGCGGCGTTACATCGCCATGCCGCCATCGACGCGCAGTGTCTCACCCGTGATGTATCCCGATAGACTGCTGCTGAAAAACAGCACTGCATCGGCGACGTCTTCTGCTGTTCCGCTTCGCTTGAGCGGAATGAGCGCCTCCATTGATTTTTTTTGTTCATCATTTAAGGCGTCGGTCATTTCCGTGTCAATCCAACCGGGCGCAATAGCGTTGACCAGAATGTTGCGCGAGGCAAGTTCTTTAGCGGCGGACTTTGTAAAACCAATCATACCAGCTTTCGAGGCTGCGTAGTTGGCTTGTCCCGCATTGCCTGTCAGTCCAATCACCGAGGTGATGTTGATGATGCGTCCGCTTCGTTGCGAGAGCATCGGCTTTGTCGCCGCCTTCGTGTAGTTGAAAACGCTTTTAAGGTTGTTCAGCATCACATCGTCCCACTGCGCTTCACTCATTCGTAACAGCAATGTGTCGCGTGTGATGCCCGCATTGTTGACCAAAATATCGAGCCGTGTAAACGCTGCTAAGGTTTGGTCGACGGCGCGCTGTGCATCGGCGAAATTTGCTGCATCGGCGCGAATCGAGAGCGATTTTCGTCCCAGCGCGTCGAGTTCAGTTGTAAGTGCCACAGCTTTATCTTCCGATGATTTGTAGGTAAAGGCGACCGCGCAATTCGCTTCGGCGAGTTTTTTGCAGATGGCTCTGCCAATGCCGCGCGTGCCGCCCGTTACCAAAGCAACCTTTCCGCTAAGGTCAATGGTCATCGTTACGCAGCTTTCTCCATTGACGCATCGGCGACTTGCTCTGCGTCGGCGGCGGTATCAATGCCTGCGAGCGTCACGCTAGCGTTGATGCGTTTAATCAAGCCTTGTAAGACTTTTTGCGGTCCCGCTTCAATAAAATCATTGACGCCGGCGGCAATCATGGCTTCAATGGATTGCTGCCAGAGCACTGGCCGCGTCAGTTGCAGAACGATATTGCGTTTGATGTCATCGGCGCGGACGGTCAATTGCGCATTGACGTTCATACAGACGGGAATGTCGGCGTCTTGGATTGAGACGCGCTCGATAGCTTCGGCAAATTCGGCTTCGGCGGCTTTCATCAATGGCGAGTGGAATGCTCCTGAAACGGATAACTCTTTGGCGAGTTTGGCGCCATGTTTCTTTGCAAGCTCAACGGCTTTCTTGATTGGCGCAACCTCGCCCGAAATGACAATTTGTCCCGGGCTGTTAAAGTTAGCAGCTTGGATAAGCCCGAACTCGGAGACGTCAGCGAGCAACGCATTCAGGCGCGGCTCATCGAGTCCGACGATGGCGGCCATTGAGCCAGAAACAGTTTCGCCTGCGCGCTGCATTAAGTCGCCGCGTTTAGCGACCAAACAAAGTGCGTCTTCAAATGAGAGAACGCCTGAATAGCATAAAGCGGAAAATTCACCCAGGCTGTGTCCAGCGGTTATTGCCACGTCGCTGCGGTCGATAAACTGTGCAGCAAGCATGCTGTGCAAAAAGATGGCGGGCTGCGTGTAGCGCGTTTGGCGCAGCACGGCGTCGTCGCCGTCAAACATTACGCTGGTGAGGGAATAGCCGAGAATTTCGTCGGCTTGACGCGCCAGTGCGGCGCAGTCGGTATGGTATTGGCACAGGTCTTTAGCCATGCCAGAGTACTGAGAACCTTGTCCCGGAAATACGAGAGCGGTCTTCTTCATAATTTTATTTGTTTTGCCGATTCCGAGGTGAACTTGGTTTAATTAACGGTCTCGGCGGTTAAACAAGTAAAATTCATCGCTCAAAACTGCTGCGGCGTTAAAGTTTGGGAGCGCAGGAACGCCTGTTCATCGTGCATCATATTCATGTTCATCCATCGGTTTCATACGGTCATCAAAAGAACACAGGGACTATCAAAGAACAAGGCGGACTGCAATTTACGATTTTTTATCCCAAAAGTTCAAATCGACTGCCACTTTACGAAAACGCCGCCCCAAGTGTATCCAGCGCCGTAGCTGACGAGAATGAGGTTATCACCGTCGGCGAGATTCCCCTCCAAATTGAGTTCATCGAGACAGAGCGGCAGAGTGGCAGCGGTCGTGTTGCCGTATTTATCGATGTTGACCGCCACTTTGTCCATTCCGATGCCCATGCGTTCTGCGGTCGCGGCAATGATGCGCAAATTGGCTTGATGCGGGACAAGGTAAGCGACATCAACAGCGGTCAGGCTGTTTCGGGTCATCATTTCTGCTGCCACGTCCGCCATGCCAATCACTGCCGATTTAAAGACAACTTTGCCGTCCTGAAAAAGGTAATGCATTTTTTTATCGACCGTGTCGTGTGTCGGCGGGTTGAGACTGCCGCTTCCGAGCATATACAAGTGGTTTTTTCCGGCGGTTCCATCGGAGTAAAGCCGCGCGTCTAACACGCCGTAGCCGTCTTTGGCGGGTTCGAGCAGGACGCCTGCCGCCGCATCGCCGAAGAGAATGCAGTTGTTACGGTCGGAATAATCGACAATCGTCGACATTTTGTCGCCGCCGAGAACGAGAATTTTTTGGTGCATGCCGGTCTCAATAAACTTTGCGCCCGTAACGAGCGCATATAGAAACCCCGAACATGCGCCCGACAGGTCGAATCCCCACGCATTTTTCGCGCCGATGAGGTCTTGCACCAAACAGGCCGTCGACGGAAAAAACATATCGGGCGAAATGGTGGCGACGATGATTAAATCAATGTCTTCTGCGCTGACGCCACGCCGCTCAAGAACCTCTTTCGCGGCTTCCGCGCACATGAATGCCGTGGCTTTGGTTGGGTCTTTCAGAATGCGCCGCTCGCGGATGCCTGTGCGCGACTGAATCCACTCGTCGGTAGTGTCAATGATTTTCTCGAAATCCTTGTTCGTGAGTTTATCGGGCGGGAGATATTTTCCAGTTGCGGTGATGGCAGCTTTCATCCGTTGTTGTGTGTTATGTCGAGCAGCGCGATTGAGTTAGTTCTTGACTTCGTCGGCTTTGAGCATCTCGGCGATATGGTCGTTCACGCGCTTCTCGAACATATTTTTGGCTGCGAAAATGGCGTTCATCACAGCGACGGGCGACGAGTTGCCGTGTCCAATGATAGAAATGCCGTTGACACCCAAGAGTGGCACGCCGCCATGTGGCTCGTCGCTGAACCCGTGAAAAATCTCCTTCAAGATGCCGCTAAACTGCTTTGCCGAATCGGGCGCAAGTTTGCCATCCGCTACCCGTTTATTGAGCGCGTGCATAATCAGCGTGCCTACGATATTTGGAATGCTTTCGCCGAGTTTGAGAACCACGTTTCCGATGAGTCCGTCGCACAGAACGATGTTGGTGTCGCCGATGAAAACATCTCTGCCCTCAATGTTACCGATGAATTTGATTTGCCCTCTTGCGTCAGCATCGCGCAAAAGTTTATGCGTTTGTTTGAGCGTGTCGTTGCCTTTGGTTTCTTCTTCGCCGACGTTGAGCAAGCCGACCGTTGGGGTTTGGACGCCAAGCATATAGCGCTCGAAAATCGTTGCCATTTCGGCGAACTGCACAAGCTGTTCGGGTTTGGAATCCAGATTTGCACCAGTATCGAAGACCATCACTTGGTTTTTCAGGCTGGGGAAATATGCGCCGATGCACGGGCGCTGCACGCCTTCGACTCGTCCTAAAATCAAGAGCGACGCCGCCATAACCGCACCTGTATTGCCTTGACTGACAAAGGCATCCGCTGCGCCCTCCTTGCACATTGAAAGCCCACGCACAATAGAGGAATTTGGTTTGGACTTAACAGCCGTCGCACCAGAGTCGTGCATATCAATGACCTCAGGCGCGTCGACCAGTGTGATGTTCAGCCCTGTGGTATTATGCTGTGCGAGTATCGGCTCAATTTTTTCAAGCTGCCCAATGAGAGTTAGTTGTAAGTCGGAGTTGTTACGCGCCGCCATAACAGCCCCTTCCACTTGGTTTTTAGGCGCAAAATCGCCGCCCATCGCATCGAGAACGATTCTCATATCACGCAAATAGTTATGGTTTTGCTAAGAGATTCCGTTGATTTTATCGCCGCAGGTGCTTGCTCGACGTCATGAGCGGCTTGCATCGGCGGAGCAAATTTACGACAAGACACGGACTATGAACGCGCTTTGGCGAAAAAAATTTCGTTGCCCAGTCAAACCAAGTTATTCAGCGGCGGGCTTCTCTTCTTTTTTCAGCACGATTCTGCCACGATAGTATCCGCAGTTGTGGCAGGCACGGTGCATCATAGTGGTTGTGCCGCAGTTCGGGCAGACCGTCATCGTTGCAGCGACCGTTCTGGCGTTGAATTGGGCGCGGCGTTTGTCGCGGCGCGTTTTCGACATCTTGCGTTTCGGATTCGGCATAGTCCAAGGCGCTATAAGCAGCGCAGTTAGTTTGATTGAAATTTTTGATTGAGTTCGCGCAACTTGCGTTGCCACTCGCTTTCTTCTGGAACAACGCGGTGCAAAAATTCCTTCTGCGCGACACTCGCCTCACATTCAGGGTCGCATACATTTTTTATTGGCACAGCAAGCACTACTGTATCGCGCACATCATTCGTCAGGTCAATCTCTGTATCGTTTCGGCCAATGGTGCGCGTCTCGTCCTCGACCAGCGCAGCGTCCGCTTTGCCGTGATGATGCACGGCTTTCGGCGTAAAGAGCACGCGGAATTTTCCCACAATGTCTTTTTGAAGCGGCTTTAAACATCGGTCGCACTCAAAGACGGCCGTAGTCTCGACGGAAAACTCAGCGAGTAACTCCGAAGCGGTTTTCGTCAAAAGCACGCGCACGGTAATCGGATTCGGAAATCGCGCAGTGGTGATTTCAGCATCGTGAAAGTCGGCGGCGCTGCACTGAAAGAGAAACTTGTGCGTTCCAACTGCCAGGCTCGACGTCTTAATCTTCACCAAAGGCTCTTGCTCTGCCATAACTTGCCCTCAACAAAAAGAGCGCAAATATAGGGTTCGAATCTCGAATTCGAAAAAAAATTCTAAAAGCATTGCAGATGTGAAAGCGTCGCCGTATTTTTGCAGCCCTTATGTAACATTCCGCGATAGCTCAGCGGTAGAGCAATCGGCTGTTAACCGATGGGTCGCAGGTTCGAATCCTGCTCGCGGAGCAACCCGAAAAAGTCCCGCGCATCATCGGGACTTTTTTGTTTCGATGTTATCTCGATGTGTCAATCAAGACATCTCCATTTGCGCCAACCATCTTAGGCAAAAAGCCCATTGGCGCTGTTGTTTGGCAGCGTGTCGTTGAAATCGTCGTCTTTGTCAGGCGCGGCGTCGGGCGCACTTGAATTTGTGTCAATTAAGTTCGGATCGATGAGTTGCAATTTTTGTTGCGCCGCCGTCAGCCGTTCTGAACATTCTTTGGCAATGCGTTTGCCTTCATCGTAAAGTTCAATAGAGTCTTCCAAGCCAATGTCGCCGTCTTGAATTAGGCGAGAAATTTCCTCCAAGCGCGAAATAAGCTCTTCAAGTGTTTTTTTGCTCGACGCTTTTTCGGGCGAGAGGCTATCGGTTGCTTTTTTCTTTGCCATAAGCCGTGTTTTTTGGCGTAAATTTTACCCTCGAAAATACAACGAACTTCTGTGAATCAATTTTGTCAACTCAAGTCGTGCGTCGTCAGCTTATCGCTGAAAGTGATGTGATTGCTGCCGCCCGCGCTGGCAAGCGCGAGATAGTTATCGAGCCGCGTGCGTTGATTACGCCGCTTGCGCGAGATACAGCAAAAATATTGGGCGTCCGATTTGTCGACGCCTCGAGCAGTCAGTCGGCGGCAGTTCAGTCGGCTATGGTTGATGTCGTTATCGGCAGCGACCACTCGGGCGTTGCAGCAAAGGCGGAACTGAAAAAATTTTTGGCAGAAAAACAGTATCGGGTGATTGACGTCGGAACGATGTCGGAACAAAGTTGCGACTATCCTGATTTTGCGCTGTTGGTCGGCGACACGGTGCGCTCTGGTCGGGCAACGTTTGGACTTATGCTCGACGGCGTTGGCACGGCGTCGGCGGTTGTCTTGAACAAGCTGCCGTCGATTCGCGCGGCATGTTGTTACAACGAATTTTCGGCGCGCATTGCCCGCGCCCACGGCGACGCCAACGTGCTTACGCTCGGCGCAAAGACGCTTGGCATCGAGAGTTTGAAAAGCATCGTCGCAGCGTTTCTCGATACGCCGTTTGAAGGCGGGCGGCATTTGGCGCGACTTCAAAAAATCGCTGACCTTGAACAACGGTTTTCGCGACACCAATAATGATTTTTTGCAGAACAATTCGCGGCGTAAATTTGCCCTTTCCAATTTTTTATGTTCATCGATAGCGCAAAAATTTTTGTCAAGGCGGGCGACGGCGGCAACGGCGCAGCCACATTCCGGCGCGAGAAGTTCGTGCCGAAAGGCGGACCGGACGGCGGCGACGGCGGCAGAGGCGGCGATGTCATTCTCGAAGCAGACCGCAATCTCGCCACGCTTTTGGACTTTCGATACAAAGCGCACTACAAAGCCGAGCGCGGCGCACACGGGCAAAGTGCTCGCAAGACGGGACTTTCGGGACGCGATATGATCATCAAAATTCCCTGCGGCACGGTTGTCCGACATGCTGATACACGCCAACTCCTTGCTGACCTCACCACACACGGCGAGCGTGTCGTCATTGCCAAAGGCGGCAAAGGCGGACGCGGCAACCAACACTTTGCCACCGCGACCAATCGCGCGCCACGCTATCGAGAAGAAGGACAACCGGGTGAAGAATTATGTTTGCAACTTGAATTAAAACTTCTGGCTGACATCGGGCTGGTTGGTTTTCCCAATGCGGGCAAATCAACGCTCATTTCCAAAATCAGCGCGGCAAAGCCGAAAATTGCCGACTATCCATTCACGACGCTCGAACCGAATTTGGGCATTGTGCCGTATTATGAGTATCAATCGTTTGTCGTCGCCGATATTCCGGGCATTATCGAGGGCGCCTCGGAAGGCAAAGGCTTGGGCTTGAAATTCCTTAAACACATTGAGCGCACGAAAGTCTTGGCGATTCTCATTCCAGCCTCGTCGCCCGATGTAAAAGCCGAATACAAAATTTTAACGACGGAGCTTAAAAAGTTCAGTGCATCATTGGCGGCAAAACCCAAGCTCGTTGTGATTTCTAAACTCGATGCTGCGCCCGACGACTTTAAATTGCCGAAGTTTCGCGGCATCAAAACCGTTGGGATTTCAGCATTAGCGGGCGACGGATTGCAGGAACTCAAAGACGCGCTTTGGCAAGCCATTCATCAGCCTGAACTGGTTGAAGTTTAATTTGCGATATGATTACCAAAGACGTCATAATTAAAAACAAAGCGGGCTTGCACACGCGGCCGGCGGCGGCGATTGTCAAACTTGCCGCAAAATACAAAGCAGATTTTTTCATTGAGAAAGATGGCGTTGAAATCAACGCGAAGTCAATCATCAGCGTTATGACGCTTGCCGCGCCCAAAGGCTCGAAATTGAAGCTGAAGTTCAAGGGCGCAGACGAAAAAGAGGCTGCCGCCGAAATCACGAAACTCTTTGAAGACGGCTTCGGCGAAACTTAATCCGCGCCAGAAGCAAAATAACGCTAAACTCTGTTCATACCCGTGATTCTTCACACCGACTGCCGACATTTTCGCGGCGACCTTCCTTGCAAGCCACATAAACAGCATGGCGTCCACTGCGATGGCTGTGCCTACTACGACAAAGCTGACCAACGTCTTCTCATCATCAAACTCGGCGCGATTGGCGACGTCATTCGAACAACGCCGCTTCTCTCTCCGCTGAAAGCACAACATCCTAACGCGCTGATCTACTGGCTGACATACTCGCCCGATGTACTTCCCGAGAGCGTCGATGTGAAGTTGGATTTCACGCTGCAAAACTTGCTGACGATTGAATCGACAGAGTTCGACTTCGCCGTTAATCTTGATAAAGACCGCGAAGCGTGCGCACTGATGAACCGTGTTCATGCAGCCGTCAAAAAAGGCTTTATGCTCAAAGATGGCAAATGCGCACCCATTGACGCTGATGCCAAGCATAAGTTTTACACTGGCGTCTTCGACGATGTCAGCAAAGCCAATACGGCATCCTATCCGCAGGAAATTTTTGAGATTGCTGGGTTTAAGTTTCACGGCGAAGAATACGCGCTCGATAACCACGAGGCAGGGCAACACATTTGGAAACTTGACCGCACTAAACCGATTGTCGGATTGAATACCGGGTGCGGCGGTCGTTGGACAACGCGCCTTTGGGCAGACGAGAATTGGACCGCACTTGCTAAAAAACTCATTGAACAAGGCTGCGAGGTCGTCTTGCTTGGCGGCGAACAAGAGCATCAAAAAAATCTGGTCTATGCCGACACAACAGGCGCGACATATTTCGGTTTTTTTTCGCTCAAAACATTCATCGACCTCATTGACCAATGCGATGCGGTCGTCTCGCAAGTTACCATGGCGATGCACCTTGCCTTAGGCAGAAAAAAACAACTCGTCTTGCTCAACAACATTTTCAACAAACACGAGTTTGAACTCTATGGGCGCGGCGAAATTATCGAGCCACCGACAGGCTGCGACTGTTACTACGCGCCGAAATGTTTGCGAGAAAAAAACGGCGGCGTCCACTGCATGAAAGATATTTCGCCCGACACCGTTTTTAACGCCGTGATGCGACGCCTTGCAGAAGCCCGAAAACACTGATTGAATCGCCATTGATGGTTTGAACCATGAACACTCCTAAGACTGGTAAATTTTCGCCGAAGTTGAAATCGTGCTTTTCGTGCAAACAACATCAATCACGCTTGTATCGGATTCGCTACGACCAAACCAAACGGTGGGATTTCGTCTGCGACGAGTGCTGGAAAAAGTTCAGCGACGGCAATCCGCATTATCAATACGGTGGAACTTGGAAAGGCTCAACCATGTAATGCGTATCTTTCCGGCGCACTCGTTTAATGAACGCCAAACGACAAATTGATGGGAATCACATCTACAGATATTGAACTGACAAGTAGCGACGATTTAACAGAAGTAGATGTCTTGATTGACCTACGCCAACAAACAAGTATCATCAATCCTGAACGCCCTGAACGCGGCAGTTCCATTCTCAAAGGTAGCCGCTCGGGTGAAAAAAAAATTGCTCTGTTGTGAATATCGCTTTCGTCAGCACATTTTATCCGCTCCGAGGCGGCATTGCGCACTTCAACACGTTGCTGTATCAGAAATTAACTGAGCGCGGACATAGGGTAACGGCAATCACATTTTCTCGGCAGTATCCCAAACTTTTTTTTCCGGGCAAGACACAAGCAGAACAAGGCACGGAAGACGACCTCTACAAAACCAATGCAGAAGTCTTGCTCGATTCCGTCAATCCGCTTTCGTGGATTCAAGTCGGCTTGCGCGTCTATGACCTTGCGCCCGACGTGGTATTGTTCAAGTATTGGATTCCGTTTTTTGCGCCCGCCTATTTTGTGATTTCGCTCATCGCCAAACTGCGCTCCAAAACCAAAGTGATTTACATTCTCGATAATTTCAAGCCGCATGAAACACGTGTTGGCGACGTCATTTTGCTCTGGCTTGCCACACGCCTCGTCGACGGATATGTAGCGATGTCCGATAAAGTCGAGTCCGACTTGAAGAAAGAATTTCCGACGGCGAGGTATGAAAAATCATCGCACCCGATTTACAACATCTTCGGCAATGCGATTTCAAAAACTGAAGCGCGGCAAAAATTAGGGCTGTCTGAATCGCAAAAAGTGATTCTCTTTTTTGGATACATTCGCTCATACAAAGGGCTCGACCTTTTGCTCGACGCTATGCCTGAACTCACGAAAGCATTTCCCGACTTGACGCTCATTATTGCCGGCGAATTTTACAGCAATGAACAACTCTATCGAGACAAAATTTCATCGTTAGGTATTTCAAATCATCTCTTGCTCGCCACCGACTACATTCCGAATGATGACGTCTCAACTTACTTTTGCGCAGCAGATTGTGCAGTTCTGCCGTATCGCTCGGCGACACAGTCGGGCATCGTGCAAATTGCTTATCACTTCGACCTGCCGTCCGTTGTAACCAACGTTGGCGGGCTTTCAGAGGTGGTGATTGACGGGAAAACGGGCTTTGTTGTTGAGCCAAATAACTCGGACGCGATTGTTGACGGCGTCAAAATGTTTTATGAGTCTCGACATGACATCGATTTTACGGCGAACATTCGTGCGGAAAAGAAGCAGTATTCATGGGACGCTTTCGCCGAAGCCGTCGAGCGATTAGACTCCAAATTACGCTCATGAAACATCTGCTTGTTATTTCATACTACTTTCCGCCATCGGGTGGTCCGGGTGTGCAGCGCGTTTTGAAATTCGTCAAATACCTGCGCGAGTTCGAGGTGCGTCCGGTTGTTCTGACGGTCGAGAACGGCGACTTCCCGGTGCGCGACGACAGCCTGATGCACGAAATTCCCGACGACGTCAGAGTCTACCGCTCCAAAATTTTTGAGCCATACAAACTCTATCGCAAGCTCACTGGGAAGCCTGACGACGCACCAGTCGATGTTAACAACATTCCGAAGCCGGGCGAAACACGTTCGCTTGCGGAAACACTCGCCGAGTTTGTGCGAAGCAATTTTTTTATTCCCGACGCGCGAATCGGTTGGTTACGATATGCCGTTTCACTTGGCGAAAAAATTATTCATGATGAACAGATTGACTGTTTGTATTCATCGTCGCCGCCCTACACGTCCGCGCTTATTGCGCGAGCATTGAAACGCCACACTGGACTGCCATGGATTGCAGGCTTCCGAGATCCTTGGACGGGATTTCTCTCAACGCCGACGCGATACGGACTCGCTAAAAAAATTGATGCGCATTTGGAACGCAGCGTCTATGCAGAGTGCAGCCGACTCGAGGTTGCGTGGCGCGGCATTGCTAAAGACTTTCAAAAAAAATATCCCGACATTGACGCCGCAAAAATTATTCACATTGAAAATGGCTTCGACGATGCTGACATTCCAAAAATAGCGTTTCCGCGCAACGACAAATTTACGGTGTGCTATACAGGGTCTATGTATGGCAAGCGCTCACCAGAACACTTTCTTGCCGCCGTCAAACGGCTCGTTGTGGAGGGCAAAGTTGACGCCGACAACATCGAGTTAAAATTCATCGGTCGCTTTGGCTCGAACATTATGCCGCTCTTCGACGAACCGACACTGAAACAATCTATTGTCGTAAAGTCATACATGCCGCATAGCGACAGCGTGTTGGAGTTGCTCAAATCGGACGCGCTCTTGCTGGTGGTCGATGATGCGGACGGCAGCGATGAAATTGTGCCGGGCAAAGTATATGAATATATCGGCACGTCGCGCCCGGTTATCACGCTGGCGCCCGAGGGCGCAATTGCCACGCTGATTCGTGAGACGAATGCGGGAACGGTTGCGTATTTTCGAAGCGAAGCCGAAATCGCTGATGCGTTTTTAAACTACTATAACTTGTTCATCGCCCGCAAACCCTTGTGGGACGGGCGAAGCGAGGTCATTCAAAAATATACGCGGCGTGAAGCATCGAAAAAATTAGCATCGCTTGTTCATGATTTAACGCCGTTGCATATCAACTCGCTCTCGCGTTGAACCGGTTAAGTCAACTTGCTTCTATTGCGCCAGATTACGCTATGAAAAAAGTGTTAGTCATTGCCTACTACTTTCCGCCGATGGGACTTTCAGGCGTGCAGCGCACCGCCAAGTTCGTCAAGTATCTGCCTGACTTCGGCTGGAAACCCTTTGTGCTGACGATTAACCCAACGGCTTACTACGCATTTGATGAGACGCTGCTCGACGAGTTAAAACGTCGAGATGTTGAAATTATCCGCACTGATACAAGGGACATCACCAAAGCCGCAGCGCAAACGTCTGGCACGCGCGACCTTACTATGCCTGCCGAATCGTCAAGGAGATTTTTAAGCGCGCTTTCACAATTGGTGTTCATTCCCGATAATAAAATCGGCTGGAAAAAATTTGCGCTCGCCAAAGCGTCGGAAATTATTGAGCGAGAGCACATCGATGTGATTTTCTCGACGGCGCCGCCCTTTACAGCGCACCTTGTCGGTCTGGAACTGCGCAGCAAATATCAACTGCCACTTGTCGTCGATTTTCGTGACCCTTGGGTGAACAACCCATCGCATTTGTATTGGTCGCCGTTTCACAAGCGACGACATCTTGCACTCGAAGAATCCGTGTTGATGAAGGCAGATAGAATCATTGCGGTCAATCGCGCTTTGAAAGAAGATTGGATTAAACGCTACTTCGGCAAACTCACACACAAAGACGTCAGCATTATTCCGCATGGATTTGACCCTGAGGATTTTGCGTTGGCGAATCCCGATAAGCGAATCGCTCGAAAACTTCGCTTTGTCTATTCAGGCAGATTTTACAACAGTTCACCGAAGCCGTTTTTTCACGGCTTGAAGCTCGCTGTTGACCAACAGCCTGAACTGCGCGAGAAAGTCGAAGCTGTGTTTGTCGGTGTCTTTCCAAAAGAGTATATGAAACTTGCCGAATCGTTCGGGCTGCAATTTCTGGTTGAATCCAAAGGCTATCGTCCGCACCTCGAGGCCGTGAAAGAAATTTTGAAAGGCGATGTGCTTTGGGCGACGCTCGCTGACATGCGCGGCATGGGAAACATTACCGCCGCGAAATTGTTTGAATATATTGCCGCAGGTAAAACGCTATTCGGCATTGTGCCAGAGGGCGCCTCGAAAAATTTTATTCTCGATGCCAACGGGCTTACCGCGCACCCAAATAGTCCATGGGAAATTGCGGAGAAAATTTTAGAACTTTACCGTTTATGGAAAACACAGTCGCTGCCCGTTCCGCCGCCCGAGATGGTCGAGCGATACAATCGACGCAACTTGACCGAACAACTCGCCAGAGAATTTGAACAACTTATGTTACCAGATTAAAGCATGACCCAAACGTTGACAAAAAAAATTCACTTGGTCGATCTTGTCTCGCTGCACGACCGCTTGAAGCCCGAACTTGACGCAGAAATCGAGAAAGTCATCGCGAGCGCCAGCTTTATCAACGGCGCGCCGGTCGGCGAGTTGGAATGCGCATTGTCTAAATATCTCGGCGTTAAATATGCGCTTGGATGCGCCAACGGAACAGACGCGCTGCAAATTGCACTCATGGCGCTGGGCATCGGCAAAGGCGATGAAGTGATTACAACACCGTTCACATTTGCTGCAACAGTCGAGGCAATTGTGCTTGTCGGCGCAACACCACGCTACGTTGATATCGATGAACAAACCTTTAACATGGACGCCGACTTGCTCGAGGCCGCCATTACACCAAACACAAAGGCGATTATGCCGGTTCATCTTTACGGTCAGCCTGCGGAAATCGAGCGCATCACGCATATTGCCTGTCATCACGGACTCGACCTCATCGAGGATAACGCGCAATCGTTTGGCGCAGAATACAAAGGCAAAAAGGTTGGGTCATTCGGCAGGGTCAGCACGACAAGTTTTTTTCCCGCGAAAAATCTCGGCGCATTCGGCGACGCGGGCGCTCTTTTCACGCACGAAGAAGACCTCTTTTGGAAACTCAAAATGATTGCGCAGCACGGCGCAAAAGTTCGATACACGCATGAACTGCTCGGCGTCAATTCTCGGCTCGATACGATTCAAGCTGCTGTGCTGAACGTCAAATTGAAATACTTGGACGAGTTCAACAAGGCGCGTCAAGCTGCTGCCGCGCTCTACGACCATTACCTCTCGCAAGCGAATCTTCAAACACCGTATCGAGACATCAACGCAACGCATATTTTTCATCAATACACCGTTTTGTTGCCGAAAGCGGGAATGCGCGATAAGCTGCAACAGTTTTTATCGTCGCGCGGCGTGCCGAGTTCAGTGCATTACCCGATTGCCTTGCACTTGCAAACCGCGTTCCGCGACGAGCGCTACCCGAAAGGCGCTTTGCCGATTGCCGAATCCATCGCCGAGCGGGTTCTCTCGCTGCCGATGCACACCGAGTTGGACGAAGAGCAAATTGCTTACATCAGCGAACAGGTGATTGAGTTCGTCGGTCGAAAAGAATCGGCAACATAAACAGTGTGTTTTCTTAAAGAGACTATCCCGCGCCTAATGCGTTTCAATGATGCGTGCAGCGCCGTTCCAGCACTTGGGCAGAGCAACAGGCGCTGGGGGCGTTGTCCCGATGAACTATCCAATCCACTGCTGTCGCTTGTAGAGATGCCGCCCGAACCTAAAGTATTTTACATCGCCCGCGAGATTCAGTATGCCGTTGCGCCTGTATTTTTGCTCACTGGCATTGCCTCGCTGCTTGGCGTGTTGAGCACGCGACTTGGACGCATCGTTGACCGCGCTCGCAAAATCGAAGATGGCTTGATGGACGCACCGTTTAAAGAAACGCAACGGCTGATTAAAGAACTCGATGTGTTGGTTGTGCGCGCAAAGTTGATTCAACGAGCGATTGCCTTTTGCACGGGCGGTGCGTTGCTGATTTGCCTCGTCATCGCGTTTCTCTTCATCGGCGGCTTTATCGACCGCGACTTTTCAAATACGATTGCCTCACTGTTCATTTTGGCGACGTTGGCAGTCATTGCTGGCTTGTTATTATTTCTACGGGAGATTTTTTTGGCAATAAGAAGTTTGCAACTGGGCGTCATCGAGCGCGAGGCGGAAAGTATGCAGAAGAAATAAAAAAGCGCCGAGGTTTCTGCCCCCGACGCTTCACCATGTCAGAAAAAACAACTTGCGTTATGCCGAGAACGAACTGCCGCAACCGCATGTCTTCGTCGCATTCGGGTTGCTGAATGTAAATCCGCGACCTTGCAAGCCGTCCATGAAATCAATCTGTGTTCCCGCCAAATACATTTGATGACGACGGTCGACGATGATTTCAACGCCCTGCGACACAAAGCGATCGTCGTTTTCCTTCGGTTGGTCGAAGCCAAGTGCATAGCTCATCCCAGAGCAACCGCCGCCAGTAACACCTACGCGCAGCACGAAGCCTTCGGGAATTTTATTGTCCGCGATAATGCGGCGCACTTCTTTTGCCGCGCTTTCCGTCAAATTCACAACGGCGGGCATTGTCTCAGCGACCGGAGCCATTACTTCTGTCATATCTGAATCCTCCTGATTAAAGATTAAAGTTAGTGTTGTTTCAAACTTCTAAACGCATCGCGCGCGCCAATCGTTGCCTTACGACTTGATAGCGCCGAATCGATGAGTTGCCGCGCAGAGCGTGGTTACAATGCCGCACTTAATCACATCGCCCAACAGATGCGGCGCGACGCCCTGCATAAATGCTGCTTCCCAAGAGAGCGACAGCGCGACTTTCAGCCATGTCATTCCCAAGGCAAATGTAACAAGGCTCGATAGGAAAACCATTACGAATTGCATCAGGAACGACGATGCGCGATGGACGAGTAATCCGCACACAAACGCAGCGATGGGAAATGAAAATAAATATCCGCCTGTTACGCCGAAGAGTTTTTCCATGCCCATACCGCCGCCTGAATAGACAGGCAGAAACAATCCCGCAACGAGATACGCGATTTGGCTGTATGCGCCAAGCCGTGCGCCGAGCAGCGCTCCCGACGCCAAGACTGCCGCCGTTTGCATCGTAATCGGCACGGGCGTCAGCAGGATTTCAATCTGAGCGGCGAGCGCGGTAAGCGCCGCGAAGAGCATCACGAACAGCGTTTGGCGAACTATGGGTGAAGAAATCGTTTGCGAAAGCGCGGCTTGCATTGTGTATCTTTTTTTATTGATTGAGCCAAAACTGAAGATACGGATTTTGCATTTGGGATTCAAAGTCAAGCAGGCACAAAAATTTTTGTATGTTCACCAAATGCCATTTAGAGATGAGTCGTTCAGTTGCATTTTTCCTTATCGTTGCCGCGAGCGTGTCGGCGTGTCGCTCGGTGGCGCGATTTACATCGTCGGAGGCGAAACCCGCGATGCCGAAAAAAGACTCCACGCCCGTTGCAACGCCGCCCGCTGAATACAGCCAGGAGGGACTGGCGACTTACTACGCTGCCGACTTTCACGGACGAAAGACAAGCAACGGCGAAATTTTCGATATGAATAAGCCCTCGGCGGCACACATCAGTTTGCCGTTTGGAACAGTGGTGCGCGTAACGAACCTTTCTAACAACAAAAGCATCACGGTACGCATCAACGACCGAATGCCACCGAACAACAAGGGGCGCATCATAGACCTCTCGCTTGCCGCCGCGCGCGAGATTGAGTTGGTCGCGCAGGGGGTCGCCAAAGTCCGCGTCGAAGTCATTTCAAAATAGAGTTAAACGGAGAACTTATGCACACAACGGAACGCATCGCTCCTCGTGTAGATGAATGGAAGTTGCGCGTCTCGGGAATGCACTGCAATGGATGCGTCCAAAGCGTAACGCAAGTTTTGTCGACCCTTGACGGTGTTGAATCCGCCAGCGTAACGCTGTCGCCGCCGCAAGCGGTGCTCATCACCTCAAAACCGATTGACATCTCAACCCTCAATGCTATGCTTGAAAAAGTCGGGGATTACCGTGTCTCGGAATGGACGGGCGAGTTACCGCTGTTTCACTTAGCGTTGCCCGTTCTTGAATCGCCTGCAACAAAAACGCCGCGCGTCATTGACGCTGAATTTTGGCAAGACACTGCCGTGTGGAAACGCGCGGCGCTTAACACATTGAACTGTTTAATCGGCTGCTCGATTGGCGATTTCGGGTTTATCATCTATGCGCAGGCAGCACGCTTGCCGTGGTCAATGGTGGCGATTATGGGCGTTGCTATGCTTTGCGGCTTAACGACGTCGGTCATGCTCGAGACCGTGTTGCTCAAACTGCGCGAAAAATTTGATTGGACGACTGCGCTCCACACGGCCCTCTCGATGAGTTTTCTGTCGATGCTGGCTATGGAACTTGCGGAAAACGCAACAGATTACTTTTTGACGGGCGGAACAGCGATGCCACACGAGCCGTATTTCTGGGGCGCACTTGCTGCCTCGCTTGCGGCGGGGTTTGCGGTGCCGCTTCCCTACAACTACTTCAAACTGCGCAAATACAACAAGGCGTGTCATTGAAAAACAGCGCCTCGCTTTTTCAACATTCGGTGTCATCGAGCGGCATTGATTGACGGCAACCGAGCGATTAAAACCCATACAGCTTGGGCTTTGGTGAAAGAACGTCGTTTTGTATATTCGCGGCTCAATTTTTTTCAGCCTGTCGCCGTTGCAGGGGTTTGTTCGGCAGCGCGTGGAATTTACTTTTTGAGCATGTTCATCAATGAAAAACAATCAATCTCGCATCATTCTCATCGTCGCGTTCATCGCCCTCTCTGGCTGGTTTTTGTTTCCGACGTATCAAGATTACAATTTCGCCCAGCGCCTCAGAGCCATTGGGTCGCCTGAAGACAGCCTTGCCTTTGTCAAAGAAAATCGCAAGAGTATTGAGAAAGCGCAAGAAAAGCGCCTGAAACTTGGTCTTGACTTGCAAGGCGGCATTCACACCGTTTTGGAGGTCGATGTACTGGGACTTTTGGAAGCCAAAGCCCGCAGCCGGGACGAGGCGTTTGACAAAGCCATCGCCGTCGTGCGTGAGCAAGCCAAAACATCGAGCGAGCCAATTCCGGTGCTGATGGCAAAAGAGTTTAAGAGACAGGATATTCGAATGGGGCGGTATTTCTACGACCTGCGCGACACTGACGAGGAGATTGTCAAGCGGCTCAACAAGGAAGCGGAAGACGCAGTAACACGCGCCAAAGAAATTATCCGCAATCGCGTCGACCAGTTCGGCGTCGCCGAGCCGTCTATCACTACGAAGGGCGGTCGCCGTATCATCGTCGAGCTGCCCGGCGTCTCCGACAAAGAGCGGGTGCGCAAATTGCTTAAAGGCACGGCGAAGTTGGAATTTAAACTTGTGCGCGACGCTGATGTTGGCTTTAAAGCATTGCAAGAGGTGAATAAATACTTAGCTCGTCAGGAACGCTTGAAAGACATTGGCACCGACTCTGCCTCTATTGCCAGAGCGGACTCGCTCGCTGCGCTGCCCGATTCGCTCAAATCCCAAGAGCAATTGAAGAAAGAGAATCCGCTCTTTGCCATCGGCGACAGCGACGACGGCATTATCGTCGACCCACGCTCTGGCATCTTTTATGTAAGCGAGGTTGCCAAGCCAAAAATTCAATCGATTTTCAGCCGAGCGGACGTGCGTGCAAAAATGCCGAGCGATTTGGAATTTCTGCTCGATGTACGCGCTATGGAAACCGAGGGCGGAAAAATTTTTCGTCTCTATCCCTTGAAGCGCGAAGCAGAGTTGGAAGGCGGTGTGATTACCGATGCCCGCGCCACTTTTAGTGCCGACGCCTCGCGTCCTGAGGTAACGATGAAAATGAACGACATCGGCACGAAAACATGGGCGCGCGTAACGGGCGCGAACATTGACAAACAAATTGCGATTGTGTTGGACGGTTCTGTGTTCTCTGCGCCTGTTGTGCAATCAAAAATCCCCAACGGCAGTTCGGTCATCAACGGGCTGTCGAGCATTGAAGAAGCGCAGGATTTGGAAATTGTCTTGAAGGCAGGCGCGTTGCCTGCACCAGTTCAAATTACCGAAGAGCGCACCGTTGGACCGTCGCTCGGCGCAGACTCCATTCGCGCGGGATTGTTCTCGGTGCTGTTTGGCTTTACAACTGTGGCGCTATTTATGATTGTCTATTACCGCACGGCTGGATTTATTGCTGATTTCGCGCTCCTCTTCAACATCATTTTCGTCATTGCGTTTTTGGCGGGGTTCAGCGCAACACTCACGCTGCCCGGCATTGCGGGACTTGTGCTGACCATTGGTATGGCGGTTGATGCCAACGTGCTGATTTTCGAGCGCATTCGTGAAGAGTCGTCGCGCGGCAAACTTCCAAAACTCGCACTTGAACTTGGCTACAACCGCGCTTTCTCTGCGATTTTGGATTCGCACGTTACCACCTTCGGCGCAGCCGCGTTGCTCTACACCTTCGGCATCGGTCCGATTCAAGGCTTCGCCGTAACGCTGATGATTGGCATTGCAGCAAGCCTCTTTACCGCAATTGTTATCACCAAAGTCGTCTTCGATTGGATGCTGGAACAAAACAAAGTTAGCGAAGTCAGTTTCGGCTGATGGGTCTCTTATCAATCGTCAATTTTTCGAAACATGCGTTTTTTAGAAAATTCAAATTTTGATTTTATCGGCAAGCGCAAGACCGCCTATATCATCTCGGTTACACTGCTTGTTGTCGGTCTGGCGTCAATGATTGTGCGTCAATTCAACTTGGGTGTCGATTTCAAAGGTGGCACGGAAATTGTGGTCGGCTTTCAGTCGCCGGTCGATGTTGCCAAAGTTCGCAGTGCGGTCGCCTCGCAAAACATTAGCGGACAAATTAAGGAATACGGCAGCCCGCGCGAAATTATCTTAACCACGGATTTTAGCGGCGACCTCAACGAGCTTCAAGCCTCGCTCTCGCGTGTGCTGACGCGCGACTTTACCGATAACCCGCACGAAATCCTGCGCATTGATGCTGTTGGTCCAAGCATTGCTGACGATTTGAAGTGGTCGGCGTTGCAAGCCGTGTTTGGCGCGCTCGCCATGATTTTGATTTACGTCGGCATTCGTTTCGAGTTCAAGTTCGCGGCGGCAGGTGTCATGGCAATTTTTCACGATGTCTTGGTGGTTGCCGGCTTGTTTAGTTTGCTTGGCGGCGCGTTTAGTTTTATGCCGCTCGAAGTCGACCAAAGCACCATCGCTGCTTTCCTTACGATTGTCGGTTACTCGATTACCGACACGGTCGTCGTCTATGACCGCATCAGAGAAAACATCAAAGTGCGGCGCAACGACAGCTACGAGAAAATCTTCAACGACAGCATCAATGAAACGCTCAGCCGCACGATTATCACCGCGCTGACGACGCTGCTCACGGTCGTCGTGTTGTTCATTTTTGCAGGACCGACGATTCGTAGTTTTGCCTTCGGCATTGGCATCGGCATCGTCATTGGCACCTATTCGTCTATTTTCGTGGCAGCCTCGGTTGTGTTGGATTGGCAACTGCGCTCCAACGCGAAATTCAAGTTGAGAGGGTAACATTCATATCTGCAAAAACCACTATGGACTATTCGGAAAAAAAAATCGGCTCGACAACGGTCATTGAACTGCGCGGCGATGTGCTTGGCGGGCCCGACGCCAACGAACTTCACAACCGACTTCGCGCCTTGCTCGCCGACGGAAATAAACGCTTTATCATTGACCTTGCCAAAGTCGAGTATATGAACTCGTCAGGCTTGGGGATGATGACGTCTGCGCTGACCAGCATCAAAAACGGCGGCGGCGACCTGCGCTTGGCGAATCCAGCAGAACGCATCAAGAGCCTGCTCGTGATTACAAAACTTGTGCAGGTCTTCCAAACCTTTGACTCGCTTGACGCCGCAGTCGCCAGTTTTAATTGAGCCCGCCTTGAAACAAAGGGCGTCCGACGAGGCGCCTTTTTCGTTTCTGTCGGACTCTGTGCACGCAGCGTCAATTTTATCGAACTGTTAAGCGCACGTTTTCTTCACGCCCGCGCTGTATATTTGAAATTCGTTTTTACCGCTTAGACGGTTTAGTTTCGCCGCACATGTTAACTGAGACAATTTTTATGGACGCCATTTTCAACAGTTCTCTTGCTGCTGGGACGCTGGTTATCTTGTTTCTTGCCTTACTCGTTGCGTGTGCCTTTGAGTTCATCAACGGCTTTCACGATACGGCAAATGCTGTCGCAACCGTGATTTACACCAAGTCGCTCAAGCCTGTGCCATCCGTCGTCTGGTCAGGCATCTGGAATTTTATCGGCGTCTTTATGGGCGGGATTGCAGTGGCAATCGGCATCATCAATCTTTTGCCCGTTGACTTGCTTGTCGCGAGCGGCATCGGCGCTGGTTTATCGATGGTGATGGCGCTCTTGCTCTCGGCAGCGATTTGGAACTTAGGCACGTGGTATTTTGGCATTCCTGCATCCAGTTCGCATACGCTCATTGGCGCCATTTTGGGTGTTGGTATTGCCAACTCTATGCTGCCGGGCAATGTCTTCGGAAGCGGCGTTAATTGGAATAAAGCCGGCGAAATCGGACTGTCGCTACTTGTCTCGCCGCTCGTCGGCTTCTCGCTTGCGGCGGGACTGTTGCTCCTTGCCAAAATCGTTCTCGATAAAAATCCCGAACTTTTCAAAGCGCCCGAAGGCGAGACGCCGCCGCCATTTTGGGTGCGCGCGTTGCTCATTCTCACCTGCACAGGCGTCAGTTTTGCACATGGTTCAAACGACGGACAAAAAGGCGTTGGGCTTATTATGCTCATTCTCATTGGCATCTTGCCAGCGAGTTTCGCGCTCAATTTGGACAGCACGCCTGCACAAACCGCCGAAGCTGTGCTTGCCGCCGAACAAATCGAGTTGATGCTTCAAGATAATTCGCAAACATTTGTGCAGCCTGTCTCGACGGGCGCGCAAAATTTGTCTGTTATCGCGCTGATTCAAAAAGAACTCTCGGAAGTGCGCGGCTATCTTAAAGGCATCTCGTCGCTGCGCGACTTGCCCGAAGACAAGCGCTTCGAGGTTCGCAAAAGAATTTTGCTTGCCGATAACCAGCTCTCGAAATTGCAAAAAGAAGAAAAGTTGAAACTATCGCCAGAATCGGCAACGCTCTTGAAAACCTATCGAGCGCAACTGCGCAGTATGACAGACTACGCGCCCGTGTGGGTGCTTGTCGCAGTGGCTTTATCGCTCGGCATTGGCACAATGGTCGGCTGGAAACGCATCGTCGTAACGGTCGGTGAAAAAATCGGCAAAGCGCATTTGACTTATGCCCAAGGCGCGGCGGCGGAACTTGTTGCAGCCAGCACGATTGGCATCGCAGCAGCCTCCGGGCTGCCCGTCAGCACGACGCATGTCTTGTCGTCGGGCGTGGCAGGCACAATGGTCGCGCAAAAGTCGGGGGTGCAGTTGGACATCGTGAAAAAAATTGCACTGGCATGGGTATTGACCTTGCCCGTGTGCGTTGTGCTGTCGGGCGGTTTATTTTTGCTCTTCCGAATGATTGCCGGATAATCACTTGCGAGACCATTTTGCTTCATTGGCTTAACTGATGCTTCAATCGTCGACGTTAAAATTTCTCAAAGACCTCAAAAAGCACAACGACAAAGCGTGGTTTGAGGCAAACCGTGCGCGTTACGACGATGCCAGAGCCGATTTTCACAACTTCGTGCAACACCTCATTAACGGCATTTCTGCGGTTGATGAGAGCATCGCCGCCGCCAATCTGCAGGTTAAAAATTGCACATTTCGCATCAATCGTGATGTGCGGTTTTCCAAAGATAAATCGCCGTATAAAACCAATCTCGCCTGCGCCATCAGCAGCAACGGAAAAGATATGAGTGAGAATGCGGGATTTTATTTTCATGTCGAGCCCGGTGCCAGTTTCGCCGCCGGCGGACTGTATATGCCAATGTCATCAACGCTTGCACGGATTCGCAAAGACATCTCCGATAACTTTGACGAGTGGCAAGATATTGTTGAAAGCCGCGCGTTCAGAAAAAACTTTCCAAACGGCATGCGCGACGAGAACGCGCTCTCGCGTCCGCCCAAAGGCTACACGGGCGACAATCCCGCGATTGCGTATTTGAAAATGAAATCATTTATCGCCGAAACCGCCTTTACTGATGAGGATTTACAGGCAAAGACGCTCGTCAAGCAAGCCGTGAAAGCGTTTCAAGCGATGAAACCGCTCATTGATTTTTTGAATTACAAGCCCGACTGAACAGCGGAAAACCTGCGCATAAAACTGCTCAATCGGGCAGGCAACACCGAATACAAACACATCATCAATGAACAAAGTCTGGATTGTCATTCGCAAGGAATACTTGGAGCGTGTGCGAAGCGTGGGCTTCATCATTGCCACAGTGTTAATCCCTGTGTTGCTCTCGAGTTTCGTGATTGTGCCGGTGGCGATTCAGTTTTTTACCGCAAAATCCGATTCCCGCATCGCCGTCATTGACCAAACAGGCAAACTTCAACGCTATATTCTCGACGCGCTCGATTCAAGTTCAAACATCAAACTGGTTGCGGCAACCTTTGCCGACGAGAATGACCGACAAGTTCTGATTAAAGACACAGACGCAGGCAAACTGACTGGCTACATTATCGTCAAACAGGATTCCGCAGGTAAATACATCGCGACCTACACCTCACGCACCGTAACCGACTTCACCTTGAATAGCACTCTCGCGCGCGCCCTGCGCAATGCGGTCAATCGATTCACGCTCAAAGAAAAAGGCTTTGCCGACGCGGAAATCACGGCGATTGAAAGACCAATCGACTTTCAGACACAAAAACTTTCCGGCGAAAAAGAAAAAAATGATTCGGGCTTGAGCCAGTATTTGCTCTCCATCGTCATGGTGATGCTGATTTACGGCACGATGCTCTCCTACGGCGCGTTTGTGATGATGTCTGTCATTGAGGAAAAATCGAGCAAAGTCATGGAGGTCGTGATTTCATCGGTGAAGCCGTTTGACTTGATGCTTGGAAAAATCATCGGCATCGGTCTTGTTGCGCTGACGCAGTATGCCATTTGGATTGTTGTCTCACTGGCGTTTTCGGGAGCGTCGTTTCGTGCAAGCTCGACGGCGCAGGTGAGCTTCGACATTGCGCCGCATCTGCTTGTGTATTTCGTCGTGTATTTTGTTTTAGGCTATTTAATTTATTCAACGCTGTATGCCGCCGTCGGCTCCGCATTTGAAAGCCAGCAAGACGCGCAGTCGCTCACCACGCCGATTACATTGCTCGTAATCGTGCCGATGGTTACGCTACAGCTGGTCTTGAATAAGCCCGACGCGCCGATTTCAGTGGCGCTCTCAATGGTGCCGTTCTTCGCGCCGATTTTGATGATGGCACGCACTGCGAGCGCGGAAGTGCCGTTCTGGCAAGTTGCGATAAGTTGGGCATTGATGATAGGAACATTCTACCTCGTCCTGCTGCTTGGCTCCAAAATTTATCGTATCGGGGTGTTGATGTATGGAAAAAAACCATCGCTCGCCGAAATCGTCAAGTGGGTGAGATATTCGTAAGACGCACCCATGCCTTACTTTCTACTTCGAAAGAGAACCCGCGACAGTCATTGCGAGCGTAGCGACGCAATCTATTTTGGGGCTGGATGGCAGCGGTTCACCGCCAACACAACGTTGATACACGACCTATGATTACCATTTCAAATCTTAAAAAGTCGTTTCGCGAAAAGCGCGTCTTGCAAGGCGTCTCATTAGACATTCGCACGGGCGAAACTATGGTGGTGATTGGCAGAAGCGGGTGCGGGAAATCTGTCTTGCTCAAACACATCGTCGGCTTGCTTGTGCCCGACGAGGGCGAGGTCGCTGTCGATGGTCAAATCATTTCGCGGCTCTCCGAGAAAGACCTCTATGCGTTGCGGTTAAAATTTGGCTTGCTGTTTCAAGGTGCGGCGCTGTTCGATTCAATGTCGGTGGGCGAGAATGTCGGCATTGCGCTGCGCGAAAATCGACAGATGTCTGAAAAAGACATTGCTAAAACCGTCGCTGAAAAATTAGAGATGGTTGGACTGCCGAACATTGAGCGCTTGAAGCCGTCGGAACTGTCGGGCGGAATGCGCAAGCGCGTTGGGCTGGCGCGGGCATTGGCGACAAATCCGAGCTATATTTTCTATGACGAGCCGACGACGGGACTCGACCCAATTATGTCCGACTCGATTGATACATTGATTCGAGACTTAGCCAAGCAGTTGCGCGTTACATCGGTCGTCGTTACGCACGATATGCAAAGCGTCTATAAAGTTGCTGACCGTGTCGCTATGATGCACGACGGGAAAGTCTACTTTCTCGGAACGCCCGATGAACTTGCCGCCACAAAAGATTCGCTCATCCGAAACTTCGTCGACCGCAATTCTTATCACGATGTTGAGATTGAAGATGAAATCGGGCGGTTAAGTAAGCAGAGCCGTTGAGCCGCCCGATTGCTTCCAGCCAACGCGGTTAGTTATCCGTCGCCATGATGTCGTCCGACCCAGCGGTGCGAACTGTATCAGGGATTTTCTTGCCGCCCTTGACAACGGTTTTCTTGACCTCGCCAGTTACTTTGGGTTTCGTCAGGATCGTGCCCATATCAGTGTCGCGCACGGTCTCCGAACCAGCGGTGCGAACCGTGTCGGGCATTTTACGCACTTCGGTGCGATTGTCGTTTTTCTTGTTGCTCTCAGCCATGTGTTTCTCCATCGGTTTATGACCCTACTTCTACTGCGGTCGGTTTGCAAACATACTTCCTCAGCCTATCTCAACGACGCAAAGCGGTTGTTCGTTTTCACGTGGCAGGTTGATTCAGACGCGATTCGGGTGCGTAACTTTGGTCGACTCGCGTCCTTTGTTGGGCGTTGGGTCTTTGACGAGTCCGTAGGTCAAGCGTCCCTCGTGAGTTTCGGGCAAGTATTCTGTAATCGGCAGTCCATCTGGATTGACGAAGAGCAAGCAATGACAATACTTGTATTCCTTCATTTCTTCGCAGGCGCAAATCCACGTGCGTTTTTCGGCTTCGGCTTTTTTATCGGGGTAAAAGTTGCATGGACACAGTGGCTTGCCGAGTTCATCGAGATGTTGCGCAAGTCCGTTCACCACGACCTCGACCACGCCCTTATCGGGGTGCGGAAACGTGCCAGATTTTTCCCAATAATGCTCAACGAACTTTTGAACTTTTTTGAGCGACTTCTCGCTTGGTGTGCCTGCGGACATCGTATTTGTTGATTAACGCGCGTTATGTCAGATTCTAAACCGTTTCGGTTACTTCCATGATGCGTCTCGATTCGGGCGTAATTTTGACCTTCGTCTTCAAGAATTTGAGCACTTTATCGCGCATAACTCTATCGACCACGTAGTCGCGGACATTGTCGGACATATATGCTTGCAAGACTGCTTCGACGGGCTGACCGGCTGCGGCGGCTTCTTTTTCTGCCATTGAGCGAACATCTTGCTCTTCGACTTTAAGGTTGTTTTCTTCGGCGAGTTTGTAGCGAATGAGCATCCACTTTGCTTGCAGTTCCGCGCTCGGACGAATTTCGCGGCGGAAGGCGTCGATGTTGAAGTTGCGCGGGAACTGTCCGCCGACGCGCTGACGGGCGTTTTCAATGAGCAGATTCTCGAACGATTTTACCATAGATTCAGGGGTCTGCACAGCATTATCTTTGACGAATTGCTGCGCGATGGCTTCCCCAAGGTCGTCCTCCGATTTTTGCTCGTAGTACTCTGTCAGTTTGGCGCGAATGTCGGCTCGGAGCGCGTCCGCTGTTGTCAAGCTACCTTGTGTCAGTTCAGAGGCAAGTGCATCGGTGAGTTCAGGCAAATCCAGCCGTTTGACTTCCTTGACGGTGGCTCTAAACCGCGACCGCTGCGGCTGTCCCGTCTTATCGCGCATCTCTATGTCAATCAGCCGCTCGTCGCCGCTCTTGGCGCCGATGAAGGCTTTTTTTATCGTTGACTCTGACACTAATTGCGCCATGTGAAACTCTTGATTCTCGAACCGCTCGCCGATGATTGCCATACCGCCCGCGTCTAATTTTTGCATATCGGCGATAACCAAATCCTCTCCGTCCGCTTCACCATCTTTGCTGACCCAAACGCCCTGCTCTTCGAGCAGTCCTTTCACTTCGCGCTCAATATCTTCGTCGGTAATTTCATAAACGCTTTTCTTGAACTCATATTCGGTGTAGGGCTTTATCTCGAATTCGGGCTGCACTTCGTATTGGACGAAAATCGAGAGTTTTTCTTCTGGCACGTATTCAAAGTGCCGCACACGCGCCTTGCCGACAAGTTTGATGTTTTCTTTGGTGGCGATTTCGGTGAAGTGTTTTCCCGCCAACGATTCAACAACATCTGCTTCGATTTCTTTTCCCATCAATCGCTTCACCATGTCCATCGGCACTTTTCCTTTTCGAAAGCCTTTGATTTGGACAACGGCTTGTGCCGCTTTGAACTGTTCTTCAAAAGCGGGCTTGAATTCCGACGGCTCAAAGGTGAGCGTCATTTCTTGTTCGGTCGGGCTGAGTGTTGTAATCGTGTTGTTCACGGCGCGGTAAAAAGTTAAAGGTTGAAGACAACTTGAACGACAAAGATAACACCGCACCGCCAAATCTCATGTGCAAAATCTCATGAAAAATTTGGCTTGGCGGCGGGCTTCACGCGCCAGAGCGAATCGACGAAATACTTGTTTGAATCGGTGAAGTGATAAACGACCTCAAAGCCTGCTTCCGACGCAAATGTTTGAATATCATGTAGGCTGTATTTGTGCGAGTATTCTGTGTGAATTGGCTCATAGGCATCGAAGTGAAACGCTCGTCCTGCCGTTTGAATCCAGACGCTTTGCGCTTCTGTGCTCAATAGGTAGCTCTCCATCGCTGAAATCATCGGGTTGTAGGTCGCGTAGTGTTGAAATGTCTCGAGGGAGAAGGTAGCGCCGAGTTCGCGGTTCATGCGCGTCAGCACATTCATATTGAATGCCCGCGTTACGCCCGCCGCGTCGTCGTATGCCGCTTGCAGCACTTTCACGTCCTTCTTCAAATCGAAGCCAATGAGCAGGTAATCTTCCTCGCGCATTGATGTGCGTAGATGTTTGAGGAAGTCTATGGCGTCGGCGCGGCTGAAGTTGCCGATGTTCGAGCCGAGAAACAGCACGATGTTGCGTCGATGCGCGCGGCTGTCTGAGGACTTGCCCTCGTTTTGAAACAACTTGTTCAAGCGCCGAACGCCGTTGAAATACTCATCGTGTATGCCCTGAAAGCGCAGGTCGGGAAATTCGTTGGCAAGTGCGTTGGCAAGCGTGAGGAGCGCGTGTTCGGAGATGTCAATGGGCGCGAAGTAAAACTCAATGGAGCGTTCCAAGAAATGCCGGATTAAGATGCTGGTTTTCTGACCGTCGCCTGCGCCTAATTCTACAAGGTTGAACGGCTCGTCTCCGATGATGTCTAAAATTGCCTGCTTGTGAACAGTCAAAATTTCCGCTTCGGTTCGCGTCAGATAATACTCCGGCAGTTCCATAATTTTTTGGAACAATTGGCTTCCCTTATCGTCGTAGAAATACTTGCTCGATATGCGCTTGGGCATTGCAGAGAGCCCTTCTACGACGTCGTTTAGAAATTCCATCATAGCCGCTGTCGGTGGCGGCGTAAGCGTTGCGGCTCTAAGGCTTTCGTGTATCATGTCATCGTTGGTTTAAACTTCGTTGCGTTCTCTGATGCCGACGGCGGTGTTTTACCCTATGAGGCAAGGCGCATGCCTGTAAACTGCCAGCGTTTATCGGGCTGAAAAAAGTTTCGATACGTTGCACGGATGTGGCTTTCGGGCGTGGCACAGGAACCGCCGCGCAGCGTCATTTGATTGCTCATAAATTTTCCATTGTATTCGCCCAGCGCGTCCGAGCTGTGTTTGTAGTTCGGATAAGGTAAATACGCGCTGCCCGTCCATTCCCACACATCGCCGAAGAGCTGTTTCATCGTCAGGTCGTTTTCCGAGATGGCGACTGGGTGCAAGTAACCTGATTCTAAAAAATTTCCGCCCGACGCCTTCGCGCCCAAAACTGAACAAGCAATTTCCCACTCGGCTTCGCTTGGCAACCGCTTTCCTTTCCAACTTGCGAATGCTTCCGCTTCGTAGTAGCTGATGTGGCAAACGGGTGCATATTGGTCAATCGGTCTTAACCCTGACAGCGTCATTTCATGCCAAACGCCGTCAATGTTTTCCCAATAGAGCGGCGCGCGCCACTGTTCGCGCTGCACCGCGTCCCACCCGTCGGAGAGCCAATGCCGAAACTCGTTGTATCCGCCGTCCTCCATAAACTCCAGCCATTCACCGTTGGTTACAAGACGGTTTTGCAACGAGAACGCATCGACATAGACTTTATGCGCGGGCTGTTCATTATCGAAGCAAAACCCGTTGCCGTTGTAGCCGATGCAATAAACGCCGCTGTCGATGTTGATGAATGTATCGGGCAGCGTATCGGCGCGCGTAGGCAGTGTGGCAGCGTGATAAGCAGGACGCAGTGGGTTCGTCGCTAAAATGTGTTTGATGTCGGTAACAAGCAATTCCTGATGCTGCTGTTCGTGATGAATACCCAGCAGCATCAATTCATGAAAGTCTTTCCACGTGGACTCGTCAATGGACTCAATCAACTCGCCAAGCCGCGCCGTGATGTCGTGCCGATACCGATACACCTCCTCGACGGTCGGGCGCGACAATGCGCCGCGCTGACGCCGCTCGACACGCACGCCGATAGAATTGTAGTAAGAATTGAACATAAAGTTGTAAATCGGCTGCGGTGGGGCGTAACTTGCGGAAAATTTCTCCAGCAAAAATTTTTCAAAAAACCAACTTGTGTGTCCTAAATGCCACTTCGGCGGGCTGATATCAACCATCGGTTGAACGACGTAGTCTTCAACACAAAGCGGCTGGCAGAGCGCCTCGGTCTGTTGTCGGACGGCAAAAAAGCGTCGAGCGAGTTCCTCGCGGGTTGCGTTCATTTCTTGGTCATTGATTGGAACAACTGTGCTGACGTTCACAGCAAGAGACAATTATCACAGCTAAAATGTTTCCCTCCTATGCCCCATTAAGCCTTGTCGTTTTCAGCGCGTCAAACCTTTCGTTCAAATCAAATAAAAAAGCATCACAAAAATTTCACAGCAATGAAAAGGACTTGTTTACTTTGTTTTTTGAGCGCGTTTATTTCTACCAGCGGGTTCGCGCAGGAATCAGCGAGCAATGCGATTGCCGTGCTTGTCAAAGCCGTCGGCACGGTCGAAAGCAGCACGGACGGAAACACATGGACGAAGGCAGAACGCGGATTGGACTTGTCCGCAGGCTTTTCGCTGCGCACCATGGCGGTTTCATCATGCGTGATTCGGTTCAACGACGGAACGCTGCTCAATTTAAAGGCCGAGTCGCAAATCAAACTCGCGGGCGCGCGTGCAACTGATGTCCAAACGGGAAAACTGACGTTTGCCATTAAAACCAATCCTGCCGAGCCGTTCAAGTTTGTTTCGCCAACGGCAGTCGGCGCCATCAAAGGCACAGAAGGCGAATTTGAAGTCAGCAACGATGAAACCGAACTCAGCATTTTTTCCAGCGACCGCAACGACGACATCGCCGACCTGACACGGCTCAAAGACAACCGCACGGAAAAACTTGGCATCGGTGAACGCGTGCGATTTACCCGAGAGGGCAGACCGCTCCGCCGATTGCTCAGCGCTACGGAGCGAAAAACTTTCGGCGAGCGATTGAAAACACTCCGCACCGACAGCGACAAAGGGATGAAGTTCATTCAAAGGCGTCGCGAACAAATGCAAAAGAAACTGCAAAGACCACAAAACGCGCCAAAGACAGGCTCTTTGCAGCGACAATCACAGCTCCAACAACAACGACAGATGGCGAAGCTTCGGCTTCGCCTTCAACGCTAAGAACAAGGCCTGTCTGAACGCCCCTCGACTCTTCCTCACACGATTTGTCGCGCTATTGTGCGGAGGAACATTGCGTTGTTACCCCAAAATAATTAGAAGAGGAGTAGATTTTACCGCGGTGTCATTCCGAGCGACGCGAGGAATCCATCTTTATCCTTGGATTCTTCATCCCGCTTTGCGGGAGTCAGAATGACAAACTCTATCTGCTTCAAGTTATATCCGTATTACATTAGCAATAAATTCCAATGACAATAGTCTTGCATGACCCACAATGCACTCTGTTTCTAAAACATCACGCCCGCGCTAATCGTGAGAAAAAACGCTGGCGGCGTTTCCACCCGTTCTGTTCGCGTTTGGCTTGGGCGCAAGGGATTAACGATGGTTACGGTGCTGACATTGACGGGAACCGTGAGCGAGAGTTCGGGCGTAAAAGCAAAAATCCCAACGAGATACGAGACACCAAGCGAGAGATTGTAGTTCGTAATCACGAATCGGCTGTCGATGCGGGCAGTAGGCTGAACGCGCGGCAGTTGATTTCGCTGCTGAATCACGGTGGCGCGTTGCGTAATTGACTGCAATGTGCCAAAGTCCAAACTTGCGCTGGGGTCAATTGAAATCGTGCCGCCCAGCACGTCGTCAATGAAAAACGAGCGCGTTAGCAGGAACGACAAGAACGCATCGCCGCCGCCCGATGCAAACAAGTAGTTGAACGAGATAGACGGCGTTACAATCGGGGTGATGTATGAGACCGTCGCGCCGAGATTATCCGTATACGCTGACCGCACTTGCACGCTGTTCTGGTCATAAAAATACCGCGAGTATGAGAGCACGACCGTTAGTTTTTCGGCGATAGCTTTTTGGTAACCTGCGCTTAGCGTGAGTTGGTCGAAGAAATTGCTTTGTCCGAAAAGTCCCGTCACGCCTATGCTGGCGTAAAGTCCAATCGGGTGCGTATAGGCAATGTCAGTGTATGAACTTGCGTTTTGGTCGTTCTGGTCAATGCCGCGCCAATATGCTCGTCCCTGATAGGTTGTTGAGATTGACCACTGGGGAAACGGTGCGTTGTCAGGTATTTCATCGGCAAGGCTTGCGGCAATCGCGTTACTCTTCTCCGCGTTGAGCAACGCCGGGTCAATATCTTCGGTTTTCGCCAGTAGCATTGCCTCCGCTACATCGTAAAGCGAGTCGGAAAAGACGTCGCTCATATCGCTCAACTCGCTCTTGAATGTGTCTAAGAGTTCCTGCTCGGATTCTAGAAATTCGGCGGCGGGTTCTTTAATTTTCGAAAACGGCTGCGACTGAAACGCTTTCCTAGCACTGTCGATCGCGCGCGATTGCCGCTTCAAAAACATATCGGCTACTGATGTTAGTTTTGCCGCACAGTCGCTGACGCCTTTCTGCAACGCTCGTTTTTCATCGGCGGTGATTAACGATTCTGCTTTTTTAACGAGCGAATCGCCGAACCCTTGCCACTCGCGCAAGGACTTGTCGCGGATTTTTGTCGCATCGTTCTCGAGCACTGAAAACGATTGAAAGAGTTGTTGCTTATCGGTGTCCGCTTTCGGCGTTTGAGCGGCTGCGCGTTCAAGGAAAAAGACACCACAGAGCGCCACCAAGAGCGATGTGTTTTTCATTGTCAGGCAAGTTAAATTTTAGCGTAAAGTTACGGCACATTTTTTAACGAGACTGTTATCGAGTCGTTGAGATGAAAAGAGAATCTGTTTGGGATTATCCGCGTCCGCCGCGCCTTGAACCGACGACGCGTCGGATTCGCGTTGTCTTTGCGGGCGTCGTGATTGCTGATTCCACACGCGCCTTGCGGCTGTTGGAAACAAGCCACCCGCCGACATATTACATTCCGCCCGACGATGTTCAAACACAATTCCTTTCGGCTTCGACGAACAAGTCGTTCTGTGAGTTTAAAGGCGCAGCGAGTTATTGGAACTTATCGGCAAACGACAAATCATCGCTTAATGCCGCGTGGAGCTATGGCGCACCTGCGCCGCGATACGCCGCTCTGAAAGATTACCTTGCATTTTATGCCAGCCGCGTTGATGCTTGCTACGTCGATGATGAGAAAATCGTTCCGCAAGACGGCGATTTTTACGGCGGCTGGATTACGTCGGATATCGAGGGACCGTTCAAGGGCGGAAAAGGCACATGGGGGTGGTAGCCGATTTTTTCAACAGCGACAGTCGCGCTTAACATGCAGGTTCAGATACCGAGAGTTCCGTGAGCGGCATTGCAGGGGCAGTCGAGGCAACCTCCGCTGCTTTCACGGCGCCAGCGATTATCATACAGCCGCTGGTTGCAAGCGCAGCGATAAGTCCAACCAGCCAGTAGCTGGTCATGGTTCCGTCAGTTGCTTTGCCGATGATGAAGCCCGCCGCAAACGACCCTGCGCCTGAAAAGACTTGCATTACTGCCGAATTAATGCTCATAAAACTTCCGCGATAGCGAGGCTCGACGCTCGATGTGATAATCGCCATTGCGGGAATAAGCCGACCTGACAGACAAATCATGAACAACGTTGTGCAAACAAGCGCTACCGCAAGCGGCACAACGGGCAAATTCGTGATGAGCAAAATCGGAATGATTGAGAGCACCGCAACAATCCTAAACACAACGAGCTTGCCGAATTTATCGGCGAGTTGCCCAATCCATTGCGAGGTGAAAAATGTCGCCAGCCCGCCGAAGAAATAAATGTAAGGCAAGTCCGCTTCCGTCAAGCCAACATTGGCGACCATGTAAGGACTGATGAACGGGATGACCGAGAAGCCCGCAATCATCAAGAGCGCCATCAATCCAAACGCGCGAAGGTTGTTCGGCGACGAGAGAACAGTGCGCATATTTTCAAGTGCGGCAGTTGGTTGCGCATTGAGCAGATGTTTTTTCATCGATGGTAACACCGCGACGGCAAGCATCAGCGCGAGCGCGGAGAGTCCGGCGAGTAAAAAAAACGGCGCGTGCCAACTCAGGCTCGTGGCAAGGAACAACCCAAACGGCACACCTAAGACCGACGCTACCGAGAACGACGACATAATCACGCCTGTCGCGGCGCCGCGCCGCACGTCGGGAATGCAGTCGCCGACAATCGCAAAAATGAGCGCGCCCAAAATGCCGCCAAACGCGCCCGCCACCGCCCGCGCCACAACCAACAACTCGTAGTTCGGTGCAACCGCGCACGCCAATGTGCCAAGCACGAAGCCAGCGTAGAGCGCCAGCAGCGCAGTTCGGCGGTCGAAGCGGTCGATGAAAAATGCGCCAAGAAATCCAAATATCGCCGCGCTGAATGTGTATGACGAGACAATCAAGCCGAACTCCTGCGGCGTGATGTGAAAGACACGCATAAATTGCGGTCCGAGTGGCATCATAATGACGAAATCCAAGATGTGAGAGAACTGAACAACCGCAAGCACGAACAGCAACAGCCGCTCGCGGTTGTTGGTCAAAGCAGATTCAGATGTGTTCATTTTTGAGATATTTGCCTGAAAAGATACGGATTTTAATGCAAGACAGCGCGACGACAGTGTCTTTTTCCCATGCTAAAACACCGCGCTGACGCCAAGTGTGGGAATAAGCGGCAACATGCCATTGGCTTGTCGAATCACTTGCGGCAGTTGCCCTATCGGCACGTCCCACTCAACGTCGTGTTGATAGCCGACCACATTCGTGCGGTTGTAGAGGTTAATCATATCCAAATAAAATCCCCAGTTTGCGCCCCAGAATTGTGCCGATGCGGTCAGACGCACATCGAGACGGTGATACGCGGGCAGCCGTGCCGCATTGAGATTTTCTTCCCCGCCGTAGTCGAGGTTAAACATGGTGCGCCCGAAGAGCGCGTCCGTTTGCACCACGTATTGACCGTTCAGATTTTGAATGACGCGCGGTTGCACACCGATGGCAAGCGTAACGGGAAAGCCGCTTCCATACCGCCAACGCACTGCCAAGTCGAGCCAGTCGTTGAGTTTGTAGCCGCCGACGACGTTGATGGTGTGGCGCTGGTCGAAGTTGAACGGAATGGTCAGCCCGTCACGGTAACGATTTGCAAACGCCAGTGCATAGCTTATCCAGCCGTTGAAGCGGTCGTCTTTCGATGTATTGCGTTTTTCCAAAATCATCTCGATGCCGTAAGCGTCGCCGCGTCCATCATTGGCAGGAACTGCGGAAAGCACGCGCCGTTCTTGCGCTTCGGGCGTCGACCAATTCGCCTTGTTGAACGCATCGCCCCCAAGAAAGCGCGAGACATACACCGTTTGCGTTTCTTTTCGCTGCACAATCAAATCGTTGAATGCTTTGTAATACGCCTCAACTCTGAGTTGCAACTTATCAGACAGCCAGCGGTCAATTCCTGCAACGAAGTGCATCGAGCGTTCTGCGCTTAGAGAGCGAATGTAATCGGCGTCGCGCAGGTCGATGAACTGCTGCTGGTCGATGAGTTTCTCGTAGCCCGGCGATTGAAAATACAGTCCCCATGCGCCGCGCAGCGTGGTGTTGTCGTCCAACGAATATGAGATGTTGACTCTGGGCGAGAGGTAAAACTTGTCGATGATTTGGTAGTAGTCCAGCCGTCCGCCGATTTGGAGATACAATTTCCCTTCAATGGCTTCGATGCGGTTTTGCGCATACAGGTTACCGCGCAGATAGGTTTGGGCTTGCGTTACCGTCGTATCAAATGGCAGCGCGCCGAGTCGCCCGCTTCCCTGTTGAGCCTGAAAGACGGAGCGCAGTTGTTCGTTTGGTCGCAAGAAAAAGAAAATTGAGGTCGTTAGCACATCGACTGCGCCGCCCATCTCGAGGAGCTGTCGGTCAAGTTTGAGCGAGAAGTCATTTCGGAAATTCCATTTCTCGAAGCCAAATGCGTTTTCGGATTGCACGGTGGCGGCTGCCAATTGAATGACCGCAAGCGGGTTGGCTTTGAGCGCGCTGTCGAGTTTGTCGTTAGGGTAATTGATACGGTCGACGAAATTTCCCGCAAAGCGCGACGTGCCGCTGTTTTTATACCACGAGACAACGAGCTTATTGAACATCGCAGAGTTCGGTCTGAAGTGCCACGCCAATCCAGCGACATCGTTGTTGGTCGTATTGCCGACATTGACACTATCAGGTCGCTCGTCGCTTCGGGCGGAACTAATCACATCGATACCGTCGCGGCCGATGATGCCGGTAAATTGCAGTCGATGTTGTGGCGTTAGGTTCATTGCCAAGCGCAGTTGCACATCAGCAAAGTTTGGAAATGCTGTATTGCCGTCGACGAGCCGCGCGCTGCGCAAAATTGGCCCGACGATTAAGTCGTAGTAGGTGCGCCTTGCCGACAAGAGCCACGAGCCGTCGACGCCAAAAGGGGATTTCCCTTCGGCAACGACATTTGCGTCGGTGATGTTCGCGTTGATTTGTGTGGCAAAATAGCGGTCGCGCACGCCGTCCCGATTCGATACGTCCAAGACCGCCGACAACCGGTCGCCATATTTGGCAGGGAAGCCGCCCGTGATAAGGCTAATATCGGCAATGGTTTCGGGGTTGAACATGCTAATCGTGCCGTAGAGCCGATACGGGTTGAAGACTTCAATATCATCGACGACCATTAAGTTTTGGTCTGGTCCTGAGCCACGAATGAACAATTGCGACGAAAAATCGTTTGCGGCCAAGACGCCCGGAATCGCCTGCAACGCCCGCAGCACATCCTCGACGCCGCCAGCCAAGCTTTTCACCTGAGTCGGTTCAAGTTTGTAAAGGCTGGTGCGCACATCTTCCTTCGGCTGACGAAAATCGCTGGCGGAAACTTCAATCTCATCGGCTTCAATCGCGCTTTCTTTGAGCGTCAGTATAAGCGTTTGGGTCTCGCCGTCTTGAATGGTGATGTCTTTTGAGAGCGTCTTGTAGCCCACAAAAGCCACTTGAAGGACATATTTTCCGGCAGGAATGTTGGAGATGATAAACGAGCCGTCGGCTTTTGCAATCGCGCCAAGTTCTGTCCCCACCAGCCGCAGCGACGCGCCCGCAATCGGCTCTTTGGTCGTTTCATCGCTGACTTTTCCTTTCAGTGTGCCGCCTGCGTAGCTCTGCTCGAGCAAGAGCGGCGTCAGCGTAAGCAGCAGCAGTCGTCGGAAGTCATTTAAGAGTCGTTTCGGCACAGCAAAAATTGGCGTGGTTTCATTTCAACACTTTTTCAACTCAGCTTGTTTATCCAGCATCGTTTTCAATGCTCAATGTGCTTTGGGCGGCGGAGAAACCACAGGAAAGAACGCGCGTTTATGCAGAGAAATTCCCTGCAACACTCCTGTTTTTAGCGCCAGCGGTAAGAAAGAATGTTATCAGGCGCTTTTGGATATTCCGACTTACTTTTTGGTGCTGTCGATATGCGGTTTTTCGTTGGTCTCTGCCAAGGTGCCAAGATAGGCAGGCAGTTCGACGCCGCTTTGCTTGGCGATTTCTTGCAGCGGCGGCAGCGAGGTGATGAAACTCTTGATGAAATTCGAGGTCGAGCTGCCCTCGCCGTTGCTCGAGCCTGAATCCCAAACGGTGATTTTATCAATTTTGATTTTCGAAATCGCCTCGACTTGTTTTTCGACGAGCGTTTCAATTTTTTCAATCATAAGCAGCGTGGCGGCAACTTTCGGGTCGCTTTGGCAGGCGTTGATGATTTCTTTGTATCCATCTGCTTTGGCTTCGAGCAACTTTTTCAAGCCCTCGGCTTCGGCTTGATATTTAGCGAGAGTGGCGTCGGCTTCACCTTTGGCAATCGCGCGCGTGCGCTCCGCTGCGGCTTCGGCATCGACTTGAATTTTGAGTTTCTCAATTTCCTGTTTGACGAGTTCTTCTTTTTGCAACTTTGCCGATTCACGCTCGCGTTGCGCCTTCAAGACTTCGGTATCGGCTTGCGCTCTAGCGACTTCGCTGCGCTGAAACGCCAGCGCATTTTTTTCGGCGAGCAGTGCATTGGATTCGGCGGCGCGAATTTTAGCGATGTTTTCGCCCTCGACCGCAAGCGCTTCTGATTCGGCAGTGGCAGTTCTCTTTTGCGCTTCGGCGCGTTTCTTTCCGATTTCCGCTTCGGCAAGTTGGTTGGCAACCTCGACGTCTTTTTCGCGCATTGACTTTGCTTCCGCCGTCGCGCCTTCGGTCTCCAACAGCGCGGTCGCAATCCGTTGATTCTTTTCGGCTTCGCGCTTACCTTTCTCGGTCTCGGCAGTTTCTAACGCCACTTGCACTTCCTTCTCGCGCGTGGCTTTGGCAACACCAATTGAGCCAATGCGTTCTTGCTCGGCGACCTCGACGCGGGCTTTGTTGATGGCTTCGGCAGCCGATTTTTTTCCGATGGCTTCAATGTATCCCGACTCGTCAGTGATGTCGCGGATATTAACATTGATTAAATCAAGACCGACTTTGTGCAGCTCAGTGGCAACGTTTTGGTTGATTTTTTTCAAGAAGGTCTCGCGGTCGCGGTTGATTTCTTCAATCGTCAATGTGGCAATCACGAGCCGCAACTGTCCTAAGATAATTTCTTCGGCTTGCAGGGCGATTTGCTCCGTCGTCAGCCCAAGCAGGCGTTCAGCAGCGTTGAGCATAATGTTCTCTTCGGTCGAAATCGCCACTGTGAATGTGCTTGGTGTATTAACGCGGATATTTTGCTGAGAGAGCGCGCCGGTGAGTTTTATTTCAATCGGGATTGGCTGCAAACTCATATACTGCGAATCCTGAATGAGCGGAATGACAATACTGCCGCCGCCGTGAATACACTTTGCACTTTTGCCGCCGCTGACCCGTCCGTAAATCACCAAAATTTTATTCGACGGACACCGCTTGTAGTAGCGCAACGCTGCCGCCACCAGCAAGATAAACGCGACGAAAACAAGACCAAATGAGGTCGTTAGGAATTTGATAAAGGCTTCCATTGGTGGTTCTCCTGAAGGGTAGTTGTTGTGTAAAATTTTGGGTTTGAAGTTAGTTTTCGTCGCCCGAATGCGGCTCGACGAGCAAAGCGCCGTTCTCTACGCCATACACGAAGACTTTACTGCCGGTTTTGATTTCAACGCCATCGCTCTTGGCATTGAGCGTCGCCAGCCGCCCCTGCACCTCGACTTGAATTTGCCCGACATCGTTTTTGTCTTTGGGTAAGTTGTAATACACGGTTCCAATTTTCCCAACAGCGTTTTCAAGCGTGAGAGTGCCAGAGGATTCCAGACCGCGCACCCGACGCAGAATCCAGACCGCTCCAATAAACCCAATGCTGCCAGAGAGGAGTGTAACCAACAAGATTGTCCATACCGAAAAATCTGTCAGCCGAAAACATAACACCCCCATCCATGCGCCAACTTTCAAAAATGAGAGGATTGAGGAGAGCGATACCACGTCATCCCCTTCATGCTCATCGCCAAAGTTGAAGAAAATTTTCAAAAGGAAGAGCGCGGTGGAGGTAATCGCCAAAATCCAATAGACCGCTTCAACATCGGAGGCAATTCCGAGGAGGCTCTTGAACCATTCCATACTTCACTACTCCAAGATGTGTTTTAGCCACGATTGACTTTCGGCTAACGATGAATATAATCTATTTGGAGTGAAGTCCAAACTGCGCTCAGAACCGCACTTGATTTCTGCCGTTGTGTTTGGCTTCGTAGAGTTTTTCGTCAGCCGCAGAGAGAAACTTTTCGCTGTTCGCGTGCGAGAGGTCAGCACACACGCCCATGCTAATCGTTACTGCAAGGTCGAGATGCACTGTTTTCCAGTCGTAAGACTCAATGGCTTTGCGGACTTTTTCGCACTCAGCGACCGCTGTGTGTAAATCCGTGTTGGGAAAGACCATGACAAATTCTTCGCCGCCGTATCGAGCGACGGTTGTGCCATTGCGGACGCTCTCGCGCAGCAGTTTTGCCACGATGCGCAGCACATCATCTCCGGTTTGATGCGAGAATCGGTCGTTGATTTTTTTGAAGAAGTCGATGTCGTTAATGGAGACTGCAAGTGGCTGGTGGTCGCGCTTGGCGGTCTCGAAGGCATCGGCGAGTTTGGCGTCCAAGTAGCGTCGGTTGTAGAGGCCGGTCAGCGCGTCGGTTACGGCTTGTCGTTCTAATTTTTCGTTGGCGAGCGCGAGTTCTTCTTGTGTTTTGAGCAATTTTTGCTGCGTGCCGTCGCCGATTTTGGTCATCTTCATGGCTTGGCGCAGGAGCGCTTTATACTCTTTGAGCAGCGCTTCATATTCGGATTTCCATTCATCTTTTTTAAGCGTATTGTCCTCTAACATCTTGGCGGCGTGGGTTGCGACGTCCAATTCATGTTTGAAGATTTTTTCGTACTCTTCGCTCTGTTTCTGCTTCTTGTTGGTTTTCATCACGGTTTTTCCGTCCAGATTCAGCCGCGCTTGAACGCGCTTCATCGCGCTCATTCGGTCAAGGTTTTCTTTTTTCATTATCAAATGTGTTGACTTCGGATGCCGTCGTGCAGCGTGGCTTGTTATTTGAACGAAATCACTTTGAACGGCATGGTCAGGTGTTCGGCGAACTCTTCGCCCGTTTCTTGCATTTGCTCGTCTGCTTCGTGGTGATACCAGTTGACTTTAACGGGCTTGCCCTCCGCATGTGCTTTTTCAAAGAGCCGCAAGATGTTCAGAATGCACTTTGAAGAACTCGTGTTAAAGTAGTTCAACTTAAAGTTCAACTCGACTTGTTTAGTGGAGTTGGAGAAAAACTGGTTCAGCCAGTCCATAATTGGCTGATAGAACTCGACGGCAGATTCAGGATAGGATTGTCCAGACACTTCCAGCACGCCGCTGTCCGCGTTGAACGAAATTTGAGGGGTGGTTTTGGTAGGATTAACGCTTAGGTTGTTCATACTTTTTGAATCATGATGTTAAGAATGAAAAACGACAAGTGTTCGTCAATGGCGCGAAGTTCAAAGTTCGGCGGCGCGTCCGATTTGCGCATCATATCAATAAGCCCTAATCCTGCGCCTTTGCTGCCTTCTGGCGCTTGCGACTGCCGTCGCTCGTGATACAGGGCTTTTAAGTCTTCTTTGCCGAGCGCAGCAAGTTCTTCACAACGGGCGTAAATTTTTTCGCCGCGCTCCTTCTCGATTTGATTGCCCGAGGTAATGCAAAAATACTTGTCCATATCGCGGATAAGCACGATGCCGACGCCGACCTCTTTGCCGTCGCTGCGGCGCGTTTCTTTTTCCGCCGAGTAGTAGAGAATGTTCTGCGCCATTTCCACAAAGACAGAGAACATTTTTCGCACGTCGTTGCCATCGCCGTGTTGCTTTTTGATGATGTCGCCCAATTCGACGAGCAGTTCCTGCGAGAACGCGCCCTTGAAGGTCATCAAAATGCGCGCTGCCGACGTGTATCGATACAGCTCAAAAATTTCGGCATTGCCTGTCTCCGACGTTGTCATTGAGGTTTCGGCTTTATTAACGACAATCGCGCAAACATAAGACTTTTTTTGCTTGTCTCCATTCTATATGACGCGGATTCCTACTACGGTGATGTCGTCGCGCTGCGGCTCCGACCCTTGATGCTTTTCGAGTTCCGATTCCAATAGTTTGAACTGGCGTTCAGTTTTGTCGAGTGCGATGTTCTTCAAAAATTCGCGCAGGCGTTTGGCAGCGAAGACGCGCATTTGTGCGTCGGGTTGGTCGGCGTAGCCGTCGGTTGTCATATAAAGCATTGAGCCGATTTCGATATTGAGGTCGTGCGCGGTGTATTTTCGGTCGCTTTCGCGTTGCCAGCCGCCAATGGAAAATTTGTCGCCTTTGACTTCGTGAAACTCGCCGTTCCCCGCATTCACGTAGTAGAGCGGCCGGCGCGCGCCCGCGTAGCACACGCGCTTTGTGCCGCCGAGTTCTGCGCTTTTGTAAATGACGCACACACCCATATCCATACCATCTTGTCCGCTTCCAATTTCATCGGTTTGGTTGAGCGCCTGACGCACATTCTTGTGCATCTCATTGAGGATATGCGCAGGGTTGGAGATGTTCTTCTCAATAACGAGTTGACCCAACAGCGATTCACCAATCATCGACATGAAGGCGCCCGGCACACCGTGTCCTGTGCAATCCGCTACAACAAAAATCACTTTGTCGGTTGTCTCATGCAGCCAATAAAAATCGCCCGATACAATATCCTTTGGTCGATACAAAATAAAGTATTCGAGCAAAGCACGTTTCAGGCGGTCGCGGCTCGGGAGGAGCGCAAGTTGAATGGTTTTGGCGTATTCAATGCTCGACGTAATCTCTCTATTTTTCTCCAAAATTTCCTGATTACTTTCCTCGAGTTGCTTTTTGCTCTCGGCTAAGCTCTTGTTGGTTTGTTCCAATTTCAGGTTGCTTTCGGCGAGGTCTTTGGTTCGCGCCTGCACTTGAAATTCCAGTTCTTCCTTTTGACGCTCAATACGCTTGATGCGCTGTTGCTGCGTGAACGAGGTCAGGCCGACAATCAAGCCAACGCCAGAGAGAAACGCCAACACCTGAAACCACAAGCGTTTCCACAATGGCGGCACGATATCGACCGTCAGCGATGCGCCTTCTTCGTTCCAAATGCCGTCTGGTCCAGCGGCTTTCACGCGAAAGACATATTTTCCGGGCTCGATATTGGTATAGGTGGCTTCGTGCTGACCTTTCCGTGCGTCGACCCAAATTTTATCGAAGCCCTCGAGCTTGTATTGATACTGATTTTTTTCCTGCAAGTAATACGAGAGCGCGGAGAACTCGACTGTGAATAGATAATCTTTTGGCGCCAGTTCAATGTCTTTTTTGATGATAATGCTGCTGTCGCGCGTAAATTGTGTGCCGTCGAACTTCGTCAGCCCAGTGATAACAACGGGGGGCACAAACGCATCATCGTTGTCCTTCAAATCTTCAGGGTAAAACGTATGCACAACGCCCAAGCCGCCGAAATAAATTGCCCCTGATGCGCCAATATGGTAGCCGCCGGCGTCGAACTGCCTGACCAAAAGCCCGTCGCGTTTATCATAGTTGCGGAACAAGCCGCCTTTGCGGTCTTTGGCAGCTACGTCGTTAGGCGGCGAGAATTTCGTGATGCCTTTGCGCGTTTTGAGCCAGAGATTTCCGTCTTCATCGGCAACGGCGCCAAAGACTACATCGCTGGCAAGCCCGTCGCGCTCGCGGAACGGCGTGAAGGTCGCGCCGTTATCGACCGTGCGACAGAGTCCGCCGCCTAAGATGCTCACCCAAATCGCGCCTTTTTTATCCTGACAAATCGACGTGATGGTGTTGTTCGTCAACCCTTGTGGGCTGGCAGTGAATTTGGTGAAGGTCGCGCCGCCGTCGGTGGTGCGGCAAAGTCCTGCGTCGCGCGTGCCAATCCAGAGCGCGCCCGATTTGTCTTCGAACAGCACCGTGATGTCGTTGCTCGACAGCCCGCTCGCCGTCTTGAACAGCGCAAACTGCCCACCCTTTGTGGTATCGTAGCGGTTCGCCTTGGCGAGCTTATGCAATCCGTTTTTCGTGCCAACCCACAGGTTGCCCGACTTGTCTTCGCACAGCGCCGTGATGAAATTGTCGTTCAAACTTTTCGGATTGTCCGACGTCGATTTGAAGACGGCAAAGCCTCTGCCATCGGTCGTGTCGTAGTAGTTGAGTCCGTTATCCGTGCCGACCCACAGCACGCCCGACTTATCGCGCAGGAGCACCGATACAGAGTTACTGCTGAGCGTGCGTTCACTTTTTTTGGCCTCAACTTTTTTGCCTTGCTTGGCGGGTTTGGCTTTGCGCTTGACGGGTTTTGATTTTTTGCCTTTGCCAGCAGCGGGCGCAGCCGCTTTTGCCTCTTCAATCGGCAGACGGCTCAAGATATTTTTATAGACGCGAAACAGCCCGTTGCTCGTTGTGCCGACAAGCAATATCGGATAGCCGTCCTTGTCTGTGCCTTCTTCCCAAACAGCAGAGACGTCTTCGTTGTAGAATCGGTCGTCGCGCGGGTTGCGCCGCTTGACAATCACATAGTCAAATTTTGCCGAGCCATACGGGTCAGTGATATTGACGCCGCCGCCGAATGTTCCTGCCCAAATAAGCCCGGCTTTGTCTTGATAGACCACCGTGATGTGATTGTCGCTCAAACCACGTGCAACGGTATAGTTTCGCCAAGGCTCTTTTTTAGAGTTTGGATTATACCGCCAGAGCCGACCGACCGAGCCTATCCACAGGTTCTCGTCGTTGGCAAGGCATATCGAGGTCATCATATCGTCGTCGGAGCGATTGAGGCTGTGTCGCAGCCGGTCGAAGTCCTTTCGGTTCGGGTAAAGTCCGTTCAAGCCGCCGCCGAAGGTGGTAATCCAAACGCGGTTTTTTTTGTCAATAGCAATGCCCGTAATCGTATCGCTGCTGATGGTTTTGGCGTTGTCGGGATTGTGTTGAAACGATGTGAAAGTTTGTCCGCCATCGGTTGATTTTGCCACGCCGCCGCCGAAGGTGCCGACCCAAAGAACGCCGTTGTTATCCGCCGTAATCGCTGTAATGACGTCGCTAACGAGGCTGGCGCCTTTGCGGGCATCATTGCCGATTTGCTTGAAGCTCTTGCCGCCGTCGCTTGTTTTGTAAAGCCCGCCTTGTGTGCCAATGAGTATGTTGCCAGACTTCTCCTCGAAAATTGCCGTGATGTTGTCGTTGTGCAGTGTGGCATTTTGCTCGCCTTTCAAGCGCTCGAAGCTAAGTCCGCCATCGGTCGTGCGACAAAGCCCAGACTGCGTGCCAACCCACAATACACCGCTTCGGTCAATACACAAGGCTTGAATGGCGTTGCTTGAAATTGAGGTCGGCACTTGCGGGTCGTTGACGAACACGGTGAAGTTGTAGCCGTCGAAGCGGTTCAGCCCGTCTGTTGTGCCAAGCCAAACAAAGCCCATCTTGTCTTGAACGATGGCTGTGATGTTGCTTTGCGACAGCCCTTGGTCGGTTGAATATTTATCGAATTTTAAATCTTTCGGGTCTTGCGCAAAAGCGACAGTGGCAAGGATTAGGTAATGTAAGCACAACAAGATGGTCAGGCACAAGTTACGCATTGTTGTTCAAGGTTGTTCAAGGTTGTTCAGGATTAATGAATCAGGATTAAAAACTACGTGCTGGAAAACGCTTGAAACTACGCGCTGGAAAACGCTGGACGACCAAAGATAAAAGTTTTTCGGTCGTTTCGAGTTTAACGTTTTGTCAAGTTTTTGTGCTCGCAGAGCGTCAGTATCGGTCGAGCGTGAATTTTTCGCCCAAATACAATTTCCGCGCGTCTTCGTCTTCGGCGAGCTGCTGCGCAGTGCCTTGCATCAAAATTTTTCCTTCAAACATCAGGTAAGCGCGGTCGGTAATGGAGAGCGTCTCGTGAACATTATGGTCAGTAATGAGCACGCCGATGTTGCGTTGTTTGAGGTCGGCGACAGTGCGCTGAATGTCCTCAACGGCGATCGGGTCGACGCCCGCAAATGGCTCGTCGAGCAAAATAAACTTCGGTTCAATCGCCAGCGCGCGGGCGATTTCGGTTCGTCGCCGCTCGCCGCCAGAGAGCGCATAGCCGGGCGATTTCCGGATGTGGGTAATGTTGAACTCTTCAAGCAATTTTTCCGTGCGCTCTTTTTGCGCTTTTTTCGGGAGCGATGAAAATTCCAGAATACCTAAGATATTTTCCTCGACGGTGAGTTTTCGAAAGACCGACGGCTCTTGCGGCAAATACCCAATGCCTAATCGAGCGCGTTTATACATCGGTTCGCGCGTGATGTTTTTATCGTCGAGAAAGACGCGCCCGCCGTCGGGATTAACGAAGCCAACCATCATGTAAAACGTCGTCGTCTTGCCGGCGCCGTTTGGACCAAGCAGCCCGACAATTTCTCCCTGCTGCACATCAATCGACGAGTCTTTGACGACGACGCGCTTTTTATAGACCTTCTTCAAATGTTCCGAGCGTAAAATCGACATACCACATAGCGAAGTTTGAACAACTTAGAGCAAGACACAATTGCGATGCGACGTTCCACAAGGCCGCTTCAATTTTTCCAAAAACATCTTTCTATTATCGAGTGAAATTTACTGACGCAATTTTTCAACAAGTTAGCAATGCTCAGGTAATTTGGGAATTGCACGCCAAAAGGTTAACATACGCCTAATTCACGAAACAGTTTGCAGTGACACATCACGACAAGAGTGGGTTCTGTTCAATAAATTCTTTTCGATGCCGACGTTGCTACCCTACAAAGGCAAATTTCCAGCGCTGCACGAGAGCGTCTTTGTCTGCGACGGCGCGGTGATTGTTGGAGATGTTGAGGTTGGAGAACTGAGCAGTATTTGGTTTAACGCCGTTGTGCGTGGCGATGTGTGTCCGATTCGCATCGGAAAGCGGACAAATGTGCAAGACAATGCAACCTTGCATGTTACCCACGACACTGGCCCTTTAACCATTGAAGACGACGTAACCATCGGGCATAACGCCGTTCTGCACGCCTGCACAGTTAGGTCATTTGTGCTTATTGGCATGGGTGCTATTTTGCTGGACAAGTGCGTCGTTGAGCCATATTCGTTGGTGGCGGCGGGCGCCGTCGTTAAATCGGGCTTCGTTGTGCCGTCGGGGATGTTAGTCGCTGGCGTTCCTGCGAAAGTCATTCGCCCGCTTACGCCCGAAGAGCGCCAAACAGTTAACACGTCGCCGCAAAATTATATCAACTATGTCCGCGCATACCGAGCTGAAGAAGCCTCTGAGCCGCGTCGCTGTTGAATGCGCCTGACAGTAAGCATTGACGATGATGAGCAGTTTAACCACAGAAGAAAGGATTTACCTCGCTATGCACCCTGTTGCAAAAGCACCGAAGCGCGTGTCAAGCAACTTCTACACGTATGGAAACGGCGTCTATCGCGTTGGCGGGTCAGATTTATCGCTCTGCGCCTATCTGGTCGAAACCTCCGCCGGGCTTATTCAGGTCAATACCGTTCCCGAACTCTTCAAAACGTATTTTCCGCAATTAAGAAAACTGCCGGTTGCTGCCTGCGTGACTGCGCCCGTTGTAACTCAACTTGGCGATACACAAACGGGCTACGAGTTTGAGCTTTGGACATCGCGCTTTATCGACTATGCTCGTCCGCACAAAATAAAGTTCATCGGACAAGAGCCGTTCCTGCGCTCGCTCTATCAACGCTTGGAACTGACGATGAATGGCGATTTCGTCCACGATGAGCTCGGCAATCGCCAAGCCAAATTTGTGTCGCGCCGGTGGGTCGACGACGTCTTTGAATGGCATGCCTCATCTGATGTGGTTGAACTTGGACAAGTCCGACTCGATGTCTCAAATCCCGACGGCGTTAAAATTTACGACAAGCAAAAATTAGTGTTCGATTCGGCACAGTATCCCGTCAGCAACGGCGGCAAAACCGGTTCGCTTTATGTAGATATGCTGCTCTCGCAAGTCGAGCCGTTAAAGTTCGATGGCGAAAAATTAGGACTTATTGTCGGTGGCAACGGCATCGGCACGAAGCCGGGCGTAACCAGCAATTTTATTTTCTTCTATGGCAACCGATTGGTGTGGGTCGACCCACCCGCGCGCTTCTACGAAAAAGCCGCGCAACTCGGCGTCAATCCCGACTATGCCACCGACTTTATGATTACACACTGCCACGAAGACCATATTGAGGGATTCAGCGCGCTCTTTCAACGCAAACTCGACCGCGATGAACGGCTAAACTTACTCAGCACGCCTGCGATTTACGCCCAACTTCAAACGATTTTTAATCCCATCTTCGGCGACATTACAGGAAATATTGATTTTCATGACCTCAACGACCGCGAGAAATTTCAAAATTATCACGGTTGCACGATTGACATTCGAGAGAACTACCACCCGATTCCTACCATTGGATTTCGCTTGAGCTACAACGGGCGCACCATCGGCGTCTCTGGCGACACGCTCTACTCGAAGCGCCTGCTCGACGCGCGCCTGCAAAACGGCTCGATAGACAAAGCCGCTTACGAGGTTCAATCGTCGGAATGGTTTTCAAACGCGGAGCTCTTTTTGCACGACACCACGGTTTCCAAAGACCCTGTGCATACCGACCTCGAGGACGTTGAAGATTTCGCACGCGAAATTCCGCATGTCAAAGCCTTTGCGTATCACTTCGGCGTCCGATTTGAATCGGAGTTCGTCACGCCAACGCAATTCGGAGACCGCTTCTGACCTGCGCTCCACGAGCGCGCTGAAAGAAGCGCTTGCAAAAAAGCGGCACAACACCGAAATTTTACCACAGAAAGGTTTGTTACTTTCACAACCAAAACTGCGCTACGACTATGACGAAATTCGGACAGATACTAAAAGCAAAAAAAATCAAACTCTCGGCGCTCGTTGAACCAACTGGGTTAAGCGAAGCCTATCTCAATGAACTTGCCACCCAATCGCTCGATAAACTTACCGTCAAAGAAGCCACACTGCTTGCCACTGCGATTCGCCGCATGACCGACGGCGCCATGATGAACGTGGAAGATTTTTTACGCGAGGTCAAGCCGGAACTCATTAAAACGCCGCCTGCGCTGAAATCGTCCAAAGCGACTACGGCATAAGACTTCTTACAGAAGTTTGCCACCTGATTCGCTGAATCAAACGATATATTCGAGTTGACTGTTTGCCGACTGCAGGCCTGCGGTTGGGGTTCAATTTTTCAGGGAAGGAGCGTTCTGTATGGAAAACCGTAAATCTCGTGCGCTGCTGATTGTCGCGGCGTTTTATCTTATCTCGCAAGCGGTGTTGGTTGCCACTGTCGGCAAGAATTTAGAATTGATTTTGCTGTCGCTCGGTGTGTTTCTCGCCATTGCCGCAATTATTTTCGCAGTTGATTTTTCGTCAGTGAATGTGGGACGACCGTTGGTCGAGAGCGTCTCGATGCGCCGGGCGAAGCGTTCCAAAGAAGACCAAGCGCAACTCTTGCGCGATGGCTATGTCATTGACGACGACTTTCTGAAACCAAAGCGCTTTGAGTTTTCGCAGCCGAAACCAAATCATCACTTCTCTTCCGCTGCCTCAAGCATTGCGCCTACCGACGACAGCTCAGAGACACAAGAGCCAACGCCGAAAGAAAAATTACAGACCGCGCTCATCTCACAGGCGCCGATGTTTGGCGGCATGGAGAAACTCAGCCAAACGCTTGGGGGCATGGATAACGCAACGATTGAGAAAATGCTCAAGCGCATGGGCTATAAAGGCGTCTCTGGGGACGAAGTGCGCGTGATGGTCGCTGAACTTTTGGACAAGGAAAAAAATCCGCCGCCGCAAGCCGAAAAGAACATGTCGTCGCATCCGCAAACGTCGCTCGATATGGTTAGTTTCTACGATTACATCAAGCGGTGTATGAGCGGCCACGACCAAGAAACGCTCAAACTCGGTCCGCCGCCAATTATGGGCGATGAAATTCTGGCGCAAATTTCAACGATGCAGAACGGGGAAATGTCGCCCAGAGCGCTGGCACGAATGCGCGGCGTTCACAAAGGCGGCGGGTTAAGAAAATGCGTGAAGTGCCAATCGCATGATGCGCAGGCGGGACTCTGCAACGCCCTCGGCATTCCCGTTCAACACAACGACGTATGCGACAACTGGCGCTCGGCTGCCTTTGAGATGCAGTAAGTTTGCATCGTTGAATGATGACACTGCTCAGCAACGCCAAGTTGAAAGCCTTTGCAAAACTGCACGATAAAAAATACCGTGATGAGGAGGGACTTTTTCTCGCTGAAGGCAACCGTGCGGTCGCCGAGATTTTAGCGCGCCCAAACGCCGCCGACATTCTCACTGCCCTTGTTGTGCGTAACGGCAGGTCGTTTGAGTTTTCCGCCAACTTCGTCAATAAAACTTTCACCTTACCCGAAAGTGAATTTAACCGTTTGGCAAATACCGATGCGCCGCAAGACGTGATTGCTGTCTGTCGCCAACCCGTTTGGTTGCTTTCCGATGTGTTAAATGCGCGTGCCTCGAAAAAAAAATCGTTGGCAGTGCTGCTCAATGGTCTGCAAGACGCAGGCAATGTTGGCACGATTGTCCGCACGGCCGCATGGTTCGGCGCCGATATGATACTTGCCAATGCAGACACCGCCGATTTTTTCAATCCGAAAGCGGTCAGAAGTAGCGCCGGAAGTTTGTTTGCTGTGCCGCTCATTCGCAGCCGGCAATTTCTTCAAGACACCGCGTTGCTCAAACAACGCGGCTACATCATTTGCGCTTCCGCGCTCGACGGCGAGGCGGTAACCACAAAAACACTGCCTGCAAAACTTGGTTTGGTTATCGGCAATGAAGGGCGCGGCGTCAGCGATGGCGTGCTGAAGGCGTCGGATAAACGGCTTGCAATTTCAGGCGACGCCAGCGCCGTTGAGTCGCTTAACGCGGCAGTTGCAGCAGGCATTTTCATGTCAATGTATCGACAAGCGCATTCGTATTGACATACAACCGCGACACATCTCACCGCTTCGGTAATATGACGGAGATAAAAAATGACTTTAACGCGATTCATCTCTTTTTTGCATAAGAAACAAGTTTCGTAAGTTCCCCTGATAAATTCCACAAAAAATTAGGCGGAAACAACACGACCGACTCACGCGCTCAATATCTATGCTACAACGCCGCGCCTTCGCTAAAATCAACCTTGCGTTGTTCATCACCGACCGCTTGCCCAATGGATACCACTTGCTTGAAACCATCTTCGCTCCGATTGATTGGAGCGACACACTCTCGTTTGAATCGTCCGACCGCCTTGAAATGACCTGCGATGACGACCGCTTGCCCAGCGACGACACCAACCTTTGTCTGAAAGCTGCAAAAAGCTTAAAGGAGGCGTTTGGCATCAATGCAGGCGTTAAGATTTTTTTAGAGAAGCGCATTCCCTACGGCGCAGGTTTGGGCGGTGGGTCGAGCGACGCGGCAGCGGTACTGAATGCACTCAATTCTTTTTGGCATATCGATGCGCCGATGAAAGATCTTCTGGCACTTGCAGTGAAACTTGGCGCCGACGTGCCATATTTTTTACACCTGCGCGCGCTTGCCTACGCAACCGGCATCGGCGACCAACTGACCGACTTGGAAACCGCATTCCCTTTTTTCATCGTCGTCGCTTTTCCAAACGAGTATGTTTCGACCGCATGGGCATATCAAAACTTGAAACTTATTTTTCCGCGCGTCGCGCCCGACATCAAGACCCTCACGATGAAACTCTGTGAAACCAAAGACCTTGACATTTTTTCAAAACTTGGCAATGACTTTGAATCGGTCGTTTTGGAAAAACACGCCAGCGTTAGACATCTCAAACAAATTTTTCGCGACTTGCGGGCGGACGCCGTGCGAATGTCGGGAAGCGGGTCGGCGGTTTTCGGCGTCTTTGAACACGAGCATCGCGCACGCGCTGCGCTCGATGAACTCTCGGCTGAATTCCCTGCCTCGCTGACACCGCCGAACTTTACCATACCAGCCGATTGAGGCGCGACAAGCCTGTTTGCAGGACTTTTCGTATCTTTGACGAAAACATCCATGAATGAGTTTCGAGCCAAAAACCTTTCAATATCTGCTCAACGTCCGCGAGCGCAACGGCGCGGGTTTCTTGGTTCTTATCGACCCTGATAAATACGACGAACATACATTAGTCCGTTTTGCCGCCGACGCACAAACGTTTGGCGCAGATGCGATTCTCATTGGTGGCAGCGTGATGGTGTCGTATCGTTTAGATGACTTCATTCGGCGCGTCAAGTCTGTTGTCTCGATTCCCGTCGTAATTTTTCCCGGCAGCGTTATGCAAGTCTCCAAAGAAGCCGATGCGATTCTCTGGCTCTCGCTGGTAAGCGGGCGTAATCCTGAATTGCTCATTGGCAGCCATGTTGTCGCTGCGCCTGCGCTTAAAGAACTGGGTCTCGAGCCGATTTCAACCGCATATATGCTCGTGGAGTCTGGTCAAACAACCGCGGCAGGGTTCATCTCGCAAACGCTACCGCTGCCTCGCCATAAACCTGAAATTGCGGCGGCACATGCCTTGGCAGCGGAGTATCTCGGCATGAAAATCGCCTACCTCGAAGCTGGAAGCGGCGCGGAACGCCCCGTTCCCGAAGAGATGGTTTATGCCGTCTCACAAACCGTCTCAATTCCCGTTATCGTTGGCGGCGGCATTCAATCGCCCGACGAAGCGCGACGTAAAGTCGACGCTGGTGCAAGTTTTGTTGTCGTCGGCAACGCCTTTGAACATCGGCGCGACACAGCCTATCTGCGCGACATGATTGAGGCTGTGCATATCAAACTGCCGCGCGATGTTTAGCACTAACATATCCTTTTTGATACATGAATGACCTTCTGGTTTGGGTTCCTGTCTTTATCGTCAGCATTGCCGTTCTGATTTTAGCAGCGCGATTTTTTACACAATCCGCTGAAGTCATCGGACTGTCGCTGGGCATGTCGCCGTTTGCGGTCGGCGTCGTTATTGTCTCCGTTGGCACGTCGCTGCCTGAACTCATCTCGTCTGTGATTGCTGTCTCGGCTGGGTCATCGGAAATTGTTGCTGGAAACATCTGCGGCTCGTCCATCTCAAATCTCTTTTTCGTGCTGGGCTTGACGACGGTTTTTTCCAAAACGTCTATTCAGCTGGGCGACCAATATATTTTCATTGACCTTCATTTTTTGCTTGGCTCTGTGGCGCTGCTTGCCATCATGATGCTCGACGGCGTTATCACTTGGGCGGAAGGCATTATCGCTCTTGGGGGCTACATTGTTTATACAACCTACCTATTGCGCGAGGGCAGCGCCGAACAAGACCTTCTGCTCGACGAGAGCATTCAACAAACCAAACCAAATACGCGCATTCAAGTCAAAGAAGTGGCAATTGTAGCGATCAGCGGAGTCTTTATTTTCTTGGGCGCGAAGTTTACGATTGACGCATTGGAGAACATTGCTGCTGCCGCGAACATTAGCAAAGCGGTCGTCTCTGTTACAGTGTTGTCGCTTGGAACAACCCTGCCAGAAGCGGTCGTGAGCGCAACAGCAGCTCGACAAGGCAAAGGCGACATTGCTGTCGGCAACATCTTAGGGTCGTGCATTTTCAACGCAATGGCAATTACAGGCGTTGCCTCGCTTATTGGTAAGGTGAGCGTGCCGACAGAAATCCTTAAACTCCCCTTGCCCATTCATGCGGTCGGCACGTTGCTCTTTTATTTGCTGACGCAGGATAAAAAAATCTCGCGGTGGGAAGGCTTTTTGTTTCTGCTGATTTACATCCTCTTTATTGAGAAAATTTCAGGACTGGTTTAATGAGGCGGCTCGTAAATGAACCTCAGAAACGTGCTTAATCGCTCACTCTCGCGGTTGAGCGGAATGCCGATGACAATGCCGACAAGCACATTATCGGCAATTCCAAGCCGCATCTGCGGACGCAACACCATATTGAATTTTCCGTCGACAATTTCTTTGTTCACTTCCAGCCCGACGAAATTGCGCGTGCCGCTGATCATATAATGCAAATTGGTGTTCCACTCCACCTTTTTCTTTAGTGCATCGCTCTTGAAGACTTGCTCGAGTTTTGCACCAGCGTAAATGAGCGTGTGAAAATTATTTCCCCAACGCTTTGCCGCAATCAAAAACGGGTTATACACATTGCTTTTGAACAGAGGGGCGCGGCTTATCACATTCAAGTCGCTGAACTTTAGCTCGTTGATATAGCCCAACGCGATTGATGTGCTGATGTCTTCCGAGACGAAAAAACTCCACTGCACGGCAGCTTTCAACGACTCGATGCGGTCCGAGAGCGACTCCATTGCATTAGGCCGATTGCTGTAAAAAGTAAACGGAATTTCAAATTCCACACCGAGCCGATTGATTGGTGCAAACTCGTATTCCACCAACAGGGAGTATTGATCGACACTGTTCTGGTCGGTCAGACCAACACCAATGTTCCACTCGGCTTCACCTTCTCGAGCGCCCAAATCGCGTATCAAGTCGATGAAGAGCGGCTCAGCGTGCAAGACCTTGTCAGGTTCTTTTTTATCCTCTACTTCGTAGATGTAAAGCGTGTCTTTTACCATGCGCTTGATGGTAGTTGAATCACTTGGCAGAGAAGCAAGCGCCTGCTGTGTAACGCAAATGAACAACAGACACGCCACTGCCACCTGTATGCCCCAGACGATCATTTTCGATTTGTGATGGTTTTGATTTTTTTGACGGCGGACTTGACGGCAGCTTCGCCAATGTCCCCGAGCGTAACCCGTTGCCGCCGCTTTCCCCAGACTTGGTGCTGATACGGCACAATCGCCTCAGATGCAAAGGCAAGCGTCTGTTGCACATCCTCGAGCGTTAGCGGATGAAACGGCATGAATTGAAACGGGTGTTGCGTCACGCTTTGCTTGAACGCGCTGATATTACCCCATTCCATTGAGAGACGCGGCATCAATTCCAAAGTTGTTTTAAGCAAATTTTTCACATTCAAATTTTCGCCGAAGGAATACGCCAAGTAACGCTCTTCGACCAGTTGCCAAAATGTCTCTGTCGCTTCGTTGATGTCGACGACATCGTATTCAAGGGCGGTGCAGATAAGTCCCCAGAGCACATGGGCTTCGCGTCCAGCTTTGTTGCGCGTCGGCGATTCGGGCGCTTTATGCCAGTGTCGCAAGTATCCTGCATTTAAGTTGTATCCCGTCGGAAAGCCATTGCGCCACAGTCGCAAGTTAAACTCTGTCCACTCTCCCCAAAATTTTCGACGGGGATTAAACCCACCAATGTCGACGAAGAGGCTTTTATATCCAGCAACCAACATGCCTTGAATCGGCATATACCGAATCCCATCATAGTCTACATGCGGCGTTGAATCGCGCGGCTTAAAGAGTTCGTTGCTATCTTCTTGATAGGAGCGAATGCCAACCAGTCCAAGCGGCGTCTCGCGCAAGGTTTGTTCAAGCGTCGAGAAAATGTCGCCGTGCAGCGTCAGGTCATCATCGACAAAGCACACGAGCGGCGACTTGCACACGCTCAGTTGAAAATTTCGTCCGCCCGCAATGCTTGTATCGTGGCTGTTGAAATGCACTGTTAGCGGAAGTTTTTTGGAAAAACTTTTAATGCGTTCTTCAATGTCGTATGGGTTTTCTTTTGTAACTACATTGTAGATAATGCTGATTTCGGCAGGCGATTGTATGGGTGTGTCATTGAGCGACGCAATGAGCTTTTTCAAATACGGCTCGCGCGACGGAATCGTCAGCGCAGTAATTGTCCAGCGGGTTTTCTCTTTTGGCATCAGCTTATTTGTTTTGGTTCAGAGAATGGTTACAACTGCGCAAGCATTTCAGTCCAGCCCAATGCGCCGTCCTGCTTGAGCAGCGTTGCACCTGTGACAGACGCTAACCGGCTTGCATATCCGCGCGTCGGATTTTTAATCACGAATTTTTTGTGCGCCGCTTCCAACATCGTCAAATCGTTTTCTTCGTTGCCAATTGCGACGCTCGTGAAAAGAACGCCTTTTTTTTGCATTGCACCAAGATACTCTTTCATCGCTACGCCTTTGTCTGCACCTCTCGAAATGGTCAGCCACTTCCCGCCGAAAGTTATTGTAAAATCAAGTAGTTTCAGACCATCAGTCAGTTTTTTAATGCGTGCATTACTTTCGCCGTTTGGCACAAGCAAGATGCCGAATCGGCGCGATTTCGCCCGACGGGCGTCGTCCTGTTCGTAACCGCTCATAGCGGCAAGCGTCTCATCGTCAAGGTCTTGGAGAAAGCGGCAGGCTAAATTGTGGCGTTTGGTTTCGCGTTGGACGTCGTCCATGAAATTTTCCACAGGCTCGACGAGCGGCGCAATCCACACCGAGTCGTTTTCAATGTTAAATAGTTGGCTTGTTGCAAATTGTTCGGCAGTTGATGTTTCTCGCAGGAGTAATGCGCCACCGTTTTCAATGATACAATCGCCCGAGACGCCGAGCCGACGCTGCAAGTGCACAAGCTCGTCTGCAGTTCGACTTGATGCAAAGACGACGCGATGCTGCTCAAACGCACGTTGAAGAATCGCGCGGTCGAAGGGAAGTGCGTAGCACTCGTTGAGCAGCGTGCCGTCGATGTCGGTGAAAATTGCGTAAGGCATTACACAGTTCATTTGCGGCTGACGTTGCCGACGCCTTTTTTTTCCATCAAGGCTTCAATCTCCGCCACTGTTTTCGGCAGCGCGCCCGATAAGACGACATAACCGCTTTTGGTAATTAGCACCACATCCTCAATGCGGACGCCGATGTTCCACCATTTTCGGTCGCAGGGCGAGCCTTCCGAAATGTAAATGCCCGGCTCGACGGTAATGACTTGATTTTCGCCAAGCGTTCCACTCGATGGGTCATGAACATCAAGCCCGACATGGTGGCTTGTGCCGTGCATAAAGTATTGCGAGTAGTCGTTTCTCTCTTTGATTAGACCGAGTTTCATCAGCCCTTCCGCAATAACTTCAACGGCTTTGCGATGCGGCGCAACGAAGGAGGCGCCTACGCGACACTGTTTTATCGCGCTGTCCTGCGCCGCTAAGACGAGTTCATAAATCGCCCGTTGTTCGGGCGTGAATTTTCCATTTACGGGAATGGTGCGCGTAAGGTCGGAAGCGTAGCCACGAAATTCGCCAGCCATATCCATGACGACCAGCTCGCCGTCGAGCATTTTTTTGCGGAGCGTTTCGTAGTGCAAAATGACGCTGTTCTCGCCCGCGCCGACAATTGGCGGATAGGCGGTGTATTCGCAGCCGTTTTTCTTAAAGATGAACTCTGCCGTTGCGCCCAATTGATACTCATACATTTGCGGCTCGCACGACATTATCGCTTCGATTTGCGCTTCCATTGAAATGTCCGTTGCGCGTTTAATCAACGCAAGTTCTTCGGGGTCTTTGCTCACGCGCAGGCGGTTTGTGATGGTCTCCACACGATGGCGTTCAACGGCGGTGCTGCCGAGCAGCGCGTCCTCGCTTCGTTGCGAAAGCGGCAAATTGAGATAGACGCACTTGAGCCGATTTTTATTGGCTTCAATGATTTTCCTGACGTCGCTTAGCGCACTTTCGCGTTCCAGCGCAACCGCAATTCCAAGCGTTTTCTTTGCACCCACCGCGCCGAGTTTTCGTCCCGTCCAACGTTCCTCACGCGCGTTGCGCGGTTCGACGAATAACATTTCCGTCGTTTCAATCGAGTCGAGTTTAATCGGCTGCTTTGCAAGCACTAAAATCGCGTTAGGCTCTTTAATGCCGCAGAGGTAGTAGAGCGCGTTGTCCTGCCGATACAGATAGTTCACATCGTTGATGCGGTTCTTGATAGGCGCGGCAGCAATGACGGCTATCGCGCTATCTTTCATTGCGTCGCGGAATCGTTCGCGGGCGCGGCGGTGAAAGTCCATTGAGAGACCCTGCCTGTCGTCTTGCGCGACGGCGGCATGCGCAAGTCCCATTATGCTTACTATCCAAATCGTTTTCCAGTAACGGTGGAACATTGCAGTAAAGTTTTATGAGATGTTCTTCAGCGGAGTTAGCCGGACTTGCGCTGTAAATCGGCAAGATGTGTTACATGTCGTCGTTTTTGCAAGAGCTCTTTCAAAAGGTCTGTGCATGCGCCGCCGCTCAAATACATTGGGTCGAACTCGGTTACATGGCTGTATTTGACATACTCTTCCAAAAATTCCTGCGACGATGGAAAAAACACGAGCGACATATCCCATGTCTCAAAGGCGCGTTTCTGAATCGGCGAAAATTCTATCAGGCTGACATTGATGTGTCGCGGGTCAATCATAATTTTGCGATACAGGTCATTGATTTGCCGAATCCCGCCTTCCAATGTTTGTAAAAATTTTCCTTCGCAATACAACAGGCTTCCAGTTAAACATCGACGCCGATTGTTTCGGCTCGATTTTTCCGCAATACGCGCCACGTCGTCAAGCCCCAATTCTGGCGTTGCTTCGCTGTAATAAACCAAACGGTAAAGTTGCATATTCTTCATTGTTCAAATGTTCAAATGTTCAAATGTTCGAATCGACACACTCTAAAACCGCAAACCGTTGTCCCTCGTTCCGAACCAGTTGTGTGTTACTGTTTCCAAACCGTTTTTATTTCGCTAAATTGATGCATCTCATCAATAAATCTATGAAGCCGATTTACTATTTCGTTGCCGCTGGGCTTTCCATCGCGCTGTCAATTTATATGTTTGTCTTCGGCACCAGTTCTAACCATGAATCTGTCGGCATTTTCATTGGACTTTGGGCGCCGACGATTATCGGCATTGGCATTTACAACGAACTCATCAGTATTTACGAAGAACTGCGTAACCAGCGGCGCGAACAGGAAGAAAACGACCTTAGGGGCTGACACTTTTTTTATTTGTATCATTGGCACAAATGCTTTAAGTTCCGTTCAAATTTTATGACGATGGTAAAACGCCTTGCACATCTGTTCCTCGCGTTGATGCTCTTCGTCGCGCAAAGCGACGCTGCGCGCGCGACGTGCGTTTCAGAAAAAGAGATGTGCTGCACGGGCTGCTGTGCCGACACGCCCAGCGATGTTGATTCAGACGCCGAGCGCGAGTTTCCGCCGTGCTGCCAGATTACCGACTGCTCCAACGATATTGATGCTATTCCCGCCCCGACATCCGTTACAACCGTTGCCAAACATGTGTTGATATGCACCCTCGATGCAGCTCCAACACGCAACTCTGTCGTGCTACATCAAGTGGCGCTATACAACCAACGCTCCATAAACGCTGCCTCGCCACCGCGTTATATTTCATTCGCCTCGCTTCTGATTTAAATCCGTCATCCCGTTTCGCCTTTACTCTGACGCTCTAAATTGTGGCGTTAGGTTTATCATTTTCATTTTTTCTATAACTCAAACGTCAGTCGACTATGAATCTCGCATCGTCGTTTCTCGTCTCTTTGTTATCACTTGCCAGTCCATCGTCCGACAGCCTGAAAACGCAATCGGCAATTTTCAATGAGGTGTGTCCCGTGATGGGCGAAAAGGTCAATCCGAAAGCTCGCACAGTCGTTTATGACGGCAACACCTACGGCTTTTGCTGCAACGGTTGTGATAAAAAATTCAAAGCGAATCCGGCGAAATACTCCGCCAATGTGAGCGCGGATGGCAAGCAGTTCGTCGGCAAACGAGCTGGTCATTAACTCATCTAAATACCCTGAAAGGAGGTGAATAAGAGATGCGTCAAAAATTTTTAGCAATCGCCTGTGCGGCGTTGTTGGCAATTGGCGGTCTGTCCGTCAGCGCCGCGCCCGCAGAGGAAGTCGCCTGCTGCGACTGCTCAATGTGCCAAGTGGATTGCACAGCGTGCTGTGGCGACGATTGCACTTCCTGCTGCGGCAGCGGTTCATGCTGCGAGTAATCTCGCTGGCATGATTTGAACCAACGGGCGTTGCTGAACCCAACGCCCGTCGTTCTTTATGGGTGGTCTAAATTGCCCAGTGATTCGGTCTTGAGCAAATTGTGCGCGACAGTGCCGTCCTGCGTCTTCGGGAGCGACTCACGAAACTCAATGTCCGCTGGAACTGCGTTGGAACTCAATTCGCGGCGAATATGGTCGCGTAGAATGGATTTCAAGGTGTCGGAGGGTTTATGTCCTGCTTTCAAGACGATGAACGCGCGCACTTTCTCGCCTTGCAGTTTATCGGGCAACCCGACAACGGCGGCTTCAGCGACGGCACTATGAGCGGAGAGCGTCTTCTCGATTTCAGACATTGAAATTCGTTGACCGCTAATTTTGACCACATCGTCGATACGTCCCATCACGCAGTAGTAGCCTTCTTGGTCGTAGAATGCCGCGTCGCCCGTGTTGAAGCAGTCTGGCACATGTTTCCAGTATTTTTTGTAGCGCTCTTCGTTGTTCCAGATACCGCGCATCAAGTGCGGCAACGGCTGTTTGAGCACAAGCAAGCCACTGGTGTTCGGCGGCACGGTTTTGCCGTCTTCGAGCGAGACAACATCGAGTGCGACGCCCGGCATCGGTTTTCCGACTTTGCCCAGTTTGATATTGAATGTGAGAAAATCTCCCAAGACGGGCGCAGCGAGTTCGGTTTGCCACCAGCTATCAATAACGCAGCCGCGTTTGCCGAGAATTTTCTTTTGCGCCCATTCGTGCACATCCGCCGTCAGGTAATCGCCCGACGACGCAATGAGCCGAAGCGTATTAAGGTCGTATTTTTTAATCGCCTCGTCGCCGTGCCGCATCAGGGTTTGCAGCGTGAGCGGCGTTGTAAAGAGAATGTTCACGCCGTGTCGTTCCGCCGTTTTCCAAAAGGAATGCACATTGGGGTAATCAATCGCGCCCTCGCGCATCAAGACCGTCGCGCCGTTGAGCAGCGGTCCGTAGACAATGAAACTATGTCCAAGAATGCGCCCGATGTCTTCGGTGTTCCAAAAAATATCATACTCTTTGAGGTCATACATGGCTTGTGCCATATAAAACACGCCGACCATATAGCCGCCATGCACATGAACCACGCCTTTGGGCTTACCGCTCGTGCCGCTCGTGTATAAAATGAACAGCGGGTGTTCGGCATCGACGATTTCGGGGTTAATCCATTGCGGCTGACCGTCGAGAAATTCATGGAAGTCAATCTCGCGCTCGGAGCTGAGGTCGATTTTCGGCTCTTCACGGCGAAGCACGACGATTTTCTCGACATACTCGGCGCCGCCGATGGCGTCATCCATTAAGCCTTTGAGCGGCACACGCTTTCCGTTTTTGTAAGTTACATCAGTCGTGAAGACGACCTTCGCCATCGTATCGTCCAAACGTGCTTTTAGGGCTTGCACGCCGAGCGTCGTTTGCAATACAACATGAATCGCGCCGATGCGAGCACATGCCAGCATCGCATAAACTGCGTCGGGGGAGTTCGGCAGGTGAATAGCGACGCGGTCGCCCTTTTGAACGCCCGCCGCTTTGAGCGCATTGGCGACTTGACAAACGCGCCGCAGCAAGCGGTCGTAAGTAACCAGCGTTTCTCGCCCGTTCTCAGAGACCCAAAGCAGAGCGACTTTATTGCGCCGATGATTGACGATGTTGCGGTCAAGCACATTGATGGTAATGTTCGTTTTGCCGCCGATGAACCATTGATGGTGCGGCGGCTCGAACTCGGAGACCTTCTCCCACTTTTTTTCCCAGATGAGCGTATCGGCGACTTCGCCCCAGAAATGGTCGGGGTCAATCATCGAGCGTCGATATTCAGCTTCATAATCCTGAATCAGCGCGTTTCGGCGCAGAAAGAGCGGCGGTATCGTAATGCGTTGCTCGTTTATCAGCGTATCGAGAAGTTGCATAGCGTGCTTGAAATTTGGGTACTGCTTGGGTCAAAAACGACCGAAGTTAACGATTTTATCACAAAAAATGTATTTGGCTCAGGCTTGCCGCACGACATTTCGTTTTTTCTTTTCGTTAAATTCGGCAAACGGTTTTTTTTATATTTCCGTTTAGGTTTTTCTTTACCGCATCACAATCGAACGTTGCAAAGCAACGTCGCATATTGGAAGGAGTATTTTTTCGATGAACAGTTCGGATAAAATCAATATCTACGACCGCGTTGGTCTTGACCACAGCGCGATTCAATCCGCGCTCAAAACGATGGATTATGCGTTTGAGTATCACGATGTTAAAGAGTCGCTCAGGAAATTAGACGACGCTTCCAGTTTGCCCAATGCGCCATCGCTGTTTCTCGTCGATGTAGCGAACTTTCGCCGCGTCCGCCGCGCGCTGCCAAAATACTTGGCTGACAAGACCGCAACGGCAATTATCGCCGCGCCCCACGAATTGGAGCATTTCGGCGACCCAACCGAACTCTTGGGGCTGCACCACGTCATTGACATTCTCGAAACACCACTCAGTTCCGTCGAGTTCAGCGTGCTACTTCGACGCACAGAACTGCACTTTAAACAGCAACACCGTTTTCTGACGCTCAAACAAGAGCTCATCGAGCAGCGCGAAGAGCTGCACAAACTTAACGACATCGGCATCGCGCTCTCGTCGGAACGCGACACCGTGAAACTTTTGGAGATGATTCTCTCCATCAGTATGGACATTACGGGCGCAGATGCGGGTAGCCTCTATGTCATTGAAGAAAAACCCGATGTGGTCGAAGACCCAACCAACTACTTTGCCAACAAGCAACTGCGGTTTCGACACACCAAAAATTTCTCGAAGGAAATTCCGTTCAAGGAATTTACCATGCCGATTAGCTCGAACAGCATCGTTGGCTACGCGTCGCTTTCAGGCAAGCCGCTCAACATTCCCGATGTGTATGAAATTGCTGAGAGCGCGCCGTATAAGTTCAATCGCGGGTTCGATATGACCATCGGCTACCGCACGAAATCAATGCTCACTGTGCCAATGCTGAATCGGAACAACGAGACCATTGGCGCGATTCAGCTCATCAACAAAAAGCGCGACGCGTATCAAACGCTGCACGGCGAGAAAGAAACAGCGGAGTTTGTTATTCCTTTTGTCAAGGGCGATGAAGAATTTATCTATTCGCTCGCCTCGCAAGCAGCTGTCGCCTACGAGAACAAAATGCTCTTTGAGGCACATAAAAATTTACTTGAGTCGTTCATCAAGCTCATCGCCGAAGCCATTGATAAAAAATCGCCTTACACGGGCGGACACTGTAACCGCGTGCCAGTTCTGACTGAAATGCTCGCCAAAGCTGCCTGTGAGTCGCAAGAAGAGCCATTTAGAAATTTCAATTTAAGCGACGAACAATGGTATGAACTGCACATCGCGGCGTGGCTGCACGACTGCGGCAAAGTCGTTACGCCCGTGCATGTGATGGATAAATCGACCAAACTCGAAACCATTTACGACCGTATCAACACAGTCAAAGCGCGGTTTGAAATTTTGAGACGCGAGGCAGAAATTGACTACCTGCTTGCCTTGCAGCGCAACGGCATCTCGCATCAAGCAATTGAAAAAAATTACCGAGACCAGCTTGCCGAGATTGACGCCGACCAAGCGTTTATCGAGCAGGCAAACATTGGCGGCGAGTTTCTTTCCGACGAGAGCATTGAGCGCATCCAGCGCATTGGCCGTCGGAAAATCCGAATGAACGGCGTCGACCAACCGCTTTTATCGGATGAAGAAATTTACAACCTCAGCATTCGGCGCGGCACATTGACGTTTGAAGAACGCAAAGTCATCAACGACCATATCGTTGTAACAATCGAAATGCTCGAGAAACTGCCGTTTCCGCGCAACCTTTTGCGTGTTCCCGAATACGCGGGCGGGCATCACGAGAAAATGGACGGCACAGGCTATCCACGCGGACTGCGACGCGAGCAAATGTCGATTCCCGCCCGCATCATGGCGATTGCCGACGTCTTCGAGGCGCTCACCGCCGTCGACCGTCCCTACAAAAAAGGCAAGACGCTTAGCGAAGCAATGAAGATTATGGGCAAGATGAAGGCGGAACATCACCTCGATCCTGAACTTTTCGATTTGTTTGTCAAGTCCGGCGTTTATCGCGACTATGCCAAGCAGTTTATGAGCCCCGATTTAATCGACGATGTCGACGAGGCCGCGTTGTTGGCAATCAAGCCCTTGCCGCTCAACGCGGATGTGGCCAAACCTGAACAGGTTGCTGACGCGCATTGAGCTATTGCTTGGGTTGACTTTCCGAAAAATCTCAGGCATTATTTTTTAGCGCCTGCATTTCTTTATCTTGCAAGTTCATCGTTAGCGCGTTGAGAGTACCTGAACGCGCCTCACTTTTGAGCATGTATGGATTCGAGAGGAAAAATTTTAATACTTGACCAAGTCGGGCTTGGCGCGTCGATTACACAAGAGGCGTTGAAAGACCTCTACTATGCCTTTGAATACTACGCCCCCAAAGACGCCGCCGTGAAACTCACCACGACCTTTGGCTCTGCGCAAATACTTCTGGTCACCGATGCCGTGCTGTTTCATCGGGTCAAGCGTGCTATTCCAAAAACGTTGGCGGACAATGTCGCTGTCGCGCTTGTCGGCACGCGCGAACAAGCCGAAGACATCAGCGAACTCGGCACGCAGTTTTACACGCAGCAGGTGATTGATTTTCTCGAAATCCCGCTCAGCGCCTCGCGCTTCCAACTGTTGCTCCACCGCACACAAGCACACTTTCAACAGCGCGCTCGGTTCGATTTGCTGCGGCGCGAAATCGCCGAACAGCGCGAAGAGCTTGAAAAACTCAACGATATTGGCGTTGCGCTTTCCAGCGAGCAAGACATCGGCAGGCTATTGGAAATCATTTTATCCATCACGCTTGAAATTACAGGTGCGGACGCAGGCAGTCTTTACATCATTGAAGAAAAACCGGGCGTTGAATTCGACCCGTCAAGCCCATTCAAAAACAAACAACTTCGGTTCAGACACGCGCAGAACATCAGCCGCGAAGTGCCGTTCAAAGAATGGGTGATGCCAATTAGCACGAACAGCATCGTTGGCTATGCTGCAATTTCTGGTCAGCCGCTCAACCTGCCCGACGTGTATGCGTTGCCCGATGGCGTTCCGTATAGTTTTGGCGGGCGCGCCTTCGACCAATCACTGAACTATCGCACAAAGTCAATGCTCACCGTGCCGATGCTGAACCGCTCCCAAGAAACCATCGGCGTCATTCAATTGATGAATAAAAAGCGCGACTTCTCGATTATGCTACCCGAACCCGACGAAGCCGTCAACTACATTTTACCCTTTACGCACAAAGACGAAACGTTTATTTATTCGCTCGCCTCGCAAGCCGCCGTCGCTTACGAAAACCGATTGCTGTATGACAGCATTCGCACCCTGTTCGAGGGATTCATCAAAGCATCGGTAACGGCGATTGAAGCGCGAGACCCGACCACATCTGGTCATTCCGAGCGGGTGGCGATACTCACGGTCGGCATTGCCGAAGCAGCAGATAAAATCCAAACGGGCGTTTTTAGGGACATTAAGTTCACCAAACAAGATTTGCAGGAAATCAAGTATGCGTCGCTCTTGCACGACTTTGGGAAAATCGGCGTGCGCGAGCCTGTCTTGGTGAAGGCGAAAAAACTCTACGACGATGAACTGCGCGCTATCAAAGACCGATATGTTATTCTTAAAAAAGCTGTTGAGCTTAAATACACCAAGCAGAAGGTCAATTATCTGTTGGAACACTCGCGCAACGAAGCGGAGCAGTTCATCAAGGCGCTGGATCAAGAGTGCTACGATAAACTTAGCGAACTGGACGACTTCCTTGCGTTTATCATTAAAACTAACGAGCCTACGGTGGTTCGGTCGGAAGGCTTTGAAAAATTAAAAGAGCTTCAGTCCAAGATTTTCATCTATAACGACGACGAGGTGTATCCTTACTTGACCGCGCAAGAGGCACATCGGCTCTCGATTCCCAAAGGCAGTCTGGACGAAAGAGAGCGGCGCGAAATTGAATCACACGTCTCGCACACATTTAATTTTCTAAAACAAATTCCTTGGACAAACGACCTGCGCCGCGTGCCGCACATCGCATACGCCCATCACGAGAAATTAGATGGCACGGGCTACCCGCTTCGGCTGCCGAAAGACGCGATTCCCGTTCAGTCGCGCATGATGACAATTGCTGACATCTACGACGCGCTCACCGCGCAAGACCGCCCATATAAACCAGCCGTTCCCATTGAGCGCGCCCTCGACATTTTACACTACGAAGTTAAAGCTGGTAAAGTCGATAAAGATTTATTCGACCTCTTTATCGGCGCTAAGGTGTATGATTTGACAACGCAGAAACAAGAAGCGTAACATACTCCTAAGGACTTAAAGCGTCTGCTTGGCAGCACAGTGATTTCAGCATTCAGGAAAACCAGACTCCAAAAAGGACAAGCCGTTTTTCTTATGTTTGAAGCAAATCGAAAGATTGCTAACTTGATAACACCTTCTCTGTAAAGCAGAATCACAATCATCTTATCAATGACTAAAGATAGTGTTGAGCCAGTAAAGTCTTTCTGGGAAACAGAAGCCTGTGGCACTCATTTTGTAAAGGATGTTTCAGACGAAAAGGAGTTTTACACCAAATACAGCGATTATCGATTCAAAGTTGAATGGCATTTGCCGCTTCTGGTGCCGTTTGAGTCGGGGAAAGGCAAATCGGTGCTGGAAATCGGATGTGGCAACGGTGCCGATGGGGTGCAATGGGCGAAACACGGTGCAAAATATACGGGCGTGGATTTAACGGAAACCGCCGTCAATGCGACACGCAGGCACTTCGAGATTTTGAATTTGCCCGGCACCTTCCAAGTGGAAAATGCTGAATCGCTCTCGTTTGAAGATGAGCAGTTCGATATCGTCTATTCGCATGGCGTCTTGCACCATACACCTCATCCGCAAAAGGCATTTCAAGAAGTCTATCGCGTGCTCAAAAAAGGTGGCACTGCCATTTTGATGCTCTACCACAAGCACAGTTTCAACTATTATGTCCGCATACTTGGGTATATGCGGCTGCGTGTGCTCCTGAAAATTCTGGCGCGGCTTGGCAAGTGGAAAGATGATTTGAAGGCATTAGACAACCGAATCAAAGGCGTGAGAGGAAACCAAGATAAGAGTGTGTGGCAGCTGCATTACGAGCAATTCTTGCGGCAAGGTTGGTCTTACTTAAAACCTGAAAATTTCGTGCATCATTGCACCGACGGACCAGA
>JPGV01000017.1 GCA_000724175.1 [Candidatus Thermochlorobacteriaceae] bacterium GBChlB | reverse complement strand
TCAAAGCGCACTGCGCCGAAACAGAAAAAGCCCTCGAAGACGAAAAGAAAAAGTTAGACAATCTCGACCTCACCTTCGATGAAGTGCAAGCGATTAAAGATGAAATTGAAGCCCTTGAAAAACAACTTCACGAAGAAACCGAAGAAATCTTGAACGAGATTCTACCCGAAGCCTTTGCAATTGTCAAAGAAACTTGCCGTCGCTTCGTCGGAAAAGAGTGGCAAGCCGCAGGCGCAACAATTCAGTGGAACATGATTCCTTACGACGTGCAACTGATGGGCGGCATTGTGCTTCACGAAGGTAAAATTGCTGAAATGGCAACGGGCGAAGGAAAAACGCTTGTCGCCGTCTTGCCCACCTTTCTCAACGCACTAACAGGGCGCGGCGTGCATATCGTTACCGTCAACGACTACCTCGCCAAGCGCGACTGCGAGTGGATGAAGCCGATTTATGAATTTCACGGACTCACGGTCGGCGTGATTCTCTCCGAAATGGATTCGGCCACGCGCAAGCAAATGTATGCCTGCGACATCACCTTCGGCACAAACAACGAGTTCGGCTTCGATTACCTGCGCGACAACATGGCAACCTCAAAAGAAGAAGTCGTGCATCGCAACTTCAACTATGCCATCGTTGATGAAGTCGACTCCGTGTTAATTGATGAAGCACGAACCCCGCTGATTATTTCAGGACCCGTGCCGCACAGCGACAACTCCAAGTTCGAGGAAATGAAGCCCAAAGTCGAGCGGCTCGTGCGCGCCCAACAAAACCTCGTGGGACGATTGCTCGCCGATGCAGAACGCTACCTGAACGAAAAAGAAAAAATCGCCAAAGATTGGGAGTTTCAAGCCGGACTTGCGCTCCTGCGCGCCAAACGCGGACAACCGAAAAACAAAAAATACCTCAAACTCATTGGCGAGCCGGGCAACATGCGCCTGATGCAAATGGTGGAAAACGAGTTCCTCAAAGACAACGCCAAAGAAATGCATAAGGTCGATGAAGAACTGCTCTTCGCGATTGATGAGCGCTTCCACACGATTGACCTCACCGAGAAAGGACGCAACTTCTTGGCAGGCGAATCTCAAAACCCTGATATGTTCCTTTTGCCCGACATCGGCACTGAACTCGCTAAAATCCAACAAGAAAACTTAACGGAAGCCGAAAAACAGCAAAAGAAAGATGAACTCTACCGGCTCTATTCGGAACGCTCGGAGCGTATTCATAACGTCTCGCAACTCCTTAAAGCCTATTCGCTCTACGAGCGCGATGATGAATACGTGGTGCAAGACGGCAAAGTCTTAATCGTTGATGAATTCACAGGGCGCATTCTCGCCGGTCGACGATACAGCGACGGACTTCACCAAGCCATTGAAGCCAAAGAAGGCGTCAAGATTGAAGGTGAAACGCAAACAATGGCGACCATCACGCTTCAAAACTATTTCCGCCTCTACAAAAAACTCGCAGGCATGACCGGCACGGCGGAAACCGAAGCGGCAGAGTTTTTTGAAATCTACAAGCTGGATGTGGTCGTCATTCCAACCAACAAACCCGTTGCGCGTGAAGACCGTGAAGATTTGGTGTTTAAGACAAAGCGCGAAAAGTATAACGCTGTTATCGCCGAAATTGAAAAACTGCGCCAAAAAGGTCAGCCCGTTTTGGTTGGCACAACGAGCGTTGAAGTTTCGGAAACGCTCTCGCGTATGCTCAAAGCAAGAAAAATTCCACACAATGTCTTGAACGCCAAACAGCATGCGCGCGAAGCGGAAATCATTGCGCAAGCCGGGCAAAAAGGCGCAGTGACGATTGCAACCAACATGGCTGGACGCGGCACGGACATCAAACTCGGCGAGGGCGTCAAAGAACTGGGCGGCTTGTTCATTCTGGGCACCGAGCGACATGAATCACGACGCATCGACCGCCAACTTCGAGGACGCGCCGGCAGACAAGGCGACCCCGGCGTTTCCGTGTTTTATGTCTCGCTCGAAGACGACCTGATGCGCCTCTTTGGCTCGGAACGCATTGCCGCCATCATGGACCGATTCGGACATCAAGAGGGCGAAGTCATTCAGCACCCTATCGTTACAAAATCTATTGAGCGCGCACAACGCAAAGTCGAAGAGCAAAACTTCGCCACGCGCAAACGCCTGCTTGAATATGACAACGTCATGAATCAACAGCGCGAAATCATCTACGCCCGTCGTCGCAACGCGCTCTTCAAAGACCGTCTCCGATTAGAACTCTTTGATTTACTGCGAGACTACGCCGACCAACTCGCTACAAAGTATTACGACAATGTAGAAATCGACCAACTGCGCGAACAACTCCTGCGCGAACTTTCGGTCGAGATTTCTTTCACCGAACAAGAATGGCAAAAATTAGGCAAAGACGGCATCGCCGATAAAATCTATCAGACAGCGGCAGAGTTCTACAAGCGCAAAGAAGAACATCTCGGCAGCGACATGATGGGACGCGCC
>JPGV01000016.1 GCA_000724175.1 [Candidatus Thermochlorobacteriaceae] bacterium GBChlB | reverse complement strand
CCGCCGTTTCCAGCGAGGCCGCTTTCACCTACAGATAAAGAAAGAACATTAGCCAGCGAGAAAAATACTCCGTGAGTTGAGTGTTGAGCGTTGAGAGTTGAGAGTTAAAAGTTGAATCCATCTTTCACGCTCAATTAGACTTAACTACATCAAGAAATGCGTGATTTAAGCAACATTGACCGCAAAGCCTTACCCCTGACCTCACCCTGTTTCGGCGATGCCGAAACGTCCCTCTCCTTACGAAAGGAGAGGGACGTCGCGCAGCGACAGGGTGAGGTCAGAGGCAAGACTTTGCAGTCAATGTTGCTTAAATCAAGCATGTCTTGATGTAGTAAGTCTATTATGGAAACGCTCAAGCCTTGCTTAGCTGCCGACGGAAATTCTGAAATTAAATCCAACGTCCTGTTTCGTCGACTCAAAGATGTTTCCGCCCGTTGCTTTCGGCGCAATGCGTGTAAATCGCCAAAAGAAACTCGCCGTAACGCGCGAACTAAGCGCATAGCTGACGCGCGGTTCAAACGAGATGCGTGTCGTGCCGATAGGCGCGTTGGTTCCTGCATTTGCGCCCGATACCACGATGCTTTGCGTCTCTTCGTCAGCCAGCGTAAAATTAAACGATACATCGAGCGTGTTGTCGAGTGTGGCATTTTTGAAAATCCAGAAGTCAAGCGGAATTTTCAGCCCTTGCTTTTGAAACCCAACGGAGAGATTTATCTGCGACCCGCGTGTAATGTTGAGACTGTTGTTGGCAAGCAAGAGATTGATGGTGCGCGTTGTGCCGTAGCTGGCGTTGGTCGTCATTCCAAATTTCCATTGGATATTGACGCCAACGAGCGGCGCAAGTTGTTCGTTAATCGCCGAGGTGGTAACGAGCCGCCCGGTCTCATTGGGCTGGTCGTAGCTTGAGGTAAACGTTGAGGTGTAGGCGTGTTCAAGCGACATTGAGCTAAAGACGTCTGCAAGAAAGCCGATGCGCTCCAACCCAGTCCAACTCACTCGCCAATTCGGAAGCGGAATGCGTGAGGCGCCTTGTGCGTCCAATCGGAGCAGCGAGCTCAAGATGTTCGGCAGCCTTGTTGGCTCGAAGCCGTCTTGAAATGCGGCAGCGATGCCCGCGTTGTCGGAACGCGGGTTGCCACTTGCGTCGCGCAGCGCGTCCTGAAAATTTGCCTCCGAGCGAAAGAGCGAAATAAAGCTGCGCGTTTGCGTGCCATTGAAACTCAGTTGCGTCGTTGCACCATCGGTGCTGCGGAACTGTCGATTTCGGCTGTCCGTCCAACTCGATTGCAGCGTAAAATCAACTCTGAAATTTTCGGCAATTGCCCACGTGGTCGAGGCGTTCAGCGTATTGGCTTGCGAGAAGATATCGGTGAAGAGCAGCCCTGCATTTGCTTCGCTCAGTAAAATGCGCTCGCCCGGATCGTCGCTAAATCCTAATTGATACGCCGCGCTCGGCGGCAATGGACGGCTGCGGTCGAGCAGCAAATTGAACGGGAAGAAATTGAAGAAGCCCGTTCCGCCAAGAATGCCGGCGTTTTGTAGGTTGTTCGTCACATTGTAGCCAATCGAGATCTGGTCGAAGTTGGTAAAGACTTTCAAGACTCCGCCGATGCCTTTGAGCAGTTCCAACATTGGATTCGACTCGCCGCTTGTTTGCGTCGTATCGATAAACGAGTCAATGACCGTCGAACCGAATCGGTTGCCGCTTGGAGCGGGCTTGCCGATGTCGCGCAAGCGCAGTGTAGCTTGCAGACGAAATGTGCCGACAGTCGAGACCGAGTTGCCCAGTTGTACAATGGCGTCGGGCTGTGGATTGCGCCATGAATACTGCGCGTTGTAGCCCAGCGTCAGTCCAATCCAGTTGAGCGGGTCAATCAGCTTCGGCTTCCAATCCATTGAGATATTTTGTGCGTAGGTTTGGTCGCGTCCGAGCGTGAAGCGCGAGAGGTCTTGCAAGACGCGGTTGATAATTTCGCCGTCAGACCGGTCGGCGCGCGCCAGCGTGTCAAACGCAATGAGGTTTAAGCTCGATGAGATGTTCGCCGTGTAGTTCATTGAAAACGTCTCGGTTACTTTGTAGTTAAATCCCATTGTGCGGGTTGCAAAAAATGTGCTGACGGGCGCCTGAATCGGCTGACCGCGCAGTTGAATTTGCGTGCGTTGGCGTTGTAGGTTTAGCCCAACGGTGAGCGCTTGGGGCGCGTAGTAAAACTTCAAATCCTTGTAAGCCTCCAGAATCGGCACGCCTGTCAAAAAGCGCAACGGCTCGATGAACAAATTTTGGGGAAGCGGCAAACTGTAATCGAGCGACGCCAACCACGACCAATTGCTATTGACTTCCTGAACCGGGGAGCGCGAATTGGTATTGGCTGAGCTGTAACTAACGCCGAGCCGGTCGAGCGTGTATTGCATGAGCCAAAAATCGGACGGCTTTGTTTTTTGAATGCGTGGAATACTGAGCCGGTTGGTTATGTTGAGCGACTGCGCTTGTTGCCGTAGCAATTCGCCGTAAGCCCGCGCCACGTCTTGCGATGCGCCATTGGCGATCGTGTCTGCCACGGCTCGGTCAATTGCGGCCTGCAACAGAATGTCGTTTTGTCCGGGCTGGAATTTCGGCTCGGCGAGGTTCTCGCTGTGTTCGTAGGTCAGTGGAATCGTCCAGCCATCTTCGGCAGGAAGAAATTTATCGAGGCGCACCGTTGCACCGATGTTCCAACTGAGCGAATTGTTTTGATTCGCCAATTGATTGAGCCGCACATCGAGTCCGTGAAAGTCTGCCGTTTGTCGTTGCACACTTGCCGTCAGCGTGGCAAGGTCAGCCAGTTTGAGCGTGGCGTTGGCTCGAACCGCCCAGCCGTTTTCCTGAGCGTAGCCCGAGACGCGGAGTTCGTTAATCCAAATTTCCGCTGAATCAATCGGCACAGGAGATGGGTTGCGAATGCCGACCAAGAAAAATCGTATGGTGCCGAGCGATGGATTTCCCTGCACCACGATTTCGTGCCCGTTGGGCAAGCGCTCGACGACACGCCCCAGCGAATCGCGCCGCCGCAACTTGAACGCCGAGAGCGCCCGTAGGTCAATATCAATTTCATTTTCGGAGGGCCACAAGGCGCGCTGCGCCTGCTCGTATCTTGGGTCATCGGGACTGGGCGGCACTTCCACTAGCGGAGATGGGACGACAGGCAAACGATACTCATAAAAATTTTGCGAGATGTCGTCGCCAAATCGAATCACGGCTTGCGTGTTGTTCGGGTCTTGCGGATTGTTCGGGTTGTAACGCACGCCTCTGCCCCCGTGTATAAATGCCCGCAGGCGGTTGTAAGGATTGAGGTTCAGGTTGCCTTGACCGATTGCAAAGTTTCGAAACGCCGAGCGAATCGAGTCCGACGGAATTGCCCTGCCGATGAGGACGAGCGACTGCTCGTTGGCAAGAATCGTTTGGTCGACGCGCTGTCGGTCGCGCGCGCGTTGAATGCCCGGCGGAATCGCATAAATTGCGCTGTTCTCCTCGATGTTGATGGACGCGATGCTCGAGAGCGAATCGCTGCGCCGCCACTGTGAGCCAACAAAATCGAGCGTAGCGAACCCCAGTCGCGCTGGTTGGCGAAATCCATCGACCCAGATGCGGGCGTAAGCGATGTTTCGAAAGTCGCCAATGTTACCGACGCGCGATGTAAATGCGCTCAGCGGCACGCGAAACTGCACCCAGCCATCGTTGGTCGTTACGCCGCCGCTCACAACAAACTGACCGCGCGCGCCTCGCGGGTCGCGCAGCTCCGACGGCACAATCGGAATCGTGTAGCGATAAAAATCGTTCTGGCGGTTTGCCACTTGGTTGCCGTCCAAATCTTCGGTGTCGGGAAAAATTCTGCCGCCGACAAGCACGCCTTGCACACTGTTGCCTTCCAATCCTGCCGAGCGTTCCAAACGGCTTAAATTAGGCACGACGAAATCGTCTCCGCTTGGGTCGCTCTCAAGCTGTTGCAGCGTGGCAGAATTTGCGCCCAGAATCGCCCGTGCGCCAGCAAGATAAGCAGCAAACCGCGCGCGCTCTTCGGTGTTCGAGAGTCCGTCGAGACCGACATCTTCCGTGCCTAAGTCGCCTGTGTTGATAGCGCCGTTCACGCGCTGCACGTTGCGCAGAAAGCGTCCGTAGCCGTCTGTGCCGATGGCGAGTGGGTCGTCGTTTTGTCCAAGTGCCGCCGACGTAATTGGCATACCGTCTTCGGTGTTGAGTTGTCCGTTTGGAATCACGTCTTCACTGATGGTGCCTAAATCGATGTGGAGCGTGCCGCGTTCATTCGGCGCGAACGCCGTGCCAAGCGTGTCGTATTTGAACCAAAACTCAATGAACTCGATGTTGGCGTCTTGCAGGTTGCGCGTAAATTGTGGGAAGAAACGCATCATGCCGCCCCAAGCGCTATCGGGCGATTGATTAGTTGCAATGCTGCGCAAGAAGTCGAGCGAAAAATTATACGCGCCACGCGCACGCGGATTGTATTCCATAAACAGCGGTCGCACATTGAGTTCTTCACGGGCAGCGCGGCGGTTCGGAAAAATGACGCGCGTTGGAGGATTGCGCGAATCGCCCTGCGGTAATCGATACCATGCAAAATTTGCCCGAAGCCCGTTGCGCAATGAATCTTGAAGTAGCGACGGACTTGGTATGGACAGCGGCGCGGACGAGAGCGACCACTGTGCGCCTTCCAGCCCTAACGTGATAATTTGTTTTGAGCCTTCGAAGTCGTCGATGTAACTGACGCCTTCGGGGTCGAGCGCGGTGCGCAGTTCGCCGGGCGTGCCGGGCAGCACTTGCGCGTATTCAGCATTTAGGGACAATTCGGATTCCTCCTTCGTGCTGATGAGCGGCAGGGCGTCAATCGCGCGTGTCAGCCAGCGCAGCGGCGTCTTGAACTGCATATCGACGCCGTAGATACGGTTGAAAATCGGCTCGTCGCCGATGCGCACTTTGTCGGCAAGCGGACGCTCGGCGTATTGCAAAAATGTGCCGCCGATTTTGAAATTCTCATTGAAGACATACTCGCCGCGCGCGCCCACAATCGTGCGCGCAGCCAGCAGCACCAAGTCGTTTTTTTCAAATTCAATTCGAAGGTTGGCGCCCGGGTCAAGCGCGTCTGCTCTCAGAATGTTCACTTGACCCGATTGATAGTCGACCGTGTAATCTGCGCCTTCGGTGAGCGGCGCGCCGCGACTTGTTACGCGCACGCTGCCCTGCACGATATTGAACCCCAATTGATATGTCGATTGCACGGTGCTTTTAAATGTGGCGCGAATCTGGTAGCGGTTCTTTGTGCCAGCGTCGCGGGCGTCAATCGGTTGACGGTCGTAAATTTCAGGATAGGCGAGCGAGGCGGTGTCAGCAAGGCGATTTTGGGCAGCGAGTTCATCACGCACGGCGCGGTCAAACGGGCGCAGGTATGGAAAAATGAGCAAGCCGCGCTGCGCATCAATGGTGATGCCCGGAATAAAATCGAACAAGCCATCGGGCGGCGGCACGCGCGTCGGATTGAATCGGTCGATGCCCAACGCGGTTACCAACGGTCGCGGTGCAGTTGCGCTGTTCGATGTGCCGGGCAATGTTTCCAAATCGGGCTGTCCGGGATTTTGATACACCACACGCAAGCCGAACCCATCGGGCTGAATGTTCTGTGCGCGCAAGCTGTAAATGTTTTTCATCATCAGTAGCCATGCGCCCGGCGTGGTGCTGGTTACTTGGCGCGGCTTGACGAGCTTTAAGACCAGCCGACGGTTATTGACCTTACTCGAGTCGTTCGAGAAATCACCAACCGTGAGCGGCGGCGCGCCCGCACCTGTGAGTTGATACGACACGGCAATCACGTCGCCTTCTGCGATGTTGGCTCGAAACGAAATGTATCCGAGCGTTTTATCCAGCACGTAATCTTGTCCCTCTTGCATCAACACAAAATCGCCGACGAAGTTAATGCTGCCTTGTGGAATCAAGCCGGAGATGTCGGTGGTGTCGACTCGAAATCGGTTGAGCAATGCTGCGCTCTCGGCAGCCGCAACATCGTAGTAGCGGTCTTGTGGCGGCGCAAAGCCCGTCTCGATTTTCTCGCGGTCAAACGGTTCATCGCCGTAGTTGAGCAGCGCAATCGCCGTGCGTCGTCCGGGAATGTTCGCCGCGGCGCCGTCAATCGCCCGCCAAACTTCCACGCGAGTAATTTGTCTGCCTTGCGGGTCGGGCTGCACAATTGTGTTGGGCTGTGTCGTCGAGAACGACCTGTCCCAACGCGAGGCGAAATAGTTACTGATGAAAAAGTGCTTTTGAAAATCATACTCCCATGCTTGCAGTTGAACGGTGGTTTCCTGCGCGCCGCTTTGCACCGACAGCACATCGGAGCGTCCGCGCTGCTGCGACGCGATAGCCGTCAGCGAAAATCCTGCCAACTGAAATTTCGTTTTCACGCCGAAGAGCGCCTGACTGCTTCCAATAAGCGACGTCGGCAACGCCAGCGAGACATTACCCGCCTCAATGGATTGCACAATGTCGTCTTCGTAGCCGCGATAGGTGAGCTTTAATTGGTTTTCAAATTCAAACGGTCGCTGCGTGTTCCAGTCCGCCGAAATGGTGAGCTTATCGCCAATCATTCCGCTCAAATTCAACTGCACTTGTTGGTCGAAGTTCGGTGCGGTCTGTCGCGCTGCGCCAAGTGCGACATTGGGATTTTTATTTTCCTCCAATTGCAGCGCAGCGCGAATATCGATGTTGCCCGAGACTTGCAGGCTTACGGTCGGCGGTCCGAAGAGCGTCGAGAAAAACGAACTCTCCGCGCCCGGAATGTAAATCTGAACTTTGGTGATTTTACCGAGCATATCCGAGAGCGCGTCTTTGTTCTGCGCTTTGAATTGCTGCGCGGCAATGTCTCGGAAGTTCTGCCGCAGCGCTTCGCGCCAACGCAGGTCTCGATACGCCGCCAGCTCCATTGTCGTCGGAATTTTGACATCAACGGAATCAATTTGCTCGCGTATCGTTACGGTCTCTTGCAGCGAGTCAATCACGACGCGCCGCGCAACGATGACTTTTGGGACGAAGAGCGGGTGAATCGGCTTTTCAAGCACGTTGGCGGTAAGGCTGTCGATGCGCCGATACAAGAACTGCTCGATGCGAGCCGATGAATCAATCGGCGAGTCTGCTAGCGAATCCAGCGCAGTTTCGTAGAGTCGTTCTCCCAGCGAGTCAGTTGAAAGCCCTAACGCTTTTGTGGTGTCGCGCCCTTTGAGCGTCGTGTCGTTAGGCGTTGCGTCAGTAAGCGTTTTGGGCTGCTTCGTCATGTTGCTTGTTTGCACCGTAGAATCACTTGCGGCGCGGCGCGGCAAGCGACGGTTGACGTCTGCGCGCGCGGAGTCGGATTTTACACGGCGTTTTGGAGCAAGTGGTTCAGCACTGATGGTGGAATCGGTCGCAAGGGTTGTCGGCTCAACCGTTGACAGGGCTTGCTGATTTGGCGAGCCTTGCTGTGTTGTGTCGCGGTTCTGAACAGGCGGCGTTTTTTTAACGATAAGCGAATCGTTCATCACAGCGTCGTCGTCCCGACGCGCAAATTCGCCCGACCCGCAAGCCGACAAGAGCAGCATCGAGAGCACCATCAGCGCCGCTGTTTGATGCGCGCAAGCACACTGTCGATGAAAAATTTGACGAGCGAAATTAAGCATGACGCAAAAGATACCTTTCGCCAAACGCGACTTCAACAGACGAATCTATCGCCTTGGTGCGGCAGTGATTTTTTTGTTTTAACGTACGTTGAGACTTCGGTAGTCGTGCTTCATGCAGAGCGGTTGAACAGGTTTCATCGAGCGGCTTGTTCGAGCACTTATGTAGAGCCAATGCAGGCGTTTGGGTCAGCGAAGTTGTTGGTCAATGTATCCGAGTAGTTTCTTGATTTGCGCCAGTCTTGGTTTATCGGCGGCAATGACGATGGGCAATTCTTGCGCTTTTTTGAGCGATGCACGCGCCTCTTCCAAACGATTTAAATCGATGTAGAGCAAGCCAAGTTCGTAGTGATGTCGCATCGTTTTGGGCGCCAGTTCAATGGCTTTTTTGAGCGCGGTTTCGGCTTCGGCGTAGCCGCCATCGGGCAAGCCTCCCATGAAAATACCTGCCATCTGCCGCTCCAGCCAGCCGACGCTCCCAAGCGAGCGATAAAACGTGCCGAGAATCGAATACGCGACGTCGTCTTTGTTGTTGAGTTGCAAGGCTTTGTCGATTTCCTGTTTGACTTCGGCTGAGAGTTTGACTTTCTCGCTGCCGCCTTTGAAGAGCGCAAGATTGCCCAGCGCCGCCGCGAGCCACGTGTGTGCGTCGCCGACAGATGGGTCCGCTTGAATGCTTCGCCGCGCATAGTCCGCCGCTTTTTGATAAAAGGCTTCGCGTTCCGATTGTGCCGCCACATCGCCTGCGCAGACATACACCCGTGCCAATCGCCAGAGCACTGCCGCATCGGTCGGCGATTTTTCAATCAGCGCTTCGTAGATAGCAATCGCCGCAGGATAGTTGAGTTTATTGAACGCCTCGTCGCCCTCGTTCACCGTTTGGTTCGGCTTGGCTGCGAGTTGAAGCAACAACAGCGTGACTCTGAGCATCATCGTTTGGTTTTTTTAGAGGAGCGATTGCCGCGTGGCACGGTCGTTTTTCAAAATGCCCAGTGCTTTGGCATAGCGCAGAACGACGCGCTCTTGCTGCTTGCGACGCGCACGCGCTTCCAGCGCTCGACACTCGCTGCAGGTGTCATAGACGACTTTTCGTCCACCCCGCTCCTCGATAAATGCACTCTCTGGCTTCGTGCGAAAACACGACTCACATTTTTGCTTTTTCATCTTGTTTCTTTTGCTTCGTTCATCGCCCGTTTTTGCATCAAAACTCGGTAAAGATACCAGACCAGCGCGATATTTGCGGCGACGATTCCTGCCTTCACAAGCGATGGCTCATGAACGAAATGCCACACCTCATAAGGAATAAGCCCGCCACTCGCAAACACCATAAAGACCTCTGCCCAGCGCTGGTCGAACCACACGCCGATGCCCTCTATGAACAACACGATGGAATAGACCAACGCTACAATGCCCGTCGCTCGCATTTGGTCGCCAGTTAAAAACTCCTCGATTTTTTCAATCACCCACTGCGCAATTTTTCCATGCGGCAACATCAGTTCTCTGTGCGTCCAATCAATCAACGCATCGAGCCACGCCTCACGCGCCGTGATGAACACCAGCGAGAGACCAATCAGCAGCACCACAATGCCTTTGGCGATTTTGTAAATCGCTACAAGTTTCAATCCCGACAGCCCGAACAGCACAGGCTTTTGACTCAAAGAACTGGTTGGTGCAGTGTTTATCATAGCGTTACTTTCGAAAACAGTCGAGGGTGTTATATCTTGTGCTTTTCACAATCGCTGTATGTCAAAAAGTCTGGCAAATATATCGCTTCCCGCCGAAGAAACCGCGCTTGTGTCCGCTACCGAGCAGCGCAAGCAAAGCCATGTCGAGCTGTGTCTGAACGCCGACGTCGATTTCGTTATCACCAACGGCTTCGAGCGATACCGTTACGCTCACAACGCTGCACCCGAACTCAACTTTTCCGATATCGACCTCTCGACGACGTTTTTAGGTCGACGCATCTCTTACCCGTTTATGATTTCGTCTATGACGGGCGGCTATGCAGGTGCGACGTTCGTCAATCAATTGCTTGCCGAAGCCTGCCAAGAGCTCGGCATTCCGTTTGGCGTTGGCAGTATGCGTCAGGCATTGGAGAACACAACGCAGCGCGAGAGTTTTTCGGTTGTTCGGCGCGCTGCGCCAACCATTCAGATTTTCGCCAACATCGGCGCAGCGGAAGTGGCAGCCGGGCTTTCACCAGCACAGTACCGCTTGCTCATCGATTTAATTCAAGCCGACGGACTCATCGTTCATCTCAACCCGGCGCAAGAATTGTTTCAGCCCGAAGGCAATACGAATTTCAAAGGGCTGTTGCGCGAATTAAAAATCCTAACAACAGAGCTTAGCCTGCCCATCATTGTCAAAGAAGTCGGATGTGGCATTTCAGCACCAGTTGCAGAACGCTTGCTCGAGGCAGGCGCACGGGTGATTGATGTGGCAGGCGCGGGCGGCACGAATTGGCAGAAAGTTGAAGCACTGCGTCACGAACACAAGTTCGGAAACAATGCTCGATTCAGCCCAAGCGCGCTGGCAGAACTGATGAACTGGGGCATCCCGACGGCACAGTGCTTGGAAGATGTTTCTTCGCTGCGCACGCGCTATCCCGAGATGGAACTGATTTCTTCGGGCGGAATAACTAACGGTATTGAAATCGCTAAATCCCTTTCGCTTGGCGCGACGATTGCCGCCTCCGCCAAACCGATGATTCAAGCGCTGCTGGTCAACAACGGCGGAAAAGACGCCGTGAAGTCGCGCATTCAAACCATGATGAACGACCTTCGCGCCGCCATGTTTCTCGTGGGCGCCAAGAGCATTGCCTCACTTCGGGAAATCAAACTGGTAAAAACTGCGTAACTTAGTTCAATGTTCACACTATCAACTGTTTCTCACGATGCCATTGCGAAAAAAATTGCTGCGCATCGCGCCCGCGTCAATGCGGAACTTGCTAAACTTTTCCCGCAATCCGAGCCTCGCTCGCTCTATGAACCCGCTCGATATATTCTCAAAGGCGCGGGCAAACGCATCCGTCCCATTTTGGCGCTTATGGGCGCAGAAGCAATTTCGGGAACATCTAAATCGGCACTGCCTGTTGCGCTCGCCGTCGAGGTGCTGCACAACTTCACGCTCATTCACGACGACATTATGGACAAGGCAGACCTGCGGCATGGACGCCCAACGGTTCATAAAGTCTGGGATATTGATACCGCCATTCTCACTGGCGACGTCATGCACGCCATTGCTTACGACCTCATTCTCAGCACCAAGTCCGCTCGCCTTGCCCAGATTCTGAAAATTTTTACAGAGAATGTTGTTACGATTTGCGAAGGGCAATCGTTCGATAAAGAATTTGAAACACGCAAAGACGTCTCGCTCGACGATTACCTGATGATGATTTCACGCAAGACGGGACGACTCATTTCTGTCGCACTTGAACTTGGCGGACTTGCCGCCGATGCCACGCCTGCACAAGCAAAAACACTGCGCGACTTCGGCGCCTACATCGGTCGGGCGTTTCAAGTGCAGGACGATTTGCTCGACATTATGGCGGGCGATAAGTCAGGAAAAGTCATGGGCGGCGACGTCATCGAGGGGAAAAAGACATTTCTGCTGCTCAAAGCCATGGAACTTGCCAAGGGCAAAGACCGTGCGCTTCTGCGTTCCGTCATCGTCAATAAAGGCATTGAAAAGTCGCGCGTGCCAGAGGTGAAAGCTGTCTATGAGCGGTGCGGCGTGTTGGACGAAGCTCAGGCGTTTATTGAGAGCGACTTTAAACAAGCGTTTCGTTTGGCGTCAAAATTGCCGAACCCGACCGGGCGCGACGCCTTGATGGGCTTCGCTGCGCTGGTGATGCAACGCGAGTCGTAGCACGCTTGAACGTCGTCTTTTCGTTTTGTGTTCGGAGTTATGCAGTCGCTTTCTAACACGCAAAACATTTTTTCCCGATGCACCATTTTGAATTTCTCGGTGATCTCGTTCTTATCGCAGCTGTTGCATTGGGCGTGGTGTTGTTATTTCAAAAAATCAAGTTGCCGCCAGTCGTCGGGCTTATTGCTACGGGCGTTTTGCTTGGGCAATCAGGCTTTCGCATCATCGAAAACAATGCTGTCATTTCAACGCTCGCTGAACTCGGCGTCGTCTTGTTGCTCTTTGCGATTGGGTTAGAATTTTCGGTCGATGAATTGAAGCGGCTGCAAAAAATCGTTTGGCTCGGCGGCGCTCTTCAAGTCGTGTTGACGTCTGTCTCCGTTGGCATCGTCGCCTTCTTTTTGCTCAATGTGCTTGGCGAGCCAATATCGGTGCAAACCGCCATCTTTCTCGGGCTTGCGCTCGCCGTCAGCAGCACCGCGATTTGTCTGAAAGTCCTCACCGACCGCGACGAACTTTCACTCCCGCAAGGCAGAATCGCTTTGGGCATTTTAATTTTTCAAGACATTGCCATCGTGCCGATGATGATTGCCGTCTCGTTTCTCGCCCCTAATAGCGACGGCACTTGGGTGAAAATTTTGCGCGAACTCGGCTTGCTGGGGGTATTCGCCATTGGAATTATCGGCGGCTTTCGCGTGCTGATGCCGAACTTGGCGCGGCTCTTTGCCTCGACGCCCTCGAAGGAAGTTTTAGCGCTGGGCGCATTGCTGCTTTGTTTCGGCTCGGCATATATCTCGTCGCTGGCAGGACTGTCGCTTGCGCTTGGTGCGTTTGTTGCAGGCATCATGATTTCAAGCACTGACGAAAGCCACAAAATCGCTGGAAGCATTGAGCCGTTGCGTGAAGCCCTCACCAGCATTTTTTTCATCTCGATTGGACTTCTCTTGAACATCTCGCCTACCAAATTGCCACTTTACCTGACGCTTGCCGCAGCCGTCTTGATTGTCAATGCGGTGCTTGCAACGGTGGTCGGCTTGCTGCTTGGCTACTCACTGCGCATCAGCCTTACTGCTGGAATTATTCTCTCCCAAGTCGGTGAATTTTCGTTCCTGCTCGCCAGTGCAGGAAAACTGAACGCCGTTATCAACGAGGACATTTATCAAGGGCTGCTAGCTGTGATTGTCGTTACGATGATTATCGCCCCGCTCTTAATCGCCTTTGCGCCGCGCGTTGCCGATCGCCTCGCGCCAGCATTGGAATTTATTCCGCTCCGACGCGATGGCTCGCATCCTATAGCCGACGCACTCGCCGCCCAAGAAGCGCATCAGCCATCGTTTGCCCACGTCGTCATCATCGGGTTTGGCACCAACGGACGAAACATCGATAGTGTTCTGAGAGCAACGCACGTCTCTCATGTGATTTTGGATAACGACCGCGCTGTCGTCGATGCCGCTAAACGCTCTGGTATGACCAACATCTTTTACGGCGACGGCGCCGATAAACATACCCTTGCTAAAATTGGCACGAAGACCGCCAACGCCGTCGTGATTGGCATTTCCGACAAGACAGCGGTCTTGAGTTGCATCGCCCGCGTCCGCGAACTCAACAGCGACGCTTATATCATTGTCCGCACGCGCGAACTCGCCGACATTGAGCCGCTCTACGCCGCCGGCGCCAGTGCAGTCGTTACCGAAAAATTTGAGACCTCCATTCAAATTTTCTCACTGCTTCTGCAACACTTCAAGTTGCCGACGGAAATGGTGTTGGAGCAACAAGACATTATTCGCCGCGAACTTTACAAAGTCTTTCCAAAACACTTGTCCGCCGCCGAGAAAAAGACGTCCCAACTGTAATCAGCGTTGGAGGTTCTCAACACTGAATCGCTTGCCCATCGATTTTACCTGCCTAACACAGCGCTGGCATAATTCTTCCTCTTTGCGTAACTTCCCGCCTGCTTCTGCGATAACGTCTTCGTCGTCTTCACGCCAAACCGGTCTATTCTATGTTTAGTCTGAAAAAATCCATCGTGCTGCGTTTGTTCATCATTGCATTTCTCTCACTTGTGTTGCTGATTCCAACGGCGATGATTCAAGGGTTGATTTCGGAGCGCGAACAACGGCGGGACGCTGCGGTGCTTGAAGTGAGTGACAAGTGGGGCAGCGAACAAACCTTAGCAGGCTTGGTGCTAAGCGTTCCGCATAAAGTTGCTTTGCGCGAAAAACAAACCGACGACAAAGGCAAGGTTACCGTGAAAGTTGTTGGTGAAAAAATCCAGTATGTGCATCTCCTGCCCGAAGTGCTGGACATTACGGCACGCCTGACGCCTGAAATTCGGCATCGTGGCATTTACGACATTGCGCTCTACAACGCTGCGGTGCAATTCTCAGGAAAATTTTCGCTTGCCGAACTGCGCGACCTTGCCATTGACCAGCCCGAAAATCTACAATGGGAAAATGCGATCGTTTCAATTGGCATCTCTGACCTGAAAGGTATTCGTGAAGCGATTCCAATCAAATGGAACGGCAGAGACCTGATGGCGAATCCGGGCTTGCCGACGCGCGACGTGGTTGGCAACGTCGCCGTCAAGCAAACGACGTTCAACACGCGCCAGATATCGAGTTTTGCCGACGATTATGACCGAGAGACAGACGCCCAAGGCGCACTGGCAAGCGGCGTTACTGCCAAGCTCAACGAGCCAACGCTGAGAGATTCTACCATTATGACCTACACGTTTTCTGCGGCGCTCAATCTCAATGGCAGCGAGACATTTCGCGTTGTGCCGATTGGCAAGCAAACCACTGTTACGCTCTCGTCGAGTTGGACGAACCCCAGCGCGATTGGCGCATATCTTCCCGAAAAGCCGCTCAACGCCGAGCCGCAGGGCTTTTCAGCCACTTGGAAAGTCTTGCATCTCAATCGTGATTATCCGCAGGCGTGGATTGGCAACGCGCATCGAATTTACAATTCAGCGTTTGGCGTAAAATTGCTGATGCCGATTGACGAGTATCAAAAAAACATGCGCACTGCGAAGTATGCGATTATGTTTATCGGGCTGACGTTCCTTGCATTTTTTATGACCGAATTGCTCAACAAAACAGCTATTCACCCGATTCAGTATTTGCTTATCGGATTGGCACTGGTGATTTTCTACATCTTGTTGCTCTCGCTTTCGGAGCAGTTCGGCTTCAACACAGCGTATATTTTGTCGAGCGTCGGCGTCATCGGCTTGATTGCCTTTTATGCGCAGAGCGTTTTGCGCAAAACTGCGCCGACGGCTTTCATCACTGGCATCTTGGTGATTCTCTACGGATTTTTATTCACCATTCTGCAACTGCAAGACTATGCCTTGCTCTTGGGCAGTTTGCTTTTGTTTATTGCGCTTGCACTGGTGATGGCTTTAACGCGCAACATCGATTGGTTCAACGCGGCACAAGCGTTGGAGGAACAGGCGGAGGCGAAATAATCACATGTGGAACATCAGGACGTCGTTTTAGAGAAATCGTAGCGCCGTCCTTTCCACTCGGCGCCCTTGCCCGACCAAATCCACCACATTGAGTTGAGCGCAATGCCGATAAAGAGCGCAACGGAGAGAGCATTGAGCCATGCGCCAAGCGTTGGCAGCCCGAATCGCCAAGCGATAATCAGCCGCATCACAATTGCAACAACAATGTGCGCAAGCGGCAGCCAGAAAACATCACACGAGAACGGCGCAACAACAAACGACATAGCAACGAATAGATACGGCGCAATAAAGCAACTCCACATCATTAGCGCGATGCCGAACATTCCTGCGTAACTGTAATTAACCCCCGCAAATAAATTCTTCGAGAAGCCTTTCCACACGTCTGCCAGCGATTCATACATTCGACACGTCACGACATCAATCCCGTTGAACACCATCGCTTTGCCGCCCGCGCGCTTCGTGGCTTTTACGAGCCAGACATCCTCGACCAGCGCGGTCCTGACGGCGGCATGTCCGCCCAACGTTTCATAGAACGCGCGGCGAAACAAAATGAACTGCCCACATGCAAAGGCAAACGCCGTGTCCCGATTGTTCCAAATTTGCGACATTGGCAAGAAGCACATAATCAAAAAATGCACAAGTGGTACGCCGATTTTTTCCCAAAATGTCTCCACAACTTGATACGGCACGCACGTCAGCATATCGGACTGTGTGGCAAGCATTGTTGCAACAGCACGTCGAAGTGCATCGGGTTGGTGCGTTGTATCAGCGTCGGTAAAGAGCAAGAGTTCACTATTTGCCGCTTCAGAGAGTTGCTGACACGCCCACGCTTTGCCGAGCCAGTCATCGGGCAATGCTTGTCCCATCAGGACTTTCAGCCGATTGTCTTTTCGTTGAATCTCCGCAAGAATCTCGCCTGTGCGGTCGGTTGAGTTATCGTTGAGCACAATGACTTCAAAGTTCGGATAGTCTTGCGCAAGCAACGACATAACGCAGCGTTCAATCACTTTGGCTTCGTTGCGCGCGGGAACAAGAATCGAGACAGCGGGACACTCGGTCGTCTCGCGTGAAAAAAAGCGGAGGTCGATGAGGTTCTTGAGAAGAATGCCGAAAAAAACAAGGAGACAAGCGAGAATGAAAAGTTGGTAGTAAAGCAGCATCAGGCGTTAATCCAAAAAGGCTTTGGTTAATTTCGATTCGTTTTTTCTGAAAAAGTCCTTGGCATCGTCCTATGTTGTTTTGTTCAAAAGGATAGCCGATGAAGGAGAGGGATTGCAGCTCGGGGGACTCTATGGAGAAAAAATCAAGGTCTTCGCTTTTGCGATGTTCTAAATAAAGCGATAGCGCAGTGTCGCCTGCCAGATAGGAGTTGTCTTGCACGAGCGTTTCGCGCGATACCTGCTGCGTTAAGCGTTCAAAAAAAGAACCCAATGTTGAGCGAAAACTCTGCGCCGCTGTAATTGCGACGTGCGTTTGTAAACTCGCCGACCGCATGATACGAGATGCTCGGACCAAAGCGCAGCCAGCCAGAGGCAAATATATCCACACCTGCCGTGAACTGTGCGCCCAACACGGCTTGCGAACTTGTGCCGACGACTGTTCCACCCGTACCTGCGCCAAATTGAAAATACGACCCTGCCGATGCGCCGATGAACGGTCGACCGACGCTGCCAAGCATCAGAGACGACGGATAGTATCTAAGCCCGAACTGTATTGGCACAACCGCACTCGTTGAAGCGCCTTGACGGTTGAGGTTTGCCTCGGGTGAAAAAATGCTGGCGGAGAAATTGAGCGACCACTCGTCATTGAACCAGTAGCCGTAGCCAAGCCCGCCGATGAACCCTGTCGAGACGCCGACGCCGCTGGTCGAGACACCTGCGACCGTCGCGGTGTTCATGAGCATGCCCGCGTTGAAAAACAGGTGATGCCGCCCGCCGAGAAACTGCGGCGGATCAGAAGGAATACCCGCAAGCGCGACATTGGAAAAACCGCCACAAGTAAAAGCAACCGTTAGGAAAACAAGAATCTTTTTCATCGTCGTTTCATTTAGGGTTTGGTTGACGCAGCAGACAATTCAATTTAATCCAATTTATCCAACGGCGACGCGCTCTTCTTGCTTAAAGTCGACGCAGAGCCACTGTCCTTCGAAGTAAGCCTCGTCGGATTTCATGCCGGCAAGGAAAATCGGCAGCGTTACGGTTTTTTGATTGTCGCCGATGCGAATGACAAGGTCGTCGCCATGCTGTTGCAGCGCAATGGACATATTGACATCGGAGAGGAACGGCAGTTTCATGCGCATTTGGAAGTAGCCTTGCGGGACTTTTCTAATCTCAATCGGGTTTTCGCGAAAGAACACCGAAAGCGGGTCAAGCTCGCCGTAGACTTCTTTCGACATTAGGCGCAGCATATCCAGACCGACGACTTCGTGCGAGAAATACGGCACTTTTGAAATCGGAATGGGCGAGAACGCACCGTGAATTTCGTCGATGTATTTATGCTGAATTGCTTTCCACTCGTTGAGGTAGCCAGAATCTTTTTCGCTTGGCAGAACGCGGTTGATAATCACGCGGTCGACCGTAATTCCATACAAGTTCAAATAGGTGAGCGCGCGCATTGATTCTTTGATGACCATTTTTTCGGGGTTCATCACCAAGCGCACGGTAGATTTTTTGTTATCGCCGAGCAAATCAATGATGCCTTCGGTCGATGTGAATAAGTTGTCAATGGCGGAAAAGACCTCAGGCGGCGCGACGGTTTTTTCAACCTTCGATGAAATTTTCGAGAGCGGGCGAATGATGGGCTTCACCGCATATTTCTCGACATTGCGCAAGAGTTTCATCACCCAGCCAAATGTTTCGGGCAGCGAGAGCAGGCGCAGCGTCTCGCCCGTCGGCGCGCAATCGACCACGAGTAAGTCGTATTTGCCCGAATCGTTGTATTGCTTGATGTATGAGAGCGAAAAGAGTTCTTCCATGCCGGGCAGAATCCCAATTTCTTCGGCATAGACGCCCTCGACGCCTTTATTGCGCATCAGTTCGGCAAAGTGCGCCCGCACGACTTCCCAGTTGTTGTTTAGGTCGCTGAACACGCTGACTTCTTGGGCGTATAAATTTCTCGACACTTCGATGGGTTCAGAAGAAAGTTCTTTATCCAACGAATCACCCAAACTGTGCGCAGGGTCAGTGGACATAATGAGCGTTTTGTAACCCATTTCAGCAGCGCGGAGCGCGGTGCAAGCAGCGACGCTGGTTTTGCCTACACCGCCTTTGCCAGTGAAAACAATAATTCGCATGACTCAAAAAAGTTTAAGGCTTAACAACAAAAGACCTAACAAAATTATTTACGACTGTTTTCGCGCAGGTTTTGATTTCGGCGCGCTGCTTTGTTGCGAGCGTTGCGGTTGCGGCGTATGCCCGCCGCTTAGCGGCATAGCATTAGACGCTGGCGGCGCGGTTCGCTTCATCGGGCGCTGCTGCCGTATGGTTTTGATGCAGTGCGGAATCGCCGATAGCACAGATTCAATTGCCATTTTCGCGTTCTCGGGATTGCCCGGCAAGTTAATAATTACCGTTTGATTTCGTATGCCACTCAGCCCTCTTGAGAGAATCGAGTTAGGATTTTTATCGCGGTTCGCCAGCCGTATGACTTCGGAAAAGCCGATGACTTCGCGCTGAATCACCGCCGCAGTTGCTTCTGGTGTTACATCTCGAACCGAGCAGCCCGCGCCGCCCGTTGTTACTACCACATCGACGCGCTCGACATCGGCGCACCGTGCCAGCTCTGATGAAATCGCTCTCACTTCGTCAGGGACGATTTTCGCAATAACGACCTCATAGAGGTCTTTGGGAAATGCGGCAACGACTTTTGGACCAGATTCATCTTTGTAGATGCCCTGATAGGCGCGGTCGCTTACCGTAATGACGGCAACTCGAATCAGCCGCTGTTCGGTCTCGCCCCGAGATTTCGGTTGGTCAGCCACAGTCGTCAGTGTTTTGAAGCCCGTTGCTTAGGCGGGCTTTGTCGGTGAGATTTGTTCATTTCGTATGAGGGAAATATAGGAATCTTCGCTGTGATTTCTCACGTGTTTTTTGCAGATGCCTCGACCGACGCGCGCTCAATAAATCAGCTTGTTGATTTCATACTCAAAGATGCCTTCTGCGCCTGCGCGTTTCAAATTAGGAATAATTTTGCGCACGATTTTTTCCTCGACGATAATTTCAACCGCCACCCACTCGGCGTTGGAAAGGCTTGCCACCGTTGGGTTGCGCAAGGCGGGCAGCGTCGGCGCGACGCGGTCGAAGTCAGTTTTGCGAATGTTGAACTTCAAGCCGACCTTGCCCTGCGCGTTGATGGCGCCTGCAAGCAGCATCGCCATGTTTTCAATCTTCTCACGCTTCCACTTGTCGTTCCACGCAGCTTTGTTGGCGATGAACTTCGTGTTCGATTCGAGAATCGTTTCGACGATGCGCAGCTTATTGGCGCGAAGTGAGTTGCCCGTTTCGGTTACCTCGACGATGGCGTCGGCAAGGTCAGGCGGTTTGACTTCGGTCGCGCCCCAGCTAAACTCTACATCAGCCTTAACCTTGTGCTTTCGCAAATAGGCTTTGGTGATGTTCACGACTTCGGTTGCAATGCGCTTGCCCTGTAAGTCTTTCGCCGATGTGATGGTCGAGTTTTCCGGCACAGCAAGCACCCAGCGCACTGGACGCATTGAGGCTTTGGAGTAGACAAGGTCAGCGACCTCGACGACCTTTGCGCCCGTCTCGATAATCCAATCCTTTCCGGTTAGGCCGCAGTCAAATGCGCCGTCTTCGACATAGCGCGCCATTTCCTGCGCTCGAATTAAAATGGCTTCGAGTTCGTCATCGTCGATAGACGGAAAATACGAGCGTTCCCGAATTGAAAAATGAAATCCTGCTTTGGCAAATAAATCGAGCGTGGCGTCTTGAAGGCTGCCTTTGGGAAGTCCAAGTTTGAGTTTTTTTGCGGACAAAGTTGAGCGCAGTTTGAATTGATGAAAGGTTCAATGCGGCGCGAATCTAATGTTTTTTTTGTCGAGGGTCAACATAGGTTACCACTGAGGGTGTTCTCTCGACCGCATCTCACTCGTTACTGTTCCCATTGTATTGCAGAAATGCAGGCTTTACGGCCTTGACATTCTCAAAATCAAATCGATAAATGTCTTCGATTTTCGAGTCGGGTGTTAGCATCAACATATCTTTCAGGTAGCCCGTTTTGAGGTCATAGACCCAGCCGTGCAGCAGCGGTCGGCACTCGGTTTGCCAAGCGTTTTGAACAATGGAGGTTTCCGCCAAATTATAGACTTGCTCAATCACATTAAGCTCGACCAAGCGATTGATGCGTTCTTCGCTGTTTGGAATGCGCTCCAAGTCGGTGGCGTGAAACCGATAGATGTCTTTGATGTGGCGCAGCCACTTATTGAGCAGCCCGAAATTTTTATGCGTAACGGCGTTCTTGATGCCGCCGCAGCCGTAGTGCCCACAAACGATGATGTGTTTGACTTTGAGCGTATCGACGGCATATTGCAACACGCTGAGCATGTTGAAATCGGTATGCACCACAAGGTTAGCGATATTGCGATGCACAAACATTTCGCCGGGCTGCGTTCCTGTGATGTCGCCTGCTGGCACGCGGCTGTCGGAGCAGCCAATCCAGAGAAACTCCGGCGTTTGCTCTTGCGCCATGCGCTCGAAGTAGTCGGAGCGCACATCGAGCTTTTCTTTAACCCACGCTTTGTTTGCGAGCAGCAGTTTTTTGTATGATTCCATTGGTTGCCTTGTGCTGAAAATAAAAGAGCGCTTTTGAATCTAATTCTTTTTCCTCGACCGTGATGTTGCGGTATTCCGCCGCCTCTCGGAAATCATCAATGACCGAGTAGATGTCGCTGTCAATGTAGATTGCTCTGGCGCCATCAATCAAAACAATAGAGTTGTCTTCAATCGCCATGAGTTTAGCTTTCAACTCGGCTTTGTGAATGAACGACAAGTCTTTGTTGAAGCGCATCAAATAGTAATTGTCCTGCCGCACGAGTGTAATGGCAGATTGTCGGTTTGTTTGAACGATGAAGAACACGCCGATGACAACGCCAATGCTGACACCGACGAGCAAATCGGTGAAAATGATGGCGACGACTGTAACTATAAATGGCAGAAATTGTTCAAAGCCAGCGGCATACATTTTCTTAAACAGCTTGACACTGGCAAGCTTGTAGCCGACCGAGAGCAAAATCGCCGCAAGGCAGGCCAGCGGAATACGATTGAGCAGCGAGGGAATGAGCATTGCTGCAAGAAACATCCAGACCCCATGCGCGATTGCCGATGTGCGTGTGCGTGCGCCTGAATAGACGTTTGCCGAACTGCGCACAATGACGGACGTCACCGGCAGCCCGCCCAGCAAGCCCGATATAAAATTTCCGACGCCCTGCGCTTTGAGTTCGCGGTTGTTCGCGGAAAGCCGTTTGAACGGGTCGAGACGGTCGGCCGCCTCAACTGAGAGCAGCGTCTCAATGCTGCCAACGACGGCGATGGTTAGACCGACAATCCACACCTGTTTTTGCGCCAGCGCTGAAAAATTCGGCAGTGTAAATTGCGTAAAAAATTCCGTCAGGTTTTGCGACACAGGCAGCGCGACCAAATGCCCATCGGCGGCACTGAGCGCATAGTCCGACGATGCGGCAACAAACGATTCATTGATGATCACGCCGACGACCACCACCAACAGCGGTGCGGGAATCAGGCTTAACACTTTTGACGACTTCGCCGCCGCCGTTTCATAAAAGACCAAAATCGCCAAGCACACCGTGCTGATGAGAATGGCGACGGGACTTGCAGAGTAAATCGCCAGCACGATTTGGCTGAACGTGCTTTCTTTATTGACATGTTGGAGAAATTCTAAGTCGCCCTCGAAGTCGTCGTCCCGACCGAGCGCGTGCGGAATTTGTTTGAGAATAATCACGATGCCGATGGCGGCCAGCATTCCCTTGATGACGCTCGTCGGCACATAGTCCGCCAGCACGCCCGCGCGCAGAAATCCAAGCCCGATTTGAAAGATACCCGAGAGCATCACAGCAACCAAAAACGCTTCAAACGAGCCAAGCGCCTGAATTGCATTGGCGACAATAACCGCCAAGCCTGCTGCCGGCCCGCTCACGCTCAGTTCAGAACCAGAGAGAATGCCAACGACAATCCCACCAATGATGCCTGCGATGATGCCCGAAAACAGCGGTGCGCCCGACGCCAACGCAATGCCCAAACACAGCGGCAAGGCGACGAGAAACACCACCACACTCGCGGGTAAATCATACCTGAGGTTCTTGAGAAAACCAGACTCGAGATGCGGACGCTCTGCTTGTTCCATACTCCTTGCAAAAAACGCATTGAAGAAACTGTAAAATGTGCGGAACGCCGATACACATGCGGGAGGTAATCTAAGCGAGAATTGCTGATAATCCAAAAGCTAATCGCTACATCGCACCAACGAGCGGCGACGGCGGTTCGGCAAATAAGACGTCGTTTGTTTTGGCTTTCATCAGTTTCATTTCCGTTCCATCAAAAACGGCGTAGGTCGGCATGCCGCCAATCCACGTGCCGCAATTAACATAAAAACTTTTGCCGTTCTTCAAGCGATGCAGTTTAACAATATGCCGATGCCCGCATACGAAATAGTCAAACGGTTCTTTTTCAAGTTCTTCGTTGGCGAAGACGATGAGGCGCTCTTTTTCGCCGTAGTCTTTTTCGGCATAGGTGTGTTTGCGCGAGAGTTTAGACAGGTAGTCCATCACGCCGACGCCCAAATCGGGGTGAAACCATCGATACCACGCGAGGTTGAAATTATTGCGCACCGCGCTTCTGAAAATCTTGTAGCCGGTGTCGCCCGGACCGACGCCGTCGCCGTGAATGATGTAGAAGTTCTTTCCGTCAATCGTTTCTTGCCACGCGCCGTAGTGCGTTTTCACGCCGAGTTCGTCATCGAAGTATTTTCCCAAATAAAAATCGTGATTGCCCGCGAGATAGACGACCTCAATGCCTCGTCGAACAAGACTGTCCAACGCGGCGAAAAATCTGAAATGTCCTTTTGGCACGACGTGCTTGTATTCCATCCAGTAATCGAGAATATCGCCGACCATAAAGAGTTTTTTGCCCTCGCGCCCGATTTGGTCGAGCAATGAAAGCATCAAATCAACTTTGGCGGTCTCGATGCGCCGCTCTTGCAAGCCGAAATGCACATCGCTGAAAAAGTAGGTTTTCTTCATTCTCTCGCTGTTTGGGTAAAATCAACGTCCCGATAAATTTCGGATATAGCAATTTCAAGCTCGAGCGACGCAATGAGCAAGTTGGTTTCAAGCGTTTGATAAGTGCGAAGAATCCAGTCGCCGCCGATGGCTTGGGGCTGTGCGGCGCGTCGGAAGTGCGTAATGCTCACAAATTCATAGTCGACGAGTAGGATGTCGGTGATGTCGGGATTGGCGATGTAGTAGCCCAATTTTTTGCCGCCGTCATAATTTCGCGTCGAGTCGGAAAGCACTTCAACGACAAGCATCGGATTGAGTAGCGTTGGCGAGTTGTCGGTCGAGAATTGCGGCGTGCCGCGAACGACGCTGACATCGGGATACGAGTATCCGACGCGCCCGTTTATTTTTTCGCCCGACTTCACGCGCTGGTCGCTGGTATAAACGCGGCACGGCTTTCTGCGTGCGATGATTTGATTTCCGATTTCCCGAATCAGGTTTGCACAAACGGTGTTATGCCTCGGGTGCTCGCCCGCCATGGCGAAAATGTCGCCGCCGAAAAATTCATGCTTGACATCGACCGTTGCCGCATCGAGCGCGAAGTATTCTTCAAGCAAATACGATTGTTGAGTTTCGTGCGGTTGCATTTGAAAATCGTGAAAAATTGTTTTCAAGTTACAAATTTGGTTGAAGTAACCGTTCAAAAAAAATCAATTGCATATCTGCGCTTCAACTCGTCGTGGTAAAATTGGTTGTTGTAGTTCTGCAAGCACGCATAACACGCTGCATCACCACTTTCGCCGCCGCACGTGCAATTCTTCACCAATTTGTAGGCTTCTTGGAGCATGTCTTCAATCACGCCGTCCTCATCGGTGATGCGTCTGACGTGTCCTGCGCCGCCCGGCACATTGTCGTAAATGACCAATGCCGATTGTTGATTGCTGAAATACAAGCAACCGTCAAGGTCGGTGCGAGCAATGTTTAAGGCGTTTGATAACCCTTCAGTTAAGGCGTAGAGAATGGAGAGCAGTTTATCTCGCTGATTAAACGTATATGCTGGCGGCAGCTCAATTTTGAC